>NZ_JBVJRT010000006.1:0-632247 GCF_055607425.1 Lentzea sp. NPDC037011 | reverse complement strand
CACCCGGTCCCATTCCGAACCCGGTAGTTAAGCCCTTCTGCGCCGATGGTACTGCACTGGTTACGGTGTGGGAGAGTAGGTCGCCGCCGAACTTACTTCCCTGAAAGGGGCTTGTGATGCGGGGCACAACTAAAGTGCTCGCTCACAAGCCCCTTTCAGCGTGTCTCTAGTAGGAGGATTTGGTGTCAAGGTTCGGGGATCGTCCCGGCGACCGTCAGCGTGGCCAGGGAGACCGACCGCGCCGTTCCGCCGATGGTGGCCACTCAGCAGGCGACCGCAAGTTCAGCAGCAACGACCGCCGCGACGACCGCGGTGGGTACCAGCGTGGTGAGGGCTCCGGCGACCGCAACCAGAGCGGCGACCGTCGAGACAACCGCGCCGGCAGCTCGTCCGACCGCGGCGGCTACCGCTCGGACCGCAGCGGCGGCGACCGCCCCGGCTACCGCGGCAAGGACTCGTCCGACCGCGGCGGGTACCGCAAGGAAGGTGCCGGCGACCGCGGTGGTTACCGGTCCAACGACCGCTCTTCCGACCGCGGCGGCTTCCGCAAGGACGGCGACCGTCCGAGCTACCGCAGCAGCGACTCCGGTGACCGCGGCGGCTCCCGTTCCTCTGGCGACCGCCCCGGCTACCGCGGCGGCGACTCGAATGACCGCGGCGGCTACCGCTCGTCCAGCGACCGCGGGTCCCGCACCGGCGACCGTCCGGGTTACCGGGGCAACGACTCCGGTGACCGGGGTGGCTACCGCGGCAACCGTTCCGACGACCGTCCGGGTTTCCGCAAGGACGGCGAGCGCGGTGGCTACCGCGGCAACGACTCTGGCGACCGCGGTGGTTTCCGCCGCGACGACCGTTCCAGCGACCGCGGCTCACGTCCCGGGTACCGCGGCGACTCGAACGAGCGCGGTGGCTCCCGCTCCTCGGGCGACCGTCCCGGCTACCGCGGCGAGAGCTCCGGCGACCGCGGCGGCTACCGCAAGGAAGGCTCCGGCGAGCGCGGCGGGTTCCGCCGTGACGACCGCTCCGGTGGCGACCGCGGCGGGTTCCGCCGCGATGACCGTTCCAGCGACCGCGGCGGCGACCGTCCGGGTTACCGGGGCAACGACTCCGGCGACCGCGGCGGGTACCGCGGCAACCGCTCCGACGACCGTCCCGCCTTCCGCAAGGACGGCGAGCGCAGCAGCTACCGCAGCAGCGACTCCGGTGACCGCGGCGGATATCGCGGCAACCGTTCCGACGACCGTCCGAGCTTCCGCAAGGATGGCGACCGGGGCGGCTACCGAGGCAACGACTCGGGCGACCGCGGCGGGTACCGCCGTGACGACCGGTCCTCCGACCGCGGTGGTTTCCGCAAGGACGGCGACCGTCCGGGTTACCGCGGCAACGACTCCGGCGACCGCGGCGGGTACCGGGGCAACCGCTCCGACGACCGCGGCAGCGACCGCCGTGACGACCGCGGCGGGTACCGCGGCAACGACTCCGGTGACCGGGGCGGGTACCGGGGCAACCGGTCGGACGACCGTCCGGGCTTCCGCAAGGACGGCGACCGGGGTGGCTACCGCGGGAACCGGTCCGACGACCGCGCTGACCGTGGCGGCCGTGGCGGGTACAACTCGGACGACCGGTCCGAGGCGCCCCAGCGCGACGACCGCCGCGACGAGCGCAGCCGTGAGCGTGCGGCCCGCTTCCAGGAGCGGATCGCCGACCAGGAGCCGACGGCCGAGGCGAACTCCGCCGAGGACGTGACCTCCGCCGCCGAGGCCGCCCCCGCACGCGCCGGCTACCGGCTCGGTGACGGTGCGGCCGCCTCGCGCGCCGCTGCCCGCGGCCAGTCCGACGCCGACGACTCGGTCGCCGACGACGCCGACACCGCTGACACCACGGCGCCCGCCGTCGACGCCGAGAAGGCCGACAGCGACGACACCGCCGCCGAGGCCATCGCGGCCGCCGAGCCGGCCGACGCCGATCCTCGCGACGACAGCACGACTGGCACGCCCGAGAGCACGACCGGCAGCACCGCCGACGTCACGACCGGCAACAGCGACACCGGCAGCACCGCCGCCGAGCGCGACGACCGGGACGAGGCGCCGAGCGGTCCCCGCGGCGGGCGTCCCGAGCTGCCGGAGGAGGCCGACCTCTCCCTGCTCGACCCGGAGATCAAGGCCGAGCTCCGCAGCCTCCCCAAGGGGCTCGCGGAGATCGTCGGACGGCACCTGGCCGCGGCCGGGCTGCTGATCGACGAGGAGCCCGAGCTGGCGCTGGAGCACGCCCGGTACGCGCGCAGCAAGGCGGCGCGGGTCGGTGTGGTGCGCGAGGCCGCCGGTCTCACCGCGTACTTCGCCGACGAGTGGGCGGAGGCGCTCAGCGAGCTGCGCGCCGCGCGCCGGATGATGGCCGGTCCCGGCCACCTCGCGATCATGGCCGACTGCGAGCGCGCCCTCGGGCGGCCGGAGCGGGCCATCGACCTCGCGAAGGACCCGTCGGCCAAGGAGCTGAGCCAGGAGGACGAGATCGAGCTGCGCATCGTCGCGGCCGGTGCCCGTCGCGACATGGGTCAGTTCGAGGCGGCCGTGGTGGCGTTGCAGGGGCCGGACCTCGACCCCGGCCAGCGCACCCCGTACTCGGCGCGGCTCTTCTACGCTTACGCCGACAACCTGGCCGCGGCCGACCGCATCGAGGAAGCCGTCAAGTGGTTCCTCAACGCCGCCGAGGCCGACGACGAAGGGGAGACCGACGCCGCCGAGCGCGCGTTCGAGCTGACGCAGGACCCCTCCCCCGAGGAGATCGGACAGCAGTGAGCGAAACGTTGGTGGACCGGTACGACGCGTTGCTGATCGACCTCGACGGCACCGTCTACCGCGGGTCCGAGGCAGTGCCGGGCGCAGCGGAAGCCGTCGCGCAGGCGAGGGCCAAGGGCGTCGGGATCCGGTACGTCACCAACAACGCCTCCCGCTCACCGCAGGCGGTGGCCGACCACCTCGTCGAGCTCGGGTTCGACACGAGCATCGACGAGGTGAGCACGTCGGCCCAGGCGGGCGCGGCCATGCTGGCCGAACGCCTGCCCGCGCGGACGAACGTGCTCGTGCTCGGCACCGAGGCCCTCCAGGCCGAGGTGCTGAAGCGCGGGCTCACCCCCGTGGACACCGCGGAGCACGCCACCGCGGTGCTGCAGGGCCTCAGCACGGACCTCGGCTGGCGTGAGCTGGCCGAGGCCGCCGTGGCCATCCGCGGCGGCGCGCTGTGGGTGGCCTGCAACGTCGATGTGACGCTGCCCACCGAACGCGGCCTGCTGCCCGGCAACGGCAGCCTCGTCGCGGCGCTCAAGGCCGCCACCGACGCTGAGCCGCTCGTGGCCGGCAAGCCCGCCACCCCGCTGCTGCAGCAGGCGGCGAAGGACCTGGGTGCCCACCGGCCGCTGGTCATCGGCGACCGGCTCGACACCGATGTCCTGGGCGCGGTGAACGCGGGCATGGACTCGCTGCTCGTGCTCACGGGCGTGTCGACGGAGCAGGAGGCGCAAGCGCTTCCGGAAGACCAGCGCCCCACGTATGTCGGCGCGGACCTGTCGGTCTTGCATCGGCTACCGTAGGGGCGTGAGCTACCCCCTGCCCGGACCGCCGCCCAACCCGGCCGACGCCATCAACGGCGCGCTGGAGCGGCTCGACGGGCTCGAGACGGTGCCGCTGGCCGAGCACGTGGCGAGGTTCGACGCCGTGCACGCCACGCTCACCGAAGCACTGTCGAGCATCGACAAGGTGTGATGCACAGTGCCACGCAGGGTGCGGCTCGACGCCGAACTCGTGCGCAGGGGGCTCGCCCGGTCCCGTGAGCACGCCAGCCAGCTCGTCGCCGACGGGCGTGTGACGGTGCGCGGCACCGTCGCCACCAAACCGGCGACCGCGGTGGAGACCTCGGACGCGGTTGTCGTCAGAGACCTCGGCAACGACCCGAACTGGGCGTCCCGAGGTGCGCACAAGCTGATCGGCGCGCTCGAGGGCTTCAAGATCGACCCGACGGGCAAGCGGTGCCTGGACGCGGGCGCATCCACTGGCGGTTTCACCGACGTGCTGCTGCGCGGCGGTGCGCGGCAGGTCGTCGCGGCCGACGTCGGCAGGGGTCTGCTCGACTGGAAGCTGCAGACCGACGACCGGGTCGTGGTCAAGGACAAGACCAACGTCCGCACCCTCACGCCCGAGGACATCGGCGGCCGGGTTGAACTCGTGGTGGCCGATCTCTCGTTCATCTCGTTGAGGCTTGTGCTCCCCGCACTGGCCGCGTGCCTCGACGAGGAAGGCGACCTGCTGCCGATGGTCAAACCGCAGTTCGAGGTCGGCAAGGAACGCCTCGGCTCCGGTGGCGTCGTGCGCGACCCCGCGCTGCGTGCCGCGGCCGTGCTCGACGTGACCAGTGCGGCGGCCGGGCTCGGACTGGCCGTGCACGGGGTCGTCGCGAGCCCGCTGCCCGGCCCGTCCGGCAACGTCGAGTACTTCCTCTGGCTGCGCAGGGGCGACCCGGTCGACCCCGCGGAGATGGTGCGCACCGCCGTCGAAGAAGGGCCCTGATGAGGGAAGTCCTGCTGGTCGTCCACACCGGTCACCAGAGCAACATCGATCTCGCCCGTCAGGTCGCGGGCCGGCTCGCCGTCGGCGGCGTCACGACCAGGGTGCTCGACGACGAGGCCCGCGACCTCGGGCCGTCGTGCTGCACCAAGGTCGTGCCCGCGGACGACCACGCCGCCGAGGGCACCGAGCTCGTGCTGGTGCTGGGCGGTGACGGCACGCTGCTGCGCGGCGCCGAGCTCGCCCGGCCCGCCGGGGTGCCGGTGCTGGGCGTCAACCTGGGCCGCGTCGGGTTCCTCGCCGAAGCCGACTCGGACGCGCTGCACGAGGCCATCGGCCACGTCCTGGAACGCGACTACTTCGTGGAAGAGCGCATGACGCTCGACCTGGTCGCCACCGTCGGCGGCGAGGTCGTCGTGAAGACGTGGGCGCTCAACGAGATCAGCGTCGAGAAGCTCATCCGCGAACGCATCCTGGAGGTCGTCGTCGAGGTCGACGGCCGGCCGGTGTCGGCGTTCGGCTGCGACGGCGTGCTCTGCGCGACGCCGACCGGGTCGACCGCCTACGCGTTCTCCGCGGGCGGGCCGGTCGTGTGGCCGGACGTGCAGGCGATCCTGGTGGTGCCGAGCAACGCGCACGCGCTGTTCGCACGGCCGCTGGTCGTCTCGCCGAAGTCGCACGTGGCGTTCGAGATCGAGGCCACCGGGCACCCGGCGGCGTTGTCCGCTGACGGGCGGCGCACGTTCGAGCTGCCCGCCGGCGCCCGGATCGAGGTCGTGGAGGGCGAGGTGCCGCTCAAGGTCGTGCGGCTGCGCCACGCCCCGTTCACCGACCGGCTGGTGGAGAAGTTCGACCTGCCGGTCAAGGGGTGGCGGGGACCATCGGCAGGTTGACCGCGCCGCTCGGTGCGCCGGCACCGGCTCGTCATGGTGCCCCCAGAGGTACGCCCCACCCCGAACTGTCGGACCCGACAAGTAAGGTTCGCCCTGTGCTGGCCGAGATGCGCATCAATGGCCTTGGCGTGATTGAAGAGGCCACCCTCGAGCTCGACCCCGGATTCACCGTCGTCACCGGTGAGACGGGTGCTGGCAAGACCATGGTCGTGACCGGGTTGCACCTGCTCGGCGGAGGCCGTGCGGAGGCGTCCCGGGTTCGCACCGGGTCCGACAAAGCCGTGGTGGAGGGCCGTTTCCAGGCCCCGGCGGGCAGCCCGGCGGCCAAGGTCGCCGAGGAGGTCGGCGGCGAGGCGGACGAGGACGGCTCGCTGATCGCCATCCGCACCGTGGGTGCGGACGGTCGTTCGCGCGCACACGTCGGTGGCCGGTCCGTGCCCGTCGGCGTGCTGTCCGAGCTGGCGGAGCAGCTGATCGCCGTGCACGGCCAGAACGACCAGCTGCGGCTCATGCGCCCGACCGAGCAGCGCGGTGTGCTGGACCGCTTCGCGGGCGACGACGTGGCCGAGCCGTTGCGCGAGTACCGGCGCATCCGCGACGAGTGGCTGAAGGTCGCCTCCGAGCTGCGCGAACGCACCGAACGCTCCCGTGAGCTGGCCCGCGAGGCCGACCTGCTGCGGCACGGCCTGACCGAGATCGACGCGGTCGACCCCAAGCCGGGCGAGGAGCAGGAGCTGCACGACGAGGCCCGCCGCCTGGCCGACGCCGACCAGCTGCGCGAGGCCGCGTCCGGTGCCCAGTTCGCGGTGTCCGGATCGCTGGAGGGCGACCCGGACAACCCCGGTGCGCTCGGCCTGATCTCCGAGGCCGCCCGCCGCCTGTCCACGTCGGACGACCCGCGGCTGCGTGAGATGGAACCGCGGCTGGTGGAGGCGGCGACGCTGCTCGCCGACGTCGGCGCGGAGATTTCCGGCTACCTCGACCACCTCGACGCCGACCCAGGCCGCCTGGAGCAGGTGCTGCAGCGCCAGGCCGAGCTGAAGGCGCTGACCCGCAAGTACGCCGCCGACGTCGACGGCGTGATCGCCTGGGCCGCCGATGCCCGCTCGCGCCTGAACGGCCTCGACACCTCCGAGGACGCGCTGGCCGGGCTGGCCAAGCGCCGCGACGAGCTGGCGGCGGAGCTCGGCGTGCTCGCCGCCCAGGTCACCGCCGCCCGCACCGAGGCCGCGCTGGAGCTGGGCAAGGCCGTCACCGAGGAGCTCGACGGCCTCGCCATGCCGCACGCCTCGGTCGAGCTCGCGGTCCGCCCCCGCCACGCCGAGTCCGGCGACTCGCAGGCACTGCCCGTGGGCCGCTCGATCCTGCACGCCGGCTCCTCGGGCGTCGACGAGGTCGAGCTGCGCCTGATCTCGCACCCCGGTGCCCCCGCACTGCCCGTGCACAAGGGCGCCTCCGGCGGTGAGCTGTCCCGCGTGATGCTGGCCCTCGAGGTCGTGCTGTCGCACTCCGACCCGGTCCCGACCCTCGTCTTCGACGAGGTCGACGCGGGCGTCGGCGGCCGTGCGGCCGTCGAGGTGGGCCGCCGCCTCGCCCGCCTGGCCCGTTCGCACCAGGTCATCGTCGTCACCCACCTCCCGCAGGTGGCCGCGTTCGCCGACCGCCACCTCGTCGTGGACAAGTCGGCCGACGGCCGCTTCACCCGCTCCGCGGTCCGCAGGCTCGACGAGACGCAGCGGGTGGTGGAGCTGGCGCGCATGCTCGCGGGCATGGACTCGACCGACACCGGCCGCGCCCACGCGGAAGAGCTGCTGGCGGCGGCGAACGCCGACAAGTCGGCGGCTCCGGTGGTGCGGAGGCGGAAGAAGAAGTCCTGAGCCGGCGCGGGCCGGGGGGACCGCGGGCTCGGTGGGGACGCGGTCGCGCGGGTCCGGCGGGTGGGCCGCGCGGGTGCCGAACCGCGCTGAACCCCCGCTGGTTGGGCATGATGGTGAGAACGTGACCGATGCCCGGTCAGCGGACGCACACGGTGGTGCGGTGGAAGGTGGACCGGATGTGACCACGCGCCGGGTGTTCGGGGCGGTGCTGGTGCTCGTGGCCGCGGGGCTGGCGGTGGCCGCCACGTTCCTGGTCGGGTATTCGGTGGAGACGGAGTTCGCGAACCGCACGTTGCGGTTCGAGGCGACGACGTGGGGGATCGAGCACGACGACTTCCGCGGGTCGCTGATGCTGGCGCCGATCGACTACGGGTGGCCGGCGCTCGCGGCGGCCGTGGTGATGGCGTTGTCTGCGGTGCTGTCGTTCCGGCAGCCGGTGGCGCGGCTCGGGTCGTTGCTCGGGGCCGGGGCGCTGGTGGGGCTGGCCTGGCTGGCGCTCAACCAGGTGCAGCAGGTCGTGCGGCGGCTGGCGGAGCTGACCGTGCCCGTGCCGCTGGACGTGGTGCGGGGCAACGGGATCACGGTGCTGCTCGTCGCCGCGGGGGTGGGGGTCGTGGCGGCTTTGCTGCACCAGGAGCTGCCGTGGCACCGGGCGGAGCGGCCCGCGGACGGTGTGGTGATCCACCAGGTCGAGGGCGACGACGAGGACACACCGCCCTACGGGTTCCCGGTGGTGGTGGAGACGAAGAGCGAGCAGGAGCAGCGACGTGACTGACCGGGGGAGGCCGGCCGCTCTGCTGCTGGTCCTGTGCGGGGTGCTGGTGGGGGTCGGCAACCAGCTGCCCATGTACACGGCGATGCACACGTCGCCGGTCGACTCGTTCGCGTTCAGCGGCTCGCTGTGGGAGGGCTCGGTACCGCTGCCGGACGGCCACGAGATCAGCCCGCTGCTGAACGTCGGCGCACCGGTGTTGTTCACCGCCGCGCTCACGGTGGTGGCCGGGCTGCTCGCCCTCCGCCGGGGCCGGGGCGTCCAGCCCGCCCGCGTCGTCGCGCTCGCCGCGGCGGCCGCGTTCCTCGGGGTCGTGGTGGCCTACGGGGTCGGGGTGCTGCGCGAGGAGGAGATGAACAACGCCTTCGAGGCCGCCACCGGGTTCGCCTACCACTTCGACTCCGGCTTCCACCTGCTGGTGCTGGCGGCGGCGGCCGGTCTGGTGGGCGCGGTGCTCGCCCAGCGGTCGCGGCCGCGCACGGAGCCGCCGGCGGACGACGCGGTGGTGGTGCACCAGTTCACCGACGACGACACGCCGCCGTTCGGGATCGCCTTCCCCACCACCGGGGAGGCGCGCGGTGACTGACCGCCGGATCGCCGCCGGGGTCGTGGTGCTGGGCGGGGTGCTCACCGGCGCCGCCTGCTTCCTCGACGTGCTCGGCCACCGGTTCGTGGGCGAGGGGCGCACCTTCACCCAGGTCGTCTCGCTGTGGGAGCGGAGGACCGACGCGCCGGGCTACCCGGTGTTCGACGTCGCGGCGGACCCCGGATGGCCCGTCGTGGCCGCCGCCGCGGTGATGGTGGTGGCCGCGCTGGGCACGCTCGCCGGTGCGAAGGTCGCCGGGGCGGCGCGCCTCGCGACCCTGGCCGGTGCCGGAGCGCTCGCCGGCGTGCTGCTGTTGTTCGTCGTCGAGACGCTGCACCAGCTGCAGGTCGCGAACGCGTTCGAGGCGAGCTCCGACTACCGGTACGCGCAGACCGCCCTGCCCGGCTTCTACCTGCTGGTCGCGGGAACGCTCGCCGGGCTGGCCGGCGCGGTGCTCGCGCAACGGCCGCACGCGGCAGAGCCGGTCGCGGACGACGCGACACCGCCGTTCGGCATCGCCCTGCCAGTGGAGCGCCGGGGTGACTGACCGCCGGAGGACCGCCGCGCTGCTCGTGGTGCTGGGCGGGGCACTGGCCGGAGCCGGTGCCACCAGGGACGTGTTCGTCGAGACGGAGGTCTCGCAGCAGATCGTCATCACGTCCACCACCTCGTTGTGGGGCACGCGGTCGAGTGCGCCCTCGCCGCTCCCGGACGGCGGCGTGTTCTCCGAGGGCCTGCCGATCGTGGTCGCCGCGGTGCTCATGGTGGTGGCGGTGGTGTGCACGCTGCGGGAGGGCAGGACCGCCGCCGTGGCACGTCCGGCGGTGCTGGTCGCGGCCGGGGTGTTCGCCGGGCTCGTGCTGACGTTCGCGGTCGGCGTGCTGCGCCGCGCGGAACTGGCGAACGCCCTCATCGCCTCGTCGCCCTGGCACTACGAACAGCACCTCCTGCCCGGTTTCCCGCTGCTGGTGGCGGCGGCGCTGGTCGGCTTGGCCGGTGCGGTGCTGGCCCAGCGCCCGGCGCCGGAACCGGAACCGGAACAGCTGGGGGCGGACGACGACACACCGCCGTTCGGGATCGCGGTCGGACAACAGGAGGCTCGGTGATCGGACGACCGACGGCGATCGCGTTGATCGCGGTGGGGGTGGTGCTGACGGCGGGAGCGCTGGTGCTGCCGTGGTACTCGACCACCTACGCCGGTGGCGTCGAGGTGGTGGTGCGGGCCTGGGGCACGGAGGTCGTGAACAAGCCGGGCGACTGGCCGGCCGGTGACCTCTCGCCCTGGTACGGCATCCCGGTCGCCGCCACGGTGGTGCTGCTCGTCGCCGGGGTGAAGGTGCGCTGGGCGGCGCTCGCGGGCGCGCTCGGCCAGGCCGGGGCGGTCGCGGTCGTGGTGGCGCTGGTCGTCTCGGAACGCGGGCACGCCGGGGACCAGCAGGGCGACTTCGCGCTCGGCTACGGGCTGCTGTTCCTGGCCGTCGGCACGGTCGTGGCGCTCGTCGGTGCCGTTGCGGCACAACGGGAGGCGGTGGCGTGAGGAAGATCCTCAAGATCGGGCTCGTCGTGCTCGCGGCGGCGATGGCGGTCGTCGCGACGTTCCTGCCGCTGTCGGAGCTGCGGATCCGGCTCGCACCCGACCAGCCGCAGACCGAGTTCGTCACGACCGGCTGGCGCACGCAGTTCGGTGAGGTGACCGACCCGCACGGGCCGCTGTTCGGCATCCCCGTCGCCGCCGCGGCGCTGGTGCTCCTCGCCGGTGTCTTCCTGCGGAGGTTCGCGTTCGCAGGGGCGGCCGCACTCGCCGGAACCACAGGAATGTTGTTCGTGTATTTGGTGAACGCCATCAGCTTTCACAAAACGGGCAACATCACCATCGACCCCGGTCTGGAAGCGGGCTTCGGAACGGGCACCTGGGTGCTGCTGGCCGCCGTTGTCGTCGCGTTTGGGGCCGTAGTGGTTCACCCCGACGACTGAGGGCGGGAAAAGACCCGGCGTGCCTCACCTGTCCCGTGCGCAACGTGAGTCACTATCGGCTCATGAAGCTTTCCGGGTTGCTGAACCGCACCAACCACCAACTTCCCGGTGTCACCGGCGTCGCGCGGGTGGATCGGCGCGTGAGCGACCTGGTGCGGCGGGTCAGCCCCGGGGACGTGGCCGTGTTCGACCTGGTCGACCTCGACCGGCGCACCGCGGAGGCCCTCGTCGCCGCAGAGGTGGTGGGCGTCGTGAACGCGTCGCCGTCCATTTCCGGGCGCTTTCCCAACCTGGGCCCGGAACTGCTGATCGAGGCGGGCATTCCGCTCATCGACAACGTCGGCGCGACCGCCCTGCGCGAGATCAGGGAAGGCACGAAGATCCGCCTGCACGAAGGGGTCGTGTACGCGGGTGAACGCGAGCTCGCGACGGGGATCGAGCAGAACGCGGAAAGCATCGCCGACGCCATGATCGAGGCGAAGGCCGGCATGTCGGCACAGCTGGAGGCGTTCTCCGCCAACACCATCGAGTTCCTGCGCCGGGAACGCGCGCTCGTCCTCGACGGCGTCGGCGTGCCCGAGGTGTACGTCCCGATGCGCGACCGGCAGGTGCTCGTCGTCGCCGGCGGCCCCTCGCACGCCGAGGAGCTGCGCAAGCTCAAGAAGTACATCCGCGAGTACCGGCCGGTGCTGATCGGGGTCGACACCGGCGCGGACACGCTGCACGACGCGGGCCTCGCACCGGACATCGTCGTCGGCGACCCCGACGGCATCGGCACCGCGTCGCTGCGCGCGGCCACCGAGGTGGTCGTGCCGGCGCAGACCGACGGCCACGCGCCCGGCCTGCAACGCATCCAGGACCTCGGCATCGGCGCGGTGACCTTCCCCGCGTCCGGCAACGCCGAGGACCTCGCCCTGCTGCTGGCCGAGGCGCACGGCGCGTCCCTCGTCGTGACGGTGGGGCTGCGCGCGACGCTGCGCGAGTTCCTCGACCGCGGGCACTCCGGGTCCAACCCCTCCACGTTCCTCACCCGGCTGAAGCTCGGCAGCAAGC
Organism: Lentzea sp. NPDC037011; assembly: GCF_055607425.1. Classification (NCBI taxonomy): domain Bacteria; kingdom Bacillati; phylum Actinomycetota; class Actinomycetes; order Pseudonocardiales; family Pseudonocardiaceae; genus Lentzea; species Lentzea sp. NPDC037011. The sequence continues at coordinate 620,533 of NZ_JBVJRT010000006.1, read as the reverse complement.
TCGTCGACGGGGAGGCCGTCGCGACCCTGCACCGCAGCCGGGTGTCGTTGGGCGTGATCACCCTGCTGGTGGCCGCCGCGATCGCCGCCATGGCCGCGGCGCTGGCGGTCTCCGGCGTCGGTCACGTCTACGTCGACATCGTGGTCGACGGCTGGCACTCCGTCGTCAACTGGTTCAAGGGGTTCTTCTCGTGATCACGCTGCGCTACCACATAGTTTCGATCACCGCCGTGTTCCTCGCGCTGGCGGTGGGCGTCGTGCTGGGGTCCACCGCGATCAGCGGCAGACTGCTGTCCGGGCTGAGCGACGAGAAGAACTCGTTGGCACAGCAGGTGAACGACCTGCAGAACGACCGCAACGCGGTGAACGCCAAGCTGACCGACGCCGACGAGTTCGCCGCGTCGGTCGGGCCGCTCGCGGTGAAGGACCGGCTGACCGACCGCACGGTCGTGCTGGTGACCACCTCGGACGCCCGCCCCTCCGACCGCGACGCGCTAAGCGGGCTGCTGAAGTCCGCCGGTGCCACCGTCACCGGTGAGGTCCAGCTGACCGACGCGTTCGCCGACCCGTCCCGCGCCGACCAGCTCCGCGAGCTCGTCGCCCGCCTGCAACCCGCCGGCTCGCAGCTGCCGACCGCCGGCGACCCCGGCACCCGCGCCGGTGGCCTGTTCGGCGCGTTGCTGCTGCTCAACCCCACCGGCAACCAGCCGCAGGCGACCCCGGACGAGGCCGCGGCGGCGCTCGCCGGGCTCTCCAACGCGGGCTTCGTGAAGGCCACCTCCAGCGTGAAGCCCGCACAGCTCGCCGTCGTGCTGACCGGCGGTGCGGCGCTCGGCGACTCGGCAGCGGACCGGGCCTCCACGATCGCGCGGTTCGCCACCCAGCTCGACCGCTCCGGTGCGGGCGTCGTCCTGGCCGGTGCGAACGGGTCCGCCAACGGCACCGGCGCCCTCGGCGTGGTGCGCGCGGACACCAACGCCACGTCCGTCCTGTCCACCGTCGACAACTCGGACACCTCGGCCGGCCGGGTCGTCGTCGTGCTGGCGCTGCACGAACAGCTCGAAGGCCGCGCGGGCCGCTACGGGGTGGCGGGCAACGCCGAGGCGTCCTCGCCGGGAAACGCGAGCTAGTACTCGGTCGTCCAGTCGCCCGGCAGCACCGCGAGCAGCTCGTCCAGCGCGCGGGGCGTGCGGGCACGGGCCCACAGCCACTGCCGGTCGTCCTCGCGGATGAGCACGTCGTCGGTGCCGAACCACCGGGTGTTCGGGCTGTGCAACGGCAACAGCTCGAACTCGCGCTCCAGCAGGGAGGTGTCCGCCGCGGACATCTCCCTGTCGGCCGTCTGGGCGCCGTCGCGGAACAACGCCTCCGACAGCACCAGCTCCACGCACGCGTGCGACAGCCGCGGCAGCCAGGGGTCCCAGGTCTCCTCGGACTTGTCGACCAGGTCCAGCTTGATCAGCACCGCCGGGTCCTCGTCCCGCGCGGTCGTGCCCCAGGCCGCCACCCACTGGTTCTCGTCGCGGAACACCAGAACGTCGCCCTCCATGCGCAGCTCCGCGGGCAGCAGCAGCCGGTCCTGGTTGCTGGTCAGGTCGGGGCGCTTGCCGAACAACGCGTAGGCCTCGCGCAACGCCGCCGGTATCCGCACGCCCAGCCGGGCCTCCGCGGCGTCGAGGTCCGCGTTGCTCCAGCCGTCCTGCGCCTCGATCGGCTCGGCCCACCAGGCCGCGAACCCTTCGATGAACCGCCAGGCGGCCGCGCGGTTCCGCACCGCCCTGGCCGCCGCTCCCACCACGTCGAAGGTCACGGCACCACGATTCCCGATCGCGCGGCCCGTCGCCGGTGGTTCGGGAAATCCCGCACCGCGAAGGGCTGCGGTTTCCGCCGTGACCGCAACCGGTGCCGCCTACGACGCCGTCGCGCCGCTCTACGCCGAGCTGTTCCGCGACGTGCTCGACACCCTCCCGCTGGAACGCGCGCTGCTGGCCGCGTTCGCCGAGCTCGTGCTCGCCCACGACGGCGGCCCGGTCGCCGACGTCGGCTGCGGGCCCGGTCACGTGACGGCGCACCTGCGGGCGCTCGGGCCGGAGGTGTTCGGCATCGACCCGTCGGCGGAGATGGTCGCCCTGGCCCGCGCGGACCGGCCGCACCTGCGGTTCGAGCAGGGGGCGATGCCGGCGCTGGAGGTCGCCGACGGCGCGCTCGGCGGGGTGCTGGCGCTGTTCTCGACGATCCACCTGCCGCCACCGCAACTCCCGGTTGCCATCGCGGACCTCCATCGGGTGCTTTCACCGGGCGGTGTGCTGCTGCTCGGGTACCTCGCCGGTGACGATCCGCTGCCGCGAGAGGTCGACCACAGGGTCGCCCCGGCGTGGGAGTGGGTCCCCGCCGCGATGGCGGAGCTGCTGGGGCAGACCGGGTTCGCCGAGGTCGGACGGCTGGAGCGGGCACCGCACGACGGCGAGCGGTTCCGGTCCGGTTTCCTGCTCGCACGCAGGCAGGGATGAAGCCGGTCCACGCGCTGCGCCGATCGGGTGATGTGATCTGCCGGGTCGTGGTGCGCTGAGTGACCGGCGGCGTGTTAGCGTTATGGCCCGTGGATAGGGGGATTCACCCCCACGATTTTCACGGGAGCCCCGTTGGTGCAGCAGGCACGTACGACCAAGCACGTCTTCGTCACAGGAGGCGTCGCCTCCTCGCTGGGCAAGGGGCTCACAGCCTCCAGCCTCGGCCAGTTGCTCACCTCGCGCGGCCTGCGGGTAACGATGCAGAAGCTCGACCCGTACCTCAACGTGGACCCCGGCACGATGAACCCGTTCCAGCACGGCGAGGTCTTCGTGACCGACGACGGTGCCGAGACGGACCTCGACATCGGCCACTACGAGCGGTTCCTCGCGCGCGACCTGAGCGGTGACGCGAACGTCACGACCGGCCAGGTCTACTCCGAGGTGATCGCCAAGGAGCGGCGCGGCGAGTACCTGGGCGACACGGTCCAGGTGATCCCGCACATCACCGACGAGATCAAGCGCCGCATCCGCGCGATGGCCGAGCCGGACGCCGACGGCGTCACGCCCGACGTGGTCATCACCGAGGTCGGCGGCACGGTCGGCGACATCGAGTCGCTGCCGTTCCTGGAGGCGTGCCGCCAGGTCCGCCACGACGTCGGCCGCGACAACGTCTTCTTCCTGCACGTCAGCCTGGTGCCGTACCTGGCGCCGTCCGGCGAGCTGAAGACCAAGCCGACCCAGCACTCCGTCGCGGCGCTGCGCAACATCGGCATCCAGCCCGACGCGATCGTGTGCCGCGCGGACCGGGAGATCCCGGACTCGCTCAAGCGCAAGATCGGCCTGATGTGCGACGTCGACACCGACGCCGTCGTGGCCGCCGTGGACGCGCCGTCGATCTACGACATCCCGAAGGTGCTGCACGCCGAGGGCCTCGACGCCTACGTCGTGCGCCGCCTCGACCTGCCGTTCCGCGACGTCGACTGGACGGTGTGGGGCGACCTGCTGGAGCGCGTGCACAACCCGGCGGAGACGGTGAAGATCGCGCTCGTCGGCAAGTACGTCGACCTGCCCGACGCCTACCTGTCGGTCACCGAGGCGCTGCGCGCCGGCGGGTTCGCCCACCACGCCAAGGTCGAGATCAAGTGGGTGCCGTCGGACGAGTGCCAGACGCCCGAGGGCGCGGCGCGCGCGTTGTCCGGCATGGACGCGGTGCTGATCCCCGGCGGGTTCGGCGTGCGCGGCATCGAGGGCAAGATCGGCGCACTGAAGCACACCCGCACCCGCGGTGTGCCGACGCTGGGCCTGTGCCTGGGCCTGCAGTGCATGGTCATCGAGGCCGCGCGGAACCTCGCGGGCATCGAGGACGCGATCTCGTCGGAGTTCGACGAGGGCGGCTCGCCGGTCATCTCCACGATGGCCGACCAGGAGGACGTCGTCTCCGGCCAGCGGGACATGGGCGGCACTATGCGGCTCGGCGCGTACGTCGCGAAGCTGACGCCGGGCTCGGTGGTCGCGAACGCCTACGGCACGACCGAGGTGTCCGAACGGCACCGGCACCGCTACGAGGTGAACAACGCCTACCGCGACAAGCTCGCCGACGCCGGCCTGGTCTTCTCCGGCACCTCGCCGGACGGCCGCCTCGTCGAGTTCGTCGAGCTGCCCGCCGACGTGCACCCGTTCTACGCGGCCACGCAGGCGCACCCCGAGCTCAAGTCCCGTCCCACGAAGCCGCACCCGCTGTTCGCGGCGTTCGTGAAGGCCGCGATCGACTACCGGGTGGCTGACCGCCTCCCCCTGACCGCGGGAGCCGCGAAGTGACCACTCGGCACGACTTCCGCACCGTCGCCAGCGAGGACCTGCACGTCGGGAAGATCCTGGCGCTGCGCGTCGACGAGGTCGAGATGCCCGGCGGCGGCACGGCCAAGCGCGAGATCGTCGAGCACACCGGTGCCGTCGCGGTCGTCGCGGTCTCCGACTCCGGCGAGGTCACGCTGGTCCACCAGTACCGGCACGCGCTCGGCCGACACCTGTGGGAGCTGCCGGCGGGCCTGCTCGACCACGACGGCGAACCGCCCGTGACCGGTGCGCGCCGCGAGCTGGTCGAGGAGGTCGGCCTGGACGCCACCGAGTGGCACGTCCTGGTCGACGTGGCCGCCTCGCCCGGTTTCACCGACGAGGTCGTGCGGGTGTTCCTCGCCCGCGGCCTGACCTCGGTGGACCGCGACGTGCAGGGCGAGGAGGAGGCGGACCTGGAGGTCCACCGCTTCCCGCTCGCCGAGGCGGTGCGGATGGTGCTCTCCGGTGAGATCGTGAACGCCTCGTCGGTCGCCGGTCTGCTCGCCGCCCGCGAGGTGCTGGAGGGCCGCGCGGAGCCGCGTCCCGCCGACGCCCCGTTCCAGGACAAGCCCACCCGGTTCGCGGCGCGCGGGAAGTAGGTTCTCCCGTGAAGACGCTGAGGGGCGCCCTGCGGAGGTTGCGGGCGCCCCTCAGCGTGCTCGCGGTGGGGGGCGCGGGTGCCGTGGTGCTGCTGTTCGTCGACCCGAACCAGCCCGGCAACTTGCTGCCCAAGTGCCCGTTCAACTGGCTCACGGGCCTCAACTGCCCCGGTTGCGGCATCACGCGCATGGCACACGCACTGCTGCACGGCGACGTCGTGGCGGCGTGGCACTTCAACGCGGCCATGCTCGTCGTCGGCGTGCCGTTCGCCGTGTGGCTGTTCGCGCGGTGGATCCGGGCGTCGTGGACGGGCCAGCCCCGGCAGATCCCGAAACGGGTGCCGGGCCTGGTGATCGCGTTCGCGCTCGTGTGGGGCATCGGCCGCAACCTGGCCGGCATCTGACCCCTGCTGTTCAGGCGTCTGCAAGTACTACCGACTGGCAGTTGGTGGTACTTGCAGACGCCATGAAAGCCAGGAGTCAGCCGCGGAGGGGGCGGCCTTCGGAGTCCGTGCCGCCGTTGACCAGGATGATGATGCCGTCGACCAGCGCCCAGATGCCGCAGCCGCCGCAGGTCAGCAGCTGCGCGACCGCGATGCCCGTGTCACCCATGTAGAAGCGGCCGACGCCGAACTGGCCGAGGAACAGCTGCAGCACGCCCGCGGCGACCTTCGACTTGTCCGAGTACGGGATGCCGCTGACCGGGTCGTAGCCGTAGGGCGCGCCGGGGTAGCCCATGCCGGGAGGCGGCGGCGTGGCGTACTGCGGCTGCGCGTACTGCTGCGGCTGCGGGCCCGTGTACTGCTGCGGGTGGGGCCCGGTGTACTGCTGCTGCGGCGGGGCGTACGGCTGCGTGGGCATGGGCGGCGGAACGGCGGCGAACGGCACCGACGGCGGCGCGAGGAACGGCGGGTGCGGCTGCGGGAGGTCGCGGAACAGCTCCGCGAGCTCGGCGTAGGACTGCGCGTTCGACGCGCGGTTGACCCGGTCCTGGTACTCGGAGATGTCGAGCCGCGCTTGCGCGAAGTGGTCGTTGAGCGCGGTGATCGCCTCTTCGCGCTGTTGGTTGCCGATGCGCTGCTGCTCTGGCCCGAAAGGTTCTGACACGCCTGCGCACGTTATCCGATGCAGGAGGCCGAGTTGCGGAATACGCTGCGACGATGTTGGTCGGTGTCCCAAAGGAGATCAAGAACCACGAGTACCGCGTCGCCATCACGCCCGCCGGTGTGGTCGAGCTGGTCCGCCGCGGGCACGAGGTCGTGGTCGAGCACGAGGCCGGTGCCGGGTCGTCCTTCCCCGACGACGAGTACACGGCCGCGGGAGCGCGGATCGCCGCGACCGCGGACGAGGTGTGGGCGGCGGCCGAGCTGGTGCTGAAGGTCAAGGAACCGATCGAGCCCGAGTTCCACCGGATGCGCCGCGACCAGGTGCTCTTCACCTACCTGCACCTCGCGGCCGCGCCGGGGTGCACGCGGGCCATCGCGGAGGCCGGCGTCACGGCCATCGCCTACGAGACCGTGCAGCTGCCCGACGGGTCGCTGCCGTTGCTGGCGCCGATGAGCGAGATCGCCGGGCGGATGGCCGCCCAGGTCGGCGCACACTGCCTGGAACGCGCGCAGGGCGGCCGCGGTGTGCTGCTCGGCGGCGCACCCGGTGTCGCGGCGGGCAAGGTCGCGGTGATCGGCGCGGGCGTGGCCGGCATGAACGCGGCGACGATGGCGGTCGGCATGCAGGCCGAAGTCGTCGTGCTCGACACCAACGTCAACCGGTTGCGGCAGATCGACTTCACCTACCGCGGGCACCTGCAGACCATCGCGTCCAACGCCTACGAGGTCGAGAAGGCGTGCCGCTGGGCGGACCTCGTGATCGGCGCGGTGCTCGTGCCCGGTGCCCGCGCGCCGAAGCTCGTCGGCAACGACCTGGTGTCGCGGATGCGGCCTGGGAGCGTGCTCGTGGACATCGCGATCGACCAGGGCGGCTGTTTCGAGGACTCGCGGCCGACGACGCACGACGATCCCACCTACCGTGTGCACGACTCGGTGTTCTACTGCGTCGCGAACATGCCCGGTGCCGTGCCGAACACGTCGACCTACGCGTTGACGAACGTGACACTGCCATACGTCCTCGCGTTGGCGGACAAGGGTTTCGACCGCGCTGTCGCAGAAGACCCGGCGCTGGCCAAGGGCGTCAACGCGCGTGGAGGAGAGATCGTGCTGGAAGGACTGGCGTGGTAGCAGACCTGGTGGCGAGCTACCTCGACCACCTCGCCGTCGAACGCGGCACCGCGCGCAACACCCTCGACTCCTACACCCGCGACCTGCGCCGGTACACCGAGCACCTGGAGTCGCTCGGCATCACCGACCTGGCGGCGGTGACCGAGTCCCACGTGAGCGAGTTCCTGGCGGCGTTGCGCGAAAGCGGTTTGGCCGCTTCGTCCGCAGCGCGCACATTGGTTGCTGTGCGGGGACTTCACCGCTTCGCGCACCGTGAAGGTGTGGTGCCCCATGACGCCGCACGCGCCGTGCACCCGCCATCACCGCCCAAGAGACTGCCGAAAGCCTTGCCCGTCAACGATGTGCTGACCCTGCTCGACACCGTGGGGAACCTCAGGGACAAGGCGCTGCTGGAGTTGCTGTACTCCACGGGAGCGCGAATCTCCGAGGTCGTCGGGCTCGACGTGGACGACGTCGACGCCGCCGAACGCACCGTGCTGCTCGACGGCAAGGGCGGCAAGCAACGACTCGTCCCGGTGGGGCGCCCGGCGCTGGCGGCGGTGGACGCCTACCTCGTGAGAGCGCGCCCCGCGCTGGCGGCCAAGGGGCGTGGCACGCCCGCGTTGTTCCTGAACGCGCGCGGCGGACGGCTTTCCCGGCAGAGCGCGTGGACCGTGTTGAAGACCGCGGCGGAGGAAGCCGGCATCACCGCCGCGGTCTCCCCCCACACGTTGCGGCATTCGTTCGCCACCCATCTGCTCGAAGGGGGTGCCGACGTTCGGGTGGTGCAGGAACTTCTCGGGCACGCATCGGTTACGACCACTCAGGTGTACACACTGGTAACCGTTACGACTTTGAGGGAGGTCTACGCAACTGCACACCCTCGGGCCACTGGAACATGAGGCTTCCACGGGTACGGTGGACAGGTGCCGAACTTGGACGAGCCGTCCCCCCAGGCCATCGATCTTGCCTCCGTGCTGCACGCGCTGAGCGACCCGACGAGGCTCGCGGTCGTTCGCCAGATCCAGTCCAGCGGAGAGAGGCTGTGCGGGGCCTTCGAGGTCGACGTGGCGAAGTCGACCCTGTCCCAGCACCTGCGCGTGCTGCGGGAAGCGGGCCTCACCCGGACCCGGTGCCGCGGCAACCAGCGCTGGGTGTCACTGCGCCGCGATGACCTGGACCTCCTGTTCCCCGGCCTGCTCGACGTGGTGCTGACGGCCGCGGACCGGCGCACACGTTCGGATGTTCCGGCCTGACTGAGTCTTGACAGTCACATGCCGACCCCCGAAACATTCTCCCGCCCCCTCCAGGACACGGCGAGGCGCGTTGCCGCTCGCACGGGTGCGGCCTAGGCTGCGCCCCGAGAGACGACTACGACCAGTGAGGGAACGCCAGCCATGTCGACACCGGAGCACGCTTTCGCGCCCCGTGCCGACCTGAGCCTGGCCCCGCACGCCGCGCCGGTGGACGACGTCGCCCACGAGCAGGTCGACGGCATCGGCCCGACCGGTCGCGCCCGCCGCGCGCTCCCGGCCCCGCCGCCGTTGCTGCACCACGGCCCGGCGAAGATCCTCGCGGTGTGCAACCAGAAGGGCGGCGTCGGCAAGACGACGACGACCATCAACCTGGGCGCCGCGCTGGCCGAGTACGGCAGACGGGTGCTGCTCGTCGACTTCGACCCGCAGGGCGCGCTGTCCGTGGGCCTCGGCGTGCACCCGCACCAGCTGGAAACCACGATCTACAACGTCATCATGGAGAACGACACCGCCGTTCCCGACGTCATCCGCAAGACCATGGTCGACGACATGGACCTGCTGCCGAGCAACATCGACCTCTCGGCCGCGGAGATCCAGCTGGTGTCCGAGGTGGGCCGCGAGCACACCCTCGTGCGCACCCTCCGCCCCGTCATCGACCACTACGACTACGTGCTGGTCGACTGCCAGCCCTCGCTCGGCCTGCTCACGGTGAACGCCCTCGCGGCCGCGGACGGCGTGCTGATCCCGCTGGAGTGCGAGTTCTTCTCGCTGCGCGGGGTGGCACTGCTCATCGACACCATCGAGAAGGTCAAGGAACGGTTGAACCCCAAGCTCACCATCACCGGCATCCTCGCCACGATGTACGACCCCCGCACGCTGCACTCGCGCGAGGTCATGGCGCGGGTCGTGGAGGCGTTCGGCGAGATCGTGTTCGACTCGGTCATCAACCGCACGGTGCGCTTCCCGGAGACCACCGTGGCCGGTGAGCCGATCACCCGGTGGGCCCCGCGCTCCTCCGGTGCCAACGCCTACCGCGCGCTGGCCCGCGAGGTGATCGCCCGGTGACCCGTCGCCCCTCACTGCCGGGCGCGGCCGAGCTGTTCCGCCTGACCTCGGCACCCGCCGCCACCCCGGCAGAGGTGCCGTCCGGCGGCACGGCCGCGCAGCAGCGCCGCGGGTCCGGGCGGACCGGGCACACCACGAAGATCACCGTCTACGTGTCCGACGAGGAGCTGCTGGCGCTGGAGACCGCGCGGCTCGCGTTGCGCGCGTCGCACGGCCTCGGGGTCGACCGCGGCCGGGTGGTGCGCGAGGCGATCGCGATCGTGCTGGACGACCTGGAGGCGCACGGGGACGCGTCGTTGCTGGTGCGCAGGTTGCGCGAGCAGTGACCGAGGAAACACCCGCTGCTGCTCCCGAGGTGGTCGACGACGGCAGGTTCAAGGTCCGGCTCACGAACTTCGAGGGCCCGTTCGACCTGCTGCTGCAGCTCATCTCCCAGCACACCCTCGACGTGACCGAGGTGGCCCTGCACCGGGTCACCGACGACTTCATCGCCCACATCCGCGCGCTCGGCTCCGCCTGGGACCTCGACGAGACCACCGAGTTCCTGGTGATCGCCGCGACCCTGCTGGACCTGAAGGCGGCCCGGCTGCTGCCCGCGGGCGACGTCGAGGACGAGGACGACCTGGCCCTGCTGGAGGCGCGCGACCTGCTGTTCGCCCGCCTGCTGCAGTACCGCGCCTACAAGCAGGTCGCGGCCCTGTTCGCCGAGCTCGAACAGGGCGCCTACCGCCGCTACCCGCGCTCGGTGGCGCTGGAACCGCGCTTCGAGGGCCTGCTGCCCGAGGTGATGCTCGGCGTCACCCCCGACAAGTTCGCGCTGATCGCCGCCGCCGCGTTCCGGCCGAAGCCCAAGCGCACCCTGTCCACCGCCCACGTCCACCAGCACCGCGTGTCGATCCGCGCGACCGCAGACGAGCTGCGGACGTTCCTGGTGGAGCGCGGCACGGCGTCGTTCACGGAGATCGTCGCCGACTGCACCGAGACGATGCAGGTCGTCGCACGCTTCCTGGCGCTGCTGGAGCTGTACCGGGAGAAGTCGCTCGCCTTCGAGCAGGAGGACCCGCTCGGGCCGCTGCAGGTGACGTGGGTCGGCGGGACGTTGGAACAGGCGCAGGCCGCGGCACCGGCCGGCGACGAGGACGAGGACTACGAATGAGCGACCCAGAGGTCGGGCCGGAGCCGGTCGTCGGGCCGGACGCGGCACAGGTGGAGCGGCCGGGGCCGGCGTTCGACGGTGGCACGGGCGCGGCGGAGTACGACGCGGCGGCCGCGGCGCTGGCCGCGAAGTTCGGGGCGGGTGCCGCGGAGACGAAGCCCGCGAAGCGCCGGTCCAAGCCCCGGCCCGCCGAGCCCCAGCCGGAGCTCCCGGTCACCGAGCCCGCCGGGACGGAGACCGGGACCGGGGCCGAGGACGCCGCCCAGCTCGAAGCGCAGCTCCTCGCCGCCGCACCCGAGGAGCAGATCGAGGACTCCGGCCTGCCCGACCTCACCGACGACGCCGAGCTCGACGGCGCGCTGGAGTCGGTGCTGCTCGTCGTGGACAGCCCCATCGCGGAAGACCAGCTGAGCAGTGCCCTTGAGCAGCCGGTTAAGCGAATCAAGCAGGCACTCCGTAGACTCTCCACCCGGTACACCGAGTCCGGCAGCGGCATCGACCTGCGCAGGGCGGGGGACGGCTGGCGGTTCTACACGCGAGACCGGTTCGCCCCGTTCGTGGAGAAGCTGCTGCTCGACGGCCAGCGCGCGAAACTCACCCGCGCTGCCCTGGAGACGCTCGCGGTGATCGCCTACCGGCAGCCCGTCACGAGGGCGCGGATCGCGGCGGTTCGCGGCGTCAACGTCGACGGTGTGATCCGGACCCTGGTCGCACGGGGGCTCATCGAGGAGACGGGCACCGACAGCGACACGGGTGGGATCCTGTACCGCACGACCGAACTGTTCCTGGAGCGGTTGGGGCTGTCGTCGTTGAACGACCTGCCGCCGATCGCTCCGCTGCTGCCCGAAGTGGATGCGATCGACGATGTCTGAGAACGAGGGCGTGCGCCTGCAGAAGGTGCTCGCGCAGGCCGGTGTCGCCTCACGCCGTGCTTCGGAGGAGCTGATCGACCAGGGGCGGGTGCAGGTCGACGGCAAGGTGGTGCGCGAGCAGGGCCGCCGGATCGACCCCGAGACCGCGGTCGTGCACGTCGACGGCGTGCGGGTGCAGATCCGCGAGGACGTCGTCACGATCGCGCTGAACAAGCCGTTCGGGATCCTGTCCACCATGGAGGACGACCTGGGCCGGCCGTGCGTCGGCGACCTGGTGCGCAACCGCAAGGAGCGGCTCTTCCACGTCGGCAGGCTCGACGCGGAGACCGAGGGGTTGCTGCTGCTCACGAACGACGGTGAGCTGGCGCACCGGTTGATGCACCCGAGCTACAACGTCAAGAAGACCTACCTCGCCGAGGTGCCCGGCCCGGTCGAGCGCGGCCTGGGCAAGAAGCTCAAGGCGGGCGTCGAACTGGAGGACGGCCCGGTCAAGGTCGACTCGTTCAAGCTGGTCACGGCGGTGCCGGGCAAGGCACTCGTCGAGATCGTCGTGCACGAGGGCCGCAAGCACATCGTGCGCCGGCTGATGGAGCACGTCGGCTACCCGGTGGAGTCGCTGGTGCGCACCGCGGTCGGCGACGTGCTGCTCGGCAACCAGCGGCCCGGCTCGATGCGCGTGCTGAACCGGCAGGAGGTCGGCGGGCTGTACAAGCTCGTGGGCCTGTGAACCCGGCGCGCCGCTGAAGCCGCACCGGACCGGTGATCGGCGTGCGGCTGTCCCCGGACGGCCGCACGCTCGTGGCGAGACGGCTCGACGGCGGTCCTCGTCCGGCGCGGGTCAGTCGCCGCAGGGCAGGCCGAGGCAGCTCGCGTTGACGTGCATCGGCCGCGGGTCGTCGCGCAGCCGGCCGCGGTACCAGCCGTCGCCGACCCACGCCTCGACGAAGAACCGGGTGCCCTCCGGGATGAAGCGCAGCGGCTCACCCGGCCAGGTCACGTGCACGCCCCGCGCGATCTCGCAGACCATCCTCACCGGTGCCTGCGGTGCCGTCGTCGTCGCCTCAATGGTCACGTCAGGATCTCCCTCGTCAGCGCCGGCGCCCCGTGACCGGCACCGTCGAACCTACGGACGATCCCGTTGTCCAGCTTCGTTCCACGCGAGTGGACAACGCGCTGTTAACAAGGGTGTAGCCGTGGGCGGCATTTCGGTGTTGCCCACGGCACACCGCGGTGCCGGTTCGGCGACGTTAGGGCGAACGGGTTGTTCACGGTCAGGCGTTGGCCGCTGAACGGAGTTCTCTGAACAATGACGGGGTGCCGAGACGGGAACGCCCTCTCGACGAGGGCGAGAGCGGTCTCCTGCAGTTCGCCGCGGACCTCCGCCGGCTGCGGGAACGGGCGGGCAGCCCCACCTACCGCGAGCTCGGCCGACGGGCGCACTACTCGGCGGCGGCGCTGTCGGAGGCGGCGGGCGGGCGCAAGCTGCCGAGCCTCGCGGTGACGAGGGCGTACGCGAAGGCGTGCGCGGCGGACCCGGACGAGTGGGAGCTGCGGTGGCGCGCGGTCGCCGAGACGCAGCCGCGGGCCGGTGCCGACAGCCCGTACGTCGGCCTCAAGGCGTTCGAACCCGATGACGCACCGAAGTTCTTCGGCCGGGAGCGGCTCACGGTCGAGCTGCTGACGACGCGGCACCGCTTCACCGGCGTGTTCGGGCCGTCGGGGGTGGGCAAGTCGTCGTTGCTGAAGGCCGGTCTGGTGGCGCGCACGGACGGCCCGGTGCTGCTGTTCACGCCCGGCGCCGACCCGGTGGAGGAGTGCGCGCTCGCCCTCGCCCGGCTCACCGGGCAGGACGCGGTGGAGCTGGCCGGCGAGCTCGCGCGGCCCGAACAGCTCGGCCGCAGGCACACCGGGCTCGTCGTCGTCGACCAGTTCGAGGAGCTGTTCACGGTGTGCCGCAGCGAGGCGCGCCGGACGTGGCTCATCGAGGCGCTCACCGGGTGCGCCAAGGTCGTCATCGGCACGCGGGCCGACTACTACGGGCACTGCGCGCAGTACCCGGAGCTGGTGGAGGCGTTGCGCGGCAGCCAGGTCATGGTCGGCGCGATGACACCGGACGAGCTGCGGCTCGCGATCACCGAACCCGCCGCCCACGCCGGCGCCAAGGTGGAGACCGCGCTGCTGGCCAGGCTGATGGCCGACGCGGTCGGGCAGGCAGCCGTGCTCCCGCTGCTGTCGCACGCGCTCGCGGAGACCTGGCAGCACCGGCGGGGGATGACGCTGACGCTCGCGGCCTACGAGGAGGTCGGCGGCGTCGAGCACGCCGTGGCCCGCACCGCGCAGGACCTGCTCGCCGGGCTGCCCGCCGAGCAGGTGAAACGGGTGCTGCTGCGGCTCGTCACCGCCGAGGGCACCAAGCGCCGCGCGCACCGCGACGAGCTGGAGGCCGGCGAGACCGTGCTCGCCGCGCTGGCCGCCGCCCGGCTGGTGGTCGTCGACCGCGACGGCGTCGAGCTCGCGCACGAGGCGTTGATCCGCAGCTGGCCGGCGCTGCACCGCTGGGTCGAGGAGAACCGGGAGAACGTCAGGGCGCAGCGGGAGCTCACCGACGCCACCCGGACGTGGGAGGCGCTCGACCGCGACGCCGGGGCGCTGTTCCGCGGCCGGCGGCTCGCCAACGTGCCCGCGGGGCTCGCGCTCACCTCCCGCGAACGCGCGTTCCTGGCCGCGAGCCGCGCCGCGGAGGAGGAGGTCACGACGAGCGCGCGGCGCCGCACCCGCCGCCAGCGCCAGCTGCTCGCCGCACTGGTCGCGCTGCTGGTGGTCGCCGCCAGCTCGACGGTGTTCGCGTTGCGGGCCACCAGGACCGCCGAGGAGCAGCGCACCACGACCGCCGTGCTGAAGGCCGTCGCCGAGGCCGGTGCGCTGCGGTCGGGCAACCCCGCGCTGGCCCAGCAGGTCGCGCTCGCCGCCTACCGGCTCGTGCCGCTCCCGCAGGCCCGCAACGCGCTGCGCCAGGAGGAGGTGCCGGTGCAGACCCTGCGCGCGGCGGACGCCGAGGTCACCGCGCTCGTCGTCGGCCCGACGCAGCAGCAGGTCGTCACCGGTCACCGCGACGGGCTGGTCGTGCTGACGACCCTCGACGACCTGCCCGCGCCGCGCACGTCCTACGAGGCCACCCGGCACGCCGGCGCCGTCGTCGCGCTGGCGGTGGACCCGGCGGGCGGCCTGCTCGCGTCGGTGGGGGAGGACGGCACCGTCCACCTCGTCGACATCTCCCTGGGCAAGCCGCGCGACCTCGGCGTGCTGCCCGCCCGTGCCACCGCGGTCGCCTGGCGCGGCAGCACCCTCGTCACGACCGGCCCCGACGGCGCGGTCGGCTCCTGGACCGACCTGCGCGGCGGCCGCCCCCGGCTGCTCGCCACCGCCCAGCCCGGCCTGGGCCCGCTCGCCGGCCTCGCCTTCCGCGCCGACGGCCGCGTGCTCGCCGCTGTCACCACCGGCCGTGCCGTCCACCTGCTCGACGCCGCGGACCCGCGCCGGCTCACGCCGTTGTCGCTCACCACGGAGTTCGCGGGCCACGCCCAGTTCGCCGGCGACCTGCTGCTGACCGCCGGCCGCACCGCCGTGCACCTCTGGGACGCCCGCGACCCGCGCGCGCCGGCCCTGCGGGCGGAGCTCCCCTCCGGCGGTGGGGAGGTGACCGGCACGTGGCTGAGCGCGGACAGCCTCGCGGTCGCGACCGACGACGGCCTGGTGCGGTTGTGGCGGCTCGGCGCGGGGGAGCCGGTCGAGCTGGCGCTGCTGCGCGGGCACGCCGGACCGGTCACCGCCGTCGGGCTCACGCCGAGGGGCGACGAGGTGGTGACCGGAGGGGCGGACCGGGCGGTGCGGCTGTGGAACGTCGACCTGCGCGACCCGGCGGTGCGGATCTGCGAGCAGGCGGTCCCGCGGATGACCGGGGCCGAGTGGAACCGCTACTTCGCCGGCCTCGCCTTCACACCACCGTGCCACGACTGACCGCTCCCGGAGGGTACGCGGGGTCCCCGCGTGCCTTTCGGGGGTACGCGGGGTCCCCGCATGCACCTCAGGGGAACGCGGGGGCCCCGCGTGACACGAGGGAGAGTGGCCGAGGGTGACGGTGCGAGGTCTCGTTCGTGTGACGTTCGCGTGGCGGCGAACATCCCGGTCGCAAGCGGTTAGCGTGGTGTTAGACGCCAGGCGAACCTCTGGTGGACAATCCGGCCGGGAGGCGGCATGCCACGAGGGGAACGACCGCTGGGGCCGGAGGACACCGCGCTGCTCCGGTTCGCCGGTGACCTGCGCAGACTGCGCGACCAGGCGGGCAAACCGAGCTACCGCGAGCTCGCGGGCAGGGCGAACTACTCGCCCACGGCGCTGTCGGACGCGGCCGGTGGGCGCAAGCTGCCGTCGCTCGCGCTGACGCTGGCCTTCGTGCGCGCCTGCGAGGGCGATCCGAAGGAGTGGACGGCGCGGTGGCGGGAGCTCGCCGCCGAGCAGGTCTCGCCGTTGCAGCCGAGCGCCCCCTACGTCGGCGCGGCACCGTTCCACGAGAAGGACGCCAAGAGGTACTTCGGCCGTGAGGCGCTGGTCGAGCGGGTGCTCGCGCGCAGCGGGTCGTTCACCGCCGTGGTCGGGCCGTCCGGGTCGGGGCGCACCTCCCTGCTCGAAGCCGGTCTGCTGCCCGCGTTCGACCACGCCGTCGTCGTCACCCCCTCCGACCGCCCGCTCGACGCGCTGGCCACCGCCCTCGCCGGCCTCTTCGGCACCACCGCCGAGCAGCTGGCCGCCGAGCTCGCGGCCGACCCCGACCACCTGCGGCTGCGCGTCCGGCAGCACTGCCCCGGTCTCGTCCTGCTGGTCGACGACTTCGAGAAGGCCTTCGAGGCCACCGGCTTCGTCACCGCGCTGCTGCGCTGCCCGCGGGTCGTGGTCGCGGTCCGCTCCGACTTCCGGCGGCGCTGCCACGCGCACCCCGGGCTCGCGCGGGTCCTGCCCGGCAACGAGGTCCTGATCGAGCCGATGACCGCGGAGGAGCTGCGCCGCGCGGTCACCGAGCCCGCCGGCCAGCTCGGCGTGTCGGTCGAGACCGCACTCGTGGCGCGGCTGGTGGCGGACGTGGCGGCCCAGCCGGCGTTGCCGTTCGTGTCGCAGGCGTTGATCGAGACGTGGCGGCGCAAGCGCGGCATGACGCTGTCGCTCGCCGGGTACGAGGAGTCCGGCGGCATCGAGCACGTCATGGCGCAGGCGGCCGAGACGTTCTTCTCCGCCCTCGACGAGGCCGACCAGCGCGCCGTCCGCACCGTGTTCCTGCGGTTGGTCTCGATGCAGCGCAACGGGGTCCTGCAGCGCAAGACCAGCAAGCCCGACGTCGAGCCGCGGCTGCTCGACCTGCTCGTCCGCACCCGGCTCGTCGTCCTCGGCGAGGACGGCGCAGGACTCGCCCACGACGCGGTGCTGCGCTGGCCGCGGCTGCGCGGGTGGATCGACGAGGAGCACGAGAACCTCCGCACGCACCAGCAGCTCGTCACCGCGATCGAGCTGTGGGAGTCGAGCGACCGCGACCCCGGCGCGCTCTACCGCGGTGCCCGGCTGCGCAAGGCCCGCGGCCTGGGCGACTTCCTCACCGCGCCGGAACGCCGGTTCGTCGAGCTGAGCGCCCGGCGCGAGACCCGCCGCTCGGTGGCGCTGATCTCCGTCGCGGCGGTGCTCGCGGCGCTCGTGCCGGGCAGCGTGATCTACGCGCTCACCAACGAGCAGCGCATCACCCAGCTCACCGACGAGGCGTTCGGGCGGCAGGCGATGGCCGAGTCGACGTCGCTGATGGAGCAGGGCAAGCCGTTCGCGGACAAGTTCGCCCTCGTCGGCTACCGGGTGGCGCCCTCGCAGGACGCGGAACGCATCCTGCGCCTGGCCAACGCCTGGACCCGGCGGATCGGGTTCACCGGCACCCCGGCGGAGAACGCCAAGGTGCTCACCGGGCCGCGCGGCGAGCTGGCCGCGGTGCGCGACGGCGACGGCACCGACCGGATGTGGCGCATCGACGAGACCGACCCCGTGCCCGGTGAGCGGTTCCCGGCCGGCCACCAGGTCACCCACCTCGCCGAGCGCCGCGCCATCACCCAGGACCCCGGCGGCCGGCAGTACCTGTGGTCGGTCACCGACCACACCCGGATGTCGCTGCTCTACCGGCTGCCCGCCGGGTTCCGCGCACAGGACCTCAGCGCGGACGGCTCACGGGTCGTCGGCTACCACGACGACTCCGACCCCGGCCTGCTCAACCCGAACACCCGCGGCCGCGCCATCCTGCTCGACCTCGCCGACGGCCGGGCGCCGGAGGAGATCCAGATGCCGGTGCGCAGCCCGGACGGCGTCGGGCTGAGCCGCGACGGCCGCGAACTCGCCACCGCGCTGCACGACCGGGCCGGCGGCACCACCACGATCAGCCAGTGGCGGATCGGCGCGACCCTGGAACCGGCCGCCCAGCCGCTGGTCCGCCCCGGCCTGGTCAACCGGCTCACCTACAGCCCGGACGGCCGCTGGCTCGCGGGCGAGCACACCCCCGAGTCGACCGTCGAGGTGTGGCAGCTGGTGCCGGGCGGGACCCCGGTGCCCACCGCCACCCTGTCGACCACGGTGCCCAGCGGCGCCTGGGTCACGTTCGGCACCGACGACCGCATCGCCGTCGTGCGCGCGCAGACGTTCGAGGTGTACCGGCTCTACCCCGGCGGCAGGCAGCCCGACCGGCTCGCCTCGGTCACCGGCCACGGCGGCTCGGTGTACGCGACCTACCGGCCCGCGCACGACGACTTCCTCGTCCGCAGCGGCGGCACCGACCCGCAGCTGCTGACCTACGAGCTCGACGCCGGGCGCATCCGCCGCGAGATGTGCGCGGAGGGGCGTGCGCGGCTCACGGACTCCGAATGGGTTAAGAGCTTCGGCGAAGCGGAGCGCGTCGAGGTCTGCTGACTGCCGCTGATGTGCGGGAAACACCCCGGAGTTGCCTCGACACGCATTGTGGTTGAGTGATCAACTCTCTAGGGTGACCGAGTGCGTGCGTTCACAAGGGGACTCCTCGGCATCGCCGGGTTCCTCGCGCTCTGGGAGCTCTTAGGACGCTCCACCCTCGTCCCCGCGGAAGCCCTCGTCCCACCGTCCGTCGTGTTCGGAGAGCTGGCCGCGCAGCTGGTCGCCCCGGTCTTCCTCCGCCACGTCGTGGCCACCGTGCTGGCACTGCTGATCGCCATCGTGGTCGCCATCGCCGTCGCGGTACCGAGTGGACTCGTGCTCGGCAGCGTTCCCGCCGTGCGCCACGCGACCCGCGCGGTCGTCGAGTTCCTGCGCCCGATCCCTTCCGTCGCACTGATTCCGCTCGCGCTGGTGATCCTCGGTTTCGGACCGGAAACGAAGATCACGCTCGCGGTGTACGCGGCGGTGTGGCCGATCCTGTTCAACACCATCTACGCGCTGGACGAACTGGACCCGTTGCAGGTCGAGACGGCCAGGGTCTTCGGCACCGGCCGCGTCGGCGTGCTGTTCCGGGTGGCACTGCCCAGCGCGCTGCCGTTCGTCCTCACCGGAATCCGGCTCGCGGCCACCACCGCGCTCATCGTGATGGTCAGCGTGGAGCTGATGGCCGGCGCCGACATCGGGCTCGGCTACTTCATCATGGAGGCCCGCAGCGGCGCCGGGCGGATGGACCAGGTCCTGGCCGGCACGGTGGTCGCGGGCGTGATCGGTGTCCTGCTCAACAACGGTCTCGAGCGCGTGCGGCGCCGGTGGGTGGCCTGGTGAACCGATTCGTTCAACGGTGGACCGTGTTCGCCGTGCTGATCGTGGTGTGGCAGGTCCTCGGCTGGCTCGCGGACGACCCGTTCTTCCCGCCGCCGTCGCAGATCGTCACCGCCGCCTACGAGTGGTGGGTGCTGGAGCCGCAGAACGTCACCGAGCACATCCTGCCGTCGGTGGGCCGGCTGCTGTCGGGCTGGGCGATCGCCTGCGTGATCGGCGTGTCGCTGGGCCTGCTGCTCGGCCGGTCCGACCGGGCGATGGAGTACGCGGGGCCGCTGCTGGTGTTCCTGCGCTCGATCCCGCCGCCCGCGCTGGTGCCGGTGTTCCTGTTGCTGTTCAAAGGCGGCACGTCGATGCAGCTCGCGACGATCGTGTTCGGCGTCGTGTGGCCGGTGCTGCTCAACAGCGTCGACGGCGCCCGCTCGGTCGACGTGACCAAAGTGGACACCTCCGCGGTGTTCGGCATCCCGCGCTGGCAGTGGGTGCTCGGCGTCGTGCTGCCCGCGGCCTCCCCGAAGATCTTCGCGGGACTGCGGGTCTCGCTCTCCCTGTCGCTCGTGCTGATGGTGATCTCCGAGCTGGTGGCCACCGACAACGGCATCGGCTCGCAGCTGATGCAGGCGCAGCGCGAGTTCGACTACACGCGCATGTGGGCCGGGATCGTCCTGCTGGGCGTCCTCGGCTACGGACTCAACACCGCGTTGCTCGCGGTGGAACGCAGGGCTTTGGCTTGGCAACCGAGGAGTCGTGATGAGCAACATGCTTGAGGTGGCCGACCTGGGCCACACCTACGGCGACTACGAAGCCATTGGGGGGCTGTCGTTCACCGTGCGAGCCGGCGAGCTCGTCTGCGTGGTCGGCCCCTCTGGCTGCGGCAAGTCCACCTTGCTGCGCACCATCTCCGGGCTCATCGAGCCGTCGCGCGGGGACGTGTCCCTCAAGGGCTCGCACCTCGCCGTCGTCTTCCAGGACTACCAGCGGTCGCTGTTCCCGTGGCTCACCGTGCAGGGCAACGTGGAGTTCCCGCTGCGCGGCCTGCCGCGCGCCGAGCGCAAGGCCCGCGCGGCCGAGGCGCTGGAGTGGGTCGGGCTCGGCAAGGCGGCGAAGAAGCGGCCGTGGCAGCTCTCCGGCGGCATGCAGCAGCGCGTGGCCATCGCGCGGGCGCTGGCGTACCGGCCGGCCCTGTTGCTGATGGACGAACCGTTCGCCTCCGTCGACGCGCAGACCCGCTTCGAGCTGGAGGACCTGCTGCTGCGGGTCCGCCGCGAGCACGACACGACCGTCCTGGTCGTCACGCACGACATCGACGAGTCGGTGTACCTGGGTGACCGCATCCTGGTCCTGTCCGGCTCTCCCGCGCGTCTCGTGGCCGACCTGGAGGTGCCGCTGCCCGCCGAGCGCGACCAGGTGACCACGCGCACGGACGAGGCCTTCGTGGCACTGCGTTCGCGCGTCGCCCGGCTGCTCAACGTCGGCAAGCCCTCGCTCGACGTGGAGAAGTGGGCGGAGGCCGAGCGGGAGTCGCTCAGCGAGACCGTCAGCTCCTGACACACTCTGCCGCGTGAGCGACTGGAACCTGTTCCTCATCGTCGACGCGGAGCCGGAGGAGATCTCGGCCGCGCCACCCGGCCGCGTGGTGGCGTTGCAGGGCAGAAGGCTGCTCCCGTTGTCCGACAACGGGTTCTCGCTGCTGCTGGCGTGGGTCGCCGGCCCGCGCCGGGTCGTGCGCACCCCCGCTCCGCTGCTCCCCGACCAGGACGTCGTCAACGCGTTCGTCAACTCCTACCTCGTCGAGGCGGGCGCTCCGCCGCGACCGGCCGGGTTCTCGTGGTACCTGGACCTGCCGGCCGGTGTGGAGCCCGCCGACGTGTGGCGTCTGGCGGACACGGGCGGCGAGCGGGGGTCGCGGGTGGACCTCCGCGGTGTCCGCCGGGTGCTGGAGCGCGGAGTGGACACTTTGTACCACCGGGCGTGAGTGCAGAGCCCTACTGGGAAAACCTGGGAAAAAGACCAAGCTGCCGCAGACCCGGTGCGGACGACGGGAAATCCACGCGCAGAACGGCTCCGGACCGCGGTGGTCCGGAGCCGTTCCGCGTCGCACGGACGGGGCTGTCAGAACGCCTGTCAGCCGACGAGGAGGCCGTCACCGTGCGAGGTGTGCGGGAGGGTGGTCCGGGCGCTCACAGGTGGCGGCAAGCGCCCGTGCGCTGCCGGTGGCTCAGAAGTGGATGTTCAGGTCGTTGCCGTTGCCCAGGCCGCCGTCGAGCAGGTCGAGGTCGCCGACGTTGAGGTCGCCCACGACCTGGCCGACGGAGTTGTGGACGTCGCCGACCTGCGCCACGTCCTGCACGACGTTGTCGCTCACGTCCACGACGTTCTCGACGTCCAGGTCGAGGTTCGCGACGTCCTTCACCAGCACGTCGGTGTCCTTGAGCAGCACGTCGGTGTTCGCGACGTCCTTGACGAGCACGTCGGTGTCGAGGTCCTTGACCAGCACGTCGGTGTTCACGACGTCCTGCACGTCCGCGACGTGGGTGACCGTGCTGACGACCGAGTTGTCCTGCACGACGGTCGTGACGTCCGAGACGACGTCGAGGGTGCCGGCGACGTCGCCGACGTTGCCGAAGTCGGTGACCAGCGCGGTCACGGCGGACGGAGCGCCCAGGTTCGCGACGTCGGCGATCGAGGTGAGGCCGTCGAGGTTGCCGGTGACGAGCTTCAGCTGGTCCGCGGCGGCGATGTCGCCGGCGTTCGCGAGCACGTCGTCGAGGGCGTCGACCTTGGCCACGGAGGCGGTGTCGAGCACCAGCGGCAGGATCTCCTGGATCTCACCGGGGGTGATGTCGCCCAGCCCGGCGGACTCGAGCACGCCCTGCGGGTCCAGCTGGAACGCCTCGCGGGCGTCGAGGTCGCTCAGCAGGGAGAGGGTGAAGTCGTGCAGGGTGCTCATGGAACCAGGCTCCTGATGTGGTGATCGGGGGATGTCGGGTTGAACCGTATGGATGACCGACACCCCCCGGCATCGGGAGTTGGCCCCAGATCGTGACGAAACGAGGTCCCTAGGGGGTCGGGATCACTCGTTAGGGGACCCGGGATTTCACCCGTTAGGGCCCCACATAGTTCTCGGCGAAGGTCGCCCGGTAGGCAGGGGACTCGGCCAGGTGTTCCAACCTGGCCTGCGCCAACCGTCCGAAGAAGGGGGAGCTCACATCGGTGTGGATCATGTTGACCATCCACTGCGAGAACTCCTGGGCCCGCCAGACCCTTTTGAGACAGTCGTCTGAGTAGGTCTTCAGCCCGTTCTCGGAACCGGTGTCGTAGTAGGCGATCAGTGCACGTCCGAAGGTTGCGGCGTCGTTCATGGCGAGGTTCATGCCCTTGGCGCCGACCGGGGTGATGATGTGGGCTGCGTCACCCAGCAGGTACAGCCGCCCGTAGGACATCGGCTCGACCACATGGCTGCGCATGTCGAGGACGCGCTTTTCGATGATCTTGCCCTCGTTCAGCTCCCACGACGAGTCGCGCAGCGCGAAGCGTTTGTGCAACGCCTCCCAGACCTGTTCGTCCGACCAATCTTCAGCTTTTGTCCCGACCGGCACCTGGAGGTAGAAACGCGATACCGAGGGGCTGCGCAGCATGTGTCCGGCGAAACCGTCGGCGTGCAGCGCGTAAATCACGGCTTTAGTCGACGGAGGGGCCTCCGCGAGAATGGTGAGCCACTCGATCCCGTGCTGGTGCGTGAACTCCGTCAGCACTCCCTCGGGAATGCTCGGACGGGACACCCCGTGGAATCCGTCGCAGCCCGCCACGAAGTCACATGAAACTTCTTCGCGTACCCCGTCTGCGCTGGTCCAGGCCACGGACGGGTGAGAGCTGGTCAGATCCCGCAACTCGACGTCACTGACCTCGAACCGGATGTCACCACCGGCGGCCAGGAATGCTCCGATCAGGTCTTTGACCACTTCCTGCTGGGGGTAGACGTAGTGCTCCCGGCCGCCGTACAAGTCGGAGTACGCGACCTGGAACACCTGTCCACTCACCCGGAATTCGCACGTTCCGTGACGGTCTGCTTCCATCAGCAAACGATCGGCGAGTCCGAGCGACTCCAGCATCGTCACGGAGCGGTGTTCGAGGACTCCCGCCCGTGGCCGGGTTTCCACGTGGGTACGACTGGCCCTTTCCAGCACCACGCAGTCGATGCCTGACTGCTGGATCAAGTTTGCCAAGGTCAGACCGGCCGGCCCGGCGCCGACGACGGCTACAGCGCGCTTCAACTGGGGTTCTCCTAGCCCTAGACCTGCTGTGCTTAGATGCTCACCGCAGGTAGTGGACTGGAACCTGCTCGTGTCGGTCAACTGGGGTCTTTTGGAGCAGCGTCATTACTCTGAGTGGTTGACCGTCGCGACAAAATCCCCGCAACGACGACACCGCTCCGACAGGAGAGTGCTCCCGATGACTCGAAGAGTCCGCCGCACCGCCGTCCGTGGCATCGCCCTCGCCACGCTGCTCGCCACCGTGGCGAGCTGTGGACTGCTCGGCGGCGAAGAGCAGTCACCCCCGGCCGACCAGAACAGCGGCGGCAAGGTCGAGAAGGCCAAGATCACCCTGGGGGTGCTGCCGATCCTCGACGTGGCCTCGGTCCACGTCGCGATGAAGAAGGGCTACTTCGCCCAGGAGGGCCTTGAGGTCAACCTCAAGGTCATCGACGGTGGCGCGAAGGCGATCCCCGGCCTGATCAGCAAGGACCTGGACTTCACGTTCGGCAACTGGGTCTCGTTCTTCGCCGCGGAGGCGAAGGACACCGCGAAGGCGGTCGACGGCCTCAAGCTGATCTCCGACGGCTACCAGGCCAAGCCGGACATGTTCCTGATCCTGGCCAACGGTGACTCGGCCATCAAGAGTCCTGCCGACCTCGCCGGCAAGACCATCGGGATCAACACCTTCAGGAACATCGCGGAGCTCACCGCGAAGGCCACCCTCGAAGCCGCGAACGTCGACGTGAACTCGGTGAAGTTCAAGGAGATGCCGTTCCCGGACATGCAGGCGGCGGTCCAGAACAAGACCGTCGACGCGGCCTTCATGGTCGAGCCGTTCATCACCCGCGCCCAGCGCGCCGCCGGCCAGATCAAGGTCCTGGACGCCGCGACCGGCCCGACGGACAACATCCCGATCGCGGGCTACGCCACCACCGGCGCGTTCGCCAAGGAGAACCCGAAGACCGTCGCCGCGTTCCAGCGCGCGATGGCCAAGGGCCAGGCCGACGCCACCGACCGCCCCACGGTGGAGCCGCTGCTGGTCGAGTACGCCAAGGTCGACAAGGAAACCGCAGGTCTTGTCCACTTCGGCGCGTTCCCGACGACGCTCGACGCGACCCGCCTGCAGCGCGTGGTCCAGCTGATGGTGCGCTACGGGATGCTGGACAAGGAGCTCGACGTGAAGCCGATGCTCATCCAGCCCTCCGGTAGTTGACGAACAGCGCGGGGGGCTGTGATCGCGCCGTGATCGAAAGCCCCCCGCGGCGGTCGTCTGCGCCGCAAGAATTATCGGCAAGGGGCCGTTTAGCCGCCCCTGCACAGTTGTTGATTCTCGAACCAGCTGTTTTGTCGTCCGAACGGCGGTATGAGAACGGTGCGTTTTACTCCAAGATCCACCAGGTTTGCAGCTATTAAACGGGGCGGGGAGTGTTGACGGTGCGCGGTCGTGAGGACCAGCGAGGCATCGACCGGTTCCGCCTACGCAACTGGCGGTTGCGGAGCAAGCTCGCAGTGGTGTTGTTGGTTCCGGCCCTGAGCACCGCGACTCTCGCGGGCCTGCGGCTGAACACCCAGCTCGACGACGTCGAACTCTTCGGCAAAGTCCAGCGCGAGCTCGCTGTCAGCCACCAGGCGGCGAAGGTGGAGAGCGCTCTGCAGGTCGAGCGCGACTGGGCGGTCCAGTGTGTGGCCGCCGGCAGGCAGAACGCGTGCCCCGAGCACGCGGCGAAGACCGGTCTTACCGACACGGAGTTGGACAAGTACCGGAACTCGGGCGCGACGGCCTCCGGCCTGAGCGCGCCCCTCCAGGAGTCGTTCACCAAGTCGCTGCAGTCCCTCGACGGACTGGCGAGCCTGCGGGTGACCATCCTGAGCACGAAGTACCCGGACGTCGCTGTCATCAGCGCGTACAACCAGATCAGCGCCTCGCTCAGCCAGGTGCACCGTGCCGTGGTGTCGAGCCTGAGCGAGCCGGAGATCGTGCCGCTGGTCACGGCCGCGCAGGCGCTCTACAGCGCCCAGGAGCAGCTCGGCCAGCAGAACGCGATCCTGACGTCCACCGCGCTGCGCAGGGGCTTCGCGCCCGGTGCCGCCGACGAGCTGCGTGCCGCGCAGTCCCGTCTGGACGCCGCGTTCACGGAGTTCAACGACCTGGCGTCGGCGGAGAACCGGCAGCGGTTCCAGGACGTCGTGTCCGGTTCCGCCGTGGACGGTCGCAACCGGCTGGTGCGGCTCGCGCTCGCGCAGGACTTCGAGCGCGAGACGATCACCATCACCGACGCCGAGGTGCTGAAGATCGGCCAGGACACCGCGAACCTGGTCGCCCAGGTCGCGGGCGACCTGGAGGGCCAGGCCGACGCGACGACCACGCGTCTCGCCGACACGGCGCGTTCGGACGCCTGGCGGGACGCGGCACTGGTCGCGATCTCGCTGCTGCTCGCGTTCGGTCTCATGGCGATGGTCGCGCAGTCCATGCTGCGGCCGCTGCGCATCCTGCGCCGCAGCGCGCTCGACGTGGCGCGCAACCAGCTGCCGGAGGCGATCAAGCGAATCCGGTCGCACCGCGACCCGGAACGCGCCGCCGAGGAGGCGATCGTCCCGGTGCCGCTCAACACGACCGAGGAGGTCGGCCAGGTCGCGCGGGCGTTCGACCTGGTGCAGCGCGAAGCAGTCCGCCTCGCCGTCGAGCAGGTGGCCCTGCGCGCGAACGTCAACGACATGTTCATCAACCTGTCGCGGCGCTCGCAGGCGTTGGTGGAGCGGCAGATCAGCGTGATCGACCGGCTCGAGCAGGATGAGCAGGACCCCGACCACCTGGCGTCGCTGTTCGAGCTCGACCACCTCGCGACGCAGATGCGCCGCAACAGCGAGAACCTGCTCGTGCTCTCCGGCACGACGGTCAACCGCCGCGTCACCCGGCCCGTCGCGATCGCCGAGGTCCTCGGCGCCGCGGTCTCCGAGGTCGAGAAGTACGCGCGCGTGCAGATCGCGCCGACGCCGGAGCTCATGGTGCAGGGCCGCGTGGTCAACGACCTCGCGCACCTCGTGGCCGAGCTGCTCGACAACGCCACGGCCTTCTCCAAGCCCACCAGCAAGGTGACGGTGCGGACGATAGAGACCCGCAAGGGCGAGGTCGCGATCCGCATCCACGACCGCGGTGTCGGCATGCAGGAGCAGGACGTCGTCGAGTTCAACGCGAAGCTCGCCGAGCCGCCGGAGGTCGACGTCTCCGTGGCCCGCGAGATGGGCCTGTACGTGGTCGGCCAGCTCGCCAAGCGGCACGACATCCGCGTGACGCTGGCGAACAACGACGACATAGAGGGTGGTGTCACCGCCCAGGTCGTGCTGCCGGCCTCGTTGCTGCACAAGGGCCCGCCGCCCGCGCTGCCGCTCCCGGCCGTCGCGCCCTCGCCGGCACCCGCCGTCGAGAGCACCGGCGAGGGCCTCTCCGGTGTTCCGAAGTGGACGCCGGAGTACCCGGTCGTGGTGTCGTCGGCGGAGACGGCGGAGGAGGAGCCCAGCGGGCGCCACCGCATCGAGCAGACGTCCGCGGACGGCCTGTTCACCGCGCGGATCGAGGCGGAGGAGACCGCCGTCGAGGACCGGTACTCCTACGAGCCGCCGGTCGAACGACCCGTCGAGGCCGCCACCGAGATCTTCCCCGCGGTGAGCGACGACGACGAGGAGATCTCCGCGGACGCGTTGTCGCGGTGGTTCCAGACGCCGGCCGCTCCCGAGTCCGCGTCCCCGTCGGTGCCCGCACCGGCAGGGGTCCCGGCGGTGGAGCACACGTCCGACGAGGAAGAGGAAGAACCGAGCACGGTGAACGGCCTGCCCAAGCGGCAGCGTTCGCCGGAGTCCGTGAAGACCGAGGCCCCGACGGCCGTGCCGCGTGCCGTCGCCGACTTCGCGTCCGACTGGGGCTCGGCCGACGAGGGCTGGCGTGCCGCCGGTGCGCTGGAGTCCGGCACCCCCGCGCAGACGACGGAGAACGGGCTGCCCAAGCGCGTCCCCAAGGCGCGCCTGGTGCCCGGCTCCACCCCGAAGCCGTCCTCACCGGTGCCCCAGCTGGCGACCGTCGCCGCGAGCGGTCGTTCCGCTGAACGGTTGCGCCAGCGGTTCGCCACGTACCAGAAGGGTGTCCAGATGGGCCGCGACTCGCTCTTCGACTCGGCCGTCGGGGACATCCCCGTGATCGCAGAAAGGGAACACCAGTGACCACCGCGACTGAGGAACTGGACAACTTCAGCTGGCTGGTCGAGGACTTCGTCAGCAGGGTCGCCGGTGTCGCTCACGCGATCGTCGTCTCGGCGGACGGGCTGCTGCTCGCCACGTCGGAGCGACTGCCGCACGACCGGGCGGAGCAGCTCGCCGCCGTCTCGTCCGGTCTCGTCTCGCTCAACCTCGGCGCGGCGCGCTGCTTCGAGGCCGGCGACGTCAAGCAGACCGTCGTCGAGATGGAACGCGGCTACCTCTTCCTGATGTCCATCAGCGACGGGTCCTGCCTCGCCGTGCTCGCCGCACCCAACTGCGACATCGGGCTCATCGGCTACGCGATGACCCGCCTGGTGGAGCGGGTCGGTCTCCAGCTCACGCCGGAGATCCGCGCCCAGCTGCACGTCTCGATGCGAGCCTGAGCAGTTCTGTCCTGAGTAGAGAGAAGTTCCCATGAGCAACGGTGCTCCGGGTCGTCCGGGGTCACCTGGGGCCGACCTGACCACGACATCGGCGAAGATCGTCGTCGCGGGCGGGTTCGGCGTCGGCAAGACGACGTTCGTCGGCTCGGTCTCGGAGATCACCCCGCTGACCACCGAGGCCGTCATGACCCAGGCCTCGGTAGGGGTCGACGACCTGTCCGCGGTACCGGGCAAGGTCACCACCACGGTGGCCATGGACTTCGGCCGGGTGTCGCTGGACAAGGACCTGATCCTGTACCTGTTCGGCACGCCGGGGCAGCACCGGTTCTGGTTCATGTGGGACGACCTGGTCCGCGGCGCCATCGGCGCCGTGGTCATGGTCGACACCCGCCGCATCGACGACGCGTTCGCGCCCATCGACTTCTTCGAGGACCGCGACCTGCCGTACGTGGTCGCGGTGAACTGCTTCGACGGGTTGATGCACCACCGCGCGGAGGAGGTGCGGGACGCGCTGACGATCGCCTCGTCGGTGCCGATAATCCCGTGCGACGCCCGCAACCGGCAGTCCACCAAGCAGATCCTCATCACCCTGGTGGAGCACGCGCTGCGGCAACCGTCGTTCGCCTGAACGCGGACGGGGGCGGCGAACCCGCCGCCCCCGTCCCGCGTCCGCCGCGGGTTCACCCCGGCGCGTCAACGGTCATTCGCCTGACCTTCATCCCGGGCGGCCCCCATCTGCGGCACGCTCCAAGGCATGGAGCGTCGGAACTTTCTTCGTGTCGCAGTCGTCGGGACCGCAGCGGCGGCGTTCGGTGGCGCCGACTGGCGTGAGGCCTTCGCCGCCGGGGCCCAGCCCGGTCCCAGCCCCTACGGTTCCCTGCAACCGGTCAACAGCAGCGGGCTCATGCTGCCCCAGGGCTTCTCCAGCCGCGTGATCGCGCGCTCCGGCCAGCGCGTCGCGGGCACGGGCTACACCTGGCACCCCGCACCGGACGGCGGCGCGTGCTTCGCCGACGGCACCGGCTGGATCTACGTGTCCAACAGCGAGGTGTCCTCCACCGGTGGCGTGGGCGCCGTGAGGTTCGACCAGTCGGGCACGATCACCGGTGCCTACCGGACCCTCAGCGGCACCAACGTGAACTGCGCCGGCGGTGCCACGCCCTGGAACACGTGGCTGTCGTGCGAGGAGGTCGACCGCGGCTACGTCTACGAGACCGACCCGTGGGGCGTCAAGGCGGCCGTCCAGCGCCCGGCGATGGGCCGGTTCAAGCACGAGGCGTGCGCGGCCGACCCGGTGCGCAAGGTCGTCTACCTGACCGAGGACGTGCCGGACGGGTGCCTGTACCGCTTCACGCCCACCACGTGGGGCGACCTGAGCTCCGGCACGCTGGAGGTCATGACCGGCGGCAGCGGCACGTCCGGCAGCGTCGGCTGGGCGCGGGTGCCCGACCCGGACGGCAGCCCGACGGCCACGCGCAACCAGGTGAGCGGCGCCAAGCGGTTCAACGGCGGCGAAGGCTGCTATTACGCCGACGACACCTGTTGGTTCACCACCAAAGGCGACGGCCGGGTGTGGGCTTACAACGCATCACAAAGCACCATCAGCCTCACTTATGACGACTCGCTCGTGACGAGCGGAACGGCTCCGCTCACCGGTGTCGACAACGTGACCCGGTCGTCGGGCGGCGACCTGTTCGTCGCCGAGGACGGCGGGAACATGGAGATCTGCATCATCACGCCGGCCGGTGTCGTGGCCCCCTTCCTGCGGGTTCCCGGCCAGAGCAGCAGCGAGATCACCGGTCCCGCGTTCTCGCCCGACGGCAGCAGGCTGTACTTCTCCTCGCAGCGCGGCACGTCCGGCAGCAGCAGCGGCGGGATCACCTACGAAGTGTCTGGACCGTTCCGGCGCTGATTGACACTTGACTCTTCTTGTGCGGCAACGCTGCTTCGATACAGTCGGGGAGCAATTACCCTGCATTGCGAGGAGATTCCTGTGTTCCTGCGCAAAACAATTGCCGTGGTTGCCAGCGCTGCCGCCCTGTCAGTCGGCCTCGTCGGAACCGCGGAAGCTGCGCCCCGCACCCTCACGTACAACTCGAGCGGTGCCGGTGAGTTCCAGGCGGCCGTCGACCAGGGCGCCCAGGTGTGGAACAACAGCGTGGTGAACGTGCGGCTGGTCAAGGTGACCGGCGCCGCGAACATCACCGTCACCGTGGACAACCAGTGGCCCCGCGCCTACGTCACGAGCCTCGGCCGTGGCCGGTGGGTCATGGGTCGTCAGGCGGTCAACGAGGGCCACGACACGGTGCGCATCTCGTCCCACGAGTTCGGGCACCTGCTGGGCATGCCCGACCGCAGGACGGGGCTGTGCACCGACCTGATGTCCGGTGCGAGCGCCGGCACGTCGTGCAAGAACCCCAACCCGAACGCCAAGGAGAAGGCCGAGGTGGAGGCGAACTTCCGTTCCGCCGCGGTGACCGTCGGCCCGTCCACGTTCGTGGACGCCGCCTGATGTGAAGTGCACGCGGGGGCCCTGCGTGACCCTGAGGGGAACGCGGGGCCCCCGCGTGACAGCAAGAAGCACCCGATCGGGTGTGCTGCCGGCGTCCGGAGCTCGGCCGGGCGCCGGTGGCGTGCGCGCCGGACTCGTGCAGCGGTACGTGCACCACGGCAGCGCAGCTCTCGCGAGGTCTGGTCAGAGGATGAACCAGTCGGTGCAGCCGCCGGCGAACCGGAACCGCACCGGGCCGCGCGGACCGGGGCCCATCACGAACATGCCCAGCTCGTCGGCCGGCGCCGTCTCCACGTCGCCGGCGGGCGACACCAGCGTCACGTCGCCGTCCGCGGGCACCAGCTGCCCGGTCACGCCGGCCGCCGACACCTCGACCTGCAGCGTGACGCCGTCCGCGTCGAACACCAGCTGCCGCGCCGTGGACGTCGAGCGGGCGCGGGCGAAGAGCGTGTCGTCCAGCACCGAGTCGTACGAGGTGATCAGCAGCAGCTCCGCGTCGACGGTGCGCCAGGTGAAGGCCGCCTTGGCGGCTTCGAGGAACTCCGGTGGAACCGCATCGGCGGGCGGTGTGCTCACCGCGTCGCGCAAGGCGTCGAGCAACACCTCGTCACTGTCCCAGTCGTGCCGCACCCAACACACCTCCTCTCACCTGCGTGGCCTTCTTGGCTGGCGATCCCAGGAACGCCGAGATCGCCGTCGTCTTGCGCAGCTTCTCCAGGCAGCGGATGCGGGTCGGCCCGATGCTGCCGACCGGCATCGCCAGCTCTTCGCTCACGACCTGGTAGCTCGGCGGCGGGTCGGTCATCAGCTTGGTCAGCAACCGCTTGCACTGCTCGGTGAGCTCGGCGAACCCGTCGCGCAGCGCCTGCCGCCGTTCCACCGCCAGCAGGTCCGCCTCCACGTCCGCGTCCTGCTCCGACTCCAGCGCGTCGGACTCCGACAGCGGGTCGTACAGGTGCGTCCGCTGCTGCACGCGCAACACGCGCAGGCACTCGTTGCGGGTGGTCGTCATGATCCAGCCGGGCAGCGCCTCGGGCTCGCGGAGCCGGCCGATCTGCTCCACGAGCCGAAGCCACAGCGTCTGGTTCACGTCGGCCGCGTCCGCGGGGCGCAGCCGGTGCTTGTAGATCACCGACACGACCAGCGGCGTGTAGCGGTCCACGATCTCGTTCCACGCACCCTGATCGCCCTCGGCCGCCGCGCTGACGAGCGCGGCGATCGGGGATGCTGAGGTCACGTCGACTCCTTGCGGTCACGACCTGCGGAGGCCGGGGTTGCTCCCCAGATACAACTCCTCGCCGGTTATTTGACGAAGGTCCCGTAACCGGCGTGGAACTCCGGGTCCACCAGCAGTTTGTCACGGGCCTGAGCTGCGGTGAGGCCGTCTTTCACCATCGTGGCCGCGATCCGCCCGGTGACCCAGGGCGCGGCGAACGACGTGCCGGCCCAGTTCGCCCACAGCGCGAACGGCGTCGCGTCGCCCTCGCCGGGCAGCTTCCACTCGCCCTTGAGGTAGGTCGAGGAGCGGTTGCCGATCGCGCACGCGTCGACCCAGTGCCCGAAGCTCGAGTAGCAGGCGGGCACGATCGAGCCGTCCCCGTTCAGCGCGAGCGCGGCGACGGCCGTGACCCGGGAGAACGCGGCGGGCCAGCTCGGGCGCTGGTCGCCGCGGTTGCCCGCGGAGGCGACCACGACCATCTCCTGCGGCAGCGCGGTGATCGCGACGCGCAGCGGCTCGGACGCGACGTCGTCGGCGGTGTAGCAGCCGAGGGACAGGTTGAGCAGGTCGACCTTCTTGCGGCCCATCTCGGCGATCTTGGCGACCAGCCGCTCCTCGTCGCCGAAGCCGTTCAGGTCGAGGGCGATCTCGGGGTCGAGCGCGACACCGCACGCCGCGCTCTGCACGACGCCCGCGACGAACGTGCCGTGGCCGCCCTGCAGCCCGAAGAGCGCGCCGCTGGTGTAGGCGGGGTCGACGTCGTCGGGCTCCTTGACGAACCGGTTCTTGAACCAGTCCGCGTGCTCCAGCTGCGCGCCGGAGGAGATGCCGGTGTCGAGGATGCCGACGCGGATGCCGGAGAGCCGGTCGTCGGCCTTCGGCGGGGTGAGCGGGTCGGTCGGCCGCGGCCGGTCGCCGGGGTTGCCCATGACGTTTCCGCCGTGTCCCACGACGACGTGGTGCGGCTGGACGAGCGGTACGCGTTCGTTCGGCCAGTTCCGTTGATCCCTCAACAACCGGACGATCTGCGGAATGTCTTCGGGGTTGTTCGGCAGGATCAACCGGGCCATTCCACCGAATCCGGCCGCGGGACGCGCGTCGACATTGTTTTGCCGCAGTTTCGCGATCACCCGGTCGAGGTCGGCCGGCGCGACGAGCAGCTGACCTGGGCGATAAAGGAATTCACGCCCGCGTTCGGCGTGGAAGCTGATGTTCTTGTCCTCGGCGATGAGCTGCTGAAAAGCTCTTTCGTACAGCTCAGCACGTTCCGGCGATTTCGACACCACGGCCTCACAAAGCAGCGTTTGACGGGGGCCCCGACCGAGCTTGATCAAGCTACCACAGCGGATAAAGTGACGCCGTGACCGACTTTTGTGCGGAGGACGCGCTGGCGGCCAGGCAGCGCAACCCGCGTGCGGCCGTCGAGATGGCCCGCGCCGTCCTCCGCGCGACGGAAGACCGTTCCGAATGGGCGATCGCCGAACGCGCGATCGGTCTCGCGTTGCGCGAGCTGCACGACTACAGCGGCTCGATCCGCCACCTGCGCCGCTCGATCCGCATCGCGACGGACGCAGGACTGCCCCGTTTGTCGGCCTTGGCGCAGATGTCGCTGGCGTGGGTGCTCGCCTACACCGGCCGCCACCGCGCCGCACTGCGCGCGCTGGACGTGGCCATGCCGTCGTTGTCGGGTGCGGACGCGGTCGCCGCTCTCATGCAACGCGGTGTCGTCTTCCACTACCTGACCCGATACGACGAAGCACAGCGCGACTACACGGCCGCCATCGCCGGCGCACGGCGCGTGGACGACAAACTGGTCGAGGCGCGCGCTCACAACAACCGCGGTCTTGTGCGCGCGTACGTGGGCAACATGCGTGAGGCCTCCGCCGACTTCGACGTGGCCGCCGCGCTGCTCGGCTCGCTGGGCCAGGAGCTCGGTGTCGCGGACGTGCACTGGAACGCCGGCATCATGGCCACCCGCTCGGGCGACGTGCCCGCGGCCCTGACGTTGTTCGACAAGGCCGACGAGGTCTACCGCAGCCTGGACGTGCCCCGCCCCGCCCTGCTGGTGAACCGGCTGGAGCTGCTGGTGTCGGTGCCCCTGGTGGACGAGGCACGGGTGGCCGCGGACCGCGCCATCACCGAGCTGAAGGCCCTTCGCAACCCCTTCGCGACCTCCGAGGCGTTGTTCTTCCGCGCCCGCATCGCCCTGCTGGACGACGACCTGGACGCCGCCAACGCCTTCGCGGCGGAGGCCCGGCGCCGGTTCCGCCGCGAGCAGCGCCTGCTGTGGGCGGCCGGAGCGCGTTACCTCGAACTGCACGCGGCGGTCCTGCGCGGTGACCGCACCCGTTCGCTGCGGGTGGCGTTGTCGCGGGTGGCCGACGAGCTCGACGCGATGGACTGGCGGCTGCCGGCGTTGGAGGCCCGCATCGACGCCGGTCTGGTGGCCGCCGACCTCGGTCATCGCGTGCGGGCGGTGGCCGAGCTCTCCAGGGCCGCCGCGTCGCGTTCCCGCGGCCCGGCCGGTCTGCGCGTCCGCGGCTGGTACGCGGAGGCGTTGCGGCGCAAGCTCTCCGGTGACGTCCGCGGCACCTCCTCCGCGTTGCGCCGCGGCATCGCCCTGCTCGACGAGTACCGCGTGTCGCTGGGCGCCGCCGAGCTGCGCGCGTTGACCGGCGCGCAGGGCCAGGCCCTGGCAGAGGAGGGCCTGCGCCTGGCCGTGGCCTCCGGCAACGCGGCCCGCGTGCTGTCGTGGACCGAGAGCTGGCGCGCCGGCGCCCTGCGGATGAAGTCGGTGTCACCCCCCGACGACCCCCGCCTGGAGGACGCGCTGGCCACCCTGCGCGCCGTCACCTCCGACGTCGAGTCGGCCGTGCTGGCCGGCAAACCCGCCGGGGCGCTGCGCGCGCAGCTGGTCCGCGCCGAACAACGCGTCCGCGACCTGACCCGGCAGATGTCGGGCGGGGGAGCGGTGTTCAAGCCGCCGCCGGTGTCCTCGCTGGCGGCGGCCCTGGGCTCCTCCGCCTTGGTCGAGTTCGTCGAGTACGACGGCTCCCTGCTGGCCGTGGTCCTGGCCGACGGCCGGACGTCCCTGCACGTGCTGGGTGCCCTTGAGGGCGTGGTCCGCGAGATCCGCCTGCTGCGCTTCGCGTTGCACCGCCTCGTGACCCTGCCGCCGGGGCTGCCGAACCTGGAGGTGGTCCGCTCCTCCGCCGCCCATGCCGCTTCTCTGCTGTCTGCGCGGCTGTTGTCACCTTTGGCGCCACACATCGACGGCCGTCCACTGGTGGTGGTACCGACCGGTGCGCTGAACAGCCTGCCGTGGGGCGTGCTCGGCCGTCAGGTGACCGTGGCGCCGTCAGCGTCCGTGTGGCTGCGTGCTGCCGCTGCGCCTGACGCGTCCGGAGAAGCCGTCCTGGCCGCCGGCCCGCGGATGGCCGCCGCACCCGACGAGATCAAGGCCGTCTCCGCGCACGTGCCCGGCCGTGTGCTCATTGATGACGACGCAACCGTTTCGGCCGTGGCGTCCGCAATGGACGGTGCCGCTCTCGCACACATCGCGGCACACGGCTCGTTCCGCGTCGACAACCCGTTGTTCAGCGCGTTGGAACTGGCCGATGGACCTCTGACGGTCTACGACATCGAACGACTGCGTACACCGCCTACGCGCGTGGTGCTGTCCGCGTGTGACACCGGGCAGTCCGCCGTGCGTCCCGGCGATGAGCTGATGGGGTTCACGGCGGCGCTGCTGGGGCTGGGGACGCGGACGCTGATCGCGCCCGTGGTGCCGGTGCCGACCGACGGGACCGCACCGGTGATGGTGGAGCTGCACCGGAAGCTGGCCGACGGGCTGTCGCCGGCGGAGGCGCTGGCGGAGGTGCAGCGGGCCGCTTCCGACGACGGTTCGTACGCGGCGGCGGTCGGTTTCGTGTGCTTCGGCGCCGGATAGCTCTTACGAAACGCGTGCGTCTTGCTTACCGTTGCTCGCCATGGCAACGAGGTCGTGGTGGGGCTGGGGCAACGTCGAGGACGCCGTCACCCCAGCCGAACGGCAGCAGCTGGTCGACCGGGTCCGCGCCGTGCTCCCGGACGCGGACCTGACGTTCCACGAGCCACCGGACCCCGCGGACCTCGACCTCCCGCCGTCCCGCGTCCCACCGTCGGACCTGTGCTCCACCGACCCGGTCGACCGCCTCACCCACGCCCGCGGCCAGGCCTATCGCGACGTCGTCCGCAACCTGGCCGGCGACATCGGCCCGATTCCCGACGCCGTCGCAAGGCCGCGCACCGAGCAGGACGTCGTGGACGTGCTGGACCACTGCGGCAGCAACGGCATCGCCGTGATCCCGTTCGGCGGCGGCACGTCGGTCGTCGGCGGCGTCGAACCGCGGGACATCGACGCGCCCGTGGTGACGCTCGACCTGCGGAACCTGGACCGCGTCCTGGAGGTCGACCCGACGAGCCGGGCCGCGCGGGTCCAGGCCGGTGTGCTCGGGCCGGACCTGGAGGCGCAGCTCAAGCCGCACGGGCTCACGCTGCGGCACTTCCCGCAGTCCTTCGAGTTCTCGACGCTGGGCGGGTGGCTCGCGACGCGCGCGGGTGGGCACTACGCGACGGCGACCACGCACATCGATGACTTCACCGAGTCGCTGCGGGTCGTGACCCCGGTGGGAACGAGCGAGTCGCTCAGGGTGCCGGCCAGTGGGGCCGGGCCGTCGCCGGACCGGCTGTTCCTCGGCTCGGAGGGAACCCTCGGCGTGATCACCGAGGCGTGGCTGCGGTTGCAGGCCCCGCCGGTCCACCGGGCCGGCGCGTCGGTGCGGTTCGCGGACTGGGGGCAGGCGGTCGAGGCGGTGCGGGCGGTCGTGCAGTCCGGGCTGCGGCCGGCGAACTGCCGGCTGCTCGACCCGGCGGAGGCGTTCCTCAACGCCGGGTCGAGCAGGTCTGTGCTCGTGCTGGCGTTCGAGTCGGCCGACCACCCCGTGGACGCGCAGCTCGCCAGGGCGCTGGAGCTCTGCGCGGGCGGGGAGGTGGTCGAGGGGACGGCGCGGAGGTGGCGGGCGTCGTTCCTGCGCATGCCCTACCAGCGCGATGCGATGGCGCAGCACGCGATGATCACCGAGACGTTCGAGACGGCCTGCACGTGGGACCGGTTCGCCGACCTGCACGCGGCCGTCACGGAAGCGGCGACGGCCGTGCTCAGGCAGGTGTGCGGGGCCGGGATCGTGACGTGCCGCTTCACCCACGTCCACCCGGACGGGCCCGCGCCCTACTACGGCATCTACGCGCCAGGGCGGTGGGGCAGCCTGCGGCAGCAGTGGGACGAGATCAAGACCGCCGTGTCCGAGGCGCTCAGCGGCGCCGGGGGCACCATCACCCACCACCACGCCGTCGGGCGCGACCACATGCCCTGGTACACCCGTCAGCGGCCGGACGTGTTCGGGACGGCGCTGGCCGCCGCCAAGGCCGCCCTCGACCCCGCCGGGGTGCTCAACCCCGGCGTCCTCACCACACGATCGAGCGCAGGACCAGCGCCGCGATGAACACCACCGTGAACGCCAGGTCCAGCCCGAACCCGCCGAACCGCACCGGGGGCAGCACCTTGCGCACCGGCGACAGCACCGGTTCGGTCACCGCGTACGCCACCCGCTGCACCTTGGGCACCCAGGCGCCGCGCGCCCGCAGCGCCACCGCCCAGTCGACGACCATCCTGGCGATCATCACGAGGATGAACAGCGTCAGCAGCCAGCCGAGCACGAAGCCGATCACGATGGGCCCCTCCACTTCCGGTACGTCCATCAAGCCACAGGAAGCTGAGAGGCGCCTGGCAACTCGCTGAGACGACGTTCAGCATGTGGTCCCGGGTCCGACAACCGACTTTCGGACGTGCCGGGCGGCAGGCCAACTACGTAGCGTCGCCCTCCGGATTCCGAGGAGGGGACCTACGTGCGAAGAACACTGGCGGGAGCAGCGGCGCTCGCGGTGCTGACGACCGGCCTGGCCGTCCCGGCCGTCGCGACGCCGGTCGAGCGGCCCGAGGCGCAGGTGCGGCAGCAGAGCGACGAGCAGCCGCACGAGCTGGAGCTCAAGCGGCGTGCGCTGAAGCAGCAGGCGCTGGCCGAGGTGCTGACCGGGGAGGTGACCGCGGAGAAGCGCGGTGCCAGCACCGTGGCGAAGGTCGGCAAGAAGCAGGCGAAGGACCAGTACGTCGAGCTCAAGCGGGAGAAGACCGACAAGGTCTTCGTCGTTCTGGCGGAGTTCGGCGACGAGCGGCACCCCGACTACCCCGACCGCGACACGAACCCGAACACCCCGGGCCCGGTGCGGTTCGACGGGCCGCTGCGCAACCAGATCCCCGAGCCGGACAGGGCCGTGGACAACACCACGATCTGGCGGCCCGACTTCAGCCGGCAGTACTTCCAGGACCTGTACTTCTCGCGGGCGAAGGACGCCAACTCGGTCGCGAACTTCTACGACCGGCAGTCCTCCGGCCGCTACACGGTCGACGGGCTCGTCACGGACTGGGTGAAGGTCCGCTACAACGAGGCGCGCTACGGCCGCAGCAACGGCTACCCGTGCGGCGACAACATCTGCAACAACTCCCGCGAGCTGATCAAGGACGCCGTCACCCAGTGGGTCGCCGACCGCAAGGCCGCGGGGGAGACCACCGAGCAGATCACGGCGGCGCTGCGCGAGTACGACGTGTGGGACCGCTACGACTACGACTCCGACGGCGACTTCAACGAGCCCGACGGTTACATCGACCACTTCCAGATCGTGCACGCCGGTGGTGACCAGGCAGACGGTGACCCGTGGCAGGGCGAGGACGCGCTGTGGAGCCACCGCGGCTACGCGTTCAAGAACTACAACTCCGGCCCCGGCACCAACAAGCTCGGCGGCGCGCCCATCGGTGACACCGGCCTGTGGGTCGGCGACTACACCGTGCAGCCCGAGAACGGCGGCGTCGGCGTGTTCGCGCACGAGTACGGCCACGACCTCGGTCTGCCCGACCACTACGACACCAACGGCGGCACGAACGGCGTCAACTGGTGGTCGATCATGGGCCAGAACCGGGTCAACGCCCCCGGCGAGGCGACCGGTGAGCGCGCCAACGAGTTCTCCGCGTGGGACAAGCTGCAGCTGGGCTGGCTCGACTACGAGATCGCGGTCGCGGGCCAGGAGCGCACGTTCCAGCTCGGCCCGCACGAGTACAACACCGCCAAGGCCCAGGGGCTGGTGGTCGTGCTGCCGGACATCTCCAGGTCGTTCGACTACGGCGCCCCGTTCGCGGGCACGAAGATGTGGTGGAGCGAGAAGGGCAACGACCTCGACCACTCGATGACCGCGCCCGTGGACCTGCGCGGCAAGACCACGGCGTCGCTGTCGCTGAAGGCCCGCTACGACATCGAGGCGGACTACGACTACCTCTACGTCGAAGCGTCCAACGCGGACGGCAGCTGGACCCAGCTCGACGGCACCGCCGGCGGTCAGCCGTTCGTGCGCGACTCCGGCAACGCCCCCGCGGTCAGCGGCTCGTCCGGTGGCCAGTGGGTGGACATCACCGTCCCCCTCGACGCCTACGCCGGCAAGGACACCAAGCTGCGCCTGGCCTACCGCACCGACGGAGCGCTGGCACCGCAGGGCTTCTTCGCCGACCAGATCACGGTCGTCGCGGACGGCACCCCGGTGCTGACCGACGGCGGCGAGACGGCCGGGGTGTGGACCACGCGCGGTTTCCGCACCACCGAGGGCAAGGAGACGAAGGCGTTCGACCAGTTCTACATCGCGTCGAACCGCACCTACGAGTCCTACGGCCAGTACAACCGCACCGGCCCGTACCGGTACAGCTTCCCGGACAGGCCCGACCTCGTGGAGCACTTCCCGTACCAGGACGGCCTGCTCGTCTCGCTGTGGAACACGTACTACCTCGACAACAACGTGAGCGAGCACCCCGGTGAGGGCCTGGTCCTGCCGATCGACGCCAACCCGGCGCCGCTCCACAACCTCGAAGGCCAGCGCTGGTCGCCCACCATCGGCGGCTACGACGCGCCGTTCTCGCTGCAGAAGTCGGACTCCTTCACGCTGCACGTCAACGGCAAGGCGTCCTACGTCCGCGGTGCCGCAGCCCAGCCGGTGTTCGACGACACCAGGCAGTACT
The DNA here is from genome assembly GCF_055607425.1 of Lentzea sp. NPDC037011. Lineage (NCBI taxonomy): Bacteria > Bacillati > Actinomycetota > Actinomycetes > Pseudonocardiales > Pseudonocardiaceae > Lentzea > Lentzea sp. NPDC037011. The sequence goes on along the minus strand of NZ_JBVJRT010000006.1, from coordinate 580,439 downwards.
GGTTCGCCGAGCAGCCCAACGCGGGTGTGAAGCTGCCCGCCGTCGGCGTCGGCCTGCGGGTGACCAAGCAGTCGGGCACGTCGATGACGGTGAAACTGTTCAAGACGAAGTAGCTTGAACGGCATGACCGCTGCTTCCGACATGCTGGCCGTCGCCGTCGAAGAGGCGCGCACGGGACTCGCCGAGGGCGGGATACCCATCGGCGCCGCGCTCTTCGACGGCGACGGCCGCCTGCTCGGCCGGGGCCGCAACCGCCGCGTCCAGGACGGCGACGCCTCGATGCACGCCGAGACCTCCGCCTTCCGCAACGCCGGCCGCCAGCGCGGCTACCGCGGGACGACCATGGTCACGACGCTGTCGCCGTGCTGGTACTGCAGCGGGCTGGTGCGGCAGTTCGGCATCTCGAACGTGCTGATCGGGGAGGCCACGACGTTCTCCGGCGGGCACGACTGGCTGGCGGAGCACGGGGTCGGGATCACGGTGGTCGAGGACCCGGCGTGCGTCGAGATGATGACGAGGTTCATCGCCGAGCAGCCGGAGCTGTGGTTCGAGGACATCGGCCAGGATTGACCTGGTGGAACGGTCCGGTGAGCACGCTCACCACCCCCGGGAACACCGCAGCACGACCACCCGGGGGCACGTGCCGGCGGTCCAGCGCGCGAAGGCGTTTCCCGGACGCGGTGGCCGGGTGCGAGGTTCAGGCCGAGTAGCGCTCCACCGCCTCGTCCACGGACCGCAGGATCGTGAAGACCGTGTCCAGCCCGGTCGCCTCGATCGGCCGCAGTGCTGCACGGGTGGACGCGACCAGCACGAACTCGACGCCGGTGCGGCCGGCGCGCTGCTGGCCGAGCACGAGGGCCTCGAGGCCGGCGGAGCCGAGGAAGCGGACGCCGCCGAGGTCGACGACCACCGCCCGGTTCGCGTCCACCACGTGCGTGTCGAGCGGAGCGATGAGCTCGCTCGAGCTGGTGGTGTCGAGCTCCCCGGCCACGCGCAGCACTACGACGTCGGATGCGATCCGGTCGACTACCACGGTGGCCAGTGTGGTGGGGTCGGGCACGCTTGCTCCTTTCGCGGCGTTCAGCATCCCACGTTAACGCGGCCCCTGGTGAGCAGCCAGCGGCCCCGCAGGGAAGAGCGGCCTGCCTCACAGGCGGTGTGGACGTGCTGGACGAGCCGGGCGTGCAGCTCGTGGCACGCCGTGAAGCCGAGCCGGACGTCGTCCGGCGGGCACTGGACGGGCAGCAGCTGGGCGAACGGGTCGCCGCCGATCGTGTCGACCGCCGTCAGGAAGCCCACGAGCGCGCCGACGAGGCGCCGGTGGAGGCCGAACAGGCTCAGCGCGTTGGCCAGCGCCAGGGTGGCGACGGGCATGTCGTCGACGCCGGTGCCGCAGTCGAGGTCCCGCAGCGTCACGGTGAACAGCACCGAGTGCGTGCGTTCGTCGCGGGAGCCGTAGGCGTCGCCGTGGAGGTCGCGCAGGGCCGAGCGCATCTCGCGGCGCGGGTGCCAGAACGCGTGGTGCTTGCGCAGCTCGGCTCGTGCGGCGGGGTCGAGCGGCACCGCCGGGGTCGTCTCCTCCAGCGCGCGCAGGCCCTGTTCCCAGCGGGCCTCCAGGACGGCGAGGAACTGGGCCGCCGCCGGGTGGTCGTCCCAGGCCGGGTGCACGTCGTCGAAGTTGCGGGTGCGCAGCTCGTAGCAGATCCACAGCGACAGCTGCAGGTCGTCGTCCGCCGCGGGCTCCCTGGTGCCGCCGCTGACGAGCAGGGCCGGTCGCGGCCCCGGTGCCGAGCGGAGTGCGGCGACCAGCGCGGCGCTCATGTGGCCGCGGGGAGCAGGGAGGCGCATCAGGTTTCCTCACGCGTTCGGGCGATCAGCATGTCCACGGGGGACTCGGGGTCGGAGCGACGGCATGCGGCTCCGCAGCCGTTGTGCCGCAGCCAGTCGATCTGGCGCTCCACAGTAGACAGCGCGCCGCGTTCGCGCAGCGCGGGTGCGACGAGTGCACCAGCAGCGCCGGCGACCAGGGCCGCAGCGCGTTCGACGCCTCCGGCGCCGCCGCCGTCGAAGGCACCCCCACGTGCGCGTGCAGCCCGCGGTGCGAGTGCCACCGGCCGCCGTGACCAGGGGTCGACGAGGAGGAACCCCCGTTCCACACCGACGGCGCAGTCATCTTTCATCGGCGAGCGGGTACCCGGCACCCATGCTGATCAACCACGAGGTGTCCAGGTGAGACTCCGCCGCAGCAACACCGCAGGTCCTGGCTGGACCCGCCGTCGTCACGGCAAGGGTTTCCGCTACGCGACCACCGCGGGCGAGCCCCTCGGCCCCGACGAGGTCGCGCGGGTGAAGGCCCTGGTCATCCCGCCGGCGTGGCGGGACGTGTGGATCAGCCCGCACCCGAACGGGCACATCCAGGCGATCGGTGTGGACGACGCCGGCCGGCGCCAGTACCTCTACCACGAGCAGTGGCGCACGAACCGGGACGCGGAGAAGTTCGACCGCGTCCTGAAGCTGGCCCCGAAGCTGCCGAAGTTCCGCGCGCAGATCGTCGCCGACATGAGGAAGCGCGGCCGCACCCGCCTGCTCGCCATCGCCCTGCGCATGCTCGACCTCGGCGTCTTCCGCGTCGGCCACGAGGAGTACGCGGAGGAGAACGGCAGCCACGGCGTGGCCACGCTGCTCTGCGAGCACCTCCAGGTGCGCGGCGACCGGGTCAGGTTCCGCTTCCCGGCCAAGCACGGCGTGCAGGTCGACGAGGAGATCACCGACCCGCAGCTGGCCCGCGCCGTCCGGACGCTGCTCAGGGACCGGACCCCGGACTGCCGCGTGTTCGACATGACCGCCTACGACGTGAACGAGCGGTTCCGCGAGCTGGTCGGCGACGAGTTCACGGTCAAGGACCTGCGGACCTGGCACGCCACGGTGGCCGCGGCCAAGGCGTTCGCCGAGGCGCTGCGCGAGCGCGGCAAGCCCACCAAGCGAGCCATCAGCGCGGTGATGAAGGACGTGGCCGAGCACCTGGGCAACACCCCGGCCGTCGCGCGGAAGTCCTACGTGGACCCGCGCCTGGTCGAGGCGTTCGAGAGCGGCACGGTGATCGGCGGCGGCGACCCGGAACGGGCGGTGCTGCGGTTGCTCAGGACGCCCTGAGCCGCGGGCCCCGGCTCAGGACCTCCTGAGCCGCGGGGCGCGGTCGCACCGGCGGCACCAGACCGCGCCCTGCGCCACCGCCAGTGCGGCGAACCCGGCGAGGAGGTGCAGCACGTTGCTGCCGGGGTTGACGTTCAGCACGTTCACGACCTGCTCGTCGTAGCGGGCCGTGCCCAGGCCGAACGTGACCAGGAGTGCCGCTGCCACCAGCAACGCCGTGCCGCTCAGCGCCCTGAGGTTGCGGAACGACAGCAGCAGCGCGACCCCGAACACGAGGTGCAGCGCGTTCTGCAGCGGGTTGACCCGCAGGCCGAGCACCCACGTGCCGGTCTCGGTGGCGAACGGCGAGAAACCGGTCACGAAGAAGCCGGCGACGGCCCACAGCGCGAGCAGGGCGCCGGTGCCGATCGCCAGCTTCTGGGGCCACCGCAACCGGGTCATCCCGTCAGTATCACCAGGGACGGGCGTTCCCGCTCGCCCACGTCACTCGTCTGCCAGCAGGTCGTTGCGCAGCTGTTCCAGCGACTTCGTCAGCAGTCGCGAGACGTGCATCTGGGAGATGCCGACCCTGCGGGCGATCTCCGTCTGGGTGAGCCGGCCGAAGAACCGCAGCACCACGATCGTGCGTTCCCGACGGGGAAGGCCCCGCAGCATGGGCTGCAGGGCCTCGTGGATCTCCACGCCTTCCAGTGCCGGGTCGTCCGCCGAGTTGTCCTGCAGCGCCTCCAGCGGGGCGACCGCGACGTTCTTCTCGACGCGCAACCCCTCGTAGACGTCCGCGAGCCCGACGCCGAGGTGCCGGGCGATCTCCGAGGGGGTGGGAGACCGCCCGGAACGGTGCGACAGCTCGGCGGTGGCCCCGTCGATCGAGTCGCACAGCTCCTTCAGGCGCCGGGGCACGCGGACGGCCCAGCACTGGTCGCGGAAGTGGCGGCGGACCTCGCCGGTGATCGTGGGCACGGCGTAGGACAGGAAGTCCGTCTGCCGGCCCACGTCGAACCGGTCGATGGCGTTGATCAGCCCGACCGCCGCCACCTGGGCGAGGTCCTCCATCGGCTCGCCGCGTTCGCTGAAGCGGCGAGCGATGTGCCGGGCGAGCGGCAGGTACTCGCGCACGAGCCGGTCCCGCAGCGCGTAGTAGCGCGACGAGTCACGGGCGGTGCGGGCGAGCTCCTCGAACGCCGCGTGCTGGTCTGGCGTCAACGGGCACCACGATCAGACCTGGGGCGGCGGCGTCACGTCGCCCCGCCACGCTCCGGTCTCGACACCGCGGTTCTCGATGAACTCCTTGAACCGCTTCAGGTCGCCCTCCACCCGGTGGCCGACGACGCCGAGCGCCGCTCCGGCCTTCTCGGTGATGGTCTCCGGGGTGAACTCCATCTGGACGTGCACCCGCGTCGTGTCGTTGTCGATCCGGTGGAACGTGACCACGCCGGCCTGCGGCGTGCCCTCGACGGCCGTCCACGCGACGCGCTCGTCGGGGTGCTGCTCGGTGATCTCCGCGTCGAACTCGCGGACGACACCACCGATCTTCGTGGTCCAGTGGGTCCTGGTCGGCGTGATCTGGTCGATCTTCTCGACGCCGTCCATGAACGCCGGGAAGGATTCGAACTGGGTCCACTGGTTGTACGCCGTGCTCACCGGCACGTGGACGTCCACCGACTTCTCAATGGTGGTCACGAAACCTCCTCCTCAGATTGGGTCGTCGAAGGGTGAGTACCCGTCGCTCCCGGTGTTACACATCGGGCTTAGTCCACTTCGGACGGTCACTCGGAGTGATGACGTGCGTGCTGTCCGCGCATCGCGACATCACCCGTGGACCGCGAGGGCATGCTTCCTTCGGGTGCAGATGGTTTTTCCGCTTCGCCCCAGGACGCGACATTCCGCCGGACGCTCGTCCGCGAGCCCGGCGACGCCGCCCGACCGGAGTCTCGCTGGTGGAGGACTTCTCCACCGCACGGAATTCCGAGTTCGAGAAGCCCTGCTGCCGGTGAACCGAACGGGTGATGGCGGCATCTGGTGCGGCGCGGTCGTGGCTAGTCTCGCCGTGAAACAGGGTTGCAGGAAGGGTGCAGCGGTGTTGACGTGCGTGGAAGTTCGCCGTGCCGCAGGAGGGCTCCGGTTGTTCGTCCGTCCCCCGGCCGCGGTGCGGTGGAGCACGCGGCTGGGGTACGAGCGGGTGTCGGAGCTGCTGATCGCGATCCGCGCGGCCGAGTCGTGCTCGGTGCCGGACGTGGAGCTCACGTACGTGCCGGACCAGCGGACCGGGGAGGCCGAGCTGGCCTGCGCCGGTGGTTCCCTGGTGCTGGACGCCGCCGGGGTGTCGTCGCTGCACGACGCGCTGCGGGCGCACATGCCGGACCGGATGAGGCCGTTGCCGGTGTAGCGGTACGCGCTGGGCACCCCGACCGGCGCGCGACGGGGCGGTGGAACCGGCGCGTGAGCTGGCCGCGCTGGTCGGCGCCGGGGACCCGGAACCGGTGTGCGAGCTGTGCCGCGCGGCACCGGTCCGCCGGTGTCCTGCTACGAGCACCTCACCCGGCTGTCAGCAGCGCTGCCGGTCGGGTGTTGATCACGCTGTCCGGGTCGACCCCGCACTCCTGCGCCCGCGCGCAGCCGTAGCTCAGCCAGTCCAGCTGGCCGGGCGCGTGCGCGTCGCTGTCGATCGAGAACGTGCACCCGGCGTCGACCGCCAGCGACAGCAGCCGCCGCGGCGGGTCGAGCCGCTCCGGCCGTGAGTTGATCTCCACCGCGGTGCCGTGCTCGGCGCACGCCTCGAACACCCGCTCGGCGTCGAACTGCGACTCGGGCCGCCCCTTGCCGACGACGAGCCGTCCGGTGCAGTGGCCGAGGATGTCGACGTGCGGGTTCGCCACGGCCGTGAGCATCCGCTCGGTCATCTCCGCGCGCGGCATCCTGAGTTTCGAGTGGACGCTCGCGACCACGACGTCCAGCCGCTCCAACAGGTCGTCGTCCTGGTCGAGCGACCCGTCGTCGAGGATGTCGACCTCGATCCCGGTCAGCACGAGGAACGGCGCCAGCTCCGCGTTCAGCTCCGCCACGACGTCGAGCTGCCTCAGCAACCGCTCCCGCGACAGTCCGTTCGCGACGGTCAGCCGCGGCGAGTGGTCGGTCAGCACCATCCACTCGTGCCCGAGGTCGCGCGCCGCCTCCGCCATGTCCCTGATCGGGCTGCCGCCGTCGGACCAGTCGGAGTGCACGTGGCAGTCGCCCCGCAGCCGCGCCCGCAGCTCCTCGCCGCCGGTGAGGTCGACGTGGCGGAGCTTGGCGAGGTACCGCGGCTCCCGGTTCGCGAGGGCGTCGGCGACGACGCCGGCGGTGGACTTCCCGACGCCCTTCAGGTCGGTCAGCGTGCCGAGCCGCGCGCGTTCCTCGACGTCCTCCGGCGTGAGCTCGGCCAGCACGGCGGCAGCGTTGCGGAAGGCCTGGACGCGGTAGGTCGGCTCGCCCGCTCGTTCGAGGTGGAAGGCCACCTGCTTCAACGCCTTGACCGGATCCATACCCCCTTCCTACCCCGTGCACCCGGCCCCGCAACCGGATCGCACCCGCCGTCCCGCCTCCGTGGAACACTGCGGAGCAGCCCTGCCCGACCCAGGAGGCCGTCATCCCCGACACTCCGCTGCGCGCCACCCCGCGGTTCTTCGGCCGCGCCGCCGAGCTGGACGCCGTCCTGACCTGCGTCGAGCACGCCCCGGCCACCGGCACGGTCGCGGTGGCGATCACCGGTGAACCGGGCATCGGCAAGACCAGCCTCCTCACCGAGCTCGCCCGCCGCCTGCGGGAACGCGGCTGCGGCGTCCTCACCTCCGCCTCCGACGTGCTGGGCAAGCGCATCCCGTACGGCGCGGTGCTCGCCGCGGTGCGGAGCCTCGACCCCGGCACGCCGGCCGTCGGCGCGCACGCGGAAGCACTGGCGGCGCTGGAGGTCACCGACGACTCCGGTGCCTGGTTCGGGCGCGCCTGCGACCGGGTCGTGCGGTTGCTGACCGAGCTCACCGCCACGCGGCCGGCGGCGCTGCTGGTCGACGACCTCGACCACGTCGACGACGACTCGCTGGCGTTGCTCGGGCTGGTGCTGCGGCGGGTGGCGGCGGCCCCGCTCGTGCTGGTCACCGCGAGCCGGTCGCACGTCGGCGAGCCGGGGGCGGAGCACCTGCTGGACCGGGTCGAGCAGCACGCGGAGGTCGTGCGGATCGAGCTGGCCCCGCTGCCGGACGCGGACGTCGCGCGGATCGTGGCGGCGGTGCTGCAGGCACCCGTGGACGAGGCACTGGCCAGGGAGGTCCAGCAGCGGGCCGACGGGAACCCGTTCTTCGTCACCGAGATCGCGCGGTCGCTGCGGGAGCTCGACCTGGTGGCGCTCGACGGCGGGCGGGTGCGGCTGTCCGTGCCGCCGGACGCGATCCGGTTGACCCGGCGGGAGGCCGTTCTGCGCAGGGTGGCGCCGCTGGAGGACGACACGCGGGTGGTCGCGCGGGCCGTGTCGGTGTTCCGGCGCGTGCGGCTCGACCAGATCCCGTTGCTGGCGAGGGTCGCGTCGTTGCCGGAGCTCACGGTCATCGAGGCGTTCGACGAGTTGCTGCGCGCGCACATCGTGGTGCACGACGACGAGCGCGGGTACCGGTTCTCGCACGCGTTGGTCGGCGAGGCGCTCTACCACGAGGTCGGCCCTGCCCAGCGCCGCCACCTGCACAGCCTGATCTCCGCGCGGCTGCTCGACGACCGCGCGCAGGGGTTGCCCGTCGACCTGCTGCAGCTCGCGTGGCACCTCGCCGAGTCCGCCGCGCCCGGTGACCGGGCCGCGGTCGCGGTGCTCGCCGAGGCCGCCGGCCTCGCGCGGTCCACGGCACCCGAGACGGCGGCGGCGCTGTGCGGGCGGGCCTTGCAGTTGTTGCCGCACAACGCACCCGAGCGCGGTGAGCTGCTCGCGCTGCAGTGCAGGGTGCTCGCGCGGGCGTCCCGGCCCGCGCTCGCGGTCGGTCCCGGCCTGGCCGCGCTGGAGACCCTGCCGGCGGGGACGGAACGCGCCCGCGTCGCCACGGCCGTGATCTCCTCGCTGTTCTCCGTCGGGCGCATTGCCGAGGCGATGGAGCTGGCCGACCGCGAGGTGGCCGGCACCGGCGCGCCCGCGACGTTGCAGGCCCAGCGCGCGGTGCTGCTCGTCCACACCGGGCGGCACGCGGCCGCGGCGGCCGAGGTGGCGCGGGTCGCGGCGGTGCCGGTCGGCTCACCGGCCGAGGGCGTGATCGTCAACGAGCACCTCGCGATGCTGACGTCGCTGCTGTTCCGCCACGACGAGACGGTCGAGTACGCGAACCGCGCGCTGGCGTGCAGCGCGGGGCAGCCGATGCTGGAGCTGCAGGCGTTGTCGGTGTGCGCCTCGACCAGCGCGCTGACCGGGCTGGTGCACGACGCGTCGTGGCGGCTGCGGCGGGCCGAGGAGCTCGTCGACCAGGTGGGCTCGCACGGGTTCCGCGCCGAACGTGCCTCCGCCCGCGTGATGCTCGACTGGCTCGGCGGGCGCTGGGACGCGGCGCTCGACGGCATCGGCCGCTGGCGGGCCGACGTCGAGGCCGCGCGAGCCGACCAGGCGCTGGGCGTGCTGCAGGCGGTCGAGCTCTCCATCCGCACGTGGCGCGGCGAGCTGGACGTGGCCGCGCGGCTGGCGGAGCTGCCCGCGCCGCGGTCGGTGAACATGGCGCGGCTGCACACCATCGCGCTGGCCGACCACCTCGTCGCCCGCGGTGCCGTCCAGGACGCCTGCGCGCTGCTGCTGACCGACGTCGGCGACCGGTTCGAGGCCCCCTACTCGTGCGTCCTCGTCGCGCGCACCATCGAGCTCGACCTGGACCGCGGCCGCACGGACAGCGCGCTCGACACCCTCGACCGGCTCACCGCCGTCTCGTCGCAGCGGGTGTCACCGTGGTCGCGCACGACCCTGCGGCGGGTCACCGGCCTGGTGCACCGCGATCCGGACCCCGTGCGGGAGGCCGTGACCGAGGCCGCGCTGGGCGGGCTGGAGTTCGAGAAGGCCCGTGCGCAGCTGGCCCTCGGCGAGGTCACCGGCGACGAGGTGCCGGCGCTCGTGCAGGCGTACACGACGTTCCAGCGGCTCGGCGTCCACGGTCTGCGCCGCCGGGCGGGAACGCGCCTGCGGGCGTTGGGCGCCAAGGTGCCGCGAGCGCGGTCGAAGGCACCGGGGCTGCTCACCGAGGCCGAGGAGAACGTGGCGCGGCTGGTGCAGCAGGGGATGCGCAACCGGGACATCGCCGCCGCCCTGCACTACAGCCCGCGCACGGTCGAGGTCTACCTGTCCCGCGTCTACGCCAAGCTGCACGTGTCGTCGCGGCTGGAGCTCGCCCGCGTCCTGGACGCCCGGCAGCAGCGCTGAGCCGGGTTCCCAGCCGGGTAGTGGGCTCACCCGGCCGCACCGGGGCGCCGGTTCCTTAGCTGTTGTGGAAGCCGCACTACAGCCCGGCGCCGCGCACCCCTGAGATGGGGTTCATGCGCACAGCGGCGGCGGTCGACGAGGTCCGGGTCGAGGACGGTGGCCGTCGGGTCGTCGTCATCGCCGGCCGGGTGCACCTGCCCGTCCCCGCCGGTGTCACCGATGACGAAGCACTGGTGCTGGCCAGAGCGGGCACGACGGCGTGGCACCTCCTCCGCACGTGCGCGCACCTCGGGCCGGACGAGACGATCGTCGTGCACGACGCGATGAGCGAGGTCGGTGCGATAGCCGTCCAACTCGCGCGCAGCTTCGGAGCGGGCCGTGTGATCGCCACGGAATCGAGCGAGGACCGTCGGCGAACGGCGGTGGCGCTCGGCGCGGACGTCGCCGTCGACTCCGGCCGGGACGGTCTGGCCGCGCGGCTCGTCCGGGCGAACGAGGACCAGCGGGTCGACGTCGTGCTCGACCCCGGCGGCGCGCTGGAGGCCTCCCTGGCCGCTCTGGCGCCGTTCGGGCGGGTCGTCTGCCACGGCCCCGACCAGGACGAGTCGGTGCACCTGACCGGGCTGCTCGGCGGTTCGCGCGCGGTCGTCGGCTTCCGCTTCGAGCACACCCTGCGCCGGCCCGACATGATTGCGGGGGCGGTCAGTGAGCTGTTCGGGTTGACCTCGGCAGGGCGCTTGCGCCCGGTGGCCGCCGATCGGTACGCGTTGGGGAAAAAAGCCGGACAAGGGGACGCATGAGCACCGTGTTCACGACCTGCCCGCTGTGCGAGGCGACGTGCGGGCTGGAGCTGACGGTCGACGGCGACCGCATCACGAAGGTGCGCGGTGACCGCGACGACGAGTTCAGCAGGGGCTTCATCTGCCCCAAGGGCGCTTCGCTGGGGGCGCTCGACGCCGACCCGGACCGCCTGCGGGCGCCGCTGGTCAAGCGGGACGGCGAGTTCGTCGAGGTCACGTGGGCCGAGGCGTTCGCGCACGTCGACGAGCGGCTGAAGGACTTCCCCGACCGCGACTCCGTGGCGATGTACCTGGGCAACCCCGTGGTGCACTCGCTCGCGGGCGGCCTGTACGCCGGACCGCTGCGCAAGGCGCTCGGCAGCCGCAACGTCTTCACCGCCAGCACCGTCGACCAGATGCCCAAGCAGGTCCAGTGCGGCCACATGTACGGCAGCGTCTTCTCGATCCCGGTGCCCGACATCGACCGCACCGACTTCATGCTCGTGCTGGGCGCGGACCCGTTCTCCTCCAACGGCAGCCTGTGGACGGTGCCGGACGTGCCGGGCCGGTTCCGCGAGCTGCAGCGGCGCGGCGGGTCGTTCGTCGTGGTCGACCCGCGCCGCAGCCGCACCGCTGCTGCCGCCGACCAGCACGTGGTGATCCGGCCGGGCACCGACGTGTTCCTGCTGCTGGCCCTCGTCCACGAGCTGTTCGCGCAGGACCTGGTCGACCTCAAGGACCTCGCGGAGCACGTCACCGACCACACCCGGGTCCGCGCGCTCGTCGCCGGCTTCGGCCCGGACGCCGTGGCGGAGCGCACCGGCGTGCCCGCGGCGACCATCCGCGCCCTGGCCCGGCAGCTCGCCGCTGCCGAGCGCGCCGCCGTCTACGGGCGCATCGGCACCACGACCGTCGAGTTCGGCACGGTCGCGTCGTGGGCGATCGACACGCTCAACGTCCTCACCGGCAACCTCGACCGGCCGGGCGGCGTGATGTGGCCGTTGCCCGCCCACACCCGGCGCGGCCCCGGACGGGGCAAGGGGTTCGGCGTCGGCCGCTGGCACAGCCGGGTCAAGGGCCACCCCGAGGTGATGGGGGAGTTCCCCGCCGTCACGATGGTCGACGAGATCGAGACGCCCGGCGAAGGCCAGGTGCGCGCGCTGTTCACGATCGGCGGCAACCCCGCGTTGTCGCTGCCGAACTCCGCACGCGTGAGCGACGCCCTCGCGTCGTTGGAGTTCATGGTCAGCGTCGACCCGTACCTCAACGAGACCACCCGGCACGCGGACGTCATCCTGCCCACGCCGCCGCCGTCCCGGCGCGCGCACTACGACCTCGCGTTCTTCAGCAACTCCGTGCGCAACGTCGTGAAGTACTCGCGCGCACCGATCCCGCTGGAGGAGGACCGCGTCGACGAGGCGGACATCTTCTTCCGGCTCGCGACCATCCTCAGCGGACTCGGCCCGGACGCCGACCTCGACGCGGTGGCCGCGGTCCAGCTCGCGGGGCTGAAGGAGAAGGCCGGCGCCGACTTCGAGCCAGAGGGGGAGACGCGCGAGGAACGCCTGCTGGACCTCAAGCTCCGCACCGGCGCGTACGGGGTGTCGTTGCGGCAGCTGCTGGAGAATCCGCACGGCATCGACCTCGGTCCGCTGACCCCGCGCCTGCCGGAGGTCCTGCGCACCGCGTCCGGCAAGGTCGAGCTCACCCCGCAGGCCGTCGTGGACGACCTGCCGCGCGTGCTCTCCGCGCTCACCGCGCCCGAGACCGACCTGGTCCTCGTGGGCCGCAGGCACCTGCGCACCAACAACTCCTGGATGCACAACGTGCCCGCGCTGGTGAAGGGCAAGCCGTTGTGCACGCTGCAGGTGAACCCCGCTGACGCCGAGCGGATCGGGCTGACCGACGGCGGCACCGCCCAGGTGACCTCCCGCGTCGGCAAGGTCGAGGTGCTCGTCGAGGTCACCGCCGACATCGCGCCCGGTGTCGTGTCGATGCCGCACGGCTGGGGCCACGACCAGCCCGGCACGCGGATGTCCGTGGCCCGCGAGCACGCCGGCGTGAACGTCAACCTCCTCACCGACGACCTCCGGATCGACCCGCTCTCCGGGACCGCCGTGCTCAACGGCACCCGCGTCCAGGTCGTTCCCGCCTGATCCCCCCACCCCGACGCGCGCAGGAGCCGCAATGACCGCAGGAGTCACCAGCCCGAACGCCCTGAAAGCCGTCCGCCGCACCGCCGACCTGCCGTTCCTCGCGGAGCAGGCGTACGGCGACGCGGTGGCGTGGCGGTACAAGGAGGACGGCCGGTGGCACCAGCGGACCTTCGCCGAGGTCGCGGAGCTGGTGCTGGAGCTCGCGTCCGGGTTCGTCCACGCGGGACTGTCCTCCGGGGACCGGGTGTGCGTGCTCGCCGGCACCCGGTACGAGTGGGTGGCGGTCGAGCTGGCCGTGCTGGCGGCGGGCGGCATCGTCGTGCCGATCTACCCGTCCAGCACGCCGGAGGAGATCGCCTGGGTGATCGGCGACTCCGGTGCGTCCGTCGTGGTCGCCGAGAACGAGGAGCAGTGCGCCAAGGTCGAGGCGGTGCGCGGTGAGCTGCCCGAGCTGCGCGCGGTGTTCACGATCGAGCCCGCCGGCGACCGGCCGACGGTGGCGCAGCTGGGCGACACCGGCCGCACCTCGCCGCTGGCCGCCGAGCTCGACTCCCGCCGCGCGGCGGTCCACCCGGACGACCCGAGCCTGATCATCTACACCTCCGGCACCACCGGCCCGCCCAAGGGGTGCGTGCTGACCAGCGGCAACTGGGTCGCCCTGTGCCTGCTGGCCGAGGAGACCCGGATCGACGCCATGCAGGGCACGGTCTACCTGTTCCTGCCGCTGGCGCACGTCTTCGCGCAGATCGTCATGTTCAGCACGATGTACCGCGGCGGCGAGCTCGCCTACTTCGGCGGCGACATGAAGGCGGTCATCCCCGAGCTCGCCGAGGTCAGGCCGACGTTCCTGCCGTCGGTGCCGCGGATCTTCGAGAAGATCTACACGTTCGTCACGTCGGCCGTCGAACCCGCGCAACTGTCCCAGGCGGTCGCGCTGGGCCTGGAGGTGCGGCGCCGCAGGGCCGCGGGCGAACCGGTGCCCGCCGAGATGGCGGCGGCGTTCGAGCAGGCCGACGCGCTGTTCGCGAACGTGCGCGCGGTGTTCGGCGGCCGGCTGGAGCAGGCGCTGTCCGGTGCCGCGCCGATCTCCACCGAGGTGCTGCGGTTCTTCCACGCGGCCGGGGTGCCGGTGCTGGAGGGCTACGGCATGACCGAGTCGACCGCGATCGGCACCATCAACACCTTGGAGCGCTTCAAGCTCGGCTCGGTCGGTGCCACCGGCATCGCGGGGCTGGAGATGCGGCTGGGGGAGGACGGCGAGCTGCTGATGCGCGGCCCGCACGTGTTCGCGGGCTACTGGCGCAACCCCGAGGCGACGGCGGAGACCATCGAGGACGGTTGGCTGCACACCGGCGACCTCGGCGAGATCGACGAGGACGGTTTCGTGACGATCACCGGGCGCAAGAAGGACATCATCATCACCGCGGGCGGCAAGAACATCGCGCCCGCCAACGTGGAGAACGCCCTGCGGCAGTCCCGGTGGATCTCGCACGCGGTGCTGTACGGCGACCGCAAACCGTACTGTGTGGCTCTGATCACACTGGACGCGGACGAGATCGGTCCGTGGGCGGCGTCGCGTGGACTTCCCGGCGACGTCGAGTCACTGGTGGCTCACCCGGACGTGCGCGCGCTCGTGCAGGAAGTCGTCGACGAAGCGAACTCGCACTTCGCCGGTGTTTCCCAGGTGAAGAAGTTCGTGCTGCTGGCAAGGGATCTGTCGCAGGAGGAAGGTGAGCTCACGCCCACGTTGAAGGTCAAGCGGTCCGTGGTGCACCGCCTTCACTCCCCGTTGTACGAAGGTCTCTACGCGTAACCCGTACGTACGAGAAATCCAAAAACAGGTACATCCACCCTGGCTTTCTTCCCGATCCCAGGGCAGAGTGGTGCACCAGCGGCGCACGGCCCCCTCCCCCCTCGGGCCCAGCCGCTCTCGCGGCCCCGGCTTTCAGCGCACTCCCCCCAGGCGCTGGCCGGGGCCGCCTTTTGCTTGCCGGGCCCTACTTCTTCGGCGGTGTGGTGGTCCCGCGCACGATCAGCTGCGTGCCGAGCACGACCTGCGGCACCTCGTCGTGGTCGGAGTCGAACCAGCCCAGCAGCAGGTTCACCGCGGTCCGCCCTGCCTGTGCGACGGGCATCGCGACGGTGGAGAGCGCGGGCGAGCACAGCGCCGCGTAGGTGAGGTCGTCGAACCCGGTCACCGACACCTCGCCCGGCACGGAGATCCCGCGGTCCCGCAACCGCGCCAGCACCCCGAGCGCCATGATGTCGTTGTAGGCGACCACCGCCGTCGTGTCCGCCGCCACCGCCAGGTCCGCCGCCTGCAACCCGCCCTCGTAGCGCGGCGCGAACGGGCCGAGGTCGACGAGCTCGATCCCGTGCCGTGCCACCGCTGTCAGCAGCCCGCGCCGGCGCTCCTGGTTGGACCACGACGTGCGCGGCCCGTTGAGGTAGGCGATCCGCCGGTGTCCCAACGCGACCAGGTGGTCGACGACCGCCTGCATCCCGCCCGCCGAGTCCATCAGCACCGACGGCACCCCGGGCAGCCGCCGGTTCAGCAGCACCAGCGACGTCGCCCCGGCCACCTCGTAGACCTGCGAGTCCTCCAGCCCCGGCGCGCACAGCACGACCCCGTCCACCTGCTTGGCCATCGCGTGCACCAGCCGCGCCTCGGCCACCGGGTCCTCGTCGCTGTCGGCCACGAACACCGCGTAGTCCGCCTGCAGAGCCCGCGCCTGCACCGCTTTCAGCACACCGGTGAAGAACGGGTTGTCGAGGTCCGGCACGACGATGCCGATGTTGCCCGTCTTGCCGGTGATCAACCCCCGTGCCGCGCGGTTGGGCTGGTACCCCAGCTCCGCGGCGGCGGCCAGCACCCGCGACCGGGTCTCCGGCCGCACCAGCTCGGGTGAGGTCAGCGCGCGCGACACGGTGGCGACCGACACGTGCGCCCTGCGTGCCACGTCGCGGATGGTGACTGCCACTGGTACCTCGCCCTCAGCTGCCGGTTGGGCCAATCATGACGGGTGCGCAGGGCGGTCGGCGTCAAGTCCCGGCGGGGGCGGTGCGGGGAGTCAGGTCCGGCGGAGCCCGTCCAGCAGCAGCGCGATCAGCCGCCGCGGGTCGTACCGCTCGTCGGCCTGCCCGATGCACAGGTTCCCGATGCCGCGCATCAGCTCGTACGGCTGGACGTCCCCGCGAACCTCCCCGGCGTCGGCCGCCGCGGTCAGCAGCGCGTGGCACACCGGCCCGAGCGTGTCCAGGAAGTAGGCGTGCAGCGAGGCGAACCCGCTGTCGTCGGACTGCAGCGCCTGCGCCAGGCCGTGCTTGGTCACCAGGAAGTCGACGAACAGGTCGACCCACCGTCGCAATGCGACGAACGCGGAGTCCGCGGCGGCCAGCAGTTCCGGGCCCGCCGCCGCGCACGACTCGACCTGGTGGCGGTAGACGGCCACGACGAGGTCGGCGCGGGTGGGGAAGTGGCGGTAGATCGTGCCCATGCCGACGCCGGCCTCGGCCGCGATCTCCCTGATCGGGGCGTCGACGCCGGAACGGACGAACACGGCCGCCGCGGCGGCGAGCAGGGTCTGCTCGTTGCGCACGGCGTCGGACCGCTTGCGTGGTGGCACGGCACTCCTCTCCGAGGCACGGTTGACAAAGCGGAACAGTGCTCCGTATCGTTCCGGAACGTCGCTCCGATTACGCGGCTGAAGCTTACTCGAAGGGAAACCCATGACCGTCCTCACGGTGAGCCCCGTCGTGCTCCAGATCCCCGGCAGGCCCGTCGACCTGCAGTTGAAGGTCTCCGCGCCGACCGAGGGCACCGCGCTGCCGATCATCCTGCTGTCGCACGGGCAGGGCTACTCGAACCACCTGTCCTCGCTGCACGGCTACGCGCCGCTGGCCGACCACTGGGCCGAGCAGGGCTTCGTCGTCCTGCAGCCGACGCACCTCAGCTCCCGCACCCTGGACCTGCCCGCGGACACGCCGGGGGCACCGCTGTTCTGGCGTTCCAGGGCCGAGGACCTGTCGCACCTGCTCGACCGGCTCGACGAGGTCGTCAAGGCCGTGCCGCAGCTGCAGGGTCGCCTCGACACCGGCCGCGTCGCCGTCGTCGGGCACTCCATGGGCGGCCACACCGCGAGCCTGCTGCTCGGCATGACCACCGAGGGCGTCAGCCTGAGGGACGAGCGGGTCAGGGCCGGCGTCCTGCTCGCCGCGACCGGCGGTGGTGACGCGCTGACCGACTTCGTCAAGGAGCACTACGGGTTCATGGCCACCACGGACTTCACGGGCATGACCACCCCCGCGCTCGTGGTGGCCGGGGACAACGACGGCTCCGAGCACCTCACCACCGCCGGTCCGTCGTGGCACGCCGACCCGTACCACCTGGCGCCCGGCCGCAAGGCGCTGCTCACGCTCGCCGGCGGCGAGCACGGTCTCGGTGGCGTCTCCGGCTACGACGTCGCCGAGACCACCGACGAGAACCCGCAGCGCCTGCAGGCGGTCCGCGAGCTCGCAGCCGCCTACCTGCGCACGGAGCTCTACGGCACGACCGACTGGCAGGACGCCCAGAACCGCCTCCCGGCCGCCCTCGGCACCATCGTCTCCAAGCCCTGACCCCCTGCCCGGAAGCGCTGTCGGTAGTGGAAAAGTGCCTGTTGATGTTGAGTTGGTGGTACTTGCGGATGCCGGCGGAGCAAGGGGGTCAGTGGGCGTTCGGGTCGGGGGTGGTGCCGGGGCGGGCCAGGAACTCGAAGTCGCAGCCCTCGTTCGCCTGCGTGATGTGCTCGTAGTAGAGAGCGCCGTACCCGCGTTCGAACGTCGGCGCCGGCGGGACCCAGGCGGCCCGCCGCCGGTCCAGCTCCTCGTCGGGGAGCTCGACGCGCAGCACCCGCGCCTCGACGTCCAGCGTCACGAGGTCGCCGTCGCGCACCAACGCCAGCGGCCCGCCGACGTGGGCCTCCGGTGCGACGTGCAGAACGCAGGCACCGTAGGAAGTTCCGCTCATCCGGGCGTCCGACACGCGGACCATGTCCCGGACACCCCGCCGCAGCAGCTTGTCCGGGATCGGCAGCATCCCGTACTCGGGCATGCCGGGCCCGCCCTTCGGGCCGGCTCCCGCGAGCACGATCACCGAGTCCTCCGCGACCTCCAGCGAGGGCGAGTCGATGCGCGCCCGCAGGTCCTCGTACCCGTGGAACACCACGGCGGGACCGGTGTGCTTGCACAGCGCGGGGTCCGCCGCCACGTACTTGATCACCGCACCGTCCGGCGCGAGGTTGCCGCGCAGCACCGCGAGCCCGCCCTCGGGTGAGATCGGGTCGTCGAGCGGCCGGATCACCGACGGGTCGTGCACCTCGGCACCGTCGAGGTCCTCGCCGAACGTGCGGCCGGTGACGGTGGTCCGGTCCAGGTGCAGGGTGTCCCTCAACCGCGACAGCAGTCCGCGCAGCCCACCGGCGTAGTGGAAGTCCTCCATGAGGTGCTCGCCGGCGGGCTGCACGGACGCGAGCACCGGCACCTCGCGCGACAGCCGGTCGAAGTCGGTCAGCGACAACGGGATCCCGGACCGCCCGGCCATCGCGATCAGGTGGATGCACGAGTTCGTCGACCCGCCGAGCGCCAGCACGGTGCGCACCGCGTCCTCGTAGGCCTCGCGCGACAGCACGTCGCCGATCGCCAGTCCTTCCCCGACCATCTCGACGACGCGCAGACCGGCGGCGGCCGCCATCCGGTGGTGCGCCGAGTCCACGGCCGGGATCGACGACGCACCGGGCAGCGTGAGGCCGAGCGCCTCCGCCGCCGCGGTCATCGTCGACGCCGTGCCCATCGTCATGCACGTGCCGGGGGAGCGGGCGAGCCCTGACTGGATCTCCGCCCAGTCGGCGTCCGTGATCGTCCCCGCGCGCTTCTCGTCCCAGAACCGCCACATGTCGGTGCCGGAGGCGAGCCGCTGCCCGCGCCAGTTCCCGCGCAGCATCGGCCCGGCCGGCACGAAGATCGCGGGCAGACCGGCGGAGGCCGCCCCCATCAGCAACGCCGGCGTGGTCTTGTCGCACCCGCCCATCAGCACCGCGCCGTCGACCGGGTAGGAGCGGAGGATCTCCTCCACCTCCATGGACAGCATGTTGCGGTACAGCATGGGCGTCGGTTTCTGGTACGTCTCCGACAGCGTGGACACCGGGAACTCCACCGGGTACCCGCCCGCCTGCCACACGCCGCGTTCGACCTGCTGCGCGCGCTCCCGCAGATGCATGTGGCACGGGTTGATGCCGCTCCACGTGTTCAGGATCGCGATGACCGGCTTGCCGAGGTGCTCCTGCGCGTTAAGCCCGAGCTGGCGCATCCGGGCGTTGTGCGAGAACGCCCGCAGCCCCTCGCCCTCGAACCACGCGGCGCTGCGCAACCTCCTCCCGGAAGGCGTCACAGCAGGCTCCACGAGCTCAGCACCACACCCACGGCCGACCGGCCTGCCTCGTCCAGCACGCTCGCGGGCGGGCGCACGTCCCGGCGGCACACACCCAGCTGCGCCAGCGCTTCCTTCACCACGGACACGTTGTTCGCCGACCCGTCCGCCGCCCGCAGCTCCTCGAACCCGCGCACGAACTCCCAGAGCTGCATCGCCGCACCGGGCTCACCGGCCTGCAGGCAGCGCAGCAGCTGCACGGCCAGCTGCGGGGACACGTTCGCGAGCCCCGAGGTGAAACCCGTTGCGCCGACGGCGAAGCAGGCCGGTGCGGACAGCTCCGCGAGCCCCGCCACCCAGGTCAGCCGGTCCAGGCCCGCGTCCCGCGCCACCGCGGCGAACCGCACCGGGTCCGGCACCGCGTACTTCACGCCCACCACGTTCGGGCACGCGTCCGCGAGCGCGGCGATCTGCTCGCCGCCGATCCGCGGGTCCCGCACGTACGGCACCACGCTCAGCTCGGGCACGGCGTCCGCGATCACCCGGTGGTAGCCGACCCACCCCTCCAGCGACAGGTACGGGTGCACCGGCTGGTGGACCATGACCCCGTTCGAGCCGTGCGCGTCGGCGAACCGGGCGGCCCGCACGGCGGTGTCCAGGTCGTGCCCGACACCGGCGAGCACCGAGGCCCGTCCGGCGGCGGTGTCGACGGTGACCCGCAGCACGCGTTCGGTCTCCGCCGGGGACAACGCGTAGAACTCGCCGGTGTTGCCGTTCGGCGTGACGACGGTGATCCCGCCGTCGACCACCCGGTCGACCACGGTCGCGCAGGCCTTCTCGTCCACGGCCCCCTCGGCGTCGAACGGCGTCACCGTGACCGCCACGACGGACGCGAGCTGTTCGGACAGGTCATCGAACGACATCGGCGAGCTCCTGGGTCACTCGGTCGGCGAACGTCTTCAGGTGGTCGCGCAGCAGCACGGCGGCGCGGCTGCTCTCACCGGCCACGGCGGCGGCGAGGACGGCGCGGTGCTCGGCGGCCTCGGCCTCCCAGGTCGGGCGGATGCCCCACCCGGCGACGGTGACGAGCGCCGCCTGGTCGTGCAGCCCGTCGAGGATCTGCACCATCAGCGGGTTGCCGCAGCCGGCGTAGAGGGCGCGGTGGAACCGCCGGTTGGCGAGGCTGCGGCGCGCGAGGTCGCCGGTGTCCTCCAGCGCGAGCCCGGCCTCCTCGAACGACGCCCCGAGCACCACCGCGCGGCGCAGCGCCTCGGGTTCCAGCTGCACCCGCACGTCGTACACCGCGGTGGCCAGCGCGGCGTCGACCGTGCGCACGGCGACGCCCTTGTACGGGCTCTGGACGACCAGCCCGGACCCGGCCAGGGTCTTCAGCGCCTCCCGCACCGGCGTCTTCGACACGCTCAGCCACGCGGCGAGATCTGTTTCCACGAGCGCCTGACCGGGCTTCAGGTTTCCGTTGAGAATTGCTTCTTTGATCGATTCCAGAACGAAGTCCGTGCGCGACGCGGGAGGTGCTCCCGGCCGGTCATATATCATATATGACACCGTATGGCCTGCTCAGCGGCTTGGTCAAGAACGCACATCCGGCCTGATCACCTCTCTGTGCCCACGGTGAACCAACTTCCTCCGCGACCCGTTCTGAAGGTGTCGGTCACCGCGAGAGCGCGGTACTGCGGAAGAGGAGAAGAAGTGCGGCGTTCCCGCGTTCCGTGCCCGTTGCCGAGGGATGAGCTACCACCGGAGGCCTCGCTCGACGGTCCACCGCCGAACGCGGACCACGTCCTGCAGCGCACGTTGGGCACGGTTCGCCAAGAGAGAGATCACGCCGTGCGGCGCCGAGGACGCATCACGGCACTGACGACGACCTTCGTGGTCACGGGTGTGCTGGCTGGGGGAGTGTGGCTGGGACACGGCTCCGAGGCCGCTGACGCGGTCCTGCGGGGCACCTCGTCCGAGGGGGCGCATCTGGCCGTGGCGGTCACCGACACCGAGGGCGGGCTGCGGCTCGTCGCGACGGTCGACGGCGTGCCGGACGGGAAGGCCTGCTGGCTGGTCGTGCACACGACGGACGGCCGGACGTTCACCGCCGGCTCCTGGCGTGCGGACGAGGGCGAGGTCACGCTGGCCGGGTCGGCGATGGTCCGCGCGGCGGACGTGTCCGGGGTGAGCGTGGTCGACCACGACCGGCAGCCGCTGATCACGGCGGGCTGACCTCGGCGTTCCTGACCGCACGGGCGGATCTCCCACGCCACCCGGCCGGTGTGGGAGACCCCGGGGCGGAACCCCGGTCTGTCGCCGCCGCACCGCACAGGGCAGGCTGGTGCCGTGGCACCGACCAGACCGACGACCGTCGTCGTCGCGGTGCTCGCGGTGATCGTCGTCGTGGCCGCCGGGGTCGTGCTCCTGGGCGGCACCTCGAACGGCACGCCCGGCGCCGACATGTTCGTGAGCGAGCTCGACCACGCGTGGACCGAGCCGGACACCCCCGGCGTGGTGATCCGCTGCGGCACCAACGAGAAGCGCCACCTCAACGCCGACAACCCGGTCGTGTCGCCCGGCATCCCGTTCGGCGCGCACCACACCCACGAGTACGTGGGCAACGAGTCGGCCGACGCGATGTCGACGAACGCCTCTCTCGCGCAGGCCTCGTCCACGTGCGAGGAGGACGACCGCTCCACCTACTACTGGCCGGTGCTGCGGCTCACCGACGGAACGGGTCACGACGCGCACGCCGACGGCGGTGGCCTGCACGGCAACACCGGCGAGGTGCTGCCCCCGGCGAGCGTGGAGGTCCGCTACGACGGCAGCCCGGTCAGCGACGTGCTGCCGATGCCGCGGTTCCTGCGCCTGATCACCGGTGACCCGACCGCGTTCACCACCGGCTACGGCCCGAACGCGCGGGCCAGGTGGGGCTGCGCCGACCAGCCGGACCGGTACACGACGAAGTACCCGCTGTGCGCGCCGGGCGTGCGGACCCTGCGCACCTACGACTTCCCGAGCTGCTGGGACGGCAACAACACCGACAGCGCCTCGCACCGCACGCACGTGGTGTTCGCGTCGGCCGGGGGCGCGTGCCCGCCCAAGACGTTCCCCGTTCCGCGCCTGCACGTCACCGTCGGCTACGAGATCCCCGCGGGCCGCCCGTTCGCGATCGACAGCTTCGCCGAGGAGCTGCGCGACCCGGCGACCGACCACGGCATGTTCATCAACGTCATGCCCGACGCGGCGATGCGGGAGCTGGCCGCGCACCTGAACCGGATGCGGTGAGCCGCGGCACCGCCACCGCTACCATCCGCCTCACTTTCGTCGGAACTCCGTTGAACCGAAGCCCGTGCCCGCTCGTGTGTCGGCTGAGGTCTTGGAACAGGACGCCCACACGAGGTGTTCGTGGGCGGGGAGGAGTGGGTGGATGGCGGCTTTGTTCTCCCGCAAACGGGAGACAGCGGCCGACGAGGCACTGATCCGGTCGCTCTACGAGGAGCACGGTCGGGCGCTGCTGGCGTACGCGACGCGGTTGACCGGCGACCGGGCGGCGGCCGAGGACGTGGTCCAGGAGACCCTCGTCCGCGCGTGGCGCCACCCCGACGCCCTCGTGAACGGCAAGGGATCGGTGCGCGGCTGGCTGTTGACCGTCGCGCGCAACATCGTCACCGACCGGGTGCGCGCGAAGGCGGCGCGCCCGCAGGAGGTGGCCGAGTCGCCGGCCACGCCCCCGGTCGAGCGCGACCACGCGGACCAGGTGGTCGACTCGGTGGTGGTGCTCGAAGCGCTCGACCGGTTGTCGTCCGACCACCGGGACGTGCTGATGGAGATCTACTTCCGCGGCCGCAGCGTCACGGAGGCGGCACAGGCCCTGGGGGTGCCACCGGGAACGGTGAAGTCCAGGTCGTATTACGCGTTGCGGGCCCTGAGGGAGACGTTCGGCGGTCAGCAGGTCGCACTGAAGGGGGTGGCCGGATGACCACGCAGCACGATCCGCAGCTGCTCGGTGCCTACGTCCTCGGAGCACTCGACGAGCAGGAGGTGCGCGAGGTGGAGCAGCACCTGGCGTCCTGCCCCGGCTGCACCCGTGAGCTGGAGGACCTCCGCGCCATGGAGGCCTTCCTCGGCGAGGTGCCACCGGAGGCGATGCTCGACGGCCCGCCGGAGGGCGGAGATCTGGTGTTGCAGCGCACCTTGCGCCAGGTGCGCTCGGAACGCGGTGGTGTCGCCCGCCGCCGTCAAATCACCCTGGGAGCCGCCGCCGCGGTGGTGGCCGCCCTGGTCCTGGGTGCCGGTGTCTTCGTCGGCAAGGCCACCTCGCCCGGCGGCGACGGCGGCATCGCCCAGCCGACCCAGAGCGTCGCCCCCGACCCGGCGGGCACGAAGCTCGCCACGGCCACCGACGCGGTGACCGGTGCGTCGATGACCGTGAAGGTCGTCCCGGCCACCGGCTGGGTGCGGACCAACTTCGCGATCGCGGGCATCCCCGAGGGCGAGAAGTGCCGCATCTTCGTGGTGGCCAAGGACGGCACCCGGCAGGAGGCGGGCTCCTGGCTCGTCTCGAAGAAGGGTGCGGCCGAGGGCACGAACCTCGACGGGTCCGCGCTGGTCGCGCCGAACGACGTCAAGTCCGTCGTCGTCGAGAACACCGCGGGCAAGAAGTTCGTCGAGGTGCCGGTCCAGGCCTGACGGAGCGCTGGTGCAGGGGCCGTTCCCGTTCGCGGGAACGGCCCCTGCTTCACGGCTTGAGCACCACTTTGCCCACGGTGGCACGGGACTCCAGCGCCTCGTGCGCCCGTGCCGCGTCCTTGAGCGCGAACGGCGGGTTGACCGAGGGCACGAACCGCCCGCTCGCCAGCCCGGCCATCGACTCGTCCTCCAGCGCCCGCAGCCCGCGCCGCAGCAGCCCCGGCCCCAGCGCGACCACCGCGGTCAGCGACTTCGGGTACAGGTTGTCGACGCTGGTGTCGGTGGCCGTTCCGGACGCCCAGCCGTAGATGATCGTGCGCCCGCCGACGCCGAGCGTCCTCAGCGCCGCCGTGCCGACCTCGCCGCCGACGCCGTCGAGCACGACGGTGATGTCCTTGAGCGCGTCGCCCCAGCCGGGCCGGGTGTAGTCGATGGCGGCGTCGGCGCCGTTGGCCATCACGTGGTCGAGCTTCGTGCCCGACGCGAGCCCGATCACCTGGGCGCCGATGGCGCGCGCCTCCTGCACGAACAACGTGCCCATGCCGCCCGCCGCGGACGTCACCAGGACCACGTCGTCCGCCGTCAGCCGGGCCACGTCCAGCACGCCGACCACCGTGCGGCCGGTGCCGATCATCGCGACGGCCGCCTCGAACGAGACGTCGTCGGGCACCGGGTGCAGCGCCTCCACCGCGGCGACGGCGAGCTCGGCGTACCCGCCACCGCCCATGCCGAGGTGGGTCACGACCCGGCGCCCGACCCAGTCGCTCGTCACCCCGGCACCGACCGCGGTGACGACGCCCGCGACCTCGCGCCCCGGGGTCGTCGGGAAGTCGACGGGCCCGAACGCGCCCTTGCGGATGATGGTGTCGACGAAGTGGACGCCGGCGGCGGCCACGGTGACGCGCACCTGACCGGGACCGGGCTCCGGGTCGGGCACCTCCTCGAAGCGCAGGTTCTCCGCCGGACCGAACTCGTGCTGCCGAATCGCGAACATGGCACGAACGCTAGGAGCTCCAGCTAAGTGGAGGTCAACAGCGCGTCAGTGCGCGATCATCACGTGCTTCACGCGCGTGTAGTCCTCCAGGCTGTGCACCGACAGGTCCTTGCCGTAACCGGAAGCCCCGAACCCGCCGTGCGGCATCTCCGACGCCACCAGTCCGTGCGTGTTCACCCACACGATGCCGAAGTCGAGCCGGGCGCTCACCGCGGTGGCACGGCCGACGTCCCGCGTCCACACGGACGACGCCAGTCCCTGCGGGACGCCGTTGGCCAGCGCCACGGCCTCGTCGTCGGAGGTGAACGGCTGCACGGTGATCACCGGCGCGAACGCCTCCTCCTGGACGAGCTCGTCGTCCTGGGACAGGCCGGACACCACCGTGGGCTCCAGGTGGAACCCGGCAGAGCCGTGCCGCTTCCCTCCACAGTGGACCGTCCCGGTGGTCCGGGAGAGCAGCCCGAGCACGCGGTCGAGCTGGGCCTGCGAGTTCAGCGGTCCGAAGTCCGTTCCGGGCACCTGTGCCGAGGCGGCCCGCACCAACGCCGTGACGAGCTCGTCGTGCACCGCGGTGTGCACCAGCACGCGGGACGCGGCGGTGCAGTCCTGCCCGGCGTTGTAGAACGCCGCTGCCACAACGCCTTCCGCCGTCGCGGTGACGTCCACGTCGTCGAAGACGAGCACCGGCGCGTTGCCGCCGAGCTCCAGGTGCAGGCGCTTCACCGTCGTGGCCGCGGACCGGGCCACCTCGACGCCGGCGCGGGTGGAGCCGGTCAGCGACACCATCGCCGGGACCGGGTGCTCGACCAGCAGCCGGCCGGTGTCGCGGTCGCCCAGGACGACGTTGAACACGCCCGGCGGCAGCACCCGTGCGGCCAGCGACGCGAGCAGCACCGTGGACGACGGGGTGGTGTCGGCGGGTTTGAGGACCACCGTGTTGCCCGCGGCCAGCGCCGGGGCGATCTTCCACACGGCCATCATCAGCGGGTAGTTCCACGGGGTGATCTGCGCGATCACCCCGACCGGCTCGCGGCGCTGGTAGGAGGTGTGGCCCGGCAGGTACTCGCCGGCCGCGGCGGTGCCCAGCGCACGGGCAGCGCCCGCGAAGAAGCGGAGCTGGTCGGCGCACTGGGGGACCTCCTCGTCCAGCAGCACCGAGCGGATCTTGCCGGTCTCGCGGACCTCGGCGTCGGCGAGGGCCTCCGCGTTCGCCTCGACCAGGTCGGCGAGTTCCAGCAGGGCCCGCTGGCGGTCCGCCGGGGTGGTGCGCGACCAGCCGGGGAACGCGGCGGCGGCAGCAGCGACGGCGGCGTCGACCTCGGCGGCGCGGGAGACGGCGGCGCGGCCGGTCTCCAGGCCCGTCGCGGGGTCGACGAGCGGCGAGGTGGCCGCGGCCGGGGCGGAGGTGCCGTTGACGAGGTTCGCGACGATCACGGGTGCTCCAGGTGCGTGGGGGCGAACATGCGCAGCACGGCGGGCAGGACCACCACGTGCGGGCCGCCGTCCGCGAAGGCCTTGGCGAGGTCCTCCCGCAGCGTCCCGGGGGTGCTGCGGGTGGCGGGCACGCCGAACGACGCGGCCAGCGCGACGAAGTCCGGGCGGGCCAGCTCGGTGCCGGTGGCCTGGCCGAAGGCGTCGGTCATGTACTCGCGCAGGATGCCGTAGCCGCCGTCGTCGACGATCAGCCACACCACGCGCGACCCGTGCTGGGCGGCGACCGCCAGCTCGGAGATGCCGTACATGGCACCGCCGTCGCCGGAGACCGCGAGCACCGGTCCGCCGCCCGCCGCTGCGACCCCGAGTGCGGCGGGGAAGCCGTAGCCGAGGCCGCCCGCGCCCTGGGCGGAGAGCTGCGCACCACCGCGCGGGTCCCAGGCCGACCAGGCCCAGTAGCCGAGGATCGTCATGTCCCAGCAGGTCGGGGTGCCGTCGGGCACGGCGGCGCGCACCGCGTGCAGCACCTCCAGCTCCAGGTCGAGGTCCTGACCGCGCAAGCGTTCGCGCACCCAGGACAGCAGCTCGGCGACGCGGCGCTCGGCAACGCCGTCGGCGGCCCTGGCCGTGACACCGGAGACCAACGCGCGCAGGGCGAGGCGTGCGTCGGCGTGGATGCCCAGCGCGGGGTAGTTCGCCTCCAGCTTGCCGAGGTCCGCCTCGACCTGGACCACCGTGCCGCGCGGCCGGAACGTGCGGTAGTTGCTGGACAGCTCGCCGAGGCCGGAGCCGGCCACCAGCAGCACGTCCGCGTCGGCCAGGAACTCCGTGGTGTGCCGGTCCTCCAGCCACGACTGCGCCGACAGCGGGTGCTCCCACGGGAAGTTGCCCTTGCCGCCGAACGTGCTGACGACCGGCGCGCGCAGCTTCTCGGCCAGCTCCACCAGCTCCGGCCCGGACGCTCCACCGCCGGCCAGGATCACCGGCCGTTCAGCACCGTCCAGCAACCGCACCGCTTCCGCGACCAGCTCCGGCCGCGGGGGCAGCGCGCGCGGCGACCACGACACCGACGTCACCGGCGGAACCCCGGCCGGTCCGAGCAGCACGTCCTGCGGGATCTCCAGCCACACGGGCCCGTGCGGTGCCGTCAGCGCGATCTCCCACGCTTCGGTCAACGCCGACGGGATCTGCGACGCACGCCGGACAACGCGCGCGTGCTTCACGATGTGGCGGAACGACGCCAGCTGGTCCGTCAGCTCGTGCAGGTACCCGCCGCGCACGCCACCAAGGCCCGCCAACGGGATCTGCGACGAGATGCCCAGCACGGGCGCCGATGCGGCCGCTGACTCCTGCAGTCCGGCCAACGTCTGCAGGGCACCCGGCCCGGTCGACACGAGCAACGGCGTCACGGACCTCGTGATCCGCGCGTGGCCGTCGGCGGCGAACGCGGCGTTGACCTCGGTCCGGCTGCCGACGTACCGCAGCTTCGAGCGCCGCACCGCGTCGAACAGGCCGAGGGCGTGCTGGCCGGGGATGCCGAAGACGGTGCTCGCGCCCAGAGCCTCCAACGTCTCGACGACGACATCACCGCCGTTGCGGGACACGGTCACGCGCTCTCCTTCAACGACATCAGCGACACCAGGTCGTAAGCCACCGTGTGCACTGTCTGCCACAGACGTGATGGTCGCGTGGTGATCACGTGCTCTCCTTCAAGGACATCAGCGACACCAGGTCGTAGGCCACCGTGTGCACTGTCTGCCACAGACGCGATGGTCGCGTGGTGATCACGCGCTCTCCTTCAAGGACATCAGCGCCACCAGGTCGTAAGCCACGTGCGAGGCTGCCACAGACGTGATGTCCGCGTGGTCGTAGGCCGGGGCGATCTCGACCACGTCCGCGCCGACCAGGTTCAGCCCCCGCAGCCCGCGCAGGACCTCCAGCAGCTCCCGCGACGTCATCCCGCCGGCCTCGGGCGTCCCGGTGCCGGGGGCGTGCGCCGGGTCCAGCACGTCGATGTCGATCGACACGTACACGGGTCGTGCCCCGATGCGGTGCCGCAGCGCGTCGACCGTCTCGTCGACACCGCGCCGCAGGACGTCCGACGACGTGATGATGCCGAACCCGAGCCGCCGGTCGTCCTCCAGGTCCTTCTTGCCGTACAACGGCCCGCGCGTGCCGACGTGGGAGATCGCCTCCGTGTCGAGGACCCCTTCCTCGACCGCGCGGCGGAACGGCGTCCCGTGCGTGTAGGGCTCGCCGAAGTACGTGTCCCAGGTGTCGAGGTGCGCGTCGAAGTGCAGCAGCGCAACGGGTCCGTGGATGCGTGACACCGCCCGCAGCAACGGCAGCGCGATCGTGTGGTCACCGCCGATGGTCACCAGCCTGGTGCCCTCGGCCTGCAACGCCGATGCCGCGCCCTCGATCGTCTCGATCGCCGCGCCGATGTGGAACGGGTTCACCGCGATGTCCCCGCCGTCCGCGACCTGCACGCGTTCGAACGGCGACACGTCCAGGCCGGGGTGGTAGGGCCGCAGCAGCCGGGACGCCTCCCGCACCGCCGCCGGGGCGAACCGCGCGCCCGGCCGGTAGGAGACACCGGTGTCGAACGGGACCCCGACCACCGCGACGTCCGCGTGCGCCACCTGGTCCAGGCGCGGCAGCCGGGCGAAGGTCGCCGGGCCCGCGTACCGGGGGACCTGCGAGGAGTCGACGGGGCCGATCATGGCTTCACCAGTTCCTTCCCTGTTGCGCGTCCTGCCACCCACCGGAGATCCCGAGCACGTGAGCGGCGATCACCGCGTGGTCGAGAGCCACTGCCGGACCTCCTCGGGGTGCAACAGTAGGAACGCGGGCTGGCGCCGGTAAGCGGTTGCTCTGCACAATCCCGGGCTTGTGGTTGTGCAAACCGTCCCGTTGCGGGCGCTCGTGGCGCGTGCCGAGCTCGGGCTGACCGTCCTGTGCGGATCGTCCGGGCTGGACCGGCCGGTCCGCTGGGCGCACGTGTCCGAGCTGGCCGACCCGGCGCCGTACCTGGTCGGCGAGGAGCTGCTGCTCACCGCCGGGGTGCGGTTCCCGGGCGACGTGCCCGCCTACGTGGCCGGGCTGGTGTCCTCCGGTGTCACCGCGATCGGGTTCGGCGTCGAACCGGAGTTCCCGGCGGTGCCGCCGTCGCTGGTGCGAGCGTGCGCGGACCAGGGGATGCCGCTGCTGGCCGTGCCGCCGTCGACGCCGTTCCTGGCCGTGTCGCGGGCGCTGGGCGCGTTGCTCGCGGAGATCGCCGTGCGGGAGCAGCGGATGCTGGCCGAGGGCCAGCGCGCGCTCACCCGTGCCGCGACCCGCGTGCGGCCGGTGGAGTCGGTGCTGGCCGTGCTCGCCACCGTGCTGGGGTGCCGCGCCGAGCTGGTGGACCCCGCGACCGCACCGGACGACGTGGCGTCCCTCGTGGACCGGGTCGCGTCGGGCACCGGCCCCCGTTCGGCCTCCACCAGGGTGGGTGACGACCACGTGACGCTCGACCCGGTCGAGGCCGCGGTGCTCGTGGTGCGCAGACCGGTGGCGCTCTCGCCGGCCGAACGGGCCGTCGTCGCCGTCGCGCTCGCGTTGCTGGGGCTGCTGCGCCGCGACGTCGAGGGGGAGCGCGGGCGGATCGCGCGCCTCGCGGCGGCGGCCCTGCTGCGCGAGGAGGCCACCGGCGTGGAGGACGTGCTGGGGCCTGGCCCGCACCGGGTGGTGGCGGGGCGGTCGCGGGAGGACCACGACGTGCTGGCCCGGCGGTACGGGCCGCTGGTGTCGAAGCTCGGGGACGGGTTCCTCGCGCTGGTGCCGGCCGGGTTCGCGGTGTCCGGTCCGGTCGGCGTCTCCTCGCCGGTGCCCGCCGGCGTGCCGTCCGCCGCGGCCTTCGGTGCCGCCGCGGCCGAGGCCTCGGGGCTGCTGGCACGCGCATTGGCGACCGGTTCCCCCGCCCTGCCCGCGTCCGATCTGACGTCCCTGCTGGACCCGGC
Organism: Lentzea sp. NPDC037011; assembly: GCF_055607425.1. Lineage (NCBI taxonomy): Bacteria > Bacillati > Actinomycetota > Actinomycetes > Pseudonocardiales > Pseudonocardiaceae > Lentzea > Lentzea sp. NPDC037011. Next base: position 550,412 of record NZ_JBVJRT010000006.1, on the reverse strand, counting down.
GGTGGCGGCCGCGTTCGCCCGCAGGGAGCTGGCGGCGCTGCTCGGAAGGCCGGAGCTGGTCGAGACGCTGAGGGCCTGGCTGGGCCGGCACGGCAGCTGGGACCGCACCGCCGAGGTGCTCGGCGTGCACCGCAACAGCGTCCGGCACCGCATCGCCCACGTCGAACGGCTGCTCGGCCGCGACCTCGGGTCAGCCGACGCGCGGGCCGCGCTGTGGCTCGCGCTGACGTGGCTCGATTAATTCCTTTGCGGCGCCGTCAGGTGGTCGGTCATGATTGTTGCATGATCCGAGCAGATGAATGGACCGGAGCTCCGGCCAAGCTGTGAGCAGCTGAAACGCCTTCTACGAATTACCTTCGAGCATTTCTTTTAATGCTCGTCCTCGGCGTGTTCGTCCAGTGGTCAGGACGTCGGACTCTCAATCCGGAAACACGGGTTCGATTCCCGTGCGCGCTACGTGGCCCGGTCTCCGTGGGGTGGACCGGGCCCGCCGTCAACCGGGTGAATGTCAGACGGACCCAAAGAATCTTCGAAAACTTCGCCCGAATGGTCTAGGCGCCAGTTACGCTCTGCGAATGGCTGCGGTCCCCGCCTTCGCGCGTTACGAGGTCGACGTACGTCGGCCGAACGCCGCGCGGATCCACGACTACTACCTGGGTGGCGCGCACAACTACGCCGCCGACCGCGCGTTCGCCAAGCAGGCGGTCCGGATCGACCCGGAGCTGCCGCTCGTCACCAGGGCCCACCGGCTCTTCCTGCGCCACGCCGTCCGGCACTGCTGGGAGTCCGGCGTCCGCCAGTTCCTCGACCTGGGCTCCGGCATCCCGACGTGCGGCGCGACGCACCAGACGCTGCCCGACGCCCGCGTGGTCTACGTCGACTCCGACCAGGTGACCGCCACGTTCGCCCGCGGCCTGCTGCGCGGCGAGCCGCGGGCGTGCGCGATCCAGGCCGACCTGCGCCGGCCGGAGCAGGTGCTGCGGCACCCCGGCGTGCTGTCCCACCTGGACCTGCGCGAGCCCTACGCCGTGCTGATGGTGGACGTCCTGCGCTACGTCGACGACGCCACCGGCCCCGGCCGGGTCGTCCGCCGCTACCGGCACGCGCTGCCCGCGGGCGGCTTCCTCGTCGTCTCCCACCCGCAGCCGGTCGAGGCGCTGCTGGACGGGCTGGAGGTCGAGGCGCCGTGCGTGGTCCCCGGCGCGTACGCGGGCATCGGGCGCAAGCCGCAGGCGGTGCCCGGCCGTATCTGACGACCCGTGCTGTCCTCTTTGAGTACGTGCGAGTCGGCATCGACGTTGACGACGCGGCGATCGACGGGCAGGACGCGCTGCTCGCCGCGCGCACCGGAGCCGTTGCACCTCAGCCGCGTCACGCGGGGCCCACCACCGAGGAGACCGCCGCATGAACCCGACCGATCCTCCCGCCGGCACCGAGCTGTGGGCCGTCCTGCACGTCGACGAGTTCCAGTTCCGGCTCGTCAAACCGTGGAACCTCGACACCCTCGCCGCCGCGCTGCGCAACGCCGCCGCACGCGGTTCGCAGGTCGAGGTCCGCGTCCACACCGACCTCGACGCCGAGGCGACCGTGCTGGTCAACCCCGCGCGTGCGCGCGTCGTGCACGTCGCCAAGCGCAACGTCGTGGTGCCGCGCAACGGGGTGCCCGGCGTGGCCGCGCACGGTTTGGCCGAGGTGATGGCGGGGTAGTTCTCCGGCGACCAAGTACGGAGCCTGGAGGGCGTCATGACCCACCGCGTCACTGTCAAGGTCGCCGGTCTGCAACCGGTGCAGGTGCTGGCGGCGCTCGCCGGCATCGCGTTCATCGTGTTCGGCGTCGTGGGCTTCACCCGCACGGGGATCGGCGACTGGACCGCGCACTCGTTCGTGCTCGGGTTCTCCGTGAACGCGCTGCACAACCTGGTGCACGTGGTCGTCGGCGTGCTCGGCCTGGTGATGGCACTCGGTTCCGGCCTCGCCCGGCTGTACGGGTGGCTGCTCTTCCTCGGTTACGGCGCCCTGTTCGTGTGGGGCCTGATGATCACCGGGATCGTCGCGCAGAACCCCGTGTCCGCGGCCGGCAACCCGTTGGCGCTCAACACGAACGACAACTGGCTGCACCTCGGCCTCGCCCTGTTCGGCCTGCTGCTCGCGGTCATGCCCGCCCGCCGCAAGCTGATCGAGGAGGAGCCCGAGCTGCCGGAGCCGCGCGAGGCGCACGACAACCGCCACGACCACGTCCCCGGCACGGTTGCGCACGACCACCTCGGCGACGACCGCCGGATCGAGCCCGTCGACCCGGCCGTCAGCCCGCGCACGCAGGAGCCCATCACGAAGGAGCAGGCCGTGGTGGACCCGAAGACCGACCGCGTGGACCGCGACAAGATCTCCGACCGGATCAAGCACTAGCCACAACTCCCATCCGGGCGGACGGACTCCCACACGCACTGTCCGGAGCCGACGCGCCGTGAGCAGCCCACATGCGGCTCTCACGGCGCGTCTGTTTCGATGTCGCGATGCTCTCGGACGAACTGCTCACGCACGAGGTCCTGATCACGTGGGGCACCGCGCTGGCCGCGTTCCTGGCCGTGGCCCCGTCCGCGGTCTGGCGCCTCACCCGCAACGTCATCACCATCGCCCACGAAGGCGGCCACGCACTGGTCGCGGTGCTCACCGGCCGCAGCCTCAGCGGCATCAAGCTGCACTCCGACACCAGCGGCCTCACCGTCTCCCGCGGCAAACCCCGCGGCCCCGGCATGGTCTTCACCGCACTGGCCGGCTACACCGCCCCATCACTGCTCGGGTTCGGCGCGGCCCTGCTCATCACCAACGACCAGATCCGCCTGATGCTCTGGATCACCATCGCGTTCCTCGCGGCGATGCTCATCATGATCCGCAACGTCTTCGGCGTGCTGTCCGTCGTGGTCACCGGCGGCGCGTTCTTCTTCATCTCCTTCTACGCCCCACCCGAGGTGCGCGACACCGCCGCGTACGTGTTCGCGTGGTTCCTGCTGCTCGGCGGGGTGCGCCCGGTGTGGGAGCTGCAGGTCAAGCGCTGGCGGCGGCAGGCTCCGCGTTCCGACGCGGACGTGCTGGCGTGGCTGACCGGCGTGCCGGCGCTCGGGTGGGTGACGGTGTTCGGGGCGGTGAGCCTGGCGGCGCTGGTCGGGGGCGGGGCGCTGCTGCTCGGGCGGTGGTGACGCGCGGGCAGCCGGAAGCCTCGGTGCCCTTCTCGTTTGCGGCGGGTGAAATACTGGGAGGCAAAGCCGCGGTCGAGAGGTGGGTTCAGTGCTGCGTGGGGATGTCGGGCTCGAGCTGGGCCAGCGGGTGGCGCGGGCGTTGCGCGCCGCTCTGGACGTGGACATCACCGCGGAGGAAGCGCTGATCCGACCGTCCAACCGAGACGGTGCCGACTACCAGTGCAACGTGGCCATGAGCCTCGCCAAGAAGGTCGGCCGCAACCCCCGCGAGGTGGCGCAGCTGATCGTCGAGCACCTCGACTCGGCCGACGCCGTGGAGACGCCGGAGATCGCCGGGCCGGGGTTCATCAACCTGCGGCTCACCCGCGGGTGGCTGGAGCAGCAGGTCGCGGGTCTGAAGGGGGACGACCGGCTCGGTGTGCCGGTCGTGGAGGAGCCGCGGCGGATCGCGATCGACTACAGCAGCCCGAACGTGGCCAAGGAGATGCACGTCGGCCACGTCCGGTCGACCGTCATCGGGGACGCGTTGTCGCGGCTGCTGGCGTTCGCGGGCCACGAGGTGATCCCGCACAACCACCTGGGCGACTGGGGCACGCCGTTCGGCATGCTGATCGAGCACCTCGTGGACCTCGGGTTCGACGACGAGTTCGAGATCAGCGACCTCAACGGCTTCTACCAGGCAGCGCGGGTCAAGTTCGACAGCGACCCGGCGTTCGCCGACCGGTCGCGGCGGCGGGTCGTGCTGCTGCAAGGCGGGGACGAGGCGACGCTGAAGCTGTGGCGGGAGCTCGTCGCGGAGTCGCAGCGGCACTTCGACCACATCTACGACGTGCTCGGCATCAAGCTCACCGCCGCCGACACCTACGGCGAGAGCTTCTACAACCCGTTCCTCGCGGACACGATCACCGAGCTGCGGCAGAAGGGGCTCGTCGAGGAGTCCGACGGCGCGCTGTGCGTGTTCCCGCCCGGCTTCAAGGGGCGCGAGGGCGACCGTCAGCCGTTGATCGTGCGCAAGAGCGACGGCGGGTACGGGTACGCGACCACCGACTTCGCGACCGTGCGGTACTGGGTGCGCGAGCGCGAGGTCGACCAGCTGATCTACGTCGTCGGCGCGCCGCAGACGCTGCACTTCCAGATGATCTTCGCGACGTCCCGGCAGGCCGGGTGGCTGGACGACGCGCACACGGCGGTGCACACGCCGTTCGGCACGATCCTGGGCGAGGACGGCAAGACCATCCGCACCCGCGCCGGCGGCACGATCAAGCTCGTCGACCTGCTGACCGAAGCCGTGCAGCACGCCGAGAAGGCCATCCCGGAGACGTCCGAAGTGGAGGGTGCAGAACGCGAGGAGCTCGCCCGCGTCCTCGGCATCGGCGCGGTGAAGTACGCCGACCTGCACAACGACCGCGAGAAGGACTACGTCTTCTCGTGGGAGAAGATGCTGGCCAAGACCGGCGACACGTCCGTGTATGTGCAGTACGCCAACGCGCGCACGCACTCCATCGCGCGCAAGGTCGGTCGTACGGCCCCGCAGGACGCCGCCATCACGCTCGCCGAACAGGCCGAACGCGACCTGGCGCTGAAGCTGTTGCAGCTGCCCACGGCGGTCAGGGCGGCCATCGAGGACCTGGCGCCGCACAAGCTGACGGCCTACCTGTTCGACACGGCCACGGCGCTGTCCACGTTCTACGAGACCTGCTCGGTCATGAAGGCGGAGACGCAGGAGCTGCAGGACTCGCGCCTGCACCTGCTCGCCCTCACGAGCCGCGTGCTCACCCTGGGTCTCGACCTGCTCGGAATTTCCGCCCCCGAGCGGTTGTGACCTGGGCCGAACAGGTTTACCGCCGCACGAGCAGAGGTACGCAGTGATCGCAACTCTTCCGCCCCAGCCTTAGGGAGTCGCGATGACCTGCACGACCCGCCTGCCCAAACCGGTCACCGACGTGTGGGACTGGCAGATGGAGGGGCTGTGCCGCGGCCAGAACAGCGCCATCTTCTTCCACCCCGACAACGAGCGCGGGTACGCCAGGGCAGCGCGTGAGGAGAAGGCCAAGGCCATCTGCTCGCACTGCCCGGTGCTCGCGCAGTGCCGTGCGCACGCCCTCGAGTCCCAGGAGCCCTACGGCGTGTGGGGTGGCATGGGCGAGGACGAACGCCGTCAGATCATCTCGGCGGCCCGCCGCCGTGTCCGCGCCGCCTAGCTTCGCCGCGACCGCAAGTCTGCTTTGCGTCTTCCGGGGCAAGTGATGACGAAACCCCGCGCCCTCGTTTCGGAACGAGGACGCGGGGCCGTGGGAACAACAGCTGTAACCGGTCATTCCTCCAAGACGTCGCGCAGCTGCCGCAGCGTCTTCGCCAGCAGCCGCGACACGTGCATCTGCGAGATGCCGACCTTCTGCGCGATCTGCGTCTGGGTCATGTTGCCGAAGAACCGCATGATCACGATCTTGCGCTCGCGCTCGGGCAGCTTCTGCAGCAGCGGGTGCAACGCCTCCCGCTGCTCGATCATCGCGATCTCCGGGTCCTCCTCGCCGATCGTGTTCCCGAGGGAGATCGACGAGTCGTCCGACATCAGCATGTCGTCCAGGGACGCGCTCTGGTAGGCGTTGCCGGCCGCCAGCCCCTCGTGGACCTCTTCGCGGCTCAGGCCCAGGTGCTCGGCCAGTTCGGACGGCGTCGGCGCGCGACCCAGCGACTGCGACAGCCGCGAGGTGCCCGCGTTGATCGCGAGGTGCAGCTCCTTGAGCCGCCGCGGCATCCGCACCGACCACGACGAGTCGCGGAAGTACTTCCGCACCTCACCCATGATCGTGGGCACCGCGAAAGACAGGAAGTCGCTGCCGCGCTCGGGGTCGAACCGGTCGACCGCGTTGATCAGGCCGACCGTCGCCACCTGCACGAGGTCCTCGTGCGGCTCACCGCGGTGGCCGAACCGGCGCGCGATGTGCTGGGCGACCGGGAGGTGCTCGGTGACGAGCCGGTCCCGCAACGTGTCGCGCTTCGGGCCGGCGGGCGTCGCGGCGAGCTCGGCGAACAACGGCGCCAGGTGGTCGTAGTCGCCACCCTTGCCGCTCGTCGACCCGGTCGAGGACTCAGCGGCCTCAGCCGGCTCGGTCGTGGCCGCCGTGCCCTGCGCGTTCTCAGCGGTCTCCGAGGCCGTGGCGGTCGCCTCTTCGGAGCCGGTCACTCATCCACCGCCCCTGCCGAGGACTTCACGAGGTCGATGTGGACCACGAACCCCTCGGTCTCGGCGGCGTCGTCCTTCACGGAAGTCTCCACCGAGTCCACCAGCGCGGTCAGCACGCGCCAGCCGAAGCTGCCCTCGTCCGGGCCCGCTGCCGCCTTGGCCGACACCTTCGCGCTCACCCGGACCGCACCCGCGGCGTCGACCGCGAAGTGGCAGCTCAGGACCGCGTCGTCGGCGGCGAGCGTGATCAACGTGGAGCACGTCTCGTCGACCGCGAGCTTGAGGTCCTCGATCGCGTCGAGGTCGAAGTCCTGCCGCATCGCGATGTCCGCGGCTACCGCGCGCGCGATGGAGAGCTGCGTCGGGTCCACTGCCATCCGCAGTTCGACCCCTGACAATTGCGTCACACCCACCTCGTAGTCCGTTCTGCTCTGAAGGCTCTCTGGGCCGGCATGTCACTGCCTTACCCGAACCGATCTCATTTCACACGTGTACTGACCCCGTGCCCAGGGAAATCACCTGCTGGAGGCAGGAGATCAAGGGGAGGAGAGTCGTGCTGGTGCGAGAGGACTTCCTGGCCCTCCGCTTCCCCGCGGACGCACACGAGGTCGGGCCCGTTCGGCACCGGCTGCGTGACTGGTTGCGAGGCGGCGGGTTCACCGACGACGAGGCCGACGACCTCGTCCTCGCGGTGAGCGAAGCGGTCAACAACTCCGTCGAGCACGCCTACCCCGGTTCCGAGCACGGCACGGTCGAGGTGCGCGCCCGCATCGAGAGCGACGGCACGACCGTGGTGGACGTCATCGACCACGGCCGGTGGCGCGTGCCACCACCCGCGCTCACCACGCGCGGCAGGGGACTCCTGCTCATGCGGGAGAGCGTGGACGACGTCGAGATCCACCGCTCGCCGAACGGCACCACCGTGCGGCTGCGCAGGACCCGGTCGCCCGTGCCCGCGACGTACGACACCGCACCCGACTGCCACGTGCATGCCTACGAGACCTCCTCGGGCGTGGTGGCGGTGGTCCGCGGTGACGCGCCCGCCGAGGCGGGACCGTCGTTGCGGCGGAGGCTGGTCACCGCCGCGCGCGGCGGCACCGTGCCGCTGACCGTCGACCTGAGCGGTCTCGGCCCGCGGCGCGAAGGCATCGCGCACGCACTGGCCGAGGTCGCGTCGGCGCTGGCCGCGGCGGGCAACCGGCTCACCGTGGTGCCGGAAGCCCCGCAAGCCCCCTGAGCCCGATGGGTCTCGGCTCAGGCCGGCACGCGCAGTCGTCGTAGTCGTCCTGGGCCGGGTTCGTCCCAGGTCAGGTGGTCTCAGCTCAGGGCGGCGTCCACCGAGTCGTGCACGGCGAGCACCTCGCCCAGCCCGGTGGCCTCCAGCGGACGCGTCACCGCGCGCTTGGTCGCCACGACCTTCAGGGTCGCGTTGCGCTGGGGGGCCAGCCGCGCCGCCTCGACGAGCACGGCGAGTCCGGCGGAACCCAGGAACGTCACGCCGGTCATGTCCACCACGAAGGTGCCACCGTCGGTGAGGCCGTTCACGAGGGCGTCGCGCAGCGTCGGCGCGGACACCATGTCCACCTCGCCGGACACGGCGAGCACCGTGACGCCGTCGGACGGCTGCCGGGCCGACAGCTCAATGGTCTGCGGGTCCTGCACAGTCACCGATCTTCTCCCTACTCGGACCACGGGGAGCCGCCACAGCAGCGGTCCCCACCACGCGGCTGCTGGCTCAACCGCTGCGACATCACCGTACGGGAGAGGTCGCTCGACAGGACAGGTCGCCGCTTCCGTACCCCGGTCGCCGAAGACTCAAACCTGCAACTCCGCCCAAAGTTCGCGAGCGGTGTCATAGGCGGTCCGCGGCGGCACCGTGACGTCCTCACCAGTGTCCTCCAGGTCCCCGCCGACCACGAGCACCAGGGCCGCCGCGACGTCGCGGAGCTTCACGTTCGCGTGCTGGCTGGCTCGCACGAGCAGCTCGAACGCCTCGCCCGGCCGGCATCCCCGCGCACCCACCAGCAGCCCCTTGGCCTGCTCGATGTAGCGCCGGTGCTGCACCATCCGCACCATCTGGTCGGCCCGCAGGACCTCGCCGGCGCAGAACTGCACCACCGCGGCCGCCGTCGCGAGCAGCGGCTCGATCTCCTCGACCACCTTCAGGTCCTCGATGCCAGCCGGGTGGTCCAGGTAGACCGTCAGCACTATCGGTCCGCTGTCACCCCAGCTCCCCGGCACCGCCACCACGTGGTGACCGCCGAGCTCGGCGGTCACCTGCCGCTCGTCGCGGGAGGCGTCGACGAGTGGTCCCTCCCCGGCCTCCACCTGCGCCCGGTCCAGTTCCTGCGCCACGCCGACCGCCCGCAGCACCGCCCCGTCGGGCCACACCGACAGGCCCACCCCGCGGCAGCCGTCGAGCTGCGCGCCGAGGTGGTCGAGCAACCGGGAGAGGAGCTCCGGCCCGAATTTCACCTGGTCCACGCGGACACGTTAGGCCGCGCCGATCGGACTGACGAGATGGGTGGTCATCGGCGCACGACGAACGGTTGCGCGAGCAACGACGTGGCCATCCGCCGCGCTTCGGCCCCGAACAGCTCGGCGCGGCATTTGATCCAGTTAACGCTCCGGACCCGGAACGGACACGTGTTCTGAACCACAGTCAGCCAGAATTCGTTCACAGGGATAACGCCGGAGCCCCGGTGGCCGACATCCCTGATGTCACGGAGGGACTGAGATGAGAACCGCCATGGAGACCGAGCCGCAGCCGGCCGAGCAGCTGCCCACCGCGCCGTGCAGCGTGGTGTGGAGCCGGGGCCACGCGTACGTGCTCGAGGGTTTCCGCGCCCGCTGGGTGGGCCGCGACGACCGCGGTCGCCCGTGCTCGCTCACCGGTGCCGAGATGCAGCGCCGCGGCTGGACGTTCACCCGGACGGCCTGAGCTCCCTCCACCCCACCGGGCCCCGTCCCCCGACCGGCCGCGCAGCTCCTGCGACCACCCGCACCGCGTGCCGTGACGCCATCCGGCAGCCCGTGCGCGGCCACTCGTTTAGAGTGCGGGTGTGCGTGACCCGGCTGATCGCCTGCTGACGATTCCGAACCTGCTCAGCGTGTTGCGGCTGGCCGGTGTTCCGCTCTTCCTGTACCTGTTGCTCGGACCCCGCGCCGACGGCTGGGCGCTGCTCGTCCTCGTCTTCGCGGGCCTGTCCGACTGGCTGGACGGCAAGCTCGCCCGCTGGCTGAACCAGATGAGCCGGCTGGGCGCGCTGCTCGACCCGGCCGCCGACCGCCTCTACGTGTTCTGCACGCTGCTGGCGTTCGTGGTCAGGGACATCGTGCCGCTGTGGATCGCACTCGTGCTGGTCGGGCGCGAGGTCGTCGTCGGCATCTGCCTGCTGGTCCTGCGGCAGCGCGGCTGGGGCCCGTTCGAGGTCACCTACCTGGGCAAGGCCGCGACCTTCAACCTGCTGTACGCGTTCCCCCTGCTGCTGCTCGCGCAGGGCGACTCGGCGTGGGCGCAGCTCGCACTCCCGTTCGCCTACGCGTTCACCGCGTGGGGTGCAGCGCTGTACCTGTGGTCGGCGCTTTTGTACGTCTACCAGTTCTTCTCGGCCCTGCGGGTCACTCCCGGAAAGGCCGCGTGAAAAGATCACCCCATACAGGTTCAGCACGAGGAGCGCAGTCAGTTGATTCCCGAGGAGCTTCGTTACACCGAGGAACACGAGTGGGTCGCCACAACAGGTGAGAACACCGTGCGCGTCGGCATCACCGACTACGCCCAGGAACAACTCGGTGACGTGGTCTTCGTCCAGCTGCCCGAGGTCGGCCACACCGTCTCGGCCGGCGACACGTTCGGCGAGGTCGAGTCCACCAAGAGCGTGTCGGACCTCTACTCGCCGCTCGACGGTGAGGTCGTCGCGATCAACGACGCCCTGGTGCAGTCGCCGGAGTCCATCAACTCCGACCCGTACGGCGAGGGCTGGATGGTCGAGCTCCGCCTGAACGACCCCGAGGCGGTCGAGGGGCTCTTGGACGCCGACGGGTACAAGGCGTTGGTGGAGAAGGAGTGACGTCGATCTTTCGCCGGATCTTCGGCCGGAAGGGGAGCCGCTCCTCGGGGGGCGACTCGAACGCGATAGGTTTTACCGGAAACGACGGACCCAGCAGCAGGAGGAGAGCTCAGGTGAGCACGAACGACGGCCCAGGCGTTCCGCCGGAGCAGTCCCCGGAGCGGACCTCCGTCTTCCGGGCGGACTTCCTCCAGGAGATGGAAGGCGGCGCCGAGGCGCCCGCACAGGAGCCGGCCGTTGCCGGTGTCGACGCCCTTCCCGCCGGTTCCGCGCTGCTCGTGGTGAAGCGCGGCCCGAACGCCGGTTCGCGGTTCCTGCTGGACCGCGACACGACGAGCGCGGGGCGCCACCCCGACAGCGACATCTTCCTCGACGACGTGACGGTCTCGCGCCGCCACGCCGAGTTCCGCCGGGAGGGCGGCGAGTTCGTCGTGATCGACGTGGGCAGCCTCAACGGCACCTACGTCAACCGCGAGCCGGTCGACCAGGCCGTCCTCGCGAACGGCGACGAAGTCCAGATCGGCAAGTTCCGCCTGGTCTTCCTGACCGGTCCCGGCTCCGCGGGAGCCTGACGGCCTGGGACCGGCCGGTCCCGGGTCTGCGGGATGACGAGCGTCGGGGCGGTGCTCACGCAGCTCCGCCCCGAGTTCCACCGTGCAGTGCTGTTGCCGTCTTCTCCACTGTTTTGCGTCATTGAGCAGTTCGCCGCGCTCCGCGGGAGTTTTCCTGCGTCGAGCCCGAACGCACTCGTGCGCTGACCGCCGTTGCGCGGAACTCCTCCCGGTTCGCCGTGCTTTCCGGGAATCGGCCGCCCTCTTCCGCTCGTTGTACCCGGTGCGGGGAAGAGCGGGTTCGAGCGGCCATCGTCTTGATCACGTTCTGCCCGCAACGATTGAGCACACGGCCCGCTTGGCGGGTAGCGTCGAACGCGTGTGCCGGGGGATGCTCGGAGACGTTCCGGGTACTCCCCAACGAGTCAGAGGGAGGCGAGACCCGATGAGCGAGATGCGTGTCGTGGGCGTCCGGGTGGAGCTGCCCCAGAACCAGCCGATCCTCCTGCTGCGCGAAACCGAGGGTGAGCGGTACCTGCCGATCTGGATCGGCTCGGTCGAGGCCACCGCGATCGCGCTGGAGCAGCAGGGCGTGCGACCGGCCCGCCCGCTCACCCACGACCTGCTCAAGGACGTCATCGGGGCGCTGGGCCGCAACCTCGAACAGGTGCGGATCACCGACCTGCAGGAGGGCACGTTCTTCGCCGAGCTCGTGTTCGACGGCGACGTGCGCGTGTCCGCCCGCCCGTCCGACTCGGTGGCCCTCGCGCTGCGCGTCGGCGTGCCGATCCACGCGGAGGAGTCCGTGCTGGCGGAGGCCGGTCTGATCATCCCGGACGAGCAGGAGGACGAGGTCGAGAAGTTCCGCGAGTTCCTCGACTCCGTGTCTCCCGAGGACTTCCGGGGCGCCGACACCTGAGTTCCCCCGACTGTCGCTGACCGTCTTGTTCGGACCCGGCGCCGATCGGTGGGGTGTCCCTCGATCGGACTACTTTCCGCACATCATGGCCGCTAAACAATCACTAAACGTCACCTGAACGTCCTAGTTCGGGTGACGGTGCGGACCCCCGCCTCAGGTTGGGGGCCAACACTCCCCGCGCGTCGCGTTGACCTGCCCTCGGAGCGGTCTTACCGTCGAACTCGAGTGGACGTCGCCGGTCTGCGCGAGTGGACCAGGCGGCTTGACGGCCCCGACTTTCGTGGCCGTTGGCGAGGGGAGGCAGGCGTGGTCGAGGAAGCGCCCTTGCGGGCCGAATCCGGGCAGCAGGGTGAGCTGTTCCCGGACTCCTCGCTGCCGGACGAACTCGTCGGCTACCGGGGACCCGCGGCGTGCCAGATCGCCGGGATCACCTACCGGCAGCTCGACTACTGGGCCAGGACCGGCCTGGTCGCGCCGACGGTGCGGATGGCGCACGGCTCCGGCAGCCAGCGGCTCTACTCCTTCAAGGACATCCTCGTCCTGAAGGTCGTGAAGCGGCTGCTGGACACCGGGGTCTCGCTGCAGAACATCAGGGTCGCCGTCGACCACCTGCGCCGCCGCGGCGTGCAGGACCTGGCGCGGATCACGCTCTTCTCCGACGGCACGACCGTCTACGAGTGCACCTCCCCCGAGGAGGTCGTCGACCTGCTCCAGGGCGGGCAGGGCGTGTTCGGCATCGCGGTGAGCGGTGCGATGCGGGAGATCAGCGGGACCATCCACGAGTTCCCGGCCGAACGTGCGGACGGCGTGGAAATCGCGCCGATGACCGAGGACGAGCTGACCCGCCGCCGCCGGGAGCGCGCCACCGGCTGACCCGCTGTCGCCGGCTCAGCCGGTCCCGTCGCTGAGACGTAGGTCGCGTCGGTGGGGACTGGCGGGCCTGCCTGCGGGTACTCTTCACGGGTAGTCGCTGAACTCAGGCGGGAGAGACCGGGTGCTGCACCCGGCGCCGAAGGAGCAAGTTCCTCCCCGGGAACCTCTCAGGCACCCAGGACCGCGTGAGCGAGACGCCTCTGGAAAGCGGATCTCTCGAGATCCCGCCGACGGTGAAAGCCCGCTCTCGTGGCGGGTGAACCTCTCAGGCGCCCGATGCCGGGTACGGACAGAGCGGGGAGGGCACCAGGACACGTGTGCCCGCAGCCCCCCGGAGGCGTTAGATGACGCAGGACCGCATTCCGCTCGCCGCTCTCGAGCACGGCACCCCGTTCGCGGACCGGCACGTCGGCCCGCGCCCCGCCGAGCTCGCCCGCATCCTCGACGTGATCGGTGTCGGATCGCTGGAGGAGCTGGCGCAGCACGCGGTGCCCTCGTCCATCCACGAGCGCGACCTGGTGCTGGACCTGCCGGCGCCCGCCACGGAGACCGAGGCGCTGGCCGAGCTGCGCGCGCTCGCCTCCCAGAACCGGCCGATGACCCAGATGATCGGCCTGGGCTACTACGACACCGTGACGCCGGGCGTGATCCTGCGCAACGTCCTGGAGTCGCCCGCCTGGTACACCGCGTACACGCCGTACCAGCCGGAGATCTCGCAGGGCCGCCTGGAGGCGCTGCTGAACTTCCAGACGATGGTCGGCGACCTGACCGGCCTGCCGATGGCCAACGCGTCCATGCTGGACGAGTCGACCGCCGCCGCCGAGGCCATGACCCTGGTGCGCCGCGCGGGCAGGGCGAAGTCGAACAAGTTCGTCGTGGACGCCGACACGCTGCCGCAGACGCTGGCCGTGATCGAGACCCGCGCCGAGCCGCTGGGCATCGAGGTCGTCGTCGCCGACCTGTCGCAGGGCATCGAGGGCCTGGGCCTGGGCGGTGACTTCTTCGGCGTGCTGCTGTCCTACCCCGGTGCGTCCGGTGTGGTCCGCGACCAGGCCGCGCTGGTGGAGGAGATCCACGCCGCCGGCGCGCAGGCCGTCGTCGTCGCCGACCTGCTGGCGCTGACGCTGCTGCGCCCGCCCGGTGAGATCGGCGCGGACGTCGTCGTCGGCACCACCCAGCGCTTCGGCGTGCCGATCGGCTTCGGCGGCCCGCACGCCGGCTACATGGCCGTCCGCTCCGGCCTGGAGCGCCAGCTGCCCGGCCGCCTCGTCGGCGTCTCCGTCGACGCCGACGGCTCGCTGGCCTACCGCCTGGCGCTGCAGACCCGCGAGCAGCACATCCGCCGTGAGAAGGCGACCTCGAACATCTGCACCGCGCAGGTGCTGCTCGCCGTGATCGCGTCGATGTACGCGGTCTACCACGGCCCCGAGGGCCTGCGCGCCATCGCGACCCGCGTGCACCGCCTGGCCACCGTCCTCGCGACGGGCCTGTGCGAGGCCGGTCTCGACGTCGTGCACGGCGAGTTCTTCGACACCGTGCAGGTGCGCGTCGAGGGCCGTGCCGCCGAGGTCGTCGCGAAGGCCCGCGAGCTCGGCATCAACCTGCGCCTCGTGGACGCCGACGTCGTGGCGGTCGCTTGCGACGAGAAGACCACGCGTGCGCACGTCGTCGCCGTGTGGGAGGCGTTCGGCGTGACCGGGTCCGATGTGGACGCGATCGACACCGACACCGCCGACGGCATCCCGTCGGACCTGCGCCGCACCTCGGACTACCTGACCCACCCGGTCTTCCACGCGCACCGCTCCGAGACCGCGCTGCTGCGCTACCTGCGCGCACTGTCCGACAAGGACGTCGCGCTGGACCGCAGCATGATCCCGCTCGGCTCCTGCACGATGAAGCTGAACGCGACCGCGGAGATGGAGTCCATCACCTGGCCCGAGTTCTCGACGCTGCACCCGTTCGCGCCGGTCGAGGACGCGAAGGGCCTGCTGACGATCGTGTCGGACCTGGAGGCGTGGCTGGCCGAGGTCACCGGCTACGACGCCGTGTCGCTGCAGCCGAACGCCGGCTCGCAGGGCGAGTTCGCCGGCCTGCTGGCGATCCGCGCCTACCACCGCGCCAACGGCAACTCCGCCCGTGACGTCTGCCTGATCCCGTCGTCCGCGCACGGCACGAACGCCGCGTCCGCCGTCATGGCCGGCATGCGCGTCGTCGTCGTGAAGTGCGACGACAAGGGCAACATCGACATGGGCCACCTGCGCACCACGGTCGCCGAGCACGCCGACGACCTGGCCGCGATCATGATCACCTACCCGTCGACCCACGGCGTGTACGAGGACACCGTCCGCGAGGTCTGCGGCCTGGTCCACGACGCGGGCGGCCAGGTGTACGTCGACGGCGCGAACCTCAACGCGCTGATCGGCCTGGCCCGCTACGGCAAGTTCGGCTCGGACGTCTCGCACCTGAACCTGCACAAGACGTTCTGCATCCCGCACGGCGGCGGCGGCCCCGGCGTCGGCCCGATCGGCGTGAAGTCCCACCTCGCCCCGTTCCTGCCGAACCACCCGCTGCAGCCCACCGCGGGCCCCGAGACGGGCGTGGGCCCGATCTCCGCGGCCCCGTGGGGTTCCGCGTCGATCCTGCCGATCTCGTGGGCGTACGTGCGCATGATGGGCGGCGACGGCCTGCGCCGCGCGACCCTGACCGCCGTGGCCGCGGCGAACTACGTGGCGCGCCGCCTGGACGAGCACTACCCAGTCCTCTACACCGGCGAGGGCGGCTTCGTGGCCCACGAGTGCATCCTCGACCTGCGCCCGATCACCAAGGCCACCGGCGTGACGGTCGACGACGTGGCGAAGCGCCTGGCCGACTACGGCCTGCACGCCCCGACCATGTCGTTCCCGGTCGCCGGCACGCTGATGGTCGAGCCCACCGAGTCCGAGGACCTGGCCGAGATCGACCGGTTCATCGACGCCATGATCGCCATCAAGCGCGAGATCGACCGCGTCGGCGCCGGCGAGTGGCCCGTCGAGGACAACCCGCTGCGCAACGCACCGCACACCGCGGCCTGCGTGACCGTCGGCGAGTGGGACCACCCGTACACCCGCGAGGAGGCCGTGTACCCGGCCGGTACCGGTGCTCCGAAGATCTGGCCGCCGGTCCGCCGCATCGACGGCGCGAAGGGTGACCGCAACCTGGTCTGCTCCTGCCCGCCCCTCGAGGCCTACAGCAGCTGATCCACACCGCGGAGGAGGGGCGCACCCAGGGGTGCGCCCCTCCTCTCATGCTCCGACCGGACAGGTCTCGTCGCCGCAGTTCTCCTGCTCGGTGATGCCCGGCCTGGTGAGGTCGTGCTCGAACGCGAAGTGGAAGCAGTCCGGGTGCATCCGCTCGAACAGCTCGAAGTCCTCCGGGGCCAGCTCCACGGCCTCACCGCACCGCTGGCACGTCTGTTCCTCTGCCACGGTGGAATGGTCTCACCCGCGCCGGGCGAACAGCACCGCGCCGTCCTCGCCGAGCAGCCACTGCGCCTCGACCGCGAACCCGGCGTCGCGCAGCCACGCCGCCACCCGCTCCGGCCGGCGCAGGTGGACGTGCACGCGCATCGGGTGCCCGCCGTAACCCCGCGTCTTCAGGTTCGTGCGGTCGCCGACGTGGAAACCCAGCTGCAGCAGCCCGCCCGGCCGCAGCGCGTCCCGGAAGTGCCCGAGCACCACCGGGACCAGCTCGTCCGGCACGTGGATCAGCGACCACCAGGCCAGCACCCCGCCGACCCGGTCGCCGAGCGGGTCGGTCATCGACCCGACCTCGAACCGCAGCCCGGGGTGGTTCCGCCGGGCGAGCGCGACCATGGCGGGGGAGAGGTCGATCCCGAACGCGTCCGCGCCGAGCCCGTGCAGCAGCGCCGTTACGTCGCCGGGACCGCAGCCGACGTCGGCGACGGGACCGTCCACCTCCTCGGCGAACAGCCGCAACGCCGCCCGCAGGTGCGGCATCCCGTCCAGCAGGCCGCGCGTGTAGTCGGCGTAACTGGCGGCGACCGTGTCGTAGGACTCGCGGGTGTCTGCCAGCCAGTCGGTCACGCCGGGAACCTACTCCTCGAACGGCTCCGCGCGGTGCCTTCCGGACAACGCCAGCGACGAGATCCACGTGTCCGGGTCACCGTCCCAGTCCATCGCCCTGATCTGGTCCACCGACCGCCGCCCGCCGATGGCCCGCATCAGCTCGAACGACGTCGTGCGCAGCGTCCCCTCCGGCTCGCCGTGCCCGAGCACGCGGTCGCCGTGCTCCAGCACCACCCGCAGCGCGGGCACGTCGTTCTCCCGCATCCGCTGGTCGAGCTGCTGCAACGGCCGGGTCAACGCCGCACGCACCACCTGCGGGTCCCGGTCGCCGGGCACGCCCAGCGCGGCGCGCAGGTCGTGTTCGTGCGCCACGACCTCGGCGATCAGCACCGAGCCCATGGGCGTGTCGAAGAGCGGAGCGGCCAGCTCCCGGTTCGCGTCCCACTCGGCGAAGGCGTCGTCGAGCGAGTTGCCGCGGCGGTCGCGCACCTGCCGTTCACCCCACTCGCCGGACTCGACACCGTCGAACCGGCGGTCCGCGAAGTCGCGCAGACCGCCGGCCAGGTGCGCCACCACGTCCTTGACCGACCAGCCGGGAGTCGCCGCGACGGGCGTCTGCGGGTCCCGGCCGCGCACCAGCTCGGTGATGCGCTGCTGGGCGGCGTCGTAGACGGGGGCGTTGGTCATGGGCTCAGACCTCGTACTCCAGCGCGTAGGTGCCGCTGCCATCCTCCGCCCAGTCCACGGTCACCGCACCTTTCGCGCCGAGGAACCGCCCGGTGCCGTCGACGACCTCGATCGACCCCTCCACAGCGGACCGGTAGGCGCCGACGTGCCGCAGCACCAGCGTGCCCTCGTCCGTGGTGACCTCCTCGATCGCGGTCGTCCACGCCACGTCGTCGCCGTAGTACATGAGGTACCGGCAGCTGCCCGTACCGCTGATGTCGCCCGCGTACCCGAACTGGACGTGCGCCTCGGTGAGCTTGCGGCCCTCGACGTCCCGGTAGGACCGGCCGTCCCAGGTCTTCTCGTCCCAGCTCTTCACTTCGATGGTTCCGGTTGCCTTCATGGACCCCACCCTGCTGGCAGAACCTGACAGTTCATGTCAGGTTTGTGGCATGAAGTCGAGCCGGCTCATCCAGGTGCTCCTGCTGCTCCAGTCCCGCGGCCGGATGACCGCCGACGAGCTGGCGGCCCGGCTGGAGGTCTCGCCCCGGACCATCTACCGCGACGTCGAGGCCCTCGGCGCCGCCGGCGTCCCCATCTACGCCGACCGCGGCCCGGCCGGCGGCTACCGGCTCGTCGACGGCTACCGCACCCGGCTCACGGGACTGACCTCCGGCGAGGCGCGGTCGCTGTTCCTCACCGGCCTGCCCGGTCCCGCCCAGGAGCTGGGCCTCCAGGAGTTCGCCGCCGCGGCCCAGCTCAAGCTCCTCGCCGCGCTGCCCACCGAGCTGCGCGCCAGGGCCGAGCAGATCCGGCAGCGGTTCCACCTGGACACCCCGACGTGGTTCCGCGGCGACGAACCGACCGCGCACCTCGCCACCATCGCCGACGCCGTCTGGGAGCAGCGCCGCGTCCGCATGACCTACCGGCGGTGGGGGCAGCAGACCGTCACCCGCGAGGTCGACCCGCTCGGTCTCGTCCTCAAGGCGGGCACCTGGTACTTCGTCGGCAGCCTGCGCACCTACCGGGTGTCGCGGGTGCTGGAGCTGGAGGTCCTGGACGAGACGTTCGACCGGCCGGACGACTTCGACCTCGCCGCCTTCTGGGCCGGGTGGTCCGAGGAGTTCGAGGCCCGCATGTACGGCGAACGCGTCACCGTGCGCATGACCAGTGCCGGTCTCGACAAGGCGCGGTACCTGCTCAGCGGCCACCAGGCCCGGGTCGTCGCACAGCTCGCACCGCAGCCGGGGGAGGAGTTCGGCTTCCCGACCGAGTCGCTCCGGCACGCCCTGCCCGACCTGCTCAAGTTCGGCCCCGACGTGGAGGTCGTGGCACCCGACGAGCTGCGCCGCGAGGTCGTGGCCGCGATCGAGGCGATGCACCGGCTCTACAACGGTGCGAAGCTACCCGCATGGTTCCGCTGATCTCGCTGAACAACGGAGTACGGATCCCCCAACTCGGCTTCGGCGTCTTCCAGGTGCCGGAGGACCAGGTGGCCGGTGCGGTCACGACCGCCATCGAGGCCGGCTACCGCAGCATCGACACGGCCGCCGCCTACCGCAACGAGTCCGGTGTCGGCGACGCGATCGCGGGCGTGCCGGACCTGTTCGTCACGACCAAGCTGTGGAACTCCGACCAGGGCTACGACTCGACGTTGCGCGCGTTCGACGCGAGCACGCGCCGCCTGCGGCGCGACGTGCTGGACCTCTACCTCATCCACTGGCCGACCCCGCGGCGCGAGCTGTACCCGGAGACGTGGCGCGCGCTGGAGCAGCTCTACGCCGACGGCCGGGTGCGGGCCATCGGCGTCTCCAACTTCCACACCCGCCACCTGCAGCGCCTCTTCGACGAGTTCCCGACCACCCCGGCGGTGAACCAGATCGAGCTGCACCCGTTGCTGCAGCAGGAGGAGATGCGCAAGGTCCACGTGACCCACCGCATCGTCACCGAGGCCTGGTCACCGCTCGCCCAGGGCGCGCTGCTGGGCCGCCCGGAGATCACCGGCCTGGCCGAGAAGTACGCGAAGACCCCGGCCCAGATCGTGCTGCGCTGGCACGTCCAGCTCGGCAACGTCGCGATCCCCAAGTCCGTCACGCCCTACCGGATCAGGGAGAACATCGACATCTTCGACTTCGAGCTGGCCCAGGACGACATGACCGTGATCGCCGAGCTCGACAACGGCACCCGCACCGGCCCCGACCCGGACCGCTTCAACGTCGCGTGACCGCACCGGCCGAGCCACCGGTGTCCCCGGTGGCGCGGTTCACCCGGCCGTGCGCAGCCCGTCGAGGTAGAACCGCAGGAACCGCCGCCACCGGTCCGGTTCGGTGTCGACCGACTCCCTGATCACCTGCGACATCGCCCACGTCAGCGTCACGAGGTCCGCGAGCTCGAAGTCCGCGCGCAACACCCCGGCGTCCTTGGCGCGCTGGATGATCCGCTCCGCGTGCCCCATGCCGCGCCCGCACGCGCTGGTGGCCTCCTCGGACGGCACCAGCCGCCGGGCGATCGCGTCGTTCAGCCCGTGGTCCTGCGCCTGCAACGCCACCGTGCCCTCGACGAAGTCCGCGAAACCCCGCCACGGGTCAGGCGCGGCCAGCGCGGCCGCGCCGATGTCGTCGAGCACCGCCAGCCGGCTCGGGAAGATCGAGTCGATGAGCACCTGGCGCGTGGGGAAGTGCGCGTAGAGGGTGCCGATGCTGACCTGGGCCCTGCGGGCGATGTGCTCCAGCGCCGCATCGAGCCCTTGCTCACCGAACACGTCGACGGCCGCCGCGAGCAGCTTGGCGCGGTTGCGAGCGGCGTCCGCGCGCAGGGGCCTGGTTGCCATGGCGGCATTCTACAAACGCCCCCTAAGTCGAGCCTCCCCTCGACTTCTGTGATACCGTCACTCCCACAAGTCGAGGACACCCTCGAATTAGCCGGAAGGTGCAGCTCATGTCCCTCGCAGCAGTCATCGGCGTCGGCCCCGGTCTCGGCATGTCCATCGCGCACCGGTTTGGACGAGAGGGCCACGACGTGGCCCTGGTGTCCCGCACCGACACCCGGCACAGCCGCTACCTCGCCGAGCTGGCGCAGGCCGGCGTGAAGGCAGAGGCGTTCACCGCTGACGTGCGCGACCGCGACCAGCTCCTGTCCACCCTGGACCGCATCGGTGGCGAGGTCGAGGTGCTCTACTACGGCCCTGGCGCGGCCGACCCAGACCTGCCGATGAAGCCGATCACCGAGATCACCGCCGCGGACGCCCAGAAGGCGCTGACCTGGCTGTACCCGGCCCTCGACGTCGTGGGCCACGTCCTGCCGGGCATGCTCGACCGCGGCAGCGGAGCGCTGCTGTTCGCAGGCGGCCTCAGCTCAGTCGTGCCCATGCCCGGCTTAGGCGCGCTCACGATCAACGCCGCAGCCCTGCGCAACTACGCGGTGACGCTCAACGCGGCACTGGCCGACAAAGGCATCTACGCGGGCACGCTCACCATCGGCGGTCTGATCGAGCGCGGCGACATCCACCGCATGATCACCGCAAACCCCGGCCAGTACGGTGAGATCCCCACGCTGAACCCCGACGACATCGCCGAGGCGGCGTGGCAGCTGACCGCCGAACGGAACCGCGCGGAGGCCGTCTTCAACGTCCTGGTCTGACCACTCAGGCGCTGTTCGCCGCGCCTGCGAGGCCGCCGCGCCGCCAAACTCCGGCTCCGGCGCTGAACCCCGGCCCCGCCAAGCCCGCGCGGCAACCCGCCACCGCACCCAGCTGCGCACCACCTGGCCACCGCACCCACCCCGACACCCAACCCCGGCCCTCGCCGGACCCGCGTGGCAACCCACCACCGCACGCAAACCCCGCACCACCTGGCCACCGCACCCGAACCACGCAACGACTCACCGTCGCCCGCGCCCATCCCGACGCCGAATCCCGGCCTCGCCAGGCCCGCGTGGCAACCCGCCACCACACCCAACCGCGCGACGACCACCGTCGCCCAAGCCACCCCGACACCCTCGTCCACGACCTGGACCGACGTCCCTGTCCGCGCTACCGCGATGCCCTTGCCCGCGACCCGCCCCAACGCGCTTGTCCACGACCTGGACCGACGTGCGCGCCGACGTCCCCGTCCGCGCCAACCCCGACGCCCTCATCCACGACCCGGACCAACGCTCTTGCCCACAACCTGGACCGACGCCCGCGCCCACCCCGACGCCCCCGCCCGCGTCCGCCCTGACGCCCGCGCCCGCCCGATGCCCGCGCCAGCCCCGATGCCCTCATCCCACAACCCGAACCAACCACTCAGGCGGTGGTCGACAGCACCTGCCCGAGCGCGGCCTCTACACCGTTCTCGTCCTCCACCACGGACACGCTGCCCCCGGTGCTCTCCGCGATGTCGGTCAGCGCCGCCTTGTCCACCTCACCGCCGATCGCGATGAAGCTGACCGGCAGGTCCTTGCCCTTGAGTCGGGACTTCAACGCCGCCAGGTCGATGCCGCCGTCCGAGGTGCCGTCGGTGACGACCACGACCCGGTTGACCCGCCCGGCCACGAAACCGTCGTGCGCCGCCTCGTAACAGGCCCCCAGCGCGGTGTAGAGCTGGGAGCCGTCGACAGTCTTGAGCCCGTCGATCGCCCTGCGCAACGCCTCGCGCTTCTCCACGACCGGACCGGTGCCCACGAGCTGCTTGTAGGGCTTGGCGCCGTCGACGGACCGCGCGAACTCCCACAACCCGAACGACCCGGACACCGACCTGTCCACCTGCCCGCGCAGGGCGGCCTTCACCTTGTCCAGCCTCGGTTTCATCGAGGTGGACACGTCCGCGAGCACGGTCACGACCTGGCCGCCGCGGTCCGCCGACGCCCATGCCGCCGACAGCTGCTGCGTGGTCGTCGCGTCAGCGGCGACCAGGTTCTCGGTCACCGCCGCCCACGACACACCAGGAGAGGGGGACGGTCGGTCCTGAGTGGACTCGACACGCAAACCGCCGTGCGCCAAGATCTTCTGCTGGTCTGGCTCGGTCATGAACTCGCGGAACGCCTGCGCCGCGCGTTCCTCCGCCTCACCGACCTCGGGGCCGGACAGCGCCACGTACGGGAAGTCCGCCACCGGTGTCGGGCCGACCGGCAGCACGCCGACGAGCGGTTTGGACGGTGCCTCCTTGCCGGTGTTGTGCTTGTAGAGGTCCACTTCGGACACCGGCGTCACGCTGAAGCCCGCCGCGTTCACCGTCGCGCTGTCCCCGAGCCGCCGCAACGCCTCGCGCGTCGTGGTGGGCACCTCGGGTGGCACGGTGGCCGCGAGCTTGGTCAGGGTCGCCTTGGCGGCGTCGGAGTTCAGCGTGTCCGCGGTGACCGGGCCCTTGCCGCCGGCCAGTGCGGACTGGATCGCGAGCGCGGAGGCCGTGTTCGCGGCCGGGTCGGGCATGGCGACGCTGAACCGGCCCCAGTTCGGGCCGAACCTCTGCCAGTCGGTGACCTCGGGCATGTCCGTCCAGCGGAAGTCCTTCAGCACTGGCGCACCCGCCTCGGGTGCGGCGAGCAGCACCGGCGACGTGCCGATGGACTTCGGCGTGCCACCGACCAGCTTGGCGTTGAGCGCGGACAACCGGTTCGCCCACAACACCGAGTCCGGCACCCAGGCGTGCGGTCGCTGGCCGAGCTTCTCGGCGTCCCAGGTCCCGGTCAGACCGTCGAGCACGGCGGAGGAGTCGGCGGAGGTGACCTCGACCGCGATGCAGTGGTCGTAGACGACGGGCCGCGTGGCGCTCCAGGCCCGCGCGACCTCCGCGACGGCCTCGGCCACGCTCGGTGTCGCGGACACCCGCAGCACCGCGTCACCCTCGTTGCAGTCCTGGGCCTGCGCCTGCGCTCGCTTGTCGAGCACGCCGCCGATCCACGACCAGGCGCCCCAGCCGAGCGCGATCAGCGCGACGACGGCCACGATGGCGACGGGCCACTTGGCGATCCCGCGCCGCACCTTCGCGCGCAGCGAGCGGTGTCGAGACATCGATCCCTCTCACAACTACTCAGCGGCCCCCGACGACCGGCAGCCACGCTAACAGGAGAGAACGGTCAGCGATGTGAAGTCACTCCCAGTACCGACTGGCACACGGTGACGAGTCGTTCCCGCAGCGGTTGCGACCTCGCGGCGAACTCCGCCTGCCTGCGCACGTACTCCGCGCGGCCCTCCGGCGTCTCGATCCTGACCGGCTCGTACCCGAGTCCCGCCAGGTCGTAGGGCGAGGCCCGCATGTCGAGCTCCCGCACGTCGACGGCCAGCTCGAAGCAGTCGGCGACCAGGTCGGACGGTGTCGCGGGCTCCAGCTTGTAGGACCACTTGAACAGGTCCATGTTGGCGTGCAGGCAGCCCGGCTGCTCGTTCTCGACCTGCCCCTCACGGGTGGGCAGCAGGGTGTTGAGCGGCCGCGCGGGCCCGGTGAAGAACCGGAAGGCGTCGAAGTGCCCGCACTGGATCTTGCTGGCCTCGACCACCTGGTCGGTGCCGTCGCTGCCCAGGCGCAACGGCCACGCGTTGTGCCGCACCTCCTCGGGCTGCTGCCGGTAGACCATGGCCCACTCGTGCAGCCCGAAGCACCCCAGCCGCGCCGGCCGCCGCATCGTCGCCGTGAGCAGCTCGCGCACGAAGTCGATGGTCTTGGCCCGCTGAGCGGCGAAACTGCCGACGTCGAGCGTCACGCCGCCGCTCGTGGCCCGGTAGTGCGGGAACTCCAGGTACTCGCCGGCGTCCTCCAGGACGATCCCCGGCCCCGGATGCCACCGTTCGAGCCGCACGGGCCGATGGCTGTAATAGGTGAAGAGGAAGTCCATGACGGGGTGCTTCTCCTTGCCGGCCTTCCGCTCCAGGTGCGGGCCGGTGAAGCGCCTCATGCGCGCGACGTGCCGGTCGCGCAGCTCATGCCATTCGGCTCGGGTCAGGACCTCCACGAGCGGCTACCGTACGCGCATGGTGCGGAGCAAGGCCGCCACGGTCGACGAGTACCTCGACGAGCTGACCGCAGAGCAGCGCGCCGAGATCACCGCCGTGCGCGACGTCGTCGTCGCGCACCTCCCCGCCGGCTACGCCGAGGGCGTGCTCTGGGGGATGATCACCTGGTACGTGCCGATCGAGGTCAGCGGCCCCACCTACAACGGGCAGCCGCTGAGCTACGTCGCGCTGGCCGCCCAGAAACGCCACTGCTCGCTCTACCTGACCACGGCCATGGCGCCGGGGGAGTCGTTCCGCGAGCGCTACCTCGCCACCGGCAAGAAGCTCGACATGGGCAAGTCCTGCGTGCGCTTCACCCGCGCCGCCGACCTGGCCCTCGACGTCATCGGCGACGAGATCGCCCGCTACCCGGTGGCGGAGTTCGTCGACCACGTCCAGCGCGTGACGGTCAAGCGCTAAAGCGGCGGCACCAGCCCGGTGAACGTCCGCGCGCCGTTGCAGTGCGGGCACTCGCGCCCGTTGTCGACGGTCCGCGGCGCACCACCGATGATTGCCAGCGTCGGCGCCGCGATGTAGCTCGCGCCCCCGCACAGATGGCACACCGTGCGCGGCTCCGGCGTGACGGCGAAGAGGTCGTCCGGGTCTTCCTCGTCCTCGAACTCGTCGTCCTCGGCGAACTCGTCCTCGTCGTCCTCACTCATGGTCGTCAACCTACACGGACAGCGACCGGCGACCGGTGCGCGACCACGGGTTCCGGATCAGGTCGCCGAGATCGGATCGCCCGGTGTCGTGGCGGCCCGCGTCAACGACTCCGGCGTCGCCTCACGGCCGCAGTGCGCGCACACGACCAGTGGTTCCAGCACGTTGCCGCACGAGTGCTCCCACACGAGCGGGAGGGGCCCCTTGGTCACGTAGGTGTCGCCCCACTCCTTGAGCATCAGCAACACGTTGTTCAGCGCACGGCCCGACTCGGTCAGCACGTACTCGTGGCGCGGCGGGTGCTCGGAGTACTGCCGCCGCTCCAGCACGCCGAACGCGACGAGCTTCTTCAGGCGCGCGGTCAGCACGTCGCGGGAGGCGCCGGTGTTCGCGGCGATCTGGTCGAAGCGGTGGTTGCCGAAGAAGACCTCGCGCAGCGCCAGCAGCGACCAGCGCTCGCCGACGACCTCCAGCGCGTTCGCAACGGAGCAGGTTCGCGGAGCCATGTGACCACGGTATCAGTCGGTTGGGAAATCAAACTCGACCTGCCACAGTTGGTTTGAAATACCAACTTAGGAGGTTGTCATGGACTTCAAGGGTCAGACGGTGCTCGTGACCGGCGCGAACCGCGGACTGGGCCGTGCGTTCGCCCAGGAGCTCGTCAAGGCGGGCGCGAAGGTCTACGGCGGCGCGCGCAAGGTCGAGACCATCACCGACGAGGGCGTGGTCCCGGTGCGGCTCGACGTCACCGACGACGCGTCGGTCGTGGCGGCCGCCAAGGAGCTCGGTGACACCACGATCGTGGTCAACAACGCCGGCGTCCTCGTCGCGGGTGACGACGTCGACAGCATCAAGGCGGAGTTCGAGGTCAACTTCTACGGCCTCGTCCGCACGACGGACGCGTTCGCGCCGGTCCTGAAGGCCAACGGCGGCGGCGCGATCGTCAACGTGCTGAGCATCCTGTCGTTCGTCGGCAGGGCGGAGTGGCGCGGCTACGCGGCCTCCAAGGCAGCGGGCTGGTCGTTCACCAAGTCCTCCCGTGAGGCGCTGCGGGAGCAGGGCACGCGCGTGATCGGCGTGCACGCCGGGTTCATCGACACCGACCTGACCGCCGGCATCGACGCGCCCAAGATCACCCCGCAGGACGTCGTCGCGCAGGTGCTGCGGGCGCTTGAGAACGGTGACGACGAGGTGCTGGCCGACGAGCGCACCCGCGCCGTGAAGGCCGCGCTGTCCGCCTGAGGGACGTCAGTCCCGGCGCGCGGGGGAGTGCGGCGGCGGCCTCGGTGAACTCAGGCCGCCGCGGCGCCCCACCGCGTCGTCCTCACCCGGCTTCCGCGTAGTGCACTTTGTAGCGCAGGTGCGTGACCTCGACGCCTTCGACGACCGAGAGCGGCCCTGCGAGCTGGTAACCCTGGCCCGGTGCGAAGAACGGCATGCCACCGCCGAGCAGCACGGGCACCAGGTCGAGCCAGATCTCGTCGACCAGCCCGGCGTCGATCGCCTGCCGGGCGACCTCGCCGGAGTTCAGGCCGACGGCCTTGTCGCCCGCGTGCGACCGGGCGATCTCGACGGCCTTCTCGATGCCGTCGCCGCAGAACGTGAAGTGCTCGGTGTTCTCCAACGGCCGATGGGTGAGCACGACGGTGTGCACGCCCATCGGGTGCCGGCCGCCCCATGCGTTCGTGTGGTCGTAGAGCTTGCGGCCCACCACCAACGCGCCAGTCGCCCGGATGAGGCCGTCGAAGTGCGCGGCGCTGGCGGGGGTCAGGTGGACGGTCATCGCGCCGGTCGGCATCGTGTACGCCACGTCGCCGGACTCGTACCAGCGGAACAGCCGGTCGAAACCGGAGAAGTCCGGGCCCGAGACGTAGCCGTCGATCGAGGTGCTGGCGCCGGTGTAGACCTTGCCCATGGCGGGTGCCTCCCCTGTGTCGGTCAGTCACCCCTGCGTCGACTGCGCGCCGGGGATTTCGACCCGGTTCCGGGGACGCATACCGGCGTGCGCGGCTCAGCCGATCGGTTCCGGCAGCGGCGCCACCTCGTAGTCGCAGTCCAGCACGTCACCGGTCGCCGGGTCGCGCAGCTCGACGCGCCACTTCGACGCGAACTGCTCCACGCCGTGGTGCATCGGGATCGTGCCGGACAGCAGCACCGTGCCGGGCCGCAGCAGTCCCAGCTCGCGCAGCCGGTCCACCCAGTAGGCCGGCGTCAGCAGCTCGGCGAGCGTGCCGCGCTGGATCTCCACGCCGTCGGCCCACGCCGTGAGCTCGATCGCGTCGATCCGGTCGGCCACCTCGGACAACCGCCACGCCCTGCGGCCCAGCACGTCCGGGCTCGCGTTCTTGCTCCACGCGACGCCGTGCACCTCCAGCGCGCGGTCCGTGTGGTCGCACGCGACGGTCAGCAGCACGTCGTCATCGGTCACGACCAACGCCCACTCGGCCTCGCCGGAGGTGCGTGCGTGCTGCACGGGCACCACCGCGGTCTGCTGTGCGAGGTAGGGCGAAACGGGGTAGAGACTCGGCGTGACCGACGGCGCCGGAACGCCCAGTTCGGCGAGTTCGCGCACGTGAGCGGCCACGTCTTCCTGGCTGCGGCCGGCGTACCCGCCGTTGAGCAGGGTCGTCACCGCGACCTCGGTGACGGTGCCGTCGGGGAGTTCGAAGGACAGTGTGCAAGCGGTGGACATGCGGTACTCCTTGCGCATACGAGTTGTATACAGGCAGTATTACCGCATGCCGCCTGCTTCAGCAACGACAGACGTACCGCGTTCCGCGCTGGTCCGCGCGTTCGTGGCCTCGCTTTCCGGTACCGCGCTCGAGTGGTACGACTTCGCCATCTACAACGTGGCCGCCGCCGTGGTGCTCGGCCCGTTGTTCTTCCCGAGCTCCGAGCCGCTGACGGCGACGCTGCTCGCGTTCTCCACGTACGCGGTCGGCTACCTGTCGCGGCCGCTCGGCGGGTTCCTGTTCGGCCGGCTCGGCGACAAGATCGGCCGCAAACGCGTGCTGGTGACCACGTTGCTGATCACCGGCATCGCGACGCTGCTCATCGGCCTGCTGCCCACGCACTCCGCGATCGGCCCCGCGGCCGGTGTGCTGCTCGTGCTGCTGCGCTTCGCCCAGGGCGTCGGCCTCGGCGGTGAGTGGGGCGGCGCGGTGCTGCTGTCCAGCGAGTACGGCGACCCGGCGAAACGCGGCTTCTGGGCGTCGGCCGCGCAGATCGGGCCGCCCGCCGGCAACCTGATGGCCAACGGCGTGCTCGCGCTGCTCGGCGTGGCGCTGTCCGATGCGGCGTTCATGTCGTGGGGCTGGCGCGTGGCGTTCCTGCTGTCCGCGGTGCTGGTCGTGTTCGGCCTGTGGATCCGGGTGAAGCTGGAGGAGACCCCGGTCTTCAAGGCGATCCAGGAACGCGGCGAACGCCCGTCCGCGCCCGTGAGCGAGGTCTTCCGCACGCAGACCCGCCCGCTGGTCGCCGCCGTCCTCTCCCGCGTCGGCCCGGACGTGCTGTACGCGCTGCACACCGTCTTCGTCCTCACCTACATCACGACGCAGCTGGGCATGTCGCGCAACGTCGGCCTCATCGCCGTGCTGATCGCCTCCGGCTTCCAGTTGTTCCTGATGCCGCTCGCGGGCTGGCTGTCCGACCGGGTCAACCGGCGCGGCCTCTACGCGGTGGCCGCGGTCTGCGGCGCGGTGTGGCCGTTCGTGCTGTTCCCGTTGGTGGACACCGGTTCCGTCCCGCTGATCGTCGTCGGCGTGGTCGTCGGCCTCGCGTTCCACGCGTTCATGTACGGCCCGCAGGCGGCGTTCATCGCCGAGCAGTTCACCGAACGCCTGCGCTACACCGGCAGCTCACTGGCCTACACGCTGGCCGGCGTGATCGGCGGTGCCGTGGCGCCGTTGCTGTTCACCTGGCTGTTGGCGGAGTTCGGCACGTGGGTCGTCGTCGGCATCTACGTCTCCGTGGCGTGCGTGGTGACGCTGATCGGCCTGCGCCTGGGCCGCGACCCGGAGGACGCCGACGCTCAGCCGTTGAGCAGCACCTTCAGCGTGGTGTCCAGGTGAGCGGTGATCGCCGCGGTGGCCGCGCCGACGTCCCCGGACTCAAGCGCGGCCACGATCGCGTTGTGCTCGTCGATCACGGCCTGCTGCCGGTTGTTCGCACGGAACAACGCCACCACACCCGCGCGCACCTGCCGTGCGCGCAACCCCTCGTAGGTCTTCGTCAGCAGGTCGTTGCCGGTCGCCGCCACGAGAACGGCGTGGAACTGCCGGTCGACGTCGATGAACTCACGTGGGTCGTGCTGCTGCACGCGCTGTTCCTCGATGTACGCGCGCATGGTCTCCAACGGAACAGTGCCCTCGGTCATCGTGCGCTCCGCGGCATACCGCTCGATAACGCCCCTCAGCTCCATGAGCTCCGTGATCTGCCGCGACGACAACGGCGCGACATACGCACCCTTCTTCGGCACGAGCTGCACCAGGTCTTCGGCCGCCAGAAGAAGAAGAGCCTCACGAATCGGCGTGCGCGACACACCGATCTGGTTGGCCACGTCCTGCTCGCTGATGAACCGCCCCTGCATCTCCGGGGCGGCGAGGATCGTGTCCTTGATGAACTCGTAGGCCTTCTCCCGGCCTGACAAGCTGTCCGCGACCTGCATACAACATGTATACCAGAGGAGGATCATGCGCATCGCCCTGTGCCAGATCAGCTCGACCGCCGACCCCGCCACCAACCTCGCGACCGTCCGCACCGAGGTCACCCGCGCCGCCGAGGCGGGCGCGCGCATCGTCCAGTTCCCGGAAGCCACCCACTGCCGCTTCGGCGTCCCCCTCACCCCGGTCGCCGAACCCCTCGACGGCCCCTGGGCGACCGCGGTCCACGACATCGCCACCGAGGCGGGCGTCGTCGTGGTCGCCGGCATGTTCACCCCCGGCACCGGCGGCCGCGTCGCCAACACGACCCTCGTCACCGGCGCCGACCTGCACCTCGGCTACGACAAGATCCACCTGTTCGACGCCTTCGGCTTCCGCGAGTCCGACACCGTGACCCCCGGCGACAAGCCGGTGACCTTCACCGTCGACGACCTCACCTTCGGCCTCGCCACCTGCTACGACGTCCGCTTCCCCGAACTCTTCCGCACCCTCGCCGACACCGCGCAGGCCATCCTGCTCGGCGCCTCCTGGGGCGCCGGCCCCGGCAAGGCCGACCAGTGGGACCTCCTGGTCCGCGCCCGCGCCCTGGACTCCACCGCATGGCTCCTCGCCTGCGGCCAGGCCCTGCCCACCACCGACCACGGGCCGGCCCCGACCGGCATCGGCCGCAGTACCGTCGTGACCCCACTCGGCGCAGTCGCCGCCAGCCTGGCCGACGCCCCCGGCACACTCGTGTCCGATGTGGACGCCTCCTCGGTCGACGAGGCCCGCCGCACCCTGCCCGTGCTGGCGAACCGGCGGCTGTGATGCGCACACAACACGAGTTCTTCCCGGTCGCCGACCTCCCGTGGCACCCGGCCGAACCGGGCGTCACCGAACGCGTCCTCAGCCACGACCCGGCCACCCCGACCCTCACCCGCCTGGCCCGCTGGCAACCGGGCCTGGAGACGTCCGGCGTGATCCGCCACGACTACCACGAGGAGGTGTACCTGCTGGAGGGCGACCTCACCGACCTGACCCTCGGCGAGACGTTCACCGCGGGCCACTTCGCGAGCCGCCGGCCGGGGATGCCGCACGGGCCCTACCGGACCGATGGTGGCTGCCTGATGCTGGAAATCCGCACCGCGGCGGGGGGTGAGCCGGGGCGCTGAGCTGGGGCGTTGAACCGTGGCGCGCCTTGCGCTCGTCGAGGCTGCTCACCTGCGCCCGACTTACCCGCGCCCACCGCGCCCGGTCCAGCCGCGCCCGGTCCACCCGCGGCTGGTCCACCCGCGCCCGACCCACCGCGCCCGGCGCGACCCGTCCGCATCGGACCCCGATCTCGCCCGGCCTTCACCCCACCCGAGCCAGCCCCGGCCGAACCAACCCGAACCCCGCCACTCCCTCCCGACCCACCTCCGCCCCCCGCGCTTCCTCCCTACGCAGGGCGGCCGAACCGGCAAATCAGGACATCACGATCGGGTGAATCCACACGGACCGAACCCCAGTGCCGAACCCCAGCGCCGGATCTCCAACGCCGGATCCCCAGCGCCGAATCCCCAGCTACACCCACCGCACGTGCGTCCCATCCCGCACAGTCCCGACGTACTCCTCCACCAGGTCCTCCAACGCCACCACCCCACGCACCCCACCATCAGCCCCAACAGCGCGAGCGAGGTGCGACTGGGCCCGGCGGAGGGCCGTCAGGGCCTCGTCCAGGCGTGCGTCCACCGGCACCTCGGGCAGGCCGCGCACGCGGGCGCGGGGCACCGGGGTCGCCGCGCCCTCCAGGTCGAGGATGTCCTTGACGTGCAGGTAGCCGACCAGGCGCGCGTCGGACTTGACCGGGAAGCGGGAGAAGCCGGTGGCCGCCACCGCCGCCTCGATCTCGCCGACGGTGGGGGCGGCGGACACGGTCGTCACGCGGTCCAGCGGCACGAGGACGTCGGCGACCGTGCGGGAGACCGAGGTCAGCGTCTGGGTCAGGCGCCGGTGTTCGGAGACCTCCAGCAGGCCCTCCGAGCGGGACTGGCCGATCAGCAGGGCCAGCTCGTCGGGGGTGTAGGCGGACTCGAGCTCGTCGACGGGTTCCACGTCGAAGCGGCGCAGCACCCAGCGGCCGACCGCGTTGAACAGGGCCAGCACCGGCGCGATCATGCGGCTGAACCCGTAGTGCACGGGCACCAGCCACAGGGCGGCGCGTTCGGGGCCGGCGATGGCGAGGTTCTTCGGCACCATCTCGCCGAGGATCGTGTGCAGGGCGACGACGATGACCAACGCCACCGCGAACGCCACGCCGTGCACCACAGCAGCGGGCAGGCCAACGGCGCCGAGGGGGCCCTCCAGCACTGTGGCCAGCGCCGGCTCGGCGATGGCACCCAGGCCGAGGGAGCACAGTGTGATGCCGAGCTGTGCGCCGGCGATCAGCAACGGCAGTTCCTGCGACGCCTTGATGGCCGTGCGTGCGCGCGAGGAACCCTTGTCGGCCAACGCCTCCAAACGGTCGCGCCGCGCGGTGATGACCGCGAACTCGGCGCCGACGAAGAAGGCGTTGCCCGCCAGCAGAAGGACGACAACCAGGAAGTTCACGCCGACACCACCCGCAGTTCGGCCACGCGGTGGCGGTCCATCCGCATCACCGTCACCCGCCAGCCGTCGACCCTGATCTCGTCACCGACGTCCGGAATCCGGCCCAGGCGCGTCAGCACCAGGCCGGCCAGCGTCTCG
Source organism: Lentzea sp. NPDC037011 (assembly GCF_055607425.1). Classification (NCBI taxonomy): domain Bacteria; kingdom Bacillati; phylum Actinomycetota; class Actinomycetes; order Pseudonocardiales; family Pseudonocardiaceae; genus Lentzea; species Lentzea sp. NPDC037011. The sequence continues at coordinate 517,891 of NZ_JBVJRT010000006.1, read as the reverse complement.
TAGTCGCCGTCCGGCATCCGGAAACCCGTCGCCTCGGCCACCTCGTCGTCGCGCAGCAGGCCCGACACCAGCCAGCTGTCCTTGCCCAGCGACCGGACCGGCGGTGCCTCGCCGCGGTCGTGCTCGTCGCGGACGTCGCCGACGATCTCCTCGACCACGTCCTCCAGCGTCACCATGCCGGCCGTGCCGCCGTACTCGTCGACCACCAGCGCCGTCTGCAGGCCCGAAGCGCGCAGGCGGTCCAGCAGCGCGTCACCCTCCAGCGTCTCCGGCACCGATGTCACCGGGCGGGTCAACGCCGACAGAGGAGTCGTCCCGCGCAGAGCGGCGGGCACGGCGAACGCCTGCTTCACGTGCACCATGCCGCGCACCTCGTCCAGAGAACCGTCATGCACCGGAAAACGCGAAAAGCCGGTGTCACGCGCCTTCTGCACGAGGTCGTGCACGGTCGCGTCGGCGCGAAGGGCCTCCACGCGCATGCGAGGGGTCATCAGCTCGCCGGCTGTCCGGTCGCCGAAGCGCAGCGAGCGGTCGAGCAGCACCGCGGTGCCCTCGTCCAGCGTGCCGTGCTCGGCGGACGTGCGGACGAGCGCGCCCAGCTCCTCCGGTGACCGGGCGGATGCCAGCTCCTCGACCGGCTCCACGCCGAAACGGCGCACGAGCCAGTTCGCGGAGCCGTTCATCGCCGTGATCAGCCACCGGAACACGGTCGAGAAGCCGGCCTGCAGGCCCGCCACCGCCCGCGCGGTCTCCAGCGGCTTCGCGATCGCCAGGTTCTTGGGCACGAGCTCGCCGAACACCATCGACAACGCCGTGGCGATGGCCAGCGCGAGGGCCAGCGACAACCCGCCCGCGACCGTCGGCGGCACGCCGAGCGCGTTCAGGCCCGGCTGGATCAGCGAGGCGATCGCGGGCTCCGCGATGTACCCGGTGATCAGCGTGGTCAGCGTGATGGCGAGCTGTGCGCCGGAGAGCTGGAACGACAACGTGCGGTGCGCGCGGTCGATGGTGCGCGCCTTGGCGTCACCGACCTCGGCGAGGTGCCGTTCGACGGTGCTGCGTTCCAGCGCGGTCAGCGAGAACTCCGCCGCCACCGCGATGAAGGTGCCCGCTGTCAGCGCCACGACGGCGAGCAGACCGAGCAGGCTCAACAGGGTTCCGGTCACCTGCGTGCTCCCGAGCGACGGGGGACCGGGTTGGTATGCCAGCCGGGGCCAGTACCCACGGGGACGGCTCAACTCCTCATGACTAAGTACGTGAACAGCCAGACGAGTCTAATTGTGGGCAGTCGAGGCCCGCAGCACCACCTCACCGGCGACGCGGACGGTGCGGGCCTCGTCACCCCCGGCGTCCAGCACGAGACCTGCGGCGATCTCACCCATCCGCTCCAACGGCAGCCGCACGGTCGACAGCGCCGGAACCGTGTCGCGCAGCGTCGGGATGTCGTCGAACCCGGCGATCGACATGTCCTCCGGCACCCGCACGCCCCGCTCGCGCAACGCGGCCATCGCGCCCATCGCCATCACGTCGGTGACGGCGAACACGCAGGTCGCACGGGCCTGCCTGCGGGTGGCGAGCAGTTCCAGCGCGGCCTCGTAACCGCCGTCACGGGTCAGCGGGCCGTTGACCACGACCGGCGGGGCGACCCCGGCGTCGGCCAGTCCCGCCTTGAACCCGGCGAGCCGGTCGCGGGCCACCACGAGGTCGGAAGGACCACCCAGAACGGCGAACCTGCGGTGCCCGAGCGCAGCCAGCTCACGGGCCAGCGCGCGACCGCCGGCCCGGTTGCCCGGCACGACCGTGTCCGTCCCGAGCTTCGCCTGCGACACGCACGCCACCCGGCCGCCCTGCTCGGTGAACGCGTCGATCTCCGCCGCCAGCCTGGCCTGCGCGGCCCGGTCCGTGGTCCGCGAGCCCGCCAGCACCACCGCGCGGGCTCGGTGCGCGCGCAGCGTCGAGAGCAGCTCCACCTCGCGGTCCGGTGACCGGTTGGTCGTGCCGAGGACCACGACCAGGCCGTTCTCCTCCGCCACCCGCGTCACCCCGGCCGCGATGCAGGAGAAGTACGGGTCGGTGATGTCGTGCACGACCAGCCCGACCAGGGAGCTCGAGTTGCGGGCCAGCGCCTGCGCGGACGCGTTCGGCACGTACCCGAGCTCCTCCGCGGTGCGCAGGACCCGGTCGCTCAGCTCCTCGCTCACCTGCCGCGTGCTGCCGTTGAGCACGCGCGAGGCGGTCGCCAGCGACACACCCGCCTGCTTCGCCACCTCGGCGAGCGTCACCTGTCGGGCGGACACGACCACCTCCGTCTAGTGCGTGTGTGGACGGGAGACTAGCTCCCACGGAGGTTGACGGCCGCGAAGTACCGCTATTAGCGTGGCGGGAAAGCGCTTTCCAGCGCTGCTACCAGGGAGGTGCGATGGCGGTTCGGACCATCGGAGTGGCGGTCAACGGCGTCACCGGGAGGATGGGATATCGCCAGCACCTGGTCAGGTCCCTGCTCCCGCTGCGCGACGAAGGCGTGCGGCTGCCGGACGGCACCGTGCTCAAGGTCGAGCCGGTGCTCGTCGGCCGCAACGCCGACAAGCTCAAGGAGATCGCCGAACGGCACGACCTCGCGCGCTGGACCACGGACCTCGACGGCGCGCTCGCGGACCCGGACGTGCAGGTCTACTTCGACTCGCAGGTCACGTCGAAGCACGTCGAGTCGATCACCAAGGCGATCGAGGCCGGCAAGCACGTCTACACGGAGAAGCCGGTCAGCGAGACCGTCGAGCAGGCGCTGCGGCTGGCCGCGCTCGCCGACGAGAAGGGCGTCAAGCACGGCGTCGTGGCCGACAAGCTCTACCTGCCGGGCATCCGCAAGCTCAAGCGGCTGGTCGACGGCGGGTTCTTCGGCCGCGTCCTCAGCGTGCGCGGCGAGTTCGGCTACTGGGTCTTCGAGGGCGACTGGCAGCCCGCGCAGCGCCCGAGCTGGAACTACCGCGCCGAGGACGGCGGCGGCATCGTCTCGGACATGTTCTGCCACTGGAGCTACCTGCTGCACAACCTGTTCGGCCGGGTGGAGGCCGTGACCGCGCGCGCCGTCACGCACGTGCCGACGCGCTGGGACGAGCAGGGCACCGAGTACGCCGCGACCGCCGACGACGCCGCGTACGGCATCTTCGAGCTCGAGAACGGGATCATCGCCCAGATCAACTCGTCCTGGTGCGTGCGGGTGCGCCGCGACGAGCTCGTCGAGTTCCAAGTGGACGGCACGGAGGGCAGCGCGGTCGCCGGGCTGCGCGAGTGCTTCGTGCAACCCCGCGCGGTCACGCCGAAACCGGTGTGGAACCCGGACCTGCCGGTCACCCACCCGTTCCGCGAGCAGTGGCAGGCGGTGCCGGACAACGAGGAGTTCGACAACGGCTTCAAGGTGCAGTGGGCGGAGTTCCTGCGGCACGTCTGCGTGGGCACGCCGTTCCCGCACGACTTCCGCGCCGGCGCACGTGGTGTCGCGCTGGCGGCCGCAGGGCTGCGGTCCTCTTCGGAGGGTCGCAGGATCGAGCTCGCCGATGTCTAGCCGGGTGGTCTTCGCCGCCGCGCACGTCGTCGCGCGGGACGAGCGCACGGTGGACTGGGACGCGACGCTCGCGTTCCGGCACCACCTGTGGTCGCACGGCCTGGGCGTCGCCGAAGCCATGGACACCGCCCAGCGCGGCATGGGCCTCGACTGGTCGGCCGCCGCCGAGCTGGTCCGCCGCAGCGCCGCCGAGAAGGCCGGGCGGATCTGCGCCGGCGTCGCCACCGACCACCTCACCGGCGCGGCCGGCCTCGACGACGTGCTCCGCGCCTACCTGGAGCAGCTGGAGGTCGTGCAGGACGCGGGCGCGCAGCCGGTGCTCATGTGCTCGCGGCAGCTCGCCGCGTGCGCCCGCGGGCCGGAGGACTACGCGAAGGTCTACGGCACGCTGCTGGACAACGTCAGCGAGCCGGTGGTCCTGCACTGGCTCGGCACCGCGTTCGACCCGGCGCTGGCCGGCTACTGGGGTGCCGCCGACGTCGCGCAGGCCACCCGCAACTTCCTGGAGGTCGTCCACTCCCGGCCGGACAAGGTCGACGGGGTGAAGGTCTCGCTGCTCGACGCCGGCCACGAGATCGGGCTGCGGCGGGCGCTCCCACCCGGCGTGCGCTGCTACACCGGCGACGACTTCCACTACCCGGACCTGATCGCGGGCGACGAGCACGGCCACAGCGACGCACTGCTCGGCATCTTCGACCCGATCGCACCGGTGGCAGCCAAGGCGCTGCGCAAGCTCGACGAGGGCGACACCGCGGAGTTCCACCGGATCATGGCGCCCACGATCCCGTTGTCGCGCCATCTGTTCAGCGCACCGACCTACTACTACAAGACCGGCGTGGTGTTCCTGGCGTGGCTGGCCGGGCACCAGGACCGGTTCCTGCTGCTCGACGGCCTGCAGACCGCCCGCGGCGTCGAGCACCTGGCCGAGGCCAAACGGCTCGCCGAGGTCGCCGGCGTGGTCGAGCCCGAGTTCGCGGAACGGCGGTGGCAGCAGTGGCTCGCCTCTCGCTGAACCAGGCCACGATCAAGCGAGCGACCGTCGTGGAGGCCGTCGAGGGCTGTGCTCGGCACGGCATCACCTCGATCGGCCTGTGGCGTGAACCGGTCGCCGACCACGGCCTCGACCGCACCGCGAAGCTCGTCGCGGACGCGGGACTGCGCGTGTCGTCGTTGTGCCGCGGCGGGTTCCTCACCGCCGTGGACAACCGCGCCGCGCTGGACGACAACCGCCGCGCGATCGACGAGGCGGCGGCGCTGCGCACGGACACCCTGGTGGTGGTCGTCGGGGGAGTCGCCGCCGACAAGGACCTGACCGGCGCACGTCACCGGGTCGCGGACGCGGTCGCGGAGCTGTCCGGGTACGCGGCCAAGGCGGGCGTGACGCTGGCACTGGAGCCGATGCACCCGGTGTTCTGCGCCGACCGCGGCGTGCTGTCGACGCTGGCGCAGGCCCTCGACCTCGCCGAGCAGCACGTGTCCGCCGGAGTCGTCGTCGACGCGCTGCACGTCTGGTGGGACCCCGACGTCGACGCGCAGATCGCCCGCGCGGGCCCGCTCATCGCCTCGTACCAGGTCTGCGACTGGCTCACGCCGGTGCCCGCCGACGTGCTGCTCGGCCGCGGCTACCCCGGCGACGGCGTGATCGACCTCGACCGGCTGACCAGGCAGGTCGCCGCGACCGGGTACGCGGGGGACGTCGAGGTGGAGATCTTCAACGCCGAGATCTGGGCCGCGGACTTCGACGAGGTGATCGGGGAGGTGTCGCGGCGGTACCACTCCATTGTGGAACCGGCCCTCTGAGCACCTGGCCAGAAGCCTTGCCCGCCCCCTCGTTGCCGCCCAGGCGTCTGCAAGTACCACCAACACGTGATCAAATCGCCGCTGACATCTGGCGACCTGCTCAGCGACGCGGGGAAGCCGGTCGTCGACGGCGGCGACGACCGACCCCGGCGCTGGTACGTGTATAGCCGAGAAGCACTACCCGGTGACCCGGTTTTCGAACAAAATTCAGGAATCAGCCGCCGTTGAAGAACCTGTAAACCTTTGCGCGGTGTTTCGGCTTGCTGGTCGTGATCTTGATGACCGCGTCGAACATGGACCGGCCGAGCTCCGCGCGGGCCGCGACGGCCGGGTGCGTGGTGCTGAAGTCCTGGTCGTTCTGCGCCTTGTCGCCGCTGAACGCGCCGGAGGCGAACATCGAGTACACCAGGATCGCCCGGTTGTCCTCGCTGAACATGATCCCGGCCTCGTTGCGGCCGTCCTCGTACCAGCCGGCCTTCGTCGCGACGCGCAACCGCTCGTTGGTGGTGAGGTTCAGCCGCACGCCGTCGGTGAAGCTCGCCGTCGCCCGCAGGATGTTGAGCAGGTACGCCGTCGACGCTGGCGAGAGCAGCTCGCCGTCGACCAGCTTCTGCAGCAGCGCGTGCGTCTCCCGCGCCGTCGTCGTGCCGAGGAAGAACCGGTTCGGGTTGACGACCGGCACGACCTGGGTGTGCACGAAGCCCTTGGAACGCAGGATCTCGTTGAGCTCCAGCGCCGGGACGACCAGCCCGCACAGCCGGACCGCGGTGTTGTCCGAGACCGTCAGCAGGTTCGCGAGCGCGTGCCCGACGGTGACCTCGCTCGGGTACGCCCCGTCGAGCGCGAAGATGCCGTCGGTGTCCTGGATGACGATCGCGGCCGACACGGTGACCGTCTGGTCGAGCCTGACCAGCCCGCGGTCCACCTTGTCCAGCACCGCCACGGCGACGGCGACCTTGTTGACGCTGTAGGCCTCGACCACGGCGTCCGCGTTCTCGTCGACCGCGGGCCGGGTGTTGCCGTCCAGGTCCGCGACCGTGATGTACGACGACCACGTGCCGCGCGCCTTCTTCACCTGCCTGCGGTAGACCTGCGCGACGCGCTTGCGCGACCGTTCGGCGGTGGTCGGGAAGCGTTCGATCTCGACCTCCGCCTCCTCCTGCGCCTGTGCTGTGCCGGTGGGCCCGAGCACGGCCGTCGCGGCCGCGACGGTGCCCAGCCCGAACACGGACCTGCGGTTCAAAGTCATGCGGCTCATCAAAACAGGCGCCGCTGACATCTCCCTGACTAGGGTTGCCGATCATGGAACAGGTCTTCGTGGTGACCGGCGCGTCCCGCGGCATCGGCGCGGCCACCGCCTCCTTGGCTTCGGAAGCGGGCTATCGCGTCGTGCGCGCCTCCCGTTCTGCCGAAGAATCTGTCGGCGATCGCGGCTGGGACGCCAAATGCGACGTGTCTTCGTGGGATTCCGTGCAGGACCTCATGTCCCGGGTGGAGTCCCGCTGGGGCCGCATCGACGTGGTGTTCGCGAACGCCGGCGCCTCGGTCGACACCTCGTTCACCACTTCGGGTGGTGCGGAACCAGCCGAATGGACGGCCATGGTGGTGACGAACGTCTGCGGTCCGGCCTTCACCGCGCGCGCCGCGATGCCCGCCCTGCTGCGGTCCGGCGGCCACCTGGTGCTGACCGGGTCGGCGGCGGGGCGCGGCGTGCGGCCGGGGAGCCTGTACTCGGCGACGAAGTGGGCGACCACGGGTCTGGCGCAGGCGATCCGCGCGGAGGCGGTCGGGACCGGCGTGCGGGTGACCGTGGTGCAGCCGGGACTCGTCGACACGGAGGCGATCCCGGCGTCGCGTGTGGACGACCCGAAGCTGGAGCCCGCCGACGTGGGGCGCGCGGTGCTCTACGCGGTGTCACAGCCGTCCACTGTGGACGTCAACGAGATCCTGCTCCGGCCGACCGGCCAGGCCGCGCACCGCTGAAGCCGTCCGGGCGCCGGCCGCCTCACGCGCCACCGAGGAACTCGACCAGCAGCCGGTTCACCTCGTCGGGCCGCTCCAGGTACCCGATGTGCCCGCAGTCGGCCACCTCGGCGTACCGCGCGCCGGGGATCGCGTCCGCCACCTCGCGCGACAGCCGGGCCGGCAGGACGCGGTCGTCCGCGAACCCGATCACGAGCGACCGGACGGTGATGCCGCGGTAGGCCTCGACCCGCGGCGTGAACTCGCCCAGCGCCAGCTGCGCCCGTTCACCCGCGGTGGGCATCGTGGCCGCGAACTCGTACATCTGCAGCCAGTCACGCGCGATCACCGGGTCCGCCAGCGTGGCCGGCGCCAGGTTCCGCGTGACCGAGGCCGCCGCGTAGAACGACGCCGGCAGCTCGATGCCCTTGTCGTGCAGCTCCCGCAGGCCGCGCGACCACAGCTGCTGCACCGGGTCGGGCCGCCCGGTGGTCGCCATCAGCACCGCGCTGCGCACCAGCTCGGGACGCGCCAGTGCCAGCTCCTGCACGACGCGCGCGCCGAGCGAGGTGCCGACGACGTGCGCGGGACCGCCCAGGTGCGTGATCAGCGCCGCCGTGTCGGCGACCATGTCGGTGATCGTGAAGCCGTCCGCGCACTCCGACGACGGCTTGATCCCGCGGTTGTCGAAGTAGGCGACCCGGTAGCCGGCCTTCACCAGCGCGGGCACCTGGTAGGTGCGCCACACCCGGCCGGGGCTGCCGGTGCCCATCACCAGGACGACGAGGTCACCGGTGCCCTCGGTCTGGACGTTCAGCTCGATGCCGTTGAGCGGGACAAGCGCCATTCCGGAGATCTTAGAAGCGGCACAAGCCCCTGATCTCCGAAGCGTGAGACGGGTAACGCGCGCACAGGTCGTCCGCGTGGCCGAACGACACGATGTCGTCGGTGTACGGCGGCACCACCACCGTGCCGACCAGCGACCACTCGCCGGCGGGCGCGCTGCCCTGCCACACGCCCGCGGGCACCACGACCTGCGGGTTCGACTCCGACAGCAACGGCTGCGACACGGAGCCGCCGGGGTGCAGCAGCAGCATCCGCAGCGGAGACCCGGCGTGGAAGCTGTAGATCTCCACGTGCTCCAGCACGTGCATGCCCGAGAAGTCCGGCCGCCGCAACAGGTACGCGATGGCCGACACCTCCTCCGAGCGGTGCGTCTGCGCGAAGTGGCCGCCCTCGACCGGCAGCTCCTGCATGCCGAGGTCCTCGATCAACTGCTCTGGGGTCACGTCATCTCCGGAAGAGGGGCGCCGTGCACGACGACCATGCCCTTGCCGAGCCGCTTCGCCGTGTACATCGCGGCGTCCGCGGCTCCGAGCACGTCGTCGGCGGTCACCGAGGGGTCGTGGGAACGCCGTTGTGCCACACCGATGCTGGCACGCACCCGGTGGACGCGGCCGTGCACCTCGTGCGGGTGGGTCAGCGCCGCGAGCAGCCGTTCGCCGAGCTCCTCCGGGTCGCCGCCGTCGACCAGCACGCCGAACTCGTCGCCGCCGAGCCGCGCCACCGTGTCCTCCGGCCGCACGCTGTGCTCCAGCCGCGCCGCGACGTTGCGCAGCACGACATCGCCCTCGGCGTGGCCGTAGTTGTCGTTGACCGACTTGAACCCGTCGACGTCGATGAACAGCAGGATCAACGGCGTCGACCGGTCGCGCACGGCCAACGCGCGTTCCAATCGCTCACGGAACAGCGAACGGTTCGCAACACCGGTCAACGGGTCGTGTGACGCCTCGTGCCGCAGCTGCTCTCTGCTGAGCCGAAGCTGGTCCATCAGCCTGACGTTGTCCATCATCGTCAACAGCTGCCGCACGATCACGAGGCACACGACCGCGAGCCCGACGTAGATCTCGACCGGGTTCAGCCGCCCGCCGGTCGCGGTGTTCCACAGCACGAAGAGCCCGGTGACCGCCAGCGGCAGGTACGGCACCAGCAGGTGCAGCATGTCGGCCATCCGGATGCGGCCGGGCGTCGCCGGGGCGTCGCGCGCCGGTGCCAGCGCGCTCAGGAAGAACAGCGCCGGGCACAACATGAACCCGATGTCCGCCGACGCCGGGATCGCCGTGATGCCCTTCGAGATGTGGAACGCGAAGACCCACCCCGACGACGACTGCGCGACACCGGCCAACGCCACGAACACCATCGACCACTGCCGCACGGACTGATGGGTCCACGACGTCACCACGATCGTCACGAGCAGCACGAGGTACGCGGCCGGATGCGCGACCACCGTGATGAACCCCGGCCCCTGCTGCGCCCACGGCCGGGTCAGCGACTCCAGCGCCGACACCCACGTCAGCACGAACAGCGACCCGATCACGATCAACCCGTCGAGCACCACGACCGTGCGGCTGCGGTAGTTCGGCAGCAGGTCATCGGCCCGTCGCGCGGCATGTGCCCGTGTGATCACCGCGGCCAGGCACAACACCGGCACCATCGTGAACCCCAACGGCGCGATAGTGGACGTCGGCAGCTGCACACCCAGGATCTGCTGCCCCCAGATCCACGCCGACAACCCCACCGTGAGACTGGTCATCGCCGCCGTCATCCAACGGTTTCCCGCACGCGCGTAGGCCAGCAACGCCGCCACGGCGAACATGAGCTGCACGACCTTGTCGATCGCGACACCGATGTCGCGCGGCGCGGTCAGCGCGGCGAGGACGGTGACCGCCATGAAGGTGCCGACGCACCCCGCGACGAGCCAGAACCGCTTCACCGGCAACCCCCGTGATCAGAAACCTGACCACCGTAGTAACGCGGCGTGCGCTTGTCGAACCGTGTCGGTGCACGTCCCCCCGCGGCGCACCGGATATGGTTCGAACGAGTGTTCGTCAAAGTGTTTCGTCCGGGTCGGTCGGCGGGAGTGGGGCTGTCGTGCGGGTGTTCGGGGTCGACCCCGGTCTGACCAGGTGCGGCCTCGGCGTCGTGGACGGCGGACCCGGCCGGGCCGTGCGTGCCGTGGCCGTCGACGTCCTGCGCACTCCCGTGGACGCCCCTCTGGCCGTGCGCCTCCACGAGCTGTACACCGGCGTGTGCGAATGGATGGACCGCCACGACCCCAACGTCGTCGCCATCGAACGCGTCTTCGCCCAGCACAACGTCAGCACCGCCATGGGCGTCGCGCAGGCGTCGGGCGTCATCGCCCTGGCCGCGGCCCAGCGGAACCTGCCCGTCGAGTTCCACACGCCGTCAGAGGTGAAGGCGGCCGTGACCGGCTCCGGCCGCGCCGACAAGGCCCAGGTCACGCTCATGATCACCAAACTGCTCGGCCTGAAGGTCGCCCCCAAACCCGCCGACGCCGCCGACGCGCTCGCCATCGCCATCTGCCACCACTGGCGCGCGCCGATGCGCTCGCGCATGGAGGAGGCACAGGCGAAAGCCGCCGAACTGGCCCGCGTGCACAAGGCCCGGCTGGCCGAAGCCGCCCGCCGGGGCGGTTCGTGACCCCGCGCACCGCACGTCGAACCCCGCTCTTCCGCCCGTTCGAGACGCACGCGGGCTCCTTCCGTGCACTCACATCGCACGCGGGGACCTTCCGTGCACTGCGAGCGCACGCGGGGAGCTTTCGTGCACTCCCGTCGTATGCGCGGCGCTTTCGTGCGCTCCGCTGTCACGCGGGAGTTTTACGTTCCCCTCGGGGGCACGCGGGAGTCCCGCGTTCCCTGTCGGAGCACACGGGAGTCCGGCGCTTGTCTCTCGCGCACGCGGGGAGCTTTCGTGCGTTGTGGGTGCACGCGGGGAGCTTTCGTGCGGTTGTGCCGAGTGCGGCGCGGCGGCGCGCATCGGGGCCGGTTGACCGGCCCGGCATGGCGAGGCGGATCATGATGGCTTCAGCGCGCACCGAAACTGTCGGTGCCGGCTGGAAGAATGAAAGCAAGGGGTCCCCCTTGCGAGGGGACGCCTGCGCGAGCGTGCAGGCCGCGATCGGAGGACACAGGTGATCTCGTCACTGCGCGGCCAGGTGCAGCACGTCGGCCTCGACCACGCCGTCGTCGAGGTGGGCGGCGTCGGGTTCGCCGTCCAGGCCACCCCCACGACGCTCGCCACGCTGCGCCGCGGTGAGGAGGCGAGCCTCGCGACGACCCTCGTGGTCCGCGAGGACAGCCTCACCCTGTTCGGGTTCGCCGACGTCGAGGCCCGCGAGCTGTTCACGCTGCTGCAGACGGTCAGCGGCATCGGGCCGCGGCTCGCGCTCGCCACGCTGGCGGTGCTGGAGCCGGACAAGCTGCGCCACGCGATCGCCGAGGGCAACATCACGGTCCTGACCCAGGTGCCCGGCATCGGCAAGAAGGGCGCCGAGCGGCTCATCATCGAGCTGCGCGACAAGGTCGGCCAGCTGCCCAGCGCCGCCGCGCCCGCTCAGCACAACCAGACCCGCGACCACGTCGTCGAGGCGCTGCTCGGGCTCGGCTTCCCGGCCAAGTCGGCGGAGGCGACCGTCGACAAGGTCCTCGCCGACAACCCCGACCAGTCCACCAGCGCAGTCCTGCGCCGCGCGCTCTCCACGCTGGGGCGCAAGTGACCGACGACGAGCTCAGCCCCTACGCCGTCCCCGCCGAGCGCGACCTCGAGACGAGCCTGCGGCCCAGCGACCTCAGCGAGTTCGTCGGCCAGCACCGGGTCCGCGAGCAGCTCGAACTGGTCCTGCACGGCGCCATGCGCCGCGGCACCGCACCCGACCACGTGCTGCTCAGCGGACCCCCCGGGCTCGGCAAGACCAGCCTCGCCATGATCATCGCCAAGGAGCTGGGCAGCCAGATCCGCATCACCAGCGGCCCCGCGCTCGAACGGGCCGGCGACCTCGCCGCCATGCTCAGCAACCTCGTCGAGGGCGACGTCCTGTTCATCGACGAGATCCACCGCATGGCCCGCCCCGCCGAGGAGATGCTCTACCTCGCGATGGAGGACTTCCGCGTCGACGTGGTCGTCGGCAAGGGGCCCGGCGCCACCAGCATCCCGCTCGACATCGCCCCGTTCACGCTGGTCGGGGCCACCACCCGGTCCGGGGCGCTGACCGGGCCGCTGCGCGACCGGTTCGGCTTCACCGCCCACATGGAGTTCTACCACCCCGACGACCTCGACCAGATCGTGAAGCGCAGCGCCAAGATCCTCGGCGTCGACCTGCACGACGACGGCGCCAGGGAGATCGCCGGCCGCTCCAGGGGCACGCCCCGCATCGCCAACCGGCTGCTGCGCCGCGTCCGCGACTTCGCCGAGGTCAGGGCGGACGGCCGGGTCACGGAGGAGATCGCCAAGCAGGCCCTGGAAGTCTACGACGTCGACCACCTCGGCCTCGACCGGCTCGACCGGGCCGTGCTGAACGCGCTGGTCAGGAGCTTCGGCGGGGGACCGGTCGGTGTGTCCACGCTCGCGGTCGCCGTGGGGGAGGAGCCGACCACGGTGGAAGAGGTGTGCGAACCGTATTTGGTGCGGGCTGGCATGCTGGCCCGGACACCGCGCGGACGAGTGGCGACGCCCGCCGCGTGGCAACACCTGGGGCTGGAGCCGCCCGCCGGAGATCAACTGTGGTGACCTGGCACAATCGGTGAGAGCACCTGGACATATCGGACGTGCGAGAAGGCATGTCCACCTGATCGGAGAATGATGGGCAACCTTTCGTCTTTGATGTTCCCGTTGCTGCTGGTGCTGCTGGCCGTGCCGCTGTTCCTCAGCGCGCGCAAGCAGAAGCGCGCGATGGCCGAGCAGCAGAAGCTGCAGAACGAGCTCCAGCCGGGCGACAAGGTCATGACGACGTCGGGTCTCTACGGCACCGTCGCCGACTCGAGCCACGACACCACCATCGACATCGAGATCTCCGAGGGTGTCGTCACCCGGTGGCTGCGCGCCGCGATCCGCGAGAAGGTCGTCGACGTCGAGGAGACCGCAGTCGTCGACACGGCGGACGACGAGCAGGTCATCGAGCCGGCCACCACGGCGACCACCGCGCCGACCACGACCCCGGCCGCCGCTCAGGTCGCCGAGCCGCTCGACCACAACGCCAAGAAGTAGTTCGGGCGTTCAGACGCGCAACGCCCGTGCCCGGTCGCCGAGACCGCGCACGGGCGCGGCGGTCAGTCGTGTCCCCAGGACGAATTCGGGCGCAGGCGCTCAGCGGGAATAACCCCCAGCTTGCCCCCCGGTCCGCAATTGTGTCAGTCTCCGCTCAGCGGCGTCAACGAAGCACTGGTGACGGTGCTGGCAAGTGTGAACGGCGCAAACCGGTGCCGGGGAGTGACGCGCAGCTCACAACCCGCAGGGTAATCTGCGCCTCCGCTGAGACATGTCAACTGAGGAGACGGACGGACCGTGGCACCTCCGGCCGGGCAAATTCGCCCCGCGAAGTATCTGGCGAGTTTCGCCGTCGTCGTCGTCGCGCTTTACGCCCTTGTGTTCTTCACGGGCAACGGCTCCGCCAAACCGAAGCTCGGCATCGACCTGCAGGGCGGCACGATCGTCACGCTGACAGCGCGTCAGGAAGACGGCGCGCAGCCCAGCGAGGAAGCGCTGAACCGCGCGCGTGACCTCATCGAGGTGCGCGTCAACGGTCTGGGCGTCTCCGGCGCCGAGGTCGTCCGCGACGGCAACAACCTGACGATCACCGTGCCCGGCGCGGACAGCGAGGGCGCGAAGGGCCTGGGCCAGACCGCCCGCCTCGCGTTCCGCAAGGTCGTCGGCCAGCCGATCCCGGCGGGCACCGCGATGCCGTCCGAGACGTCCGCTCCGCCGTCGGGCAGCAACGCCCCGGCCACCAGCACGCCCGCGCCCCCGAGCGCGTCAGCGGGCCAGCCGTCGTCGAGCAACGCGCCGCAGGGCCGTCCCGCTCCGAACCTGGCAGCGCAGCCGTCGAGCGCGCCGCCGTCGGCTGGCACCCCGCCGTCCTCGTCGGCTCCCGGCAGCTCGCAGCCGTCCGTGCCGGGCAACGTGGACCCGAAGATCGCCAAGGAGATCCAGGAGGCCAAGGCGCTGCGCCAGAGCAGCGACCAGCAGACCCTCCAGCAGGCCGCGCTCCTGCTCGACTGCTCCAAGGCCGACCCGCTGCGCGGCAACGACGACCTGGACAAGCCGCTCGTCACCTGTGACGAGGCCGGCGAGTTCAAGTACATCCTCGCGCCGGTGCACCCGGCCGCCGGCGACACCACGGTCAAGCCGGACGACTACACCACGTACTCGCGCCTGTCCGGCGAGGACATCAGCAACGCCGCCGCGAACGCGAACCCGAACGGCACCGGCTACGTCGTCAACCTCGACTTCAAGAGCGAGGGCGGCGACAAGTGGTCGAAGTTCACCGCCGCGAACGTGCAGCAGGCCGTCGCCGTCGTCCTCGACGGTGAGGTCATGTCCGCGCCGACCATCCAGGCGGCCATCTCCGGCGGTTCGACCGAGATCAGCGGCAAGTTCACGCTGAAGCAGGCGCAGTCGCTCGCCGACACCCTGAAGTACGGCGCGCTGCCGCTGTCGTTCGACTCCTCCGAGGCGCAGACGATCTCGCCGACGCTCGGCCTGCAGTCGCTCAAGGCCGGTCTCATCGCGGGCGGCATCGGCCTCGCGCTGGTCTTCGTCTACTGCATGTTCTACTACCGCCTCCTGGGCATCCTGACGATCCTGTCGCTGGCGCTGTCCGGTGTGATCGTCTACGGCGTGCTGGTGCTGCTCGGCCGCTGGATCGGGTTCACCCTCGACCTCGCCGGCATCGCCGGGTTCATCGTCGCCATCGGCATCACCGCGGACTCGTTCATCGTCTTCTTCGAACGCCTGAAGGACGAGGTGCGCGAGGGCCGGTCGTTCCGCTCGGCCGTCCCGCGCGCCTGGGTCCGCTCCCGCCGCACGATCCTGTCGGCCGACGCGGTCAGCTTCATCGCCGCCGCCGTGCTGTACGTGATCGCCGTCGGCCAGGTGAAGGGCTTCGCGTTCACCCTGGGCATGTCGACGGTCCTCGACCTCGTGGTCGTGTTCCTCGTGACGCACCCGCTGGTCGCGATCGCCTCGAAGTCCAAGTTCCTGTCCAACCCGAGCCTGTCCGGCCTGGGCGGTGCCGCCCGCGAGGGCGCGTCGCACCGCGCCGGGTCCGGCAAGACCGCCGTGAAGGAGGCCTGACATGAGCAACGTGTTCACGCGCCTCTACGTCGGCAACGGCGCTTTCGACATCGTCGGCAAGCGCGTCCGCTGGTACATCACGTCGGCCATCATCCTGCTGGTCTGCATCGGCTCGATGGTGTTCAACGGCTTCAACCTGGGCATCGACTTCCTCGGCGGCACCAAGATCTCGATGCCGTCGATCTCCCAGTCCGGCCAGACGATCACGACGACCACCGTCGAGGACGTGTTCGCGAAGGCACTGCCGGGCAAGAAGCCGAACGCCGTGCAGGCCGTCGGCACCGGCGACAGCGCGACCATCCAGGTCAAGTCGCCCGCGCTGAACGTGCAGGAGGTCTCGGCGCTCAAGTCGGCGCTGGCCACCGACACCAGCCCGCGCGGCGGCCCGTCGGCGATCTCCGACAGCGCCGTCTCCGCGTCCTGGGGCGGTGAGATCAGCGGCAAGGCGCTGTGGGCGCTGTTCTGGTTCTTCGTGGTGGTGACGCTGTTCCTGGCGTTCTACTTCGAATGGCGGATGGCGGTCGCGGCGCTCGTCGCGGTGTTCCACGACGTCGTCATCACCGCGGGCGTGTACTCGCTGATCGGCTTCGAGGTGACGCCGGCGACGATCGTCGGTCTGCTCACGATCCTCGGCTTCTCCCTGTACGACACGGTCGTCGTGTTCGACAAGGTCAAGGAGAACACCCGCGGCCTGCTGGGCCTGACCCGCCGC
This sequence comes from Lentzea sp. NPDC037011, assembly GCF_055607425.1. NCBI lineage: Bacteria > Bacillati > Actinomycetota > Actinomycetes > Pseudonocardiales > Pseudonocardiaceae > Lentzea > Lentzea sp. NPDC037011. Next base: position 501,704 of record NZ_JBVJRT010000006.1, on the reverse strand, counting down.
ACCTACGCCGAGGCAGCGAACCTGGCGCTCAACCAGACGCTGATGCGTTCGATCAACACCTCGCTGATCGCGCTGCTGCCGGTCATCGGCCTGCTGGTCGTCGGCGTCGGCATCCTGGGCGTCGGCACCCTGCAGGACCTCGCGCTGGTGCAGCTCGTCGGCATGTTCATCGGCGCCCTGTCGTCGATCTTCATCGCCACCCCGGTCCTCGTGGACCTGAAGCTGCGCGACCCGAAGTACGTGGCGCAGGCCAAGCGCGTGACCGCTCGTCGCGCCAAGGCCGCGTCGGTCGGTGTGGCGCCCGACGCCGAGGGCATCGAGTCGGCCGACGAGGAGTCCCTCGCCGCCGACCTGCGCAAGGAAGAGGCGATGGCCGCCGCCGCGTCGGTTCCGCACCGCACCGCCAAGGTCGCCGACACCCGTCGCGGCCGCCCGACCGGAAAGCGCCAGCGTTGAAGCTAGATCGTGCACTGGGACTGCTGCGTGAGGTCCCGGACTTCCCCCGGCCGGGGGTCGTCTTCCGGGACTTCACGCCCGTCCTCGCCGACCCGGACGCCCTGCGCGCCGTGGTCGACGCCCTGCAGGACAAGATCGACGACAGCACTCAGGTGATCGCCGCCATCGAGTCGCGCGGCTTCCTCCTGGGCGCCGCGCTCGGGTACGGCTGGCGCTACGGCGTCGTGCCGCTGCGCAAGCCCGGCAAGCTCCCCGCCGTCGCCGACCGCGTGTCGTACGCGCTGGAGTACGGCGAAGCGTCGCTGGAACTGCCCGCGGACGCCATCCAGCCCGGTCAGCGCGTGGTGGTCGTGGACGACGTCCTCGCCACCGGAGGCACCGCGGAGGCCGCCTGCACGCTCGTGGAGCGCGCCGGCGGCATCGTGACGGGTGTGTCGGTGGTCCTGGAGATCCCGGCCCTGGGTGGCCGCTCCAGGCTGGCGGGCCGCGAAGTGAGCGCCCTGCTCGCCGTCTGAGCTCTCGTGCCGAGGGCCCGGTGACCGTCGGTCACCGGGCCCTTTCACGTTGCGCGGATCAGGCGAGCGGCTTGCCCGGCCCCGGCGGCGACACGAACCACGCCCCGGTCGTGACCAGCACCAGCGCCACCAGCGCGGCCGGCGCCGTCACCACCGCGTACTCCCACACCGCGTGCCTGCGCGTCGACCGCCGCAGCAACGACCAGCTCGCCACCGTCGCCAGCACCCACGCCGTGCCCGTGCCGAGCAGGGCGCGCTGGTCGAAGTGGCCGACCTCCTGCAGGGCCCCGTACGCCATGGCGAGCAACCAGACGACGTTCATCGCACCGCACCACAGGAAAGTCCTCACCGGACCATTTTCACCCTTACGAGCAAGTCCGTGGATGGCCTGCAATCCGTACTTTCCCCAGACATGGCTGCGCTTACCTCCACCGCTTGCAGCAGAGACCTCGGTGACGAGCTGCGCCGGCTGCGCGAGCACTCATGGAGGACCAGTACCTGCAGGCGCTCTTCAACACGCACGTGCTGCGGATCATGCCGATCTCGGCGGGCGTGACCCTGACGATGCGGTCGGCGCGCACGCTGTTCAGCTTCGCCAAGGCAGACCCCGTGGTCTACACCGAGAACGAGGTTGCGATGGTGTTCTCGCAGAACCCTGCCGTCGTGAGAGAGGGCAAGAGGTTCTTCGCGTGGCTGAGACGCACGCTTTGGATGCGGAACAATCGCGGAACATGCTGGCGAAGTACGTCAGCGGACCGAGAAGGGACCCGCATGACTCAGGGACGGGCTTGGCGTAAGAGCACCTACAGCGGCCCCAAGGAAGGTTCGGCGTGCGTTGAGGTGTCGCTGAGCGGTGATGCCCGCGTACGCGACTCGAAGAACGCGAACGGTGACCGGCTCGTGTTCACGATCCACGCCTGGCGCGCCTTCCTGGCCCGCGTCGCCTGATCGGCCCAGCGGAAGTTTCCCGAGCGTTCACCGTGTGAGCTGTGCCGCTCAGCGCGCCACCGGAAGTTCTGTCAGCGCGAACGCGTTATCCTCGGTACTCGCGAGACCCGAGGAGCGTGGGGTTGAGTCAAGACACCGAACCCGCTGCGACGGTTGTTCAACCGTCGGCTACCCGGCGTGTGCGCGCCCGCCTGGCGCGGCGCATCACCGCCCAACGTGCGGCCCCGGTGAAGCAGGTCCTCGAACCTCTCGCCGCCGTGCACCGTGACCTCCATCCCAAGGCCGACCTGGCGCTTCTGCAGCACGCGTACGACGTCGCCGAGGAGAAGCACCGCCCGCAGCGCCGCAAGTCCGGCGACCCGTACATCACGCACCCGCTCGCCGTGGCGACGATCCTCGCCGAGCTGGGCATGGACACCACGACGCTGGTGGCCGCGCTGCTGCACGACACGGTGGAAGACACCGACTACTCGCTCAACCAGCTGAAAGAGGACTTCGGCGAGGAGGTCGCCCGGCTGGTCGACGGCGTCACGAAGCTCGACAAGGTCAAGCTGGGGGCCGCGGCCGAGGCGGAGACGATCCGCAAGATGGTGATCGCGATGGCGAAGGACCCGCGGGTCCTGGTCATCAAGCTCGCCGACCGGCTGCACAACATGCGCACCATGCGGTTCCTGCCGCCGGAGAAGCAGGCCCGCAAGGCCCGCGAGACCCTCGAGGTGCTCGCGCCGCTGGCCCACCGGCTGGGCATGGCGACCGTGAAGTGGGAGCTGGAGGACCTCGCGTTCGCGATCCTGCAGCCGAAGAAGTACGACGAGATCGTGCGGCTGGTCGCCAAGCGCGCGCCGAGTCGCGACACGTACCTGCGGACCGTCGTCGCGGAGCTCAACGGGCAGCTCGACACGGCGCGGATCGTCGCGAAGGTCGAGGGCCGGCCCAAGCACTACTACTCGATCAACCAGAAGATGATCGTCCGCGGCCGCGACTTCGACGACATCCACGACCTGGTGGGCGTGCGCATCCTCGTCGACGAGGTGCGCGACTGCTACGCCGCCATGGGTGTCGTGCACGCCGCGTGGCAGCCGATGCCCGGCCGGTTCAAGGACTACATCGCGCAGCCGCGGTTCGGCGTCTACCAGTCGCTGCACACGACCGTCATCGGTCCCGACGGCAAGCCCCTCGAAGTGCAGATCCGCACGCACGAGATGCACCAGCGCGCCGAGTACGGCATCGCGGCGCACTGGCGGTACAAGGAGACCAAGGGCACGCACAACGGCAAGTCCGTCGAGATCGACGAGATGGCCTGGATGCGCCAGCTCCTCGACTGGCAGCGGGAGGCCGCCGACCCCGGCGAGTTCCTCGAAGGGCTGCGCTGGGACCTCGCCGCCCGCGAGATCTTCGTGTTCACCCCCAAGGGGGACGTGCAGACGCTGCCGGTCGGGTCCTGCCCGGTCGACTTCGCCTACGCCGTCCACACCGAGGTGGGCCACCGCTGCATCGGCGCCCGCGTGAACGGCCGCCTCGTCGCACTGGAGCGCAAGCTCGAGAACGGCGAGGTCGTCGAGATCTTCACGTCCAAGGCCGAGGGTGCGGGCCCGTCGCGCGACTGGCTGAGCTTCGTGGCCTCCCCGCGGGCCAAGGCGAAGATCAAGCAGTGGTTCGCCAAGGAGCGCAAGGAAGAGGCGATCGAGCAGGGCAAGGAGGCGATCACCAAGGAGGTGCGCCGCGTCGGTCTGCCGATCCAGCGGCTCGTCTCCGTCGACTCCATGCAGGCCCTGGCCAAGGAGCTGCACTACCCGGACATGAGCGCGCTGTACGCGGCGGTGGGGGAGGGCCACACCTCGGCCCGCCACGTCGTGCAACGGCTCGTCGCGCAGCTCGGCGGTGTCGAGCACGCCGAGGAGGAGCTCGCCGACCGCGCCACCCCGTCCACGGTCACCCGCCGCCGCCCCACCGGCGACGCCGGTGTGATCGTCAAGGACGCGGGCGACGTGTGGGTGAAGCTCGCCCGCTGCTGCACCCCGGTGCCCGGCGACGACATCCTCGGGTTCGTCACGCGCGGCGGTGGCGTGTCCGTGCACCGGACCGACTGCACGAACGCCGACGAGCTGCTGAAGTCGCCGGAACGGCTGCTGGACGTCGAGTGGGCCCCGTCGGCCTCGTCGGTGTTCCTGGTGGCCATCCAGGTCGAGGCGCTCGACCGGCACCGGTTGCTCTCCGACGTCACGAAGGTGCTCGCGGACGAGCGGGTGAACATCCTGTCGGCGTCGGTCACCACGTCACGCGACCGGGTGGCCGTCAGCCGGTTCTCGTTCGAGATGGGCGACCCGAAGCACCTCGGGCACGTCCTGAAGGCCGTCCGCAGCGTGGAGGGCGTCTACGACGTCTACCGCGTCACGTCGGCGTCCTGATCCTGACCACCGGGAGCCCGTGAAATCGGGCGTCAGCGAAACGACAGCGACACCTGAGATCGTTGCACCACGGGGAAGACGCAGAAGCCCCCGGCCGAATCGGCCGGGGGCTTCTGCGTGTGAAGAGTTAGCGCGCGAAATGCACCTGAGCGGACTAGTTCGCGACCGTCGCCGACTTGATGTCGACCGGCGTCTTCGGCTTGCCGTCGCCCTGGCCGGGGGTCTGCGAGATCGCACCGGTCTTCGCGACCTCGTCGATCTTCTTCAGCGACTCCTCGTCGACCGTGCCGAAGATCGTGTACTTCGCCTGCAGGTTCGAACCGTCGCCGTAGACGATGAAGAACTGCGAACCGTTGGTGTCCGGGCCCGCGTTCGCCATGGCCAGCACGCCGCGGCCGTAGGTCATCTCCGGGTAGACCTCGTCCTTGAACGTGTACCCGGGGCCGCCCGTGCCGGTACCGGCCGGGTCACCGCACTGCAGCACCTGGATGCCGGTCACCACGAGCCGGTGGCAGGTGGTGTTGTCGAAGTACTTCTGCTTCGCCAGGGTCACGAAGTTGTTCACCGTGCACGGCGCCATCGACCGGTCCAGGTTGAACTTCAGGTCGCCGATCGACGTGCCCAGCGTGACGCCGACGGTGCCGGTGGCGGGCTGCTCGCCGTTCGCCGGGATCGTGTTCTCCTTGGCCGCCGGCTCGGTGCCCTTGGTGTACTCGCAGCTCACCTTCTCCGGCAGCGGGGTGGGGCGCTTCGGGACGGCGTGCAGCGCGGTGGGGATGTTCTCCGCCTTGTCCACCGACTCCTGCTGCGGGGTCTCCGACGCCTCCGCGTCACCGTTGCCGAAGTCGTGCGTGGAGAGGAACCACACGCCGGCTCCGACGAGCGCAACAACGACGACCGTCGAGATGACGGCGATGATGCGACGCTTCTTGGCCCGCTCCTGGCGGTACACCATCTGACGCTCAAGCTTGCGCTTGGCGTTCGCGCGTCGCTGCTCGTTGGTGGGCACGTGCTCCCTCCCCAGGGACTCATGCGAATAGGGCGGTCGGCTCGGGAGTCTAGGGCCTGGGCATATGACCTTTGTGTAGTGGTTACGCTGTCGGGGACTAGGGAGGTCATTCTCGTGCTCGTGATCGGGTTCCCGACCGGTGCGCTCCAGGCGAACTGCTACGTCCTGGCGACCGGTGAGGGTGAGCCCTGCGTGATCATCGATCCCGGTCAGGACGCGGTCGAGCCGATCGAGCAGGCACTGCGCGAGCACCGGCTCGCACCGGTCGCCGTGCTGCTCACGCACGGTCACTTCGACCACACGTTCTCCGTGACGCCGGTCTGCGACGGCAACGACGTCCCGGCCTACATCCACCCGGACGACGTCGCCATGCTCTCCGACCCGCTGAAGGGCATCAGCCGCGAGTCGGCCGCGTTCTTCGGCGGCAACCTGGAGATGCGCGAACCCTCCGAGGTGCGCACCCTCGACGACGGAGCCGAGCTCGACCTGGCCGGGCTGAAGATCACCGTCGACCACACCCCTGGCCATACCGGCGGGTCGGTGATGTTCCGGTCCGGCGCGCAGGAGGGCGGTCGCCTCGTGATCTCGGGTGACACGCTCTTCGCCGGCTCCATCGGACGCACCGACCTGCCTGGCGGCGACCACTCCCGCATGCTGTCGTCCCTGCAGGACAAGGTCCTGACCTTGCCCGACGACACGGTGGTGCTGCCCGGCCACGGACCGACGACGACCATTGGCCGCGAGCGCGCGACGAACCCCTACCTGGTTCAGCTGCGAGACGCTCCGGCCGCCCCGCACCGAGGACTCTGAGACACGTGTTTTCCGCTCCCAAAGGCGTTCCCGACTACATCCCGCCGACGTCCGCCGCGTTCACGCACGTCCGGTCGACGCTCACCCGCGCGGCCGAGCTCGCGGGCTACGGCTACGTCGAGCTGCCCGTCTTCGAGGACACCGCGCTGTTCGCGCGCGGCGTCGGCGAGTCGACCGACGTGGTCACGAAGGAGATGTACACCTTCACCGACCGCGGCGACCGCTCCATCACGCTGCGCCCCGAGGGCACCGCGGGCGTGATGCGGGCCGTGATCGAGCACAGCCTCGACCGCGGCCCGCTGCCGGTGAAGCTCTACTACGCGGGCCAGTTCTTCCGCGCCGAAGCTCCGCAGGCAGGCCGGTACCGGCAGTTCCACCAGGTCGGCATCGAGGCGGTCGGCGTGGACGACCCGGCGCTCGACGCCGAGGTCATCGCCGTCGGCGACGCGGGCTTCCGCGCGCTCGGCCTCACCGGCTACCGGCTGGAGCTGACGTCGCTGGGCGACGCGCACTGCCGCCCGGCGTACCGCGAGCTGCTGCAGCGGTTCCTGGCGACGCTGCCGCTGGACGAACCGACCCGTCAGCGGGCCGAGCTGAACCCGCTGCGCGTGCTCGACGACAAGCGGCCGGAGGTGCGCGCCCTGGTCGCCGAGGCACCGCTGATGGTGGACCACCTGTGCGACGCGTGCCGTGAGCACTACGAGCTCGTGAAGGGCTACCTGACCGAGCTGGGCGTGAAGTTCGTCGAGAACCCGCGCATGGTCCGCGGCCTCGACTACTACACGAAGACGACGTTCGAGTTCGTGCACGACGGGCTGGGCGCGCAGTCGGGCATCGGCGGCGGTGGCCGCTACGACGGCCTGATGGCGCAGCTCGGTGGTCAGGAGCTCTCCGGTGTCGGCTTCGGCCTGGGCGTCGACCGGGCGCTGCTGGCGGCGCAGGCCGAGGGCGTGCTGCCGGAGCTCAGCCGCGTCGACGTGATCGGCGTTCCGCTGGGCGAGCCCGCGCGGGCCCGCCTGGTCGCGGTCGCCGGTGAGCTGCGCGCGGCCGGCATCCGCACGGACCTCGTCTACGGCGGCAAGTCGATGAAGGCGGGATTCAAGGCCGCCGACAGGTCCGGTGCGCGGCTCGCGCTCGTGCTGGGCGAACGCGACCTGGAGGCGGGCACCATCGGCGTGAAGACGCTGGCGACGGGCGAGCAGGTGTCCGTGGCGCTGACCGACGTGGTCGAGGCGGTGCGGACCGCCCTGTGAGCGCCGACGACAAGCTCTCCCTGGACCTGCTCGACAAGGTGACCGTCCGCAAACGCGCCCGCATGGTCGCGATCGGCGGTTTCATGGTGGCGCTGGCCTTCGGCGCGATCGTCGGTTTCATCGGCGGTCGCTGGGCCGGCGTGATCACGTTCCTGGTCGTGTCGCTGCCGGTCGTGCTGCTGGCCATGTCCGAGGCCCGCCGCACGGTGTGGCTGGAGGGCAGCTCGGTGCACGTCCGTGCGTTCGGCACCCGCACCGTCGACCTGAACACCGCCGACGGGCTGGACCTGCTGGTCACCGACCTGCGCGGCGCTCGCACCGTCGGCCTGTTCGTGCGCGGCGGCAAGAAGGCGATCAACGTCGCCCTGTCGATGTACTCCGGTGTCGGCGGCCGTGAGCTGGGCATCTACCAGCTGCGGCGGCTCGCGGACACGCTGGCGGGCCGCGGCGACACCCCGGGGCTGGTGTTCTCGGAGCTGCTGGTCGCCCAGCTGCGCGCTGAAGCCCGTGGGGTGGCCCCGGCCGACCGGCCGCTGTACCGGCTCGGGTCGCTCGCCCCGGCGGGGCGGATGGCGCAGAAGCTGCACCCGGACGCCGTGTCGAAGTTCGTGACCTCGCTCGACTAGCCCCTCCGCCTTGTTCTTCGCACGCGGGGCCCTTTCGTTCGCTTCTGGTGCACGAAAGCTCCCCGCGTGCGTTGAAGTGAGGCTGGTGGGGCTCCTGTGGGTGAACGGTTGCTCGGCGGACCGCTTCACGGCAGGGCTGGAAGGGTCAGGTGCCCCAGAGGCCGGACGGCGGCGCTGGTGACAGCGTCGCCGTCGCGTCTGTCGTCACGGGTGCGCCGCCGATGAACTTCGTCAGCCCCGTCCCGTGCTCCACCCGGCCCTGGAACGGGTCGCTCGCCGTCGCACGGGTCAGCTGCTGCATCGGCAGACCGGTGTGCGACGCGAAGATCACGAAGTTCCCGAACCGCCGGCCCCGGAACACACCCGGTTCGGCGAGCACGCAGACATGTTCGAACACCGCGCGCACGGTCGCGCACTGCGCCCGTGCGAACTGCAGGCCATTGCCGTCACCGATGTTCGCCGCGTAGACGCCGTCATCGGCCAGCGCCGCCGACGCCTGCCGCACGTACTCGACCGACGTCAGGTGCGCCGGTGTGCGCGCCCCCGCGAAGCAGTCCGACACGATCAGGTCGAACGAACCGGGCCGGGACCGGGCCAGCACCGCCCGCGCGTCCCCAGTGGTGATCTTCACCCGCGGCGGTGGCGGCAGCTCGCGGCGGATGAACGCGATCAGGCCCGCGTCGATCTCCGCGACCTGCTGGGTCGAGCGCGGCACCGTCGCCGCGACGTAGCGGGCGAGCGTGAGGGCGCCACCACCGAGGTGCAGCACGCGGGCGGGTGCGATGAGGTCGACCACGTGGCCCAGCCGGCGGACGTACTCGAACTCCAGGTACGTCGGGTCGTCGAGGTCCACATGGGACTGCGGAGTTCCGTTGACGCGCAACGTCCACGAGCTCCGGCTCCCCACCTCGGGCACCAGTTCGGCCACTCCGGAGTCGATCGACTCGGTGATCGCTTCTGCCTCGGGCCGCTGTCTTCCCACTGCTCTATCCTCTCACCGGGCATGCCGCTCCAGAGGAGGACGTAAGTGCAGGTTATCGCGAACATCTTGATGGCCCTCGTGGCGCTGATCCACATCTACATCGTGGTGCTGGAGATGTTCCTCTGGACAACACCGCGCGGCCGCAAGGCCTTCGGTCTCACGCCGGAGTTCGCCGAGGCGTCGAAGTCGCTCGCGGCGAACCAGGGCCTCTACAACGGCTTCCTGGCCGCCGGTCTCATCTACGCGCTCGTCCGGCAAGACTTCGGCGCGTCCGTGCTGTTCACCGTGTTCGTGATCGTCGCCGGCGTCTACGGCACGTTCACGGCGAGCCGGAAGATCTTCTTCGTGCAGGTGGTACCGGGCGTTCTGACGCTGCTCTTCGTGCTGCTCGCCCACTAGGGCGCACCCACGGCCCCTTGTCGGGGTCGTAGCCGTAGAGGTCGCCCTCGATCCGGGCGCGCGCGGGCCGCACCGCTCGTTCCGGAGCCGGTTCCGTCGCGGGCTTCGCGCGCTTCACAGGCTCGGGTTCGGGTTCCGGCTCGGGTTCGGGGTCCGGGGCCGCGGCGGGGGCGACCTCCTGGCGCACCGCGACGAGCGCGGCCAGCGCCGTCGTCACCGGCACCGCCGCGACCAGGCCGATGCTGCCGACGAGCGTCCGCACGATCTCCTGGGCGATCTGCTGCGCCGTGAGGATCTCGCCCATCGACCGCCCGGCCAGCGAGATCGCGAGCAGCAACGGCAGCGCCGCGCCCGCGTAGGCCATGACGAGCGTGTTCACGACCGACGACATGTGGTCGCGCCCGATCCGCGACCCGGCGGCGAACAGCTCGCGCCAGGTCAGCCGGTCGTTGGCGCGCCGCAGCTCCCACACCGCGCTGGTCTGCGTCACGGTCACGTCGTCGAGCACGCCCAGCGCGCCGATGATCGTGCCCGCGAGCAGCAGCCCGCGCGTGTCGATGTCGGTGCCCAGCACCGTGACGAGGTTGATCGTGTCCTCGTCGAGGCCGGTCAGCTGCGCCGCCCACGAGAACACCGCGCCCAGCACGCCGATCAGCACCAGGCTCACGAGCGTGCCGAGGACCGCCGTGGACGTTCTCGCGGAGACGCCGTGCGACAGGTACAGCACCACGAACATGATCAGCCCGGCGCCGACGACCGCCACCATCAGCGGGTTCTCGCCTGCCAGGATCGCCGGCAGCACGAACAGCACCAGCACCACAAAGCTCAGCAGCAGCGCACCGAGCGCCGCGAGCCCCTTCCACCGGCCCAGCAGCAGCACGGCGGCCGCGAACAGCACCGCCAGCAGCACGAGCGACCAGCCGCGCTGGAAGTCGACGATCTGGTACGACTCCGCCGCCTGCGGCTGACTGCCCGAATAGGACAGCACCACCTCGTCGCCGGTCTGGTAGCGCGGCGCACCCGCCCCGCGCAGGTTCGGGATCGTGACGCTCTGCCCGCTCGCGTCCCCGTCGGACATCCGCACGGTCACCGCGGTGCAGTTCTCCCCGCACACGCCGTCCTGCACGCCCGTGACGACCGCGTCCACCGGCTTCTGGTGCAGGCCGATCTGCGCGCCGGTGCGCTGTTCGTGCCCGAACGGGTAGAGCAGCAGGGCGCCGACCGCGGTCGCCAGCACCAACGGCACCAGCAGCCACGTCAGCAACGTCCGCACGCGCCGCGAGGCCGGTTCCGCCGAGTGACTATGCCCGTGACCGTGACCCACGCGTGACATCCTGCCGCATCAGCCGTTCGACCACCGTGACGGCCGTGGCGAACCGGTCCTCGGTCACCTTCAGCCACTCGACGCCGCACTGCGCCAGCTCGCGTTCGAACACGCCCGTCATCCACTCCCGCAGGTGCTCGCCGTCGCGCCAGCCGTCCTGTTCGAACGGAACACCGACGTGGTCGGTCAGCAGGTACAGGTGCGGCCGGGTGCCCTGGTGGACCTCCGGCCGGAAACCGAGGTAGCGCTCTCCCCAGACGGTCGCGGCGAACGCGTCGTTGTCCGCGATCACCAGCGGCGCCGTCTCGGCCCGGATGCGGCGTTCCTGCTCGCGCGCCACGTCGTCGAAGTCGCCCAGCGTCCACACCAGATCGTCCACAGTGGCCGCAGGGTTGAACGCCCGTGCGGCGCTGAGCTTGTGCTCGGTGTGCTCGCGGCCGTACTCGGGCACCCAGGGCGCCCCGAAGTGCTCGGCCAGCTGCCTCGACAGGGTGGTCGTGCCGGTGCTCTCCGCGCCCAGGACGACGACGCGGCGGGCCAGGCCGCGCTGGGTGGCGGGGGAGAGGTGGTGCCAGTTGCCGAGCGGGTCCGCGCGCACCGCGGTGCCCGACACGGCGTGCGTGGTGCGGTCGAGGTCCACCAGGACGTGCTCGGCACCGAGCCGGCGCGCCAGCTCCTCGCCGTACTTCTCGCTGGAGAACACGACGTCGACCGGAGCCCCGCCGGGTTCCCCGTCGGCGATGGCGCGTCTGGCCAGCACCGCCTTGGTGAGCTCGACGTGCAGCGACCAGACGTGGTCGTCGTCGAAGTCCATGGGGTGGTCGTCCAGGTCGCCGACAACGCGTACACCGTCGGTATACCGGTGGTGTTCGGTCATCCACTCGACCCGGTGTGCGAGCGGTATGGCCTCTGTGGACGCCGCGAGCACCGTGACCGTGGTGCGCTCGCTGCGGGCCGCCGCCGTCTCGACCAGGTGGTGGTGGCCGTTGTGCGGTGGGTAGAACTTGCCCAGCACGAGGGCGTGGCGGAACTCCTTCACGCGGGCACCTCGCTCTTCAGGTCCTTCGACCAGCTCCGCAACCCCAGCACGCACAGCACCATGAACCCCACGTACAACACCGCCGTCAGGTACAGCTCCTTGTACGCGTACAGCGGCACGTAGACGACGTCGGCCGCGATCCACAGCCACCAGCTCTCGACCTTCTTGCGCGCCTGCCCCCAGGTGGCGAGCAACGACAGGACGGTCGTGACGGCGTCCCAGAACGGCACCGTCGACTGCGTGAAACTGATGAGAACCCAGTGCAGCAGAGCGGTTCCTGCGACTCCTGTGACTGCGAGGGCGATCCACTGGTTCATGGTCGTGCGGCTGACTTCCAACGTGCTGTGCCGCTCCCCGCCGCGCACCCACGCCCACCACCCGTAGACCGCCAGCGCCATGAAGACGACCTGCAGCCCGGAGTCCGCGTAGAGCCCGCTTCCCCAGAACAGCACCAAGAACGCGATGTTGTTGGCGATCCCGATGGGCCAGTTCCACGGGTTCTGGCGGGCGACCAGCCACACGCACAGTGCTCCGGTGACGAAGCCTGCAACCTCAATGGGTGACACGTGCTCTCCTTGACCGCTGTTCGAACATGTGTTCGAATCGAGGTGTGCGATGGGACGGGCAGAAACTCGAGGCAGAGCCGCAACAGGCACTACCGGGGCTACCGGGACTGGTGCGCAGCGTACGAACTCCTGAGTTCGCGGACGTGGTGTTCCACGAGGTCCGCGCCAAATCCGTGCTGAACGGGGTACCGGGTTCGTCGTTGCCCTTCTCGTGGACCGTCAACCCGTACCGGGGGTGTTCGCACGCTTGCACCTACTGCATGGCCGGTGACACGCCGATCCTCATGGCGGACGGGCGCACCAGGCCGTTGTCCGAGCTGCGCGAGGGCGACCAGATCTACGGCACCGAGCTCGTCGGCAACTACCGGCGCTACAAGCTCACGACCGTGCTGGCGCACTGGGAGACCGAGAAGGTCGCGTACCGCCTGACGCTGGAGGACGGCACGTCGGTCGTCGCCTCGGGCGACCACCGGTTCCTGACCGACCGCGGCTGGAAGCACGTGACCGGCGAGACCGCCGGCACCGGGCGCCGCCCGCACCTCACCACCGGCAACAAGCTCATGGGCACGGGGGCCTTCGTCGAGCAGCCCACCGTGACCGACGACTACCGCCGCGGCTACCTGCGCGGCATGGTCGAGGACGAGCACGAGTTCCGCATCCCCCTGGCCGACATCGAGGCCATGGACCGCACCCGCGAGTACCTCGACTACTTCGGTGTGCGAGAAGGGAGGGGATTTCTGCACCAGGTGCGCGAACTAGCGCACTGGCAGATAGCGCCGAACCCCGACTGGCTCAAGGGATTCCTCGCGGGTGCGTTCGACTACCTCGGCACCTGCTCGCGCAGCATCTTGCGCATGTCCACCCGCAACGCCACCGTCGTCGAGGCGATCTGCCTGGCGCTCAAGCACTTCCACTTCGACTTCGCGATCGAGGAGCTGCGCCGCCGCCGCGGCGTGCGGGTCGTGCGCCTGCGCGGCGGCCTGCGCGAGAACCTGCGGTTCTTCCACCTCGTCGACCCGGCGATCACCCGCAAGCGCGACATCGACGGCGTCGCGATCAAGTCGCAGCAACCACTCGGCGTCGTGGCCGTCGAGGAGCTCGGCGAGATGCCGCTCTACGACGTCACCACCGGCACCGGTGACTTCATCGCCAACGGCGTCGTGTCGCACAACTGCTTCGCCCGCAAGACGCACTCCTACCTCGACCTCGACAGCGGCACCGACTTCGACAGCCAGCTGGTCGTGAAGGTCAACGCCCCCGAGGTGCTGTCCCGGCAGCTGCGGTCCCCGAAGTGGAAGCAGGAGCACGTCGCACTGGGCACCAACACCGACCCGTACCAGCGCGCGGAGGGCCGGTACGCCTTGATGCCAGGGATCATCGAGGCGCTGACCGCGTCCCGCACGCCCTTCTCGATCCTGACGAAGGGCACCCTCCTGGCCCGCGACCTCCCCCTGCTGGTCGCGGCATCGGAGGTGGTGCCGGTCGGCATCGGCGTGTCGCTCGCGTTGCTGGACCGCGACCTGCACCGGTCCCTCGAACCCGGCACGCCGACGCCGGCCGCGCGCCTCGACCTCGTGCGCAAGGTGCGGGAGGCCGGGCTGCCGTGCGGTGTGTTCGTGGCCCCGGTGCTGCCGGAGCTGACGGACTCGGTGGAACAGCTGGACTTCCTGCTGGAGCAGATCGCCGACGCCGGCGCCACCGGCGTGACCGTGCTGCCGCTGCACCTGCGTCCGGGCGCTCGCGAGTGGTTCGCGGCCTGGTTGCGGCGCGAACACCCGGACCTGATCGAGACGTACCGGCACCTGTACGGCAACGGGTCCTATGTGGACCGCGGCTACCGCAGGCGGCTGACCGCGCGCGTGACGCCGTTGATCGAGAAGCACGGCCTGGCGCCCCGCGGTCGTGCCGCGGACGCCGTCACCGGGGTGCCCGGTGACGACGACGGCGTGTGGCCCGACGGCAGTCTGCCGGTGGGCGTGCCGGCGCCGCGCGTGGACCAGGACCAGCTCACCCTGCTCTGATCCTGTTTTGACCTCTGTTTGACAGCTTTGTGGACGCACCCTCTTCCCCAGGGTGGTCCTCTCCTCGCTCCGGCTCAGGCCGGCTTGACCGTTCGGACGCCCCAGGTTCCCGCAGGTGCACTGCGTGGCGGGCGCCGATGTCGCCCGCCACGCCGTTCCCCCGACCGTCGCTCCGGGCGGTGGCTAGGCCCAGCCGCCCTGGACCATGGTCTGGAACTTCCACTCGTCGCCGACCTTCACCAGCAGGTCGCCGTACCGCACCACGGCCCCGTTGATCGTGCCGTCGGTGATCACGAACACCAGGTTGTCGTTGATGAAGTGCGGCGTCCTGGTCGACTCCATCTGCACCTCACCGCCCCCGACCTGCGCGCCCATCTCCTGGATGAACCGCTCGCGGTCCCACGTCACCGCGGACCCGTCGGTGACCGTGTTGATGGGGAACAGGGCCATGTCGGCCATCTTCTCGACCTCACCCGCGACGGCGAGCGCGTCCCACCGCGTGAACCAGTCCTGCACCTCTTCGTACGACATACCGTACATTGTACGGACTGTTTCCGCGCTCGTCGAACGCCTCTCATTTCCGCTGCTCATGCCTGGTCTCGTCACTCCGACGGGTGAAGCTTGTCCGGATTCACGCCTGCGCCCGTCTTCTTCATGTCCGGATCCGCTCCCCGCCCTCCCCCGCAAGGAGGAAACGCGGGTGGGGGCGGCAGATGTGGAGGAGAGGAGGTGAGGTGAGGACATTTACAAGCAGGCTTGACTGTTTGTTTGTGGCCCGGAACACTCGGACCCGTGGAGACGAGGCAGCGGCAAGCCGACCGCACCCGCGAGACCAAGCGGAAGCTGATGGAGGCCACCGTCGAGTGCCTGGTCGAGCACGGCTGGTCCGGCACCACGACCACGGTGGTCGCCGAACGCGCCGGCGTGTCCCGCGGCGCCCAGCTGCACCACTTCCGCACCCGCGGCGAGCTGGTGGCGGCGGCGGTCGAGCACGTGGGCGCGGAAAGCGTCGAGGCGCTGAAGAGCCGGGCGGCCGTCGCCGAGAAGAGCACGCACGCGGTGGTGGAGCTGATCGCGGACTTCCACGCGAGCGACCTGTTCACCGCGGCCCTCGAACTGTGGGTGGCCGCGCGAACGGACCCCGAGCTGCGCGAGCAGGTGCTCCAGCTGCAGGCGCGGCTGGGCCGCGAGGTCTACGGCCTGGCACTGGAACTGCTCGACGCCGACGACACCAAGCCGGGCGTGAAGGACGCCGTGCAGGCAACCCTGGACCTGGTCCGCGGCCTGGCACTGGCGAACCAGCTCGGCGACGACACCAAACGGCGTGCCCACGTCGTGCGGTACTGGGCGAGGATGCTGGAGGAGCAGCTGTGATCACGGAACTGCTGGCCGACCTCGACGCCGAGTCGCGTGAGCTCGACGAGCTCGTGACGAGGCACGCGGACTGGACCACGCCGACACCGGCCGAGGGCTGGACCGTCGGCCACCAGATCGGCCATCTCATGTGGACGGACAAGGCCGCGGTCCTCGCGATCACGGACCCGGAGGCGTTCCAGGCGCAACCCCTGACCCCGGACATCGTCGACCGCACCGCGGCCGAGGCGGCGGCCCTGCCGGACCTGCTGGACCTGTGGCGCGACAGCCGCCGCGCACTGCGGGAGCACCTCGCCGCAGCCGGCGGCAAGATCGTGTGGTTCGGCCCGCCGATGAGCCCCGCCTCGATGGCGACCGCGCGGATCATGGAGACCTGGGCGCACGGCCAGGACGTGTTCGACGGCCTGGGCGTCACCCGCGAACCGACCGCGCGCATCCGGCACGTCTGCCACATCGGCGTGCGCACCATGGGCTTCGCCTTCCTGCTCAACGGCAAGGCCACCCCCGAGCAGGAGGTGCGCGTCGAGCTCGAAGGGCCGGGCGGCGAGGTGTGGACGTGGGGCCCGCAGGACGCGGAGAACCGGGTCACGGGGCCGGCGCTGGACTTCGCGTTCCTGGTGACGCAGCGGCGCAACCGCGAGCAGCTGAAGATCGAGGCCGTCGGGCCGGTGGCGCAGGAGTGGGTGCCGATCGCGCAGGCGTTCGCCGGGCCGCCCGGAGGCGGGCGGTGAGCGCTGGGACGCGAGCGGGGATGGAGAACGCGGGCAGGTTGGCGGGTTCTGCGAACGCGGACAGGCGCGGGGCTGCGGGGCGTGTGGACGTGTGCGGGTCGGTGAGACCGGCGGGCGCGCACGGGCGCAGGTCGCACGATCTCGGCAACGCGAGCGGGCTCAGCAACGCGAGCGGGTGCGGCAACACAAGGCGGCGCGGCAACGCACAAAGTCAAGCCCCCCAGGCGGCCACCCGGTGATCCGCATCGGCAACGCCTCCGGTTTCTACGGTGACCGCCTGTCCGCGGTCCGCGAACAGCTGGAAGGCGGTCACCTCGACGTCCTCACCGGCGACTACCTCGCCGAGCTCACCATGCTGATCCTCGGCCGCGACCGCGTGAAGAACGCGGAGCTGGGCTACGCCAAGACGTTCCTGCGGCAGATGGAGGACTGCCTGGCGCTCGCCCTCGACCGGGGCGTCAAGGTCGTCACCAACGCCGGCGGCCTGAACCCCGAGGGCTTGGCGCGCAAGCTCAAGAACCTCGCACCGGACACCAGGGTCGGGTACGTCACCGGCGACGACCTCAAGGACCGGTTCCCGGAGGCGTTGACCGCCAACGCCTACCTGGGTGCCTGGGAGGTCGCCGACTGCTTGACGCAGGGTGCGCAGGTCGTGGTCACCGGCCGGGTCACGGACGCGAGCCTCGTCGTGGGGCCGGCCGCGGCGCACTTCGGGTGGGGGCGCGGCGACTGGGACCGGCTCGCCGGCGCCACCGTCGCCGGGCACGTGCTGGAGTGCGGCACGCAGGCCACCGGCGGCAACTACTCGTTCTTCACCGAGATCGACGCGACGCACCCCGGCTTTCCCATCGCCGAGGTGCGCGAGGACGGCAGCAGCCTGATCACCAAGCACGACGGCACGGGCGGTGCGGTCACCGTGGACACCGTCACGGCCCAGCTGCTCTACGAGATCGGCGCGCCGCAGTACCTCGGGCCGGACGTCACCACGCACTTCGACACCGTCCGGCTCCAGGAAACCCCGCGCGGTGTCGAGATCAGCGGCACCAGGGGCAGCCCTCCGCCGGACACGCTCAAGGTGTGCCTCAACACGCTCGGCGGGTTCCGCAACGGCACCACGTTCGTCCTCACCGGACTCGACGTCGAGCAGAAGGCGGAGCTGGTCAGGGAACAGCTGCACCGGCGGATCGGCGAGCAGGACCTCACCTGGACGCTGGCCAGGACCGACCGGCCCGACGCCGCCACCGAGGAGCAGGCCAGCGCGCTCCTGCACGTCGTGGTCAAGACCGCGGACCCGAAGCGGGCCAAGGCGTTCAGCCGGGCGGCGGTCGAGCTCGCGCTGGGCAGCTACCCCGGCTTCCACGTCACGGCGCCGCCGAGTGACGGCACGCCGTTCGGCGTCTACCGGGCCGCGTACGTGCACCGTGGTGAGGTCAGCCCGAAGGCGGTGGTCCTGTGAAGCGGCCACTGGGCACCATCGCCGGCGCCCGCAGCGGAGACAAGGGCGGCGACGCCAACATCGGTGTGTGGGTGCGCACGGAAGCGCAGTACGCGTGGCTGGCGGAGACGCTCACCGCGGACCGGCTCAAGGAGCTGCTGCCCGAGGCCGGTGCGGTCACGCGGTACGAGCTGGCGAACCTCAAGGCGCTCAACTTCGTGCTGCACGGCCTGCTCGGCGAGGGCGTGGCCAGCGGCACCCGGTTCGACCCGCAGGCCAAGGCCCTGGGCGAGTGGTTGCGCAGCAGGGAAGTCGAGATCCCGGAGGAGCTCCTGTGATCACGAAGGACCTGTACGAGCGGAAGGAGCTCAGGGAGCTCGTCCGCGACTTCACGCGCAAGGAGGTCGTGCCGCACCTCGACCGGTGGGAGCGCGACGGCGAGGTCCCGCGCGAGCTGCACCGCAAGGCGGCGGAGCTCGGCCTGCTCGGCATCGGGTTCGAGCACGGCGACCTGCTCGACTCGGTCGTGCTCACCGAGGAGATCATCCAGAACGGCGGCTCGTCGGGGTTGATGGCGGCGTTGTTCACGCTCGGCATCGCGATCCCGCACATCTGGCAGTCGCGCGACGAAGACCTGATCGAACGGTTCGCGCGGCCCGCCATCCGCGGCGAGAAGATCGGCAGCCTCGCCGTCACCGAACCCGGCGCCGGGTCGGACGTCGCCGCGATCACGACCCGCGCGGTCAGGGACGGTGACCACTACGTCGTCAACGGCGCCAAGACGTTCATCACCTCCGGGTGCCGCGCGGACTTCGTCACGACCGCCGTGCGCACCGGCGGCGAGGGCTACCAGGGCATCTCGCTGCTCGTGGTCGAGGACGGGTTCACCCGCCGCAGGCTCGACAAGATGGGCTGGCACTGCAGCGACACCGCCGAGCTGCACTTCGACGACGTGCGGGTACCGGTGGCGAACCTGGTCGGCGAGGAGAACCAGGGGTTCGCGCTGATCATGCAGCAGTTCCAGGTCGAACGCGTCACCATGGCGGTCGAGGCCTACGCCACGGCCCAGCGCGCCCTCGACCTCACCGTCGAATGGGTGCGCAACCGCACGACGTTCGGCAAACCGCTCATCAAGAACCAGGTGGTGCGGCACAAGCTCGCCCACATGGCGCAGGAGGTCGAGCTGGCGCGGACCTACACGCGCGAGGTCGCGGCCAGGATCGACCGCGGCGAGGACTGCGTCACCGAGGTCTGCTTCGCGAAGAACGCCGCCGTCGACGCGTGCGCCAAGGTCGTCGACGAGGCCGTGCAGCTGCACGGCGGCATGGGCTACATGCGGGAGTCCGAAGTGGAGCGCCACTACCGGGACGCCCGCATCCTCGGCATCGGGGGAGGTGCGAGCGAGGTGATGACCGAGCTCGCGGCACGACGATTGGGGTTCGCCTGATGGGCAACAGGGAGGCGCTGCTCGCGAAGATCGCGCAGCTGGACGCCGAGCACGCCAAAGCGCTCGCCGGAGGTGGGCCGAAGTACGTCGAACGGCACCACCGGCGCGGCAAGCTCCTCGCACGCGAACGCGTCGAGCTGCTCCTCGACGAGGACAGCCCGTTCCTGGAGCTGTCACCGCTCGCGGCCTGGGGCACCGACTTCCCCGTCGGCGCGTCCGTGGTCACCGGCATCGGCCGGGTCGAGGGCGTCGAGTGCGTGGTCGTCGCCAACGACCCGACCGTGCGCGGCGGGTCCAGCAACCCGTACACGCTGCGCAAGAGCCTGCGGGCCAACGACATCGCACTGCAGAACCGGCTGCCGGTGGTCAGCCTCGTCGAGTCCGGCGGTGCCGACCTGCCGACGCAGAGCGAGATCTTCATCCCCGGCGGCCGGGCGTTCCGCGACCTCACCCGGCTGAGCGCGGCCGGAGTTCCCACGATCACCGCGGTCTTCGGCAACGCCACGGCCGGCGGCGCGTACGTGCCGGGCCTGTCCGACTACGTGATCATGGTCAAGGACCGCTCCAAGGTGTTCCTCGGCGGCCCGCCGCTGGTCAAGATGGCCACCGGGGAGGACGCGGACGACGAGTCGCTCGGCGGCGCCACCATGCACGGCACCACGTCCGGGCTCGCCGACTTCGTGGCCGAGGACGAGGTCGACGCGATCCGCCTCGCCCGCCGCGTCGTCGCCCGCCTCAACTGGCGCAAGCAGGGACCGGAACCGGCCGCCGTCGTCGAACCCCTGTACGACGCCGACAGCATCCTCGACCTCGTCTCCGAGGACCAGCGCGTCCCGTTCGACCCGCGCGAGGTCATCGCCCGGCTCGTCGACGGCTCGCAGTTCGACGAGTTCAAACCGCTGTACGGCACCAGCCTCGTCACCGGCTGGGCGCGCGTGCACGGCTACCCGGTCGGCATCCTCGCCAACGCCCGCGGCGTGCTCTTCAGCGAGGAGTCGCAGAAAGCCACCCAGTTCATCCAGCTCGCCAACCAGAGCGACACGCCGCTGGTCTTCCTGCAGAACACCACGGGCTACATGGTCGGCGCCCAGTACGAGCAGGGCGGCATCGTCAAGCACGGCTCGATGATGATCAACGCGGTGTCCAACAGCCGGGTCCCGCACCTCACCATCACCATGGGCGCCAGCTACGGCGCGGGCAACTACGGCATGTGCGGCCGCGCCTACGACCCGCGGTTCCTGTTCACCTGGCCCAACGCCAAGTCCGCCGTCATGGGCCCCGCCCAGCTCGCCGGCGTGCTGTCGATCGTGGGACGGCAGGCCGCGATCGCGAAGGGCCAGGAGTACGACGAGGAGCACGACGCCGCCATGCGCACCATGGTGGAAGCGCAGATCGAGGAGCAGTCCCTCGCACCGTTCCTGTCCGGCAAGCTCTACGACGACGGCGTGATCGACCCGCGCGACACCAGGACCGTGCTCGGCATCTGCCTCTCCGCTGTCCACAGCGGACCGATCAGGGGCGCCGACGGCTTCGGCGTCTTCCGGATGTGATGACCCCAGTGATCAAGACGCTCCTCATCGCCAACCGCGGCGAGATCGCCCGCCGCATCATCCGGACCTGCCGCGCCCACGGCATCCGCACCGTCGCGGTGTTCTCCGACCCCGACGCCGGCGCACCGCACGTGCGGGAGGCCGACCTCGCGGTCAACCTGCCCGGCGCGGCACCCGCCGACACCTACCTGCGGGCCGGCCTGCTCGTCGAAGCCGCGCTGAAGGCGGGCGCCGACGCCGTCCACCCCGGCTACGGCTTCCTCAGCGAGAACGCCGGCTTCGCACGCGAGGTCCAGCGGGCCGGTCTCACCTGGGTGGGCCCGGCACCGGACGCCATCGAGGCCATGGGCTCGAAGGTCGCCGCGAAGAAGCGCATGGCGGCCGCGGGCGTGCCCACGCTGCCCGAGCTCGACCCGGACACCGTCACCGAGTTCCCGGTGCTCATCAAGGCCTCGGCCGGTGGCGGCGGGCGCGGCATGCGGGTCGTGCGCGCGAGAGCGGAGTTCGCGGACGCGCTCGCCAGTGCGCGCCGCGAGGCCGAGTCGGCGTTCGGTGACCCCACCGTGTTCTGCGAACCGCTGCTCGAACACGCGCGCCACGTCGAGGTGCAGGTCCTCGCCGACACCCACGGCACCGTGTGGGCGCTCGGCGAACGCGAGTGCTCCATCCAGCGCCGCCACCAGAAGATCGTCGAGGAGTCCCCGAGCCCCGCGGTCGGCGACGACGTCCGCGAACGCCTGTTCGCCGCCGCCGTGGCCGCCGCCGAGTCGATCGGCTACGTCGGCGCGGGCACCGTCGAGTTCATGCTGAAGGGCACCGACTTCCACTTCCTGGAGGTCAACACCCGGTTGCAGGTCGAGCACCCCGTCACCGAGCTGGTGCACGGCGTCGACCTGGTCGAGTGGCAGCTGCGCATCGCCGAGGGCGACCGGCTGCCCGAGCAGGCACCACCGCCGCGGGGGCACGCCATCGAGGTCCGCCTCTACGCCGAGGACCCCGCGCACGACTGGCGCCCCGCCAGCGGCACGCTGCACCGCTTCACCGTGCCCGGCGACGTCCGGCTCGACAGCGGCGTCGAGGACGGGTCGGTCGTCTCCGTGCACTACGACCCCATGCTGGCCAAGGTGATCGCGCACGCACCGACCCGCGCGGCCGCCGCCCGCAAGCTCGCGGCGGCGCTGGAGAACGCGCAGGTCCACGGCCTGGTCACGAACCGCGCGCTGCTCGTGGACGTCCTGCGGCACGACGCGTTCCTCGACGGCGACACGCACACCGGGTTCCTCACCGAGCACGACCTCACCAGAACCGTCGACCCGCACCCGTTCGCGCTCGCGGCGGCACTGGCGGGCGCGGCCACCCGCCGGATCGGCGCGCTGCCGCTGGGCTGGCGCAACGTTCGCTCGCAGCAGCCGAAGGCGAGGTTCCTCTTCGGCGACGAGCAGATCGAGGTCGAGTACGACCCGGCGCAGGCCACCGCGGACACCGTCACCCTCGACCTCGACGGCGTGCGCGTCCCGTTCCACGTCGCCCGGTACGGCGACACCGTCGAGGTCGACTCGCCGCGCGGGTCGGTGTCGCTGCGGGTCGTGCCGCGCTTCCCCGAACCCGAGACCGGGGTGGCCCCCGGTGCGACGGTCGCGCCGATGCCCGGCACGGTCGTCCGGGTGTCGGTGCGCCAGGGCGACCATGTGATCGCGGGGCAGGAGCTCCTGGTGCTGGAAGCCATGAAGATGGAACACCGGGTGCTCGCCGGCACCGCGGGCACCGTCACCGAACTCCTCGTCGAACGGGCGCAGCAGGTCAACGCCGGAGACGTCCTGGCCGTAGTGGAGGAACAGTGAGCTTCGTCGAGTCGCAGGAGCGGACCGCGCTGCGCAGGGCGGTCGCCGAGCTGGGCGGCAAGTACGGCACCGAGTACTTCGTCGCCAAGGCCCGCGCGGGGGAGAAGACCACCGAGCTGTGGCAGGAGGCAGGCAAGCTCGGCTACCTCGGCGTGGCCGTGCCCGAGGAGTACGGCGGCGGTGGCGGTGGCATCGGCGACCTCGCCGCGGTGTGCGAGGAGCTGGCCGCCGCCGGGTGCCCGTTGCTGCTCATGGTGGTCTCGCCGGCGATCTGCGCCACGGTGATCGCCCGGTTCGGCACCGATGAGCAGAAGGCCAAGTGGCTGCCCGGTTTCGCCGACGGCATGCTCAAGATGGCGTTCGCCATCACCGAGCCCGACGCCGGGTCGAACGCGCACAAGCTGAAGACGAACGTCCGCCGCGACGGCGACGAGTGGGTCCTCAACGGCAGCAAGACCTACATCTCCGGCATCGACGAGGTCGACGCCGTTCTCGTGGTCTCCATCCAGGCCACCGGACCGGTGCTCGTGGTGGTGCCGGTGACCGCGGAGGGCTTCACCCACCACGAGATCGAGATGGACCTGCTGTCACCGGAGAAGCAGTTCACCCTCTTCTTCGACGACGTCCGGCTGCCCGCGGACGCCGTCGTCGGCGCACCGGACCAGGGCCTGCTCCAGGTCTTCGCCGGACTCAACCCCGAACGGATCATGGGCGCGAGCATGGCCACCGGCTCGGCCCGGCTCGCCATGCGCAAAGCCGTCACCTACGCCCGCCAGCGCCAGGTGTGGGAGACGCCGATCGGCGCGCACCAGGGCCTCTCCCACCCGCTCGCGAAGATCCACATCGAGATCGAGCTGGCCCGGCTCATGACCCAGAAGGCCGCCGCGCTCTACGACAGCGGCCACGACCGGGAGGCCGGTGAGGCCGCGAACATGGCCAAGTACGCGGCGGGCGAGGCCGTGGCGGCAGCAGTGGACCAGGCGATCCAGACCCACGGTGGCAACGGCCTGACCGCCGAGTTCGGCCTCGCGTCGATGCTCGGCATGTCACGGCTCTCGCGGATCGCGCCGGTGTCGCGGGAGATGGTCCTCAACTTCGTCGCGCAGAACTCGCTCAAGCTCCCGCGCTCCTACTGACAGACTGCGCCGTCATGGGGACCTTCACGACTTCAGACGGCATCACGCTCGCGTACCACCCGGCAGGCGGCACCGACCCGCTGGTCTGCCTGCCGGGTGGGCCGATGCAGCACTCCTCCTACCTCGGCGACCTCGGCGGGCTGCCGAACACGCTCGTCCTCGACCTGCGCGGCACCGGCGACTCGCAGGCCGCGCCCCCGCAGACCTACCGCGCCGACCGCCAGGTCGACGACGTGGAGGCGCTGCGCCGCCACCTCGGCCTCGACCGGCTCCGCCTGCTCGGCCACTCCGCGGGCGGCACCCTCGCGGTCCTCTACGCGCAGCGCTACCCGCGGCACGTCAAGCAGCTCGTCCTCGTCGCACCCAGCCCGCGGGTCGTCGGGCTCGACGTCACCGACGCCGACCGCCGCGAGGTCGCCGAGCAGCGCAGCGCGGAACCCTGGTTCGCCGAGGCGTTCGCCGCGTTCGAGGACATCTGGGCCGGCCGGCCGACGGCCGAGAACTTCGCGAAGATCGCGCCGTTCCACTACGGCCGCTGGGACGAAGAGGCACGCGCGCTCGACGCCCACCCGAGCAACGACGAGGGGGCCGCGCAGTTCTACGCCGAGGGCGCCCTCGACCCCGAGCAGACCCGCAAGGCGCTCGCAACCCTCGACGTGCCAACACTCCTCATCGCCGGCGAGTACGACGTCGCGCTGCCACCGAAGTGTGCGCGCGCGTACGCGGACCTGTTCCCCAACGCCGAGCTGGTCGTGCAGCCCGGCGCCGGTCACTTCCCGTTCGCCGACGACCCCGCGGCGTTCTCCTCGGCCGTCACCGGCGCGGTCCAGCGCATCCCGTAGAGACCGGGCCCGAAGTCGAGCGCGGCGGCGTGCGCGTAGCCCCAGGCGTCCACCGGGGCCGGGCGCACGCCGCCGGACAGTTCCACGCCCGCCGGACCCGACGCGAACTGTTCGCACACGGCAGGTGTCGCACCGACCGGGAATTTGATCTCCAGCACGTAGTCGTGCACCCGTTCGGCGAACCGCCGGAAATGCGTGTGCTCGGCCGTCGGACGTGGATAGACCAATTCGTACTCGATCGCGATGGACTCGTCGGCGCACAGCGGTTCGGGGAACAACAGCTCCGCGACGAGCACGCCGCTCGTGCGTTCCCGCGCGGTTCGCCCGACCCGGCACGACCGGATCGCGGTCAGCGCCGGCTGCGCCGAA
Organism: Lentzea sp. NPDC037011; assembly: GCF_055607425.1. Classification (NCBI taxonomy): domain Bacteria; kingdom Bacillati; phylum Actinomycetota; class Actinomycetes; order Pseudonocardiales; family Pseudonocardiaceae; genus Lentzea; species Lentzea sp. NPDC037011. The sequence goes on along the minus strand of NZ_JBVJRT010000006.1, from coordinate 476,623 downwards.
CCCGTCTCCTGGCACAGCACCCACCGGTCCACGCCGGCCTTCGTCGCCTGCATGACCTGCCGGGACCGCACCCCGCGCACCCCGCCGCACGGCGCGACGTCGACCCGGTCCTGCTGCGCGGTCAGCACCAGCCCCGACCCGTCCCAGGCCGCCCGCGGCGACACCTCCCGCCTGCGCGAACGACCCCGCGGCCGGGGCGGGCCCAGCAGCCGTGAGAGCGCTGTCCTGGGCAGCCCCAGCACGTCCTCCAGGTGCGCCAGCGCCCTCAGCGACTCCGGTCGCTCCGGCCGGCGGCGCCCCGACTGCCAGTAGCTCAGCGCCGTCACGCTGATCGGCGCGCCGCGCACCCGCAACCGGTGCTGCAGGCGTTCGAGGCTGAGTCCCCGCACCTGGATCGCGACCCTCAGCGCGTCCGCGAACGGACCCGTCACCAACAGGTCGGCGAGCTCCTCGCGCGGTGGGTAGATCGTGAGCATCACCCCTCCGTTCCCGGAGTCAAGCACGAGAGGTTATCGGCAGCAAAGGGCGCGCGGTACAGCCGATCGGCGGTTTTGCGGCCGGTGGAAACTCGGCAAGTTCAGATCTCGGGCCTATTTCGCCGCCAATGGTCCCGGTCGGGTTCCGCACACCCCTGCGACGGACACGACGACCAGCTGAGTGCCGGTCCGGCACGTGCTGCCCCGGCCCGTTCCCGAGCCGGGGCCCGTTCCCCGTTCCCCGTTCTCCGCCCAGAAGAGAATCCCTGCTCCGAAAGGAAAACCGACTGTGAGAGCCCTGCTGGCAGTCGCCGCACTCACCGCCTCGGTCGTGGTCGTCCCGGCGGCCGCGGCCACCTCCTCCTACATCGTGGTGCTGAAGGACGGCGCCGTGTCCTCGTTCGCGGGCGAGGTGCAGCACCGGTACACCAGCGTCTTCACCGGGTACAGCGCCCGGCTGACCGCGCGCCAGCTGCGCGCGGTGCAGGCCGACCCGAACGTGTCCCACGTGGAGCGCGACGGACTGGTGCACGCCAACAGCGTCCAGCTCAACCCGCCGTGGGGCCTGGACCGCATCGACCAGCGGGCCCTGCCGCTCGACCAGCGCTACGAGTACACCAGCACCGGTGCGGGCGTGAACATCTACGTGATCGACACCGGCCTGCGGGTGACGCACACCGACTTCGGCGGGCGGGCGCGCAACGGCTGGGACACCGTCGACAACGACGCGGTCGCCCAGGACGACAACGGTCACGGCACGCACGTCGCCGGCATCGCCGCGGGCACGAAGCACGGCGTGGCCAAGCGCGCCACCGTGTGGGGCGTGCGGGTGCTCAACGGGTCGGGCTCCGGCACGATCTCCGGTGTGATCGCGGGCGTGGACTGGGTGACCCGCAACGCCGTGAAGCCGGCGGTGGCGAACATGTCGTTGGGCGGGAGCGCTTCCACGGCGCTCGACGACGCGGTGCGGCGTGCGATCGCGTCCGGTGTCTCGTTCACGGTCGCGGCCGGCGGCAGCAACACCGACCCGGCCAACTCCTCGCCGCAGCGCGTGTCCCAGGCGATCTGCGTGGGCGCGCTGACGCAGAACGACACCAGGTCCTCCTCGTCGAACTACGGTCCGCTCGTCGACATCTGGGCGGCGGGTGTGAGCGTCCCGTCGGCGTGGAACTCCAGTGACACGGCGACGAACACCCTCTCCGGCTCGTCGATGGCGGCACCGCACGCGGCCGGTGTGGCGGCGCGGTACCTGGAGCTCAACCGCGCGGCGACGCCCGCGCAGGTGGAGAGCGCGCTGGTTACCACGGGCACCCCGGGAACGCCACCCGTCACTCGTATCCTTTACTGGCCGCCGACGCTGTGAAGCGTGAATTGTTGGGCGGCACAAGGCCGTCTTAATCCATAGGACACCCTTGGCAGGGACCGGATCTCTCCCTAGCGTCGAAAGCGCTTCGTTCCCCTGCAAAGAACGGAATGCACATCATGACGCGAAAGATCCGGTTCCTGGCCGGTGCCGGCGCGGCGACGCTCGCCATGTCGGTCCTCATGGTTCCCAACGCCTCCGCCGCCGAGGGCGAGGTCCTCTCCCTCAACGCCCCCGAGAAGATCGCGGGCAGCTTCATCGTGAAGTTCAAGGAGGGCAAGGGCAACTCGCACGCGCTGGCGTCGCGGTTCGGTGCCAAGGTCGAGCGCGACTACACGAGCTTCGGCGGCTTCAACGTGAAGCTGACCGAGAAGCAGGCCAAGCGCCTGGCCGCCGACCCGACGGTCGAGTTCGTCGAGGCCGACCAGGTCATCCACACGCAGGCGACGCAGACGAACCCGCCGTCGTGGGGCTTGGACCGCATCGACCAGCGCAACCTGCCGCTGGACTCGTCCTACAGCTACACCTCGACCGGATCGGGCGTCACCGCGTACGTCATCGACACCGGCGTGCGCATCAGCCACTCCACCTTCGGCGGCCGCGCCTCGAACGGCCGTGACTTCGTCGAGAACGACAACGTCGCGCAGGACGGCAACGGCCACGGCACGCACGTCGCCGGCACCATCGCGGGCTCGCAGTACGGCGTCGCGAAGAACGCGAGGATCGTCGCCGTCCGCGTGCTCGACAACAACGGCTCCGGCACCCTCGCCGGTGTCGCCGCGGGCATCGACTGGGTCGGCGCCAACGCCGTCAAGCCCGCCGTGGCGAACATGTCGCTCGGTGGCGGTGCCAACGCCACCCTCGACGCCGCCACGCGCAACGCCATCGCCAAGGGCGTGACCTTCGCGGTCGCGGCCGGCAACTCCAACGCCAACGCGTCCGGCTTCTCCCCGGCCCGCGTGAGCGAGGCGATCACCGTCGGCGCCACCGAGCGCAACGACGCCCGCGCGTCGTACTCGAACTACGGTTCGCTGCTCGACATCTTCGCGCCGGGCTCGGCCATCACCTCGGCCTGGAACACCTCCGACAGCGCCACCAACACCATCTCGGGCACCTCGATGGCCACCCCGCACGTCGCGGGCGCCGCTGCCAGGTACCTGTCCACCAACCCGTCGGCCACGCCCGCCCAGGTCGCCTCGTACCTGATCGCGCAGTCGACGCCGTCCAAGGTGACCAACCCGGGTTCGGGCTCGCCGAACCGCCTGCTGTACCTCGCGCCGAGCGCGTGAACCGGGTCCGGCCGGTGAGCCGGACCGCGTGAACTGAGCTGTGAGGGAAGGGCCGCGACACAGGTCGCGGCCCTTTTCGGCTGCACAGGAGGGTTTTTCCCGGCCGCGGCCGAGTCACCCGCTCACCCCCTGCTGCTGATGCCGGTGGAGCGACGGCGTCAGCGCGTGCAGCAGGGCGGGCGCGGCCGGAACGCGGCCGGCGAAGATCAGCGCCGCGGGCGGACGGGCGCAGGCGCACGACCTGCGTGAAAATCTGTCGGTGCGGCCAGCTAGCCTTGACGGAAAAGCTGACTTCGTCTACAAGGAGCCACCACCGTGTTGCGCACGCACGAGGCCGGATCACTCCGGGCCGAGCACGCCGGGCAGTCCGTCACCCTCACCGGGTGGGTCGCTCGCCGGCGGGACCACGGCGGTGTCATCTTCATCGACCTCCGCGACGCCAGCGGGGTCGCCCAGGTCGTGTTCCGCGAGGGCGAGATGGCCGAGCGCGCGCACCGGCTGCGCAGCGAGTACGTCATCAAGGTCACCGGCGACGTGAGCAAGCGGCCCGACGGCAGCGAGAACCCCGAGCTGCCCACCGGTGCCATCGAGGTCTACGTGAGCGACCTCGAGGTCCTCAACGAGGCCGCGCCGCTGCCGTTCCAGGTCGAGAGCGACGTGGAGCCGGGCGAGGAGGCCCGCCTCAAGCACCGCTACCTCGACCTGCGCCGGTCCACCCCGGCCAAGGCCATCCGGCTGCGCAGCGAGGTCAGCCGCATCGCCCGCGAGGTGCTGCACGGCGAGAAGTTCGTCGAGGTCGAGACGCCGACCCTGACCCGCAGCACGCCCGAGGGCGCGCGCGACTTCCTGGTGCCCGCGCGGCTGCGGCCGGGCAGCTGGTACGCGCTGCCGCAGTCGCCGCAGCTGTTCAAGCAGCTGCTCATGGTCGGCGGCCTGGAGCGCTACTACCAGATCGCCCGCTGCTACCGGGACGAGGACTTCCGCGCCGACCGGCAGCCGGAGTTCACCCAGCTCGACATCGAGATGAGCTTCGTCGAGCAGGACGACGTCATCGCGCTCACCGAGAAGCTGCTGGCCGCGATCTGGAAGGAGACCAAGGACGTCGAGCTGCCGCTGCCGTTCCGCCGGATCTCCTACGCCGAAGCCATGGCGAAGTACGGCTCGGACAAGCCCGACCTGCGCTTCGAGCTGGAGCTGACCGAGCTCACCGAGTACTTCAAGGACACGACGTTCCGAGTGTTCCAGGCGCCGTACGTGGGTGCCGTGGTCATGCCCGGCGGTGCCTCGCAGCCGCGCCGCACGCTCGACGGCTGGCAGGAGTTCGCCAAGCAGCGCGGCCACAAGGGGCTCGCGTACGTGCTGGTCGGCGAGGACGGCACGCTGGGAGGGCCGGTCGCGAAGAACCTGACCGACACCGAGCGCGACGGCCTGGCCAAGGCCGTGGGCGCCAACCCCGGCGACTGCATCTTCTTCGCCGCCGGTGAGGCCCGCGACGCCCGCGCCCTGCTCGGTGCCGCGCGTGTCGAGATCGCCACCCGCGTCGGCCTGATCGACGAGAACGCCTGGGCGTTCGCCTGGGTCGTCGACTTCCCGATGTTCGAGGCCGTCGACAAGCTGGAGGCCGGCGACGTCGCGGTCGGCGGCGGCAAGTGGACCGCCCTGCACCACGCGTTCACCTCGCCGACCCCGGAGTGGATCGACAACTTCGAGACCGACCCGGGCAACGCGCTGGCCTACGCCTACGACGTGATCCTCAACGGCAACGAGCTCGGTGGCGGCTCGATCCGTATCCACCGCGCCGACGTGCAGCAGCGCGCGTTCAACGTGATGGGCATCGGTGCCGAGGAGGCGCAGGAGAAGTTCGGCTTCCTGCTCGACGCGTTCAAGTACGGCGCCCCGCCCCACGGCGGCATCGCGCTCGGCTGGGACCGCCTCTGCATGCTGCTCGCGGGCGTCGACTCGATCCGCGAGGTCATCGCGTTCCCGAAGTCCGGCGGCGGTTTCGACCCGCTGACCGCGGCTCCGGCGCCGATCACCGCGCAGCAGCGCAAGGAAGCCGGCGTGGACGCGAAGCCCGACCAGAAGAGCTGAGCGGGATCGATTCCGCAGGAAGATCGTCCGGGAGGGCAACCTCCCGGACGATCACGCGCGTTTCCCACAACATGGGACCGGATCGCCTGAACGAGCGGCTACTTGATCGGTATTGACGCGACCGGCTCGAACGATCGGGTTGATCTGCCCGTACCGGGCAACGGAAGGTGTTTGCACACGTCCAGGGCTCGGAGGGGTGTTGTGGGAACGTGGGGACCGCGGTGAACCGGTGGTGGTGACCGCAACGGGGCCTGATCGGCGTCAGCCGGGCGCACGGGCATGGGGAGTAGGGTCGGAGGGGATGAGCGTGGAGATCACCGCGGGCCCTCCCGACACGACTTCACCGGAGATCGTCGAAGCCGTCGAGGCCGCCGAGCGGGTACTGACCAGGCGCTTGGGCGCACAGGTGCGCCTTGCGGACCCCGAGGCACTCGGGGGGACCGGCCGTTCCGTCGTCATCCGGGTCAGAGTGGCCTCCTCGCCGTTCTCGATGCCGCGCACGCTGGTGGTGAAGCGCTACCCGCCCGCCGCCGGTGACCGCGACCCGTGGGCGCACGAGGCCGTCAGCCACCAGCTGCTCACCGCGCTGCCAGCGGAGGAGCGCGCCACACCGGAGCTGTTCGCCCACGACGGCACGTCCCGGCTGGTCGTCCTGGAGGACCTGGGCCGGGCGCCGCGGCTGTCCGAGAAGCTGCACGGCAAGGACGCGCGGGTCGCCGAACGCGGCCTGTTGTCCTGGGCGCACGCCATGGGGCGGCTGCACGCCACGACGGCGGGCAGGGACGCGGACTTCGACGCGTTGATGCGCCGGGCCGGTGCGCAGTGTTGCCAGGACCCGATCGCGGTCGACGTGCACGCGGCGATCGCCGGGTTACCGGGGCTGCTGGAGACCGAGCTGGCCGTGGAGACCTCCGCGCACGCCGTCGAGTTCGCGGTCGCGGCGGCGAAGGCGTTCAGCACGTCGCGGCGCAGGGCGTTCAGCCCGTCCACGTCGTGCCCGGACAACCACCTGGTCACCTCGCGCGGCGTGCGGTTCGTCGACTTCGAGGGCGGCTGCGTCCGCGACATCGTCTTCGACGCCGCCAGCCTGCGGGTGCCGTTCCCGTCCTGCTGGTGCGGGTGGGGGCTGCCGCCGGGCATGTCCGAGGCCATGGTCGCCGCCTGGCGGGCCGAGGTGGGCTCGGTGTGGCCGGAGATGGACGACGACGCGGTGCTCTTACCCCGGCTGCTGCAGGCCCAGCTGCTGTGGGTGTGGCTCGCGACGTGGCGTGCGCTGTCCAAGCCCATGCCGAACGTCGTGAACGCCCCGCCGCGCAGCGTCGTGCTGGCGGGCCGGTGGGTGCGGCTGCGGGCCGACGCGCTGGTCCTCGGCGAGCAGACCGTCGCCTCGCACGCCGACGCCGTCATCGGGGCGCTGGCCGAGCGCTACGGGTCCGAGGTGCTCGAACTCCCGCTTTACCCGGCATTTCGCTGAACGGTTCCCGCACGGTCATCCCGGGCTCACCGGGCCGGTCGATCCTGGGGCACGTGCTGGTGCTTCTCGGTGACTCGACAGCGGTCGGGATCGGCGACCTCGTACCCGGCGGCTGGCGCGGCTTCGGCCCCCTGCTGTCGGCGGCCTACGAGCACAACGGCTACCGCAACCTCGCCGTCTCCGGTGCGCGGATCGCGGACGTGCGGCACCTGCAGCTGCCGCAGGCGCTGCGGCTCGCGCCGAAGGCCGCCGTCGTCATCGCCGGCGTCAACGACACGCTGCGCTCGGACTTCTCCGCCCGGCAGGCGCACTCCGACCTCGACCACGTCTGCCGCGAGCTGACCGCCGCCGGCTGTTCCGTGGTGACCGTGCGGTTCCACGACCAGGGCCGCGTGTTCACGCTGCCCGGCCGGCTGCGGCGGGTGCTGCGCGGCCGCATCGACGAGCTCAACCGGGTCGTCGACGTCGTCGTCGCCCGGCACGGCGTCCGCTGCGTCGACCTGCACGCGCTGCCCGGCGCGTACGAGCCGGCCACCTGGGCGGTCGACCGGCTGCACCCCTCCGAGCTGGGGCACCGCATGCTCGCGAAGGCCTTCGCGCACGAGCTGCGCGCCTGCGGTCACGCGTTCGGTGAGATCAGCCTCGACTGCTCCGGCGGGCGCGAGCTGACCGTCTGGCACCACGTGGCGTGGCTGCTGCTCAAGGGCGTCCCGTGGGTGTTCCGGCGCGGCGCCGACCTGCTGCCGCTGCTGTGGAACGAGACCTCAGCCGCGCAGCGCGACGGTGAACGTGGTCTGCCCTGGGACGCTCTGCACGGACACCTCGCCGTCATGGGCGCCGACGACGGCGGCCACGATGGACAGCCCCAGCCCCGTGCTGCCGGCGGCGCGTGAGCGGGAGCTGTCGCCGCGCGCGAACCGCTCGAACACCTCCAGCCCCTCGGGGATGCCCGGCCCGTCGTCGGTGACGGTCAGCTCCACCTGTCCGTTGTGGACGGACAGGCCGGTCGTGACCGTCGTGCCGGGCGGGGTGTGCGTGCGCGCGTTGGACAACAGGTTGCCGAGCACCTGGTGCAACCGCTGCACGTCGCCGATGACCGTCACCGGTTCGTCGGGCACGGCGATCTTCCAGCTGTGGTCCGCGGAGGAGATGCGGGCGTCACCGACCACGTCCAGCACGAGCCGGGTGAGGTCGACCTCCGCGCGTTCCAGCGGCCGGCCGTCGTCGAGGCGGGCCAGCAGCAGCATGTCCTCCACCAGCGACGTCATCCGCACCGCCTCGGACTCCACCCGGCTCATCGCGTGCGCGACCCGCGGGCTGAGCTCCTCGCCGGAGCGCCGGGTCAGCTCGGCGTACCCGCGGATCGCGGCCAGCGGCGTGCGCAGCTCGTGCGAAGCGTCCGCGACGAACCTGCGCACGCGCGTCTCGCTGTCGTGGCGGGCTTTCAGCGCGGCACCGACGTGGCCGAGCATCCGGTTGAACGCGAGCCCGACCTTGCCGACCTCGGTGTCCGGGTCGGTCTCCGGCACGCGTTCGGCGAGCGCGACCTCACCGGAGTGCAGCGGCAGCTCGGCGACACGGGCCGCGGTGGCGGCGACCCGGTCCAGCGGCACGAGCGCGCGCCGGACGATCCGCTGGCCGGCCAGCGCCGCCGCGGCCACCCCGGCCGCCGTCAACGCCACCAGCAGCCACACCATCCGCCACACGACGTCGTCCACCGGACCCGACGGCAGGCCCTTGATCTGCGCCGGTCCGACGTTGACGCGGAACGTGCCCTTGTCGCCCATGTCCACGGTGTGGTCGCCGGGACCCAGTCCGGTCAGCTGCCGCCGCTCGTGGTCCGTCATGGGCAGCGTGCGCGTGCCGGGCAGCTCGATCGTGCCCTCCACGCCGCCTTCGGTGACGCGCGCGTTGATGCCCCGGGCCCGCTGGCCGACCGCCGGTTGCACCATCTCCCGGACCTGGCGGTCGAGGTCGTGCGTGAGGAACCCGTGCAGTGCCGGCACCGCGACCGCGCCCGTGCCGACCGACAGCGCCAGCAGCACCGCGACCTGGCCGGCGATCAGCTTGCCCCGCAGCGTCTTCGGCCACGGCGCGCGCGGGCGGCCGTCGCTACGCCGCGGGCTTGAGGACATAGCCCGCGCCCCGCACGGTGTGGATCATCGGCGCCCGTCCGGCGTCGATCTTCTTGCGCAGGTAGGAGATGTACAGCTCGACGATGTTCGCCTGGCCGCCGAAGTCGTAGCTCCACACCCGGTCGAGGATCTGCGCCTTGCTGAGCACCCGCCGCGGGTTGCTCATCAGGTACCGCAACAGCTCGAACTCGGTCGCCGTCAACGAGACGTGCTCACCCGCCCGCGTCACCTCGCGCGTGTCCTCGTTCAACACCAGATCGCCGACAACGAGCCGTGCGCCCGCGTCCTCCTCCGTGACACCGGTGCGCCGCATGAGTGCACGCAACCGAAGCACGACCTCTTCGAGGGAGAACGGCTTCGTCACGTAGTCGTCGCCACCGGCCGTGAGCCCCGCGATGCGGTCCTCCACGGCGTCCCGCGCGGTCAGGAACAGCACCGGCAGGGCCGGCTGCTCGGCCCGCATCCGCCGCAGCACCTCGTACCCGTCGAAGTCGGGCAGCATCACGTCCAGCACCACCGCGTCCGGCCGGAACTCCCGTGCCGTGCGGACCGCCGTCGTGCCGTCGAGCGCCGTGCGCACGTCCCACTTCTCCATGCGCAGCGCCATCGTCATCAGCTCGGCCAGTGTGGACTCGTCGTCCACCACGAGCACCCGCACGGGCTGCCCGTCCGGCCGGCGGAGCTCGGCTTCCATCGCGCGCATGGCTCCCATCGTGACCGGTCATCCTGTGTACCGCCTGTGAGACCGTCCACCGTTCGGGCGATCAGCAGTTACGTCAATTGTGAGCAGCTATGTTCGGTCGGGGGACCCGACGACCGCCCGGAGGTGAGCGTCCTGCGCACGTTCACGCTGACGGTGATGGGGACGACCGATCTGCACGGCAACCTCTTCAACTGGGACTACTACCGCGACCGGGAGTACGACGACTTCGCGCACGACGACGTCGGGCTCGCGAAGATCTCGACGCTGGTGGCCGGCGTGCGCGCCGAGGTGGGCCGGCACCGCACGTTGTTGCTGGACGCGGGCGACACGATCCAGGGCACGCCGCTGGCCTACTACTACGCCAAGGTCGAGCCGATCACCCGCACGCACGTGCACCCGATGGCGGCCGCGATGAACGCCATCGGCTACACGGCCGCGGTGCTGGGCAACCACGAGTTCAACTACGGCCTCGACGTGCTGCGGATGTTCGAACGGCAGCTGGACTTCCCGCTGCTCGGGGCGAACGCGGTCGACGTCGCGACCGGGCTGCCCGCCTTCCCGCCGTACGTGGTGAAGACGGTGTGGCGCACCGGTGGCCCGCCGTTGCGGGTGGGCGTCCTCGGGCTCACCAACCCCGGCATCGCGGTGTGGGACAAGGTGCACGTCGAGGGCGTGCTGACGTTCCCGGGGCTGGTGGAGCAGGCGCTGCGCTGGGTGCCGGAGGTGCGGCGCCAGTCCGACCTGGTGGTGCTGGTGGCGCACTCGGGCGCGGACCTGTCGTCGTCGCTGGGCGACCAGGTGCCGTTCCCGGAGAACTGCGCGGAGCTGGTCGCGGAGACCGTGCCGGGCATCGACGCGATCCTGGTGGGACACGCGCACGTCGAGATCCCGCAGCGGTTCGTGAGGAACAGGGTGACCGGGCGGCGGGTGCTGCTGACCGAGCCGCTGTACTGGGGCAAGCGGTTGTCGGTGCTGGAGTTCGACCTGGAGCACGACGGCGGCTGGCACCTGACCGGGTCGCGGTCCTCCGTGCTGGTGTCGGCGTCGGTGCCGGAGGACCCGCGGATCGTGCGGCTGCTGCGGCACGACCACGAGAAGGTCGTGCACCACGTCAACGGGCGGATCGGCACCTGCCGTGCCGCGATGTCGGCGGCGCGGTCGCGGTTCGAGGACACGCCCGCACTGCGGTTCATCAACCACGTGCAGGCGCTGGAGCTCAAGAAGTCCACGTCGCTGCCGGTGCTGTCGCTGTGCGCGCCGTTCAACCGCGGCGCGGCGATCCCGGCCGGCGAGGTGTCCATCCGCGACGTCGCCGGGCTGTACATCTTCGACAACACGCTCGTGGGCGTGCGGCTGACCGGCGCGCAGCTGCGCGACTTCCTGGAGGAGTCGGCGCGCTACTTCCGCCAGGTCACCGCCGCGGGGCCGTTCACGCCCGAGGAGGTGTCGGCCGACGTGCCCGACTACAACTTCGACATCGCCCACGGCCTGGACGCCCCGCTGACCTACGACGTCGACATCGCCCGACCGGCCGGTTCGCGCATCACGAACCTGTCCTACGGCGGGGTGCCGGTGGCCGGTGACGAGGAGTTCGCGGTCGCGGTGAACAACTACCGGCAGGCGGGCGGCGGCGACTTCCCGCACATCGCGACCGCCCCGGTGCTGCTCGACCGGCGGCAGGAGATCCGGCAGCTGCTGATCGACTGGGTGAAGGCCGCGGGCGTGCTCGACCCCGCCGACTTCACCCGCACCGACTGGCGGCTCGTGGCCGGCGGCCACCCCGTCGTGATTTCCACGACCGGGTGAATTCTCCGGCGCGGTCCTGGGCCTTTCACCGCAGGCGGTGGCAACCGGACGGCCGGATGGGATAGGCCAGACGCGTGCAGTTGCCGCAGCGCGTCGCCATCGGCGCCATCGCCGTGCCGCTGCTGCTCGCCTCCGTGGGCGTCGCGGTGCACGCCGGGCAGGCCCCCGCGGCCGTGCCCGGCCAGCTCGTGCTCGCCGTGCGCTCGGCCGAGGTCGTGCTGGCCGGCGCCGCCACCCCGGCCGAACGCCAGGAGGTGGCCGACGCCGTGCGCTCGGTCGCCGAGAAGCACCGCGTCACCGACCTGATCACCCCGTCCACGACCGTGCGGCTGCCGGTCGCCGCGGACGAGGTCGCCTCGGTGCTGCGCGCGGTGCTCGGCGCGGACGTCACCGACTTCACCGCCGTCGTCCACACCGGACACCTCGTCGCCTCGGCACGCGTACCCGACCACACGCGTGCGGGCGCGCTCAGCGACGCCCTGCGCGCCGCGGCCCCCGGCCTGCGGGTCGACGAGGACTTCACGACTACGGGCTAGGAGCCTTCGCGTTGTTCGGGTTCTTCCTCCAGATGTTCCTGCTGTGCGCGGGCGCCTTCCTCGCGGGCGTGCTGCTCACTTGGCTGACCATGCGCTCCCGTGCGGCCGCGCAGCCGGAGACCCGCCTCTCGATCATGGAGGACCCGGTGCCGCCGGCGCCCGCGATCAAGGCGAACTCGCGCACGATGATGTTCCACACGCCCGAGTCGCCCTACTACAAGCGGATGAAGGGCGACGTGGTCTTCCACTCCGCCGAGGACGCGCTGCGGGCCGGGTACACGATGTGGACGCCACGGCCGCGCGTGCCGGCGACGACCTGACCAGGGCTTGCCGCTGGGGGCGGCGGTCAAGCCGCGGCGCGCAACCAGGCGTCGAGGGCCAGGTAGTCGGCATCGGTCAGGCCGTGGCGCGGGTCGACGCGGTGCAGGAGGCCTCGCTCGTGGTGCTCGGCGACCCAGAGGCGGTCCTTCCCGGTGATCTCGTCGTCGACCCAGGCGAACGGCCTGGTGCCTGCCAGCGCGACCAGGCCGCGGGTCTTCCAGTGCAGGCCGTCGCGGAAGTCGTGGTCCTCGGTCTCCTGGTCCTCCTGCCAGGTCGCGACGGGCAGTTCAGGCAGGCCCAGGAGGGGCGCGAGGAGGTCGTTGGCGTCGTCCATCCAGGTCGTGGCCCAGACGAGCTCGCACGGCAGCGCGGCGAGCCAGGGGCCGTGCATCGGGTCGAGGCGGGCGAGCAGCGGGTTCTCGTGGGCCGGGCCGGTGTGCCTGGTGCCGGCGAACGGGAGCAGCGGGCCGTCGACGTCGAGGAAGAGCAACGGGAGCCGGGCCATGCCGGCCACGGTAGTGCTCGTAGGCTGGTCAGCGTGATCGGTGACGTGCTCAAGCCCGGCCTCGACGTCCTCTTCTGCGGCATCAACCCCGGCCTGGTCTCGGAGGCGACCGGGCACCACTTCGCCCGGCCGGGAAACCGGTTCTGGCCCGCGTTGCATTTGTCCGGGTTCACGCCGCGGCTGTTCGCGCCGACCGAGCAGGAGGGGCTGCTCGAACTCGGGCTCGGCATCACGAACGTCGTCGCACGCCCGTCGGCCAAAGCCGATGAATTAACAATTGACGAGATGAAAGCCGGCGCGGTCGTGCTGACCGAAAAGGTTCGCACCTATTCACCGAAGGTTCTCGCGGTGCTCGGTGTGACCGTGTACCGCAGTGCGTTCGGGCGGAAGAAAGCGCAGGTCGGGCCGCAGGACGAGACCGTGGGCGGTGCGCGGGTGTGGTTGCTGCCCAATCCGAGCGGGTTGAACGCGCACTGGCAGCTGCCCGCCCTCGCCGAGGAGTTCGCCCGGCTGAAAGCGAGCGTGTAGCGCCGGAACGGCAGTTCATATTCGGAACCACTCGCAGTGGCGTGGACGGGGACAACCGTGGTCTGGTTGCATCGACTTCTGCGTCCATTCGAGTGGCCTTCGCCAGCAGGTGGAACCGGGTGCTCGAACGTGGCGTCAGAATTTGACCTTGACGCGCAGAACTCGGTGAATCTTCAACACTGGTGGGGGCGCAGTGGAAGTCAGGATTCTCGGGCCGGTCGAGCCGCCGGTACCACCCAAGCCCGCGCAGATCCTGGCCGTGCTGGCGGTCGAGTGCGGGAAGGTCGTGCCCGTCGACCGGCTGATCGACCTCATCTGGGGTGAGGACCCGCCGCCGCAGGCCCGCAAGTCGCTGCAGGTGCACATCTCCAGCCTGCGCAGGGCCGGGTTGCCGGTGGAGCACCGGGCCGCCGGGTACGTGCTGGCCGCCGAACCGGGGCACGTCGACCTGCACGCCTTCCGCCGGCTCGTCGCGAGCGCGCAGGAGACCGCGGAGCTCAGGGTCAAGGCCGAGCTGCTCGCCAGGGCGCTGGAGCTGTGGCGCGGCACGCCGGTCGTGTTCGCGCAGACCCTCGACGTGCAGCGGCTCGCGGCGGCCGAGGCGTGGGCGGACGCCGAGCTGGCGCTGGGGCGGCACGCCGGGCTGATCGACGCGCTGGGCGTGTTCGTGGCCGAGTACCCGCTGGCGGAACGGTTGCGCGGGCAGCTCATGACCGCGCTCGCGCGGGGTGGGCGGCGGGCGGACGCGATGCGGGTGTTCCGCGAGACGCGCCGGGTGCTCGTGGACGAGCTGGGCGTCGAGCCGGGGGAGCAGCTGCAGCAGCTGTACCGGGACGTGCTGGAGGGCGCGCGGGACACGCGCCGCAACTACCTGCCGCGCGACGCCGGGGACTTCACCGGGCGGGCCGCGGAGCTGGACCGGCTGCTCGGTGGCGACGGCGGCGTGTGGTGGATCGAGGGACCGGCGGGCGTGGGCAAGACGGCGCTCGCCGTGCACGCGGCGCACCGGCTGGCCGAGCGGTACCCGGACGGGCAGCTGTTCGTGGACCTGCACTCGCCGTCGGGGGCGCTGGACGCGTTGCTGCGGGCGATGGACGTGCCCAGCGAGCGGGTCCCGGAGAGCCCGGAGGAACGCGCGGCGCTGTGGCGGGCCCAGGTCGGCGGGCGGCGGGTCGTGATCGTGCTGGACGGCGTCACGAGCGTGTCGCAGGTCCGGCCGCTGCTGCCGGGCAGCCCCGGTTGCCTCACCCTGATCACCAGCCGCAGCCGGCTCTGCGGGCTGGAGGGCGTGCACCGGGTCCCGCTCGACGTGCTGGGCGACGACGAGGCGGTCACGCTGCTGGCGCGCATCCTCGGCGACGACCGGGTCGCCGCCGAACCGGAGCAGGCCACCGAGGTCGCGCGGCTGTGCGGATACCTGCCGCTGGCCGTGCGCATCACCGGCGCGCGTCTGGCCGGGCGCGCGCACTGGCCCGTGTCGAAGCTCGTGCGGCGGCTGGCCGATGAACGCAGCAGGCTCGACGAGCTCGTGGCCGACGACCTGGCCGTGCGGTCGAGCCTGGAGCTCACCTACCGGTCGCTGGGCGAGGACGTGCGCCGCGCGTACCGGGTGGTCGGGTTCCTCGGGCTGCCCGAGGTGCCGAGCTACCTGTGGGTGCACCTGCTCGACGAGGACGTGCTCGACCAGCTCGTCGACGCCCGGCTGCTCGACGTCACCGGCAACGCCCGCTACCGCATGCACGAGCTGGTGCGGCTGCACGCCAGGGAGCTCGCCGAGGCAGAGGACCCGCAGCGGGAGCGCGAGGACCTGGTGCGCAGGGCCGTGATCGCCGCACTGTCCACCGTGGACGGTCTGACCGAGCACCTCTTCCTCGCCGTTCCCCGCATGCAGGACTCGCTGGGCGTGGTCACCGCGGCGGCGCGGCCCGCGGACAAGGACGCCTGGTTCGCACGCGAGGAGTCCGTGCTGACCAGGCTGGTGGAACGCGCGGCGGAGCTGGGGCTCGCCACCACCGCCTCGCAGCTGGCCGAGGTGCTGGTGTTCGCGTGGTTCGGGCTGCGCAACCGCTACGAGGCCTGGGAACGAACACACACGGCCGCACTGGAGGCGGTGTGGCGCGCCGGTGACGTGCGGCTGGAAGCGGTCCTGAGGTGCAGCCTCGGGCAGATGCACTACAAGCGGGACAACCTGGTCGAGGCGCGCTCGTGGTTCGGCACGGCGCAGACGTTGTTCGTGGGCCTGAACGACCAGCACGGTGAAGCCGTCGCGATGAACGGCATCGGCATGGTGTGCCGCGACCTCGGCGAGTACCCGTGCGCGCTCGAAGCCCTCGGCCGCGCACGGGAGCTGCTGGCGGGCAACGACACCGAGGGCGTCGCGCACGCGTTGTACGGAATCGGCTCGGTGCACCGGGAGCTGGGCGACGACGAGCAGGCGCTCGACACGCTGCACGAGGCGGAAGCCGCCTACCGCAAGGCGAACAGCCGCCGCGGGGAGGCGCTCGCGGCCCGCGGCATCGGACTGGTGCACCGGGCGCGCGGCGAGCTGGACCTCGCCGAGGAGCACGTCGTGCGCGCCCACGAGATGGTCGCGGGCACCGGTGACGAGCTGCTCGGCTGCTACACCGCCCAGGCGTGGGCGAAGGTGCTGCTGCGCAAGGGCGACTTCGACCCGGCGCGGGAGCTGCTGGGCACCGCGCTGGACGGCTGCCGCGACGTCGGCGACCGGTTCGGCGAGGCGCTGGTCCGCCGCACGCTGGGGGAGTGGCGGCTCGCCCGCGGCGACCACGCCGGTGCGCGGCTGGTGCTGACCGAGGCGCTCACCGCGTGGACCGACATGGGTCTGCGGCTGTGGCGCGCGAGGACGTTGCGGGACCTCGGCGCGGCCCACGCCCGCCTGGGGGACGCGGT
Organism: Lentzea sp. NPDC037011; assembly: GCF_055607425.1. Classification (NCBI taxonomy): domain Bacteria; kingdom Bacillati; phylum Actinomycetota; class Actinomycetes; order Pseudonocardiales; family Pseudonocardiaceae; genus Lentzea; species Lentzea sp. NPDC037011. The sequence continues at coordinate 460,486 of NZ_JBVJRT010000006.1, read as the reverse complement.
GGGCGCGGACCGCTGCTGGCGCGAGGCCGCGACCCTGTTCGCGCGACTGGGCACCCGTGAGTCGGGGGAGGTGCTCCAGTGGCGTGCGCGGTGGCCGGCGCAGCGGCCGCCGCTGGGGTTCCTCGCGATCAGCTGATCTCCACGGCGACGACACGAAGCCGGAGCAGTCCGTCCGGTACTCCTCGTTCCCATGGCCGGTGCTCCGGTCCTGCTCGGTGGTGACGACCCGATTCGATCCCGCACCGCCAAAAAACGGCCAAAGAACGGCCGAACACCGCGTTAGGCCTTCCTTTACCGCCCCTGCCTAGCTTTCGCGCCACCATAGGGCTGAAGGAGAGACAGCATGTTCGCACGCACGATCGCCGCTGTGGCCGCGATGCTCGCGGCCCTGGTGATGGGCGCGTCCGTCGCATCGGCGGCCCCGGCCAAGTACACGCACTCGCAGGCGACCGCACAGCTGAGCGCGGCCGGCATCACCTGGTCCTCCAGCGGCGGCTGCAGCGACCGGAACAGGTCGAACTGCACGTCGTTCGAGCAGGTGAACCAGACGACCATCGCGGGAGCCAAGACGTTCAAGAGCGCGACGGGCTGCGCGCTGAACATCACCGGCGGCACCGAGACCGGGCACGCGTCGGGCACCTACTCGCACTGGAACGGCTACAAGCTCGACTACTCGCTGTCGAGCTGCGTCACCAACTACATCAAGTCCCGGTTCTCGTCCATCGGCGGCAACAAGTGGCAGTCGAGCTCGGGCAACGTCTACTACCTCGAGTCGAACCACTGGGACGTGACGTACTACAACTGCGGCGGGTGCTGACCCGCGCCGTTGTTGCCGATCGGGCCGCGGGGCCGGTAGTAGTTGTCGGGTGATCACACTCGGCGCCGTCTACCGGCCCCAGTTGCCGCCCGAACGCCTGCGACCCGTCGTCCTCGCCGCGGAGGAGTCCGGGTTGGACTCGCTGTGGCTGTGGGAGGACTGCTTCCTGGAGAGCGGGATCGCCGCCGCCTCCGCCGCGCTGGCGTGGACGGAACGGCTGAAGGTCGGCGTGGGGCTGCTGCCGGTGCCGCTGCGCAACGTCGCGCTGACCGCGATGGAGACCGCGACGCTGGAGCGGATGTTCCCCGGCCGCGTCACGATCGGCGTCGGGCACGGTGTGCAGGACTGGATGGGCCAGGTCGGCGCGCGGGTGTCGTCGCCGCTGACGTTGCTGCGCGAGTACACCGGTGCGCTGCGGGCGTTGCTGGCGGGCGAGCGGGTCACCACGTCCGGCCGGTACGTGTCGCTGACGGACGTGGCGCTGGACTGGCCGCCCGCCGCACCGGTGCCGGTCTACGTCGGCGGCCTCGGGCCGAAGACCCTGGAGCTGGCCGCGCAGATCGGCGACGGCACCATCCTCGACTCGTCGGCGGACCTGGAGCGGGTGCGGTCGGTCCGGTCCTCCCGCGAGCACCCGGTGGTCGTCTACGTGGAGACCGGCTCGCGCGACCGCGGGCACGTGAGCGAGCTGGTGGCGTCGATGGCCGAGGCGGGCGCGTCGAGCGTGGTGCTGCAGCAGCCGGCGGCCTGCGAGGACCCGGAGGGGTTCGTGCGGTTCGTGGCGTCCGTCGCCGCCTCTCGCCCGACGGGGTGAGCCGGAGGTGGCCGCGTGCTCGGTCGCAAGAACCGCCACGCGGCGCATCGCTTCCTGATTACGGGGTACCTCTCCTGCGTGGCTGAGGTATCACTGGACATTGAGGCTCCCATCGACACGGTGTGGGCGTTGCTCGCCGACGGCTGGTCGTACGCGGCCTGGGTGGTCGGCGCGTCGCACATCCGCGACGTCGACAGCGGCTGGCCGTCGCCCGGTACGCGCATCCACCACAGCGTCGGGCCGTGGCCGCTGACCATCGAGGACACCACCGAGGTCGTCACCTGCGAACCGAAGCGCCTGCTGGAGCTGGACGCGCGGCTGTGGCCCGCCGGTGCGGCCCGCATCACGTTCACGCTGGTGGCGCGCTCGGAGACGGTGACGGAGGTGCGGATGGCGGAGAAGGTCGTGCGCGGGCCGTCGGCGCTCATGCCGTCGTTCGCGCAGGACGCGCTGCTGACCCCGCGCAACCGGGAGACCCTGCAGCGGCTCGGGGCGCTCGCGAAGGGCAAGAGCTGACCCCTTCAACACCCTTTCACTAGTTACCTAGCTAAAGGGTGCTAGCGTGGCGGCATGCGAGAAGGTCAGCACCCGCCGGTCGTGGCGGAGCAACTGGGGAAGAAGTACCCGAGGGGCTGGGCGTTGCGGGACTGCACGCTCACCGTCCCCGCCGGGCGCGTCGTCGCGCTCGTCGGACCGAACGGCGCGGGCAAGAGCACGCTGATGGGCCTGCTCACCGGGCTGCTGCGGCCGACGGAGGGCCGGATCGCCGTCTTCGGCGACGTGCCCACCGGCCGCGGCATGCACCCGGCCGTCGCGTTCCTGACCCAGGCCAAGCCGCTGTACCCGCAGTTCACGGTGACCGAGACGCTGCGCTACGGCCGCACCGCCAACCCCGCGTGGGACCAGGGCTACGCCGAGGAGCTGGTCGAGAACGCGCAGGTGCCGTTCACGGCGAAGATCGGCACCCTGTCGGGCGGGCAGCGCACGCGGGTGGCGCTGGCGCTCGCGCTGGGCAAGCGGCCGCGGCTGCTGGTGCTCGACGAACCGCTCGCCGACCTCGACCCGCTGGCGCGCGAGGCGGTGCTGGCGACGCTCGTGCACGAGTGCCGCCGGCAGGGGATCACCGTCGTGCTGTCGTCGCACGTGCTGGCGGAGCTGGAGGACGTGTGCGACCACCTCGTGCTGCTGACCGGCGGGCGGGTGCGGCTCGCCGGTGACGTCGACGAGCTGCTGCGCGCCCACGCCGGACGGCCGGGGCTGGAACGGCTGAGCCGGTTGGCGCTCGCCTACATGCGCGAGGAGGTGGCGGCATGACCTGGGTCGTGTGGCGCCAGCAGCGGCCCGTGTTCGTCACGTTCGCCGCGGGGCTGCTCATCGGCGCGGTGGTCGTCCTGCTGCTGCGCTCGGCGACGCTCGCCGACCTCACCGCGCGCAACCTCCTGGACTGCGTGGACAAGGGCCTGGAGGCCTGCCGCGGCAACGCCGCGACCGAGTTCCAGACGACCTGGTACGACCGGATGCACCTGGCGCAGGGAGCGGTGGTGGCGTTGCCCGCGCTGATCGGCGTGTTCGTCGGCGCACCGCTGTTCGCGCGCGAGTTCGAGCAGGGCACGCACGCGCTCGCGTTCACGCAGTCGGTGAGCCGCACCCGATGGGTGGCGACCAAGTTCCTCGTCGCGGCACTGCCCGCGCTGGCCTTCGTGGTGGCGTTCCAGGTCCTGGTGCACAGCTGGCTGGACGTCGCGGGGCAGCTGGGACCGTTCTCGACCGGGCCGTACTACTTCACGAACTTCGAGTCCGACGGCGTCTCCCCGCTCGCGTACGCGGTGTTCGCCTACGCGCTGGGCATGTTCGCGGGCGCGGCGTCCCGCCGGACGCTGGTCGCGATGACGTTGACGCTCGGCGTCTTCGTCGTGGTGCGGTTCGTGCTCACCGGGCTGCGCGAGTTCATGATCGCGCCGACCCGGATCGTGTCGGACGACCCGACGAACCCGGTGGTCGCCGAACGCGGCCCGCTGTACGTCGACGGCGGCTACCTCGACGCGTCCGGTGCGGTCGTGGTGGACGCGTCGTCGAAGCTGAACTGCGCCTCGCCCGACCCGGACGAGAGGGTGGACCTGCTGGCCTGCTACCGGCGCAACGGCATCGAGAAGGGGTACGCCGACGTCATCCCGGTCGACCAGGTGACCACCCTGCACCTGCTGGAGGCGTCGGTCTTCGCGGGGCTCGCGGCGGTGTTCGTGCTCGGCGCGGTGTGGGCCGTCCGCAGGCAGACGTGACGGACGGCGATCAGGAGGCCGGGTGGGCACCTATGCTGAGCGGCGTGATCGAGTTTCGCATCGATCGGCACTCCGGGGTGTCCACCTATCTCCAGATCGCCGCACAGGTCAAGCAGGCCATGCGCATGGGGGTGCTGGGCCCCGGTGACAAGCTGCCGACGGCACGGGAGGTGGTGGAGGCCACCAGGGTGAACCCCAACACCGTGCTGAAGGCGTACCGCGAGCTTGAGCACGAGGGCCTCGTCGAGGGCCGCAGGGGGATGGGCACCTTCGTCACGGCCTCGCTCGCCACCGACGCGGCGAAGGCCGGTGCGCCGCTGCGGCAGGACCTGGAGCTGTGGATGGACCGCGCGGTGGGCGAGGGCCTGTCCGGCGACGAGGTCGACGCGCTCTACACGGACGTGCGTTCGACGCGCTTCTAGTGTCCACTCAGGACGTTCTACTTGGGAGAGCGGGATGAACTCAGCTGCGGTGTGCGCCGAGGACGTGGCGAAGCACTTCGGCCGCACGAAGGCGCTCGACGGCTGCACGTTCACCGTGCCGGAGGGCAGCGTCACCGGGCTGGTCGGACCGAACGGCGCGGGCAAGAGCACGTTGCTGTCGCTGCTCGCCGGGCTCACCAAGCCCACCCACGGCACCGTGCGCGTCCATGGCACCGAGGTGCGCGGCCGGATGCACCCCGACGTGTCGCTGCTGACCCAGCGCCGTCCCCTCTACGACCGGTTCACCGTGCACGAGATGATGCGCGCGGGCGCGGCGATGAACGACCGCTGGTCGGCGGACCGCGCGTTCGAGGTGCTGGACCTGCTGGCGGGCGTGGACAAGGACGCGCGCGTGGGCACGTTGTCCGCCGGCGCGCGCACGCAGGTCGCGATCGCCATGGCACTCGGCAGGCTGCCGAAGGTGCTGCTGCTCGACGAACCGTTGTCCGACCTCGACCCGTTGGCACGCGACGAGACCGTGCGCATCGTCATGACCGAGGTCGCCGAACGCGGCACGACGGTGATCCTGTCGTCGCACCTGCTCGGCGACCTCCGCGACGTGTGCGACCACCTGCTGCTGCTCGACGAGGGCCGGATGCAGCTCGCGGGCGACATCGAGGAGGTGCTGGCCGGGCACCGGGTCCTCGTCGGTCCCGCCGGCCTCGACCTGCCCGCCGCCGGTGTCGTCGACTCGTCGCGCACACCGCGCCTGACCACCGCGCTGGTGCGCGGCGACAGCGCGCCGGACGGGTGGGAGGCGGACGTACCCGGCCTGGAGGAGTTGGTGATGGGGTACCTGCGGGCCTCACGGGCCCGCAGGTCCGCCCGTCAGTAGATCGTCCGTTCGGGTGAGTTCGCACAGTCGGTCCAACAAGCCGACGGCGCCTCGCGATGACGTCGGTACCAGTCGTACGCGCAGGTGCGGCAAGAGGTCGACCGCATGCGCGCTGAACTGGCAGGACTGCACCAGGAGTTGACCGATCGCAGGGTCAACCGCGTGAACATGCGCCGGGAGTTCTTCTACGCCACTCCGGAGGAAGTGCGTGAACTGCTCAAGAAGCATTCCGGGCAGATGCTGGAGTACGTGCTCGAACCGGAGGCGACCGAATACCGGCAAAGCCTGGCGGTCCAGGCGTAGCGCCGAGGCAACCGGAAATGCGGGCCACCCGGAAGCCCGGACCACCAGGTCGGCCCGTCAGTAGATCGCCCTGTGCAGTCCCTGCACCAGCATCCGGTACAGCTCACCCGCCGCACCGTGCCGCGCCAGCGCCGCCCGTGCCGCGTTCGCCCCGGCCGCGCCGTGCACGCCGCCGCCCGGCCACGCCGACGAGCCCGTCAGGTAGAGGCGGTCGAACGGGGTGTCCGCGCGGCCCAGGCCCGGCACCGGCCGGAACACCAGCTGCTGGTGGATGGCCGCCGTGCCGCCGTTGACGGTGCCGATGTCCTGCGGGCCCAGCACCGACCGCGCGATGATGCGGTCGCGGAAGCCGGGTGCGCGTTCCTCGATGACCTGCTCGACGCGGTCGGCGCGGCGTTTCAGCCGGTCCGGTGTCCAGGTGCCGCCCAGCGGGACGTGGGTGTACGCCCACGCCGCCTCGGTGCCCGCGGGGGAGCGGGTCGGGTCGGTCGTCGTCATCTGGCCGATGATCGAGAACGGGGTGCGCGGCACCTTGCCGCACGCGAGCTCGTGCGCGAAGCCGGCCAGGCCGTTGACGTCGCCTCCGATGTGGACGGTCCCGGCCTGCGCGGCCTCCTGGTTGGTCCACGGGATCGGGCCGGACAACGCCCAGTCGATCTTGATCGTGTCGCCGTCCCACTGGAACCTCTTCAGGTCCTCGGCGAGCCGGCCGGGCAACGCGTCCGCGCCGATCAGGTCCAGGTACAGCCGCGGTGCGGGAACGTCGGCGAGAACTGCTTTCCGTGCGCGCACGGCCGTTCCGTCTTCGAGACGCACACCCACGGCCACACCGCGCGCGTGCAGCACCTCGGTCACCCGCGCATTGGTCTCGATGCGCCCGCCGAACCTCCGCACGAGCGCCGCGCTCAGCTCACCCGCGCCGCCGCGGGGCACCGGGTTGCCGACCTCCTGCCCGAGCATGGCGAGCAGCCAGCCGAAGCCCGCGCCACCGGCTTGGTCCGGGCCGAGGTCGGTGTGCATGGCGTTGCCCGCCAGCAACACCCGCGCGCCCTCGCCCTCGAACAGCTCCTCGCCCAGCCGCCGCACCGGCAGCGTGAGCATCCGCACGAGTCGCAGCGCGTCACCGATCCCGGCGGTGCGCAGCAGCGACGCACCCCCTCGCACCGGGGGGAACGGGCGCAGCAGCGACTCGATCACGGGGCCGCGCACCTTGCGCCACTGCTCGTAGGCCGCCTGCCACGCGTCGGCGTCGCCGTGGGCGAACGAGCCCACCGACTTCGCCGTCGTCTCGACGTCCCGCGACAGCAGTGCGACCCGGTCGTCGGGCAGCACGTGCGCGAGGACGGCCGGTGCGTGCTCCCACCGCACGTCCAGGTCCAGCGCGGCGATGATCGGCGAGCCCAGCCCGAGCGGGTAGAACGCGCTGTAGACGTCGTTGGTGAAGCCCGGCGCCGTGGTCTCGGCCGACGTGACGGCACCACCGGGGGTGCCGCGCTGTTCCAGCACCAGCACGTCCCAGCCCGCGTCCGCCAGCAGTGCCGCGGCGACCAGCCCGTTCGGTCCGGAGCCGATGACGACCGCGTCGACCTCGTTCACGCACGCCTCCCCATTGCCGTGACCACCTCGCGCAGCACGTCGCGCGCATCGTGTTGTGGCCACCATCCCAGATCCTCCTGCGCGCGGGTGCAGCGCACGAGCGGAGCCCGGTCCGCCATCCGGACCCACTCCGGCGTCAGCGGCTGCAACCCCAGCCGTGCCGTCGCGCCCGCCAGCCGTTCCACCACCGGGTAGGGCAGCGGCACCCGGCCCGGCCCGACCAGGTCGGCGATCATCGGCGCGGTCAGCACCGGTTCGGCGGCGAGGTTGAACGCGCCGTGCGCCTGCTGCTCGATGATCTCGACGATCGCGCGCGCCACGTCGTCGGAGTGCACGAGCTGCAACCGCAGGCCGTCCCACAACGGCAACGGCAGCAGCGGCAACAGCTTCGGTGACACCAATGGGCCCAGCAGCCACCGTCGCAGCTGCTGCGCCGCCGACGCCTGCCCGATTCCACACGGCCTGATGACCGTGCACGGCAACGGATAGCGCCGGACCATCTCTTCGAGCTTGACCTTGTGGGCGCTGTAGGTGCTGCCCGGGATTCCGGTCAGCGTCCACGACTCGTCGACCCGGCCCCAGCGCGGTGCCGGTGCGTACGCGGCGACTGACGACGCGCAGACGAGGTGCTTGACGTTCTCCTTGACGCACGCGGCGAGCACGTGTTCCGTGCCGTCGACGTTGGTCTCCTTGTGCGTGGGCTTCACCGCCCACGCGAGGTGCACGACGACGTCCGCGCCGCTGATGGCGTCGCGCAACGCCGAAAGCGTCCGCACGTCGACGCCCACGTCCTCGAAGTCGAGGTGGCGGCGCAGCGCCGTGCCGACGTTGCCGGAACCGCCGGTGACGACGACCCTCACCTGAACACCGCGACGCGGGGCCGGGACCGGGTCGCCTCGGCCGCGCGCACCGTGCGCGCCAGCTGTTCGAGCTGCTCCATCTCGTACGCCTTGCGCAGGTGCCGTTCCCGCCAGTCGTCCTCGGTCCGCGACTGCACGACCGGTTCGCCGCCCGGCCAGACCATCGCGTTCTCGTCCCCGGCGGGCGCCTGCGCGACCAGCGTTCCGAGGTCCCCGCTCTGCGTGATCACGTCGTCAGCCATGAGGGACGGGTACCCGCAACTCCGCCGGTGAAGCGCGTCTCATTTCGTTCGGGGCCGAAGGTCTAGCACAGCGCGTGGTCGGACGGCAGTCACCTGAACCCTGCGCATCTGTGTTCCGTACCACTTAGAGAAGCGATATGAGACAACGAAATCAATACTGAGCTACCGCTCAGTACGTTCTGGCCCCTGACAAGGACTCCTGCATGCCCTTCCGCCGCGCACTGCCCACCGCCGTCGCGCTCGCCGTCCTCGCGGCCGGCTGTGGCGCTTCGAGCGATGAGAAAGCCCAGGTCAAGACCGGGCCGGGAGTCACGGACGACACGATCTCGCTCGGCATCCTGTCGGACATGACGGGGCCGTTCAAAGCGTCCGCGCTGACCAGGATCAAGGGCTACGAGCTCTACCTGGACCAGGTGAACCAGCGCGGCGGGATCTGCGGGCGCCGCATCGAGCTCAAGCAGCGGGACCACGCCTACGACGTGCAGAAGGCGCTCGACAGCTACTTCGAGCTCGAACCGCAGGTCCTCGGCCTGCTGGAACTCGCGGGCACCCCGATGACCGCCGCCATCGAGCCGGACATCATGCAGACCCGCACCCTGACCGCGCCGGCCTCGTGGTCGGCGCAGCTGCTCGGCAACCCGCACATGATGATCGTCGGCACCACCTACGACCTCGACGTGATCAACGGCCTCGACCACTACAAGCGCCGCGGTGTCATCAAGGACGGCGACACCATCGGCCACGTGTACGTGCAGGGCAGCTACGGCGATAACGCGGTGGAAGGCAGCGAGTTCGCCGGTAAGCAGTGGAGCATGCCGGTCGCCAAGCAGGCGATCACCGAGACCACCGCCGACCTGAGCACCCAGGTCGCCGCGCTGAAGGCCGCGGGCGCCAAGGCCGTCGTCCTGAGCACCACCCCCGCCCAGACCGCCGCCGCCGTGGGCGTGGCCGCCGCGCTGAAGTGGGACGTGCCGTTCATGGTCAACGTCGTCGGCTTCGACCCGGCGATCCTCAAGTCGCCCGTCGCGACCGCCGTGCAGAAGCAGGTGTCGGTCGTGACGTCCGTGGCGCCGTTCACCGGCACCGCCCAGGGCCCGCGCGAGGTCGCGGCCGCGTTCACCCGGCGCTTCCCGGACGACGAGCCCGCGATCTACGTCGACCACGGCTACACCGTCGCGATGGTGTTCCTCGCGGTGGTCGAGAAGGCGTGCGCGAACGGTGACCTCACCCGTGACGGGCTGCTCAAGGCGTTCCACGACACCAACGGCCTGGACACCAAGGGGCTGACGAGCCCGTTGCACTACTCGCTGGTGGGACGACCCTCGGCGACCCAGTCGTACATCACGAAGGTGGACGCGTCGGCGCCCGGCGGTCTGACGACCGTGGAGGACCTGTTCGAGTCGGAGCTGGTGAAGGCAAAGGGCACCAGGGCCAAGTAACCCCGGCACCCACCCTGCTTGTTGGGACGTCTGCAAGTACTGCCGACCTGAAGTCGGTGGTACTTGCAGACGCCCCTTCCACATGCCGGGCCGGGCTACTTGCCGAAGCCGGCCTTGCGGAGCGCGTCCGCCATCGAGCCGCTGGCCGGCGGCGGGGAGCTGCGACGGTCGTTGCCGCCGCCGCCGCCACCGCCACCGCGCTGCGGGCGACGGTCACGGCCACCGCCGCCACCGCCTCCGCCGTGCTGCTTCGGCGCCGGCTTGCCCGGCTCGTCGGTCAGCCGCAGCGTCAGCCCGATCCGCTTGCGCGCCTCGTCGACCTCCAGCACCTTCACCCGCACCACGTCACCGGACTTCACGACGTCGCGCGGGTCCTTGACGTAGGTGTTGGACAACGCGGAGATGTGCACGAGACCGTCCTGGTGCACACCGATGTCGACGAACGCGCCGAACGCGGCCACGTTCGTGACGACACCCTCCAGCACCATGCCCGGCTTCAGGTCGGCGATCTTCTCGACGCCGTCGGCGAAGGTCGCGGTCTTGAACGCCGGACGCGGGTCGCGGCCCGGCTTCTCCAGCTCCCGCAGGATGTCCGTGACCGTCGGCAGGCCGAACTTGTCGTCGACGAACGTCTCCGGCCGCAGCTTCGTGAGCACCGCGGTGTTGCCGATCAGCTCGGTGCCCGCCTGCTGCTGCATCTTGCGCACCACCGGGTAGGCCTCGGGGTGCACGGAGGAGGCGTCGAGCGGCTCGTCACCGCCGCGGATCTTGAGGAAGCCCGCGCACTGCTCGAACGCCTTCGGGCCCAGGCGCGTCACGTTCTTCAGCGCCGTGCGGGTCTTGAACGGGCCGTTCTGGTCGCGGTGCAGCACGATGTTCTCCGCGAGACCGGCGGTGATGCCGGAGACGCGGGTCAGCAGCGGCACCGACGCGGTGTTGAGGTCCACGCCGACCGCGTTCACGCAGTCCTCGACCACCGCGTCCAGCGAGCGCGACAGCTTCGACTCCGACAGGTCGTGCTGGTACTGGCCGACGCCGATCGACTTCGGGTCGATCTTCACCAGCTCGGCCAGCGGGTCCTGCAGGCGCCGCGCGATCGACACCGCGCCGCGGATCGACACGTCCAGGCCGGGCAGCTCCGCCGACGCGTACGCCGACGCCGAGTACACCGACGCGCCCGCCTCGGACACGACGACCTTGGTGAGCTTCAGCTCGGGGTGGCGCTTGATCAGGTCGGCGGCCAGCTTGTCCGTCTCGCGCGAGGCCGTGCCGTTGCCGATCGCGATCAGGTCGACGTCGTGCGCCTTGGCCATGGCCGCGAGCTTCGCGATCGACTCGTCCCAGCGGTTCGCGGGCACGTGCGGCTGGATCACGCCGTGCGCCACGACCTTGCCGGTGGCGTCGACGACCGCGACCTTCACACCGGTGCGGTAGCCGGGGTCGAGGCCCATGGTGGCGCGGGTGCCGGCGGGAGCGGCGAGCAGCAGGTCGCGCAGGTTCGACGCGAACACCTTCACGGCCTCGTCCTCCGCGAACGCCCGCAGGCGGCCGCGCAGGTCGATGCCCAGGTGCACGAGGATCCGCGTCCGCCACGCCCAGCGCACCGTGTCGGTGAGCCACTTGTCGCCGGGACGGCCCCGGTCGTCGATGCCGAACCGGGCGGCGATGCGCACCTCGAACGACGACGGACCGCTCTCGACCGGCTCCTCCGGTTCGAGGACGAGGTCGAGGACCTCCTCCTTCTCACCGCGGAACAGCGCGAGGATGCGGTGCGACGGCAGCTTGGTGAACGGCTCGTCGAACGCGAAGTAGTCCGCGAACTTCGCGCCCTCGGTCTCCTTGCCCTCGCGGACCTTCGCCACGACCCGGCCGCGCGTCCACATCTGCTCGCGCAGCTCGCCGATCAGGTCGCCGTCCTCGCCGAACCGTTCGACCAGGATGGCCCGCGCGCCCTGCAGAGCGGCCGCCGCGTCGGCGACCTCCTTCTCCGCGTCGACGTACCCGGCCGCTTCTTCCTGCGGGTTCAGGTTCGGGTCGCCGAGGAGCGCGTCGGCCAGCGGTTCGAGGCCCGCCTCCCGCGCGATCTGGGCCTTGGTGCGCCGCTTCGGCTTGTACGGCAGGTAGAGGTCCTCGAGCCGGGCCTTGGAGTCCGCGGCGAGGATCTGCGCTTCGAGCGCCTCGTCGAGCTTGCCCTGCTCGCGGATCGAGGTGAGAACCGCCGCACGGCGCTCCTCCAGCTCGCGCAGGTAGCCGAGCCGCTCCTCGAGCGTGCGCAGCTGCGCGTCGTCGAGACCGCCGGTCGCCTCCTTGCGGTAGCGGGCGACGAACGGGACGGTCGCGCCACCGTCGAGCAGTTCGACAGCAGAGCTGACCTGGCCCGAGGCCACACCGAGCTCGTCAGCGATCTTCTGGTGGATGAGCGTTGTCACAGCGGGTCATTGTGCCCTTCGCCGGATTCGGCGTGGCACGGTGGCCCGATGAGCATCGCCGAGGTCGTTCCCTCGCTGCTGGCCGGGCTGGACGTGCCCGGCTGCGACAACACGCTCGACCTGCCCGCCTCCCGCAGGGTCTGCCTGCTGCTCGTCGACGGGCTGGGTCACCACCTGCTGCGCGCCCATGCCGAGCACGCGCCGTTCCTGAGCTCGCTGGTCGGTCGCGAGATCGACGCGGGCTTCCCGTCCTCGACCGCCACCAGCCTCGCCTCGATCGGCACCGGCCTGCTGTCCGGCGAGCACGGCATCGTCGGCTACACCTTCGAGACCGGCGGCGAGGTGCTCAACGCGCTGTCGTGGACCCGGCACGACGACCACCACCACGACCTGCGCAAGACCCTCGTGCCCGAGGTCGTGCAGCCGCACCCCACGACGTTCGAACGCGCGGCAGCCGCCGGTGTCGCGGTCAGCACGGTGGCGCCGATGGTCCAGCGCGGCAGCGGCCTGACCCGAGCGGTGCTGCGCGGGTCGTGGTTCGTCGGCGCGGCGGGCTTCGGCGACCTGGCCCTCGGGGCGGCCGCGGCGCTCACCGCGGACCGCGCGTTCTGCTACGCCTACCACGCGGATCTCGACACGATCGGGCACGTTCACGGGCCCGGTTCCGAGCAGTGGCTGCTGCAGCTGGAGTTCGTGGACGCGCTGGCCGCCCGGATCGCCGACCGCCTGCCGGCCGGGTCGGTGCTCGTGGTGACCGCGGACCACGGCATGATCACGGCGGGGGAGCGGATCGACTTCGACACCGAACCCCTGCTGTGGGAGGGCGTCCGGCTGATCACGGGCGAACCGCGGGCGCGCAGCCTGCACGTGTCCGGCCCCGTCGACGAGGTCGTGTCGGTGTGGCGGTCGTTCCTCGGCTCCCGCGCGGAGGTGCTGACCCGCGCCGAGGCCGTGGCCGCCGGCTGGTTCGGCCCGGTCGCGCCGATCGCCGCGGACCGCATCGGCGACGTCGTGGTGGCCATGACCGGTGACGCGGTGCTGGTGCGCGGCCAGGCCGAACGGCGGTTCTCGGCGTTGAACGGGTTCCACGGCTCGCGGACGCGCGACGAGGTGGCGATCCCGTTGCTGTGGCTCTCTTCGTAGCTTCAGTGTCGGCCGAAACCAGAGTTCCGCCCTAGGATTTTCGTCGTGACGATCGAACTGCCAGGACCAGTGGGCTTCGTGCTCGGCGGTGGCGGGAGCCTGGGCGCGGCCCAGGTCGGCATGCTCCGCGCGCTGCGCGAGCACGGGGTGCGCCCGGACCTGGTCGTCGGCACGTCGGTGGGCTCGGTGAACGGCTCCCTGCTCGCACTGGACCCCGACCGGGCCGCGGAACGCCTCTTCGCGCTCTGGCAGGGCATGACCCGCCAGCGGGTGTTCCCCGGCGGCCCCCTCGCCCAGCTGAGGTCGTTGCGCGCCAACAAGACCTACCTCTTCCCGAACACCGGCCTGGCCGGCGTGCTCGCCGGTGGTCTCGACGGCACCACGACGTTCGAGGGCCTCTCCCTCCCCTTCGGCGCGGTGTCGGTGGACTGCGTGACCGGCGAGGCCGTCAACATCACCTCCGGCGACCTCGTCCCCGCGATCCTCGCGAGCGCCGCGATCCCCGGCGTCTACCCGCCGGTGAGGATCGCCGACCGCGTCCTCTACGACGGCGGCGTGCTGGCCAACGTCCCCATCCGCCAGGCGCTCGCGATGGGCGCGCAGTCCCTGGTGGTGCTGGACTGCGCGTTCCCCGGCCACCTGCCGACCGTGCCGGAGACCCTCGCCGAGACCCTGCTGTTCTGGGCCACGCTGGGCATGCGCAACCAGGCCGTGCTGGAGGTGGAGCTGGCCTCGCAGCAGGTGCCGGTGCTGTACCTGCCCGGTCCGCCCGTGCAGGCCGTGACACCGCTGGACTTCTCGCACACCGCGGAGCTGGTGGAGGCGTCCTACGTGGCCTCGGCCGCGTTCCTCACGTCGTTGGAGTTCGGCGGGATCGGGCTGTACGGGCACCCGTCGCACGCCTGACGCCCCTGCGCAGCGCGTTCACCCGAGCGGCCTCCCTGGTCAGGTGGTGCCGCTCGGCCAGGTTCGACGCCGCCTCCGCCGCCTCCGCGTACAACCGCGCCGCCTCGTCCAGGTCCCCGGCCTTCTCCCGCAGGTACGCGGAAACAGCCGCATACCGCGGCAACGAGGGGTCCACAGAGGACAACGCGGCCAGTCCAGCGGGTGCCCCGTCCGCCTCTCCGACGGCCACCGCGCGGTTCAGCAGCACGACCGGGTTCGGCGTGAGGGCGGCCAGCTCGTCGTACCACTCCACGATCTGCACCCAGTCGGTCTCCGCCGCTGTCCGCGTCGGCGTGCAGGGCCGCGATGGCCGCCTGGGCCTGGAACTCGCCGAGGCGGTCGCGGGCCAGTGCCGCCTGCAGGACCTCCACGCCCTCGGCGATCAGGGCCACGTCCCACAGCGAGCGGTCCTGGGCGGCGAGGGGGATGAGACCGTCGGGGCCGGTGCGGGAGGCGCGGCGGGCGTGGTGGAGCAGCATCAGGGCCAGCAGGCCCGCGACCTCGGGGTGGTCGAAGGCGGTGTGCAGCTGCCGGGTCAGGCGGATGGCCTCGGCGGCCAGGTCGACGTCGCCGGAGTAGCCCTCGTTGAACACCAGGTAGAGGACGCGCAGGACCGTTGCCACGTCGCCGGGGCGGTCCAGGCGGGCCGCGGCGATCGTCTTCTTCGCGCGGCTGATGCGCTGCGCCATCGTCGCCTCGGGGACGAGGTAGGCGGTGGCGATCTGGCGGGTGGTCAGGCCGCCGACGGCGCGCAGGGTCAGCGCCACGGCCGAGGACGGGGACAGCGACGGGTGGGCGCACAGGAAGTAAAGGCGCAGCGTGTCGTCCGCGGTGGGCACGTCGCCGGGTGGGGGCTCGTCGAACACCGCGTCCTCGCGGCGGCGGCGGGACGACTCGGCG
The DNA here is from genome assembly GCF_055607425.1 of Lentzea sp. NPDC037011. Lineage (NCBI taxonomy): Bacteria > Bacillati > Actinomycetota > Actinomycetes > Pseudonocardiales > Pseudonocardiaceae > Lentzea > Lentzea sp. NPDC037011. The sequence continues at coordinate 445,402 of NZ_JBVJRT010000006.1, read as the reverse complement.
CGGGCGGTGTCCAGGAAGCGGCGCCACGCCACCGTCACCAGCCAGGCCCTGGGGTCGCGCGGCGGGTCCGCCGGCCACGAGCGCAGAGCCTCGACCAGGGCGTCCTGGACGGCGTCCTCGGCCGCCGCGAAGTCGGCTCCGCGGCGGACGAGGACGCCGAGCACTCCCGGCGTGAGGTTGCGCAGCTGGGAGAAGTCCACGGCCGCTACTCCGTGATCGCCGGCGTCACGCCGTAGAACGGGCGCAACTCCAGCCACTCGTGGATCGGCCTGCCGCCGGCGCCGGGGGCGGCCGAGAGCTCGCCGGCCAGTTCGACGGCGCGGGCGTGGCTGTCCACGTCGATGACCATCCAGCCGGCGATGAGGTCCTTCGTCTCGGCGAACGGGCCGTCGGTGACCGGCGGGCGGCCCTCGCCGTCGTAGCGGACCCAGGTGCCCTCGGGGGACAGGGCGTTCTCGTCGACGAACTCGCCGGTCTCGCGGAGGCGGTCGGCGAAGTCGCCCATGTACCGGACGTGCGCGGTGACCTCCTCGGGCGTCCACTGCGCCATCGGGACGTCGTTCACCGCCGCCGGCGCGCCGCGGTAGTGCTTGAGCAGCAGGTACTTGGCCATCAGGATCTCCTTCGAGTACGTCGGTCGCAACGGGGACGGAGCCGGCCGGCCGTTCTCGACATCATCCAGAAGTTCTTCTGCCAACACCTCCGGACCCTGCGGACACGAGTGGGCATGACGACCGAAGACCCTGACGACCGGGCGCTGTGGGCGCAGGCCGCCGGGGGCAGTGCGCACGCCTTCGGGGTGCTGTTCGACCGGCACGCCAGAGCGGTCTACAACCACTGCTTCCGGTTGACCGCGTCGTGGGCGGCCGCCGAGGACCAGCTGCAGGCGACGTTCCTGCTGGCCTGGCGCAAACGCGACCAGGTGCGGCTGGAACGCGAGTCCGCGCTGCCGTGGCTGCTCACCGTCGCGACCAACGTGGCCCGCAACGAGCGGCGGTCGCTGGCGCGCCGGCTGCGGCTCGCGCGGCGGGCCCACGACCCCGGCCACGTGCCCGACCACGCCGACCGGGTCGCCGGCCGGGTCGACGACCAGCGGCGGATGGCCGAGCTGCTCAAGGCCGTCGAGAAGCTGCCGCGCAACGAACGGGAGGCGCTCGCGCTGTGCGTGTGGTCCGGTGTGTCCTACGCCGACGCCGCCGCCGTGCTGGGCATCACCGAGGGCAGCGTGCGGGCTCGGGTCAGCAAGGCCAGGTCCCGGCTCAAGCAGAGCGAACTCGTGACCGCAGGGGAGGACCGATGACGAACGTGCTGCCACCCGACCGCGACCTGCCGCCCGGCCGCCAGGCGCGGATCAGGGCCGATCTCGAACAGGCGGTCTCCGGCCGCCCGCGCCGGCGGCTGCTGGTGCCGGTCCTCGCCGGGGCGGCCGCGGTGGCCGCCGTGGTCACGAGCGTCGTGCTGCTGGACCCGAAGACCCAACCGCCGCAGCCGGCCGTGCACGTCACCGACTCGCCGGCACCGGAACCGGCGCCGCGCGACACCTTCGGCCTGCGACCGGATCAGGTCACCCGGATCGAACAGGGTTGCGCGCGGGACGCGAAGGTGACCGAGCCGCTGCGGCTGGACAACTACGGCCAGGACGAGGGAGGCCGGTGGGCGCTGCTCTACACCGCCAAGGCCGCCGTGTGGTGCGAGATCGGCCGCGGTGGCGAGGAGTACGGCGCGAGCGGGCCCAACGCCCTCCACGTCGACTGGCTGGCCGGGGACTACTCCACCCACGTCGGCGGGGCGCAGCCCGGCGGTGACACGCACCCGTTCAGCCCCGCGCTGGCCGGTGCGCCCGGCTACCGCTTCCGCGCGGGCCGCGTCGGTTCGTCCGTCGCGCGCATGACGTGGCGCGACTCCGAGGGCGCGACCGGCGAGGTCAAGATCGCCAACGGCACCTTCGTGCTGCGCCGCCTGCACCCGTCCACCTGGAGCGGCGGCGGTCGCCCTGGCGACTTCCTGGTGGTGCAGGCTTACGACGCGGCGGGGAAGCCGCTCGACCCGGACAGCGACGGCGAGGGCAAGTGCTGGGTCGTGCCGGGCACGAACGAGGCGATCCCCGACTTCCGGCCGGTCGAGGAAGCGGAGCAGGACGGCCGCAAGTGTCAGCCCGCGCGACCGTGGAAGTGATGCCGCCGACGGGCGCTACCGGTCGGTAGCGCCAAGCGACATACTGGTTGGTATGACGACAGTGGCCCAGTTCGGCGGCACCAGCCGGTACGCAGACCTCGACGGACCCGTGCACTGGGTCGACTTCGGCGGACCGGAGGACGGTCCGCGGATCGTCCTCGTGCACGGGCTCGGCGGCTCGCACCTCAACTGGGTGCTGCTCGCGCCGCTGCTCGCCGAGAAGGCCCGCGTCGTGGCCGTCGACCTCGCCGGACACGGCCTGACGCACCCGGAGGGCCGCGGGACCACCGTTCAAGCCAACGCGCGGCTGCTCGGCCGGTTCCTGCGGCACGTCGTCAAGGAACCGGCCGTGCTCGTCGGCAACTCCATGGGCGGCCTGATCTCCCTGCTGCACACCGCGCAGGACCCCGACCTGGTCACCGGGCTCGTGCTGGTCGACCCCGCGCTGCCGATGGTGTTCGGCACCCGCCCCGACCCGACGATGCTCAGCACGTTCTTCCTGTACTCGGTCCCCGGTCTGGGCGAGCGGTTCATGGCCCGCTCCAGGGCGGTGTCACCGCGCCGGCAGGTCGACCGCGTGCTGGAGCTCGTGTGCGCGGACCCCACGACCATCCCGGAGGAGCTGAAGCTCGCCAGCGAGCACCTCATCGGCGAACGCGCGAAGGTCGAGGGCCTCGACGCGGCGTTCCTCGCGGCCGCGCGCAGCGTCGTGGTCACGACGTCGAAGCGCGGCGCGTACTTCGCGGCCATGGACAAGATCCGGGTGCCGGTGTTCCTGATGAGCGGCGACCGGGACCGGCTCGTCAACGTCGCGGCGGCCCGGTACGTGGCGCGCCGCCGCCCGCACTGGCGCTACGACGAGTTCGAGGGCGTCGGTCACGTGCCGCAGATGGAGATCCCCGACGTCGTGGCCGAGCGGGTCCTGGACTGGATGGCGGCCAACCGGCTCGGTAGCTGACCTCAGCGCTGGTCTTCCCGTTCGGCGGCCAGCGCCACCAGCTCGTCGAACCCGGCGCGGATGCCGTCGGCCAGCAGCTGCACGTCCGGCACGCCGTCGAAGTCGGCGTTGATGCCGAACGTGAACCTGTCCAGGTAGGAGAAGATGCCGACGGTGATCCGGATCGTCGAGGCCACCGGCACGTACGGGAACATCTCCACCAGCGGGCGGCCGAGCAGGTAGAGCGGGATCCGCGGGCCCGGCACGTTGGTCGTGACGGTCTGCAGGACCTGCTGGGGGAACCGCATGGCGGTGCGCGAGCCGAGCGCCATCAGCGTGGGCGCGGCGAAGTTGCTCAGGTTCGTGAGCACGTCGGCGCCCGCGGCCTGGCGGGAGCTCTTCAGGTCGTCCATCTGCGCGCGGATCGACGCGAGCCGCCGCACCGGGTCCGCCTCGCCGACGGGGAGGTTCACCAGCACGGCGCTGACGCGGTTGTTGAGCTCGTTGTGCTGGTCGGCCCTGCGCATCGACACCGGCACCATCGTGCGCACGACCATGCCGTCGGTCAGCTCGCCGCGCTTCTCCAGCAGGTCGCGGAAACCGCGCGTGACCGCGGTGAGGATGACGTCGTTGACCGTGCCGCCGGCGGCACGGCGGATCTGCTTGATCTCGGCCAGGTCCGCCCGCGCCCACACCCAGCGGCGGTGCGGGCCGATCGGGCCGTTGAGCGACGTGGCCGCGCTCGTCAGCAGGCGGCGCGCGGTACCGGGAAGAGAACCGAGAACGGACTTGCCGAAGTCGACGATCTCGCTGAACGACCGCAGGTTCCGCGCGAGCGCGGGCAGTGCGGCGAGGTGCTGCACCGGGGTCACCACGGCGTCGCGCACACCGTCGACGACGAGGTCGAGGGTCGAGGGCTGCTGCCGCGGCGTCCACTCCTCCGGCTCCGGCAGCTCGCCCTCCTTCCGGAAGTCCAGGATGAGCTGCAGCATGTCCGAACCGGACACCCCGTCGATCATGCAGTGGTGGACCTTGGAGATGATCGCCCAGCGACCGCCCTCCAGGCCCTCGACGAGCCACGCCTCCCACAGCGGCTTCGTGCCGTCGAGCCTCTGCGCGAAGATCCGGCCCGCGAGGTTGCGCAGCTGGTCCTCGCCGCCCGGCGACGGCACCGCGGTGTGCCGCACGTGGTAGAGCACGTTGAAGTGGTCGTCGTCGACCCAGACCGGGCGGCCGACGTGGAACGGCAGCGCCTTCACCTTCTGCCGGTAGCGCGGCACCTGGTCCATGCGCGCCAGGAAGAGGCGGATGACGTCGCCGTAGGACGGCACCGGGCCGTCGAAGACCAGGACGGAACCGACGTGCATCGGCACGTTCTCGTCCTCGATGAAGTAGAAGCCTGCGTCGAGCGAGCTCATCCGGTCCACTCGGGGAACACTAGAGGAGCACTCCGTCTCAATCGACGTCCATGCAGGTGAGAGGCACTGCACAGCGGTGAGGTTGCCGACGCGTCACCTCCGCGTGGCGAATCGAGACTCGAAAGTGCTGGCAAAAAGATCGATCACGAAACATCATGGACACACCGGGCGGAGCCGCTCGGGGCGCCGGCTCGGGGTTGTCGACGTGTGGGGAGGCCCGTATGTCCGCCATACCTTCGGACGACGTCTTCGACGAAGCTGCCGCTTCGCCCCTGCACCTCGTGAGAGGCAGCGCTCCCGGCCTCTTCTGGTACCTCACCGAACCCACCCGCTGCGCCCTGGACGTCGGCGAGTTCGTCGCGACCCGGTCGATGCTGCGCGGTGCGCCCTCCGGTGACGGCCACCCCGTCCTCGTGTTCCCCGGTCTCGGCGCCGCGGACCCGTCCACGGTGATGCTGCGCCGGTTCCTCTCCGGCCTGGGCTACGAGGTGCACCGCTGGGGCCTGGGCACCAACATCGGCCCGACCCGCCACGCGGTCGACGGCATGCACGCGCTGGTCAAGAAGGTCTCCGACGCCCACGGCGGCCCGGTGTCGATCGTGGGCTGGTCGCTCGGCGGGATCTTCGCGCGCGAGATGGCCCGTGACCACCCGCACCGGGTGCGCCAGGTGGTCACCCTCGGCTCGCCGTACAACATGAGCGATCCCGTGCAGTCACGGGCGATGCCCGCGTTCGCGCTGTTCTCCCGCCTGCACATCCCGAAGGACGAGTTCCCGCCGCCGGAGTCGACCCGCCCGCCGATCCCGGTGCCGGCCACGTCGGTCTACTCCAAGACCGACGGGATCGTGTCCTGGGAGTCCTGTGTGGAGGAACCGGGCCCGCGGCGGGAGAACGTCCAGGTGTCCTCGTCGCACCTCGGGTACGGCTTCAACGCGAGCGTGCTGTGGGTGGTGGCCGACCGGCTGGCCCAGCCGGAGGGCACGTGGGCGCCCTTCACCGCGCCGCCGGGCATGGCGCGCATGTACCCGCGGGCGGCCTGACCCTCAGCAGGGCCGGGCGTCGGCGTAGATCACCAGCGTCCGGTCGGGCTGCCCGGCGAGGTGGAACGCGGTGTAGGCGTAGTCGAGGGGCCCGAGATCGGGGTGGCGCAAGCGTTTCCGGCCGCTGCCCTGGTCCTGCACCTCGTGGTGCGGCCACCACGAGCGCACCTCCGGGCTCGCCTCGTGCAGCTCGGCGACCAGCCGCGTGAACCGCTCGTCGGCGGGGTGGCGGCCCGCGAGGGTGCGCAGCCGGGCGAGCAGGCCGCGCGCCTCCTGCTCCCAGTCGAGGACGACCTCGCGGGCCAGCGGGTCGGTGAACGTCCACCGGGCGAAGTTCGGCTTGTCCGCCTTGAGGTTCACGAACAGCTCGGCCGCCGCCGCGTTGTGGCTGAGCACGTCGTAGGTCGCGCCGATCACGTACGCCGGGTGCGGGCCCAGCAGGTGCGGCACGGCCGCCACCTCCGCGGTCACGGCCTCCGCTTCCGGCACCCGCGTGGTCGCGTGCCCGGCGAGCAGGAACAGGTGGTCCTCTTCGGGCCGGTCGAGCCCGAGCGCCACGGCGAGCGCGGTGAGCACCTGGCCGGACGCCCGCACGTCGCGCCCCTGCTCCAGGTACGTGTACCAGGTGGCGCTGATCCCGGCGAGGACGGCGAGCTCCTCCCTGCGCAACCCCGGTGTCCTGCGGCGGGACGTGTTCGGCAGCCCGGCCTCGGCGGGGGACAGGCGTTCCCTCCGGCTGCGCAGGAACGCGCCGAGCTCACGCCGCTGGTCAGCCGTCCGTCCCATGCTGGTACCTCCGGTTCCAGCATAAACCGGCTCTGGATACCAGGGTGAGGCCGCCGCAGGCTGGTGCCATGTCAATCGAGGACAAGGTCGTGGCGATCACCGGTGCGAGCAGCGGGATCGGAGAGGCGACCGCGCTGCTGCTCGCACGCCGCGGAGCACGGCTCGTGCTCGGCGCCCGCCGCACGGACCGCTTGGCGGACCTGGTGGCGAGGATCGAGCAGGCGGGCGGCACGGCCGTGCACACGGCCACCGACGTGACCCGGCGCGCGGACCTGCACGCGCTGGTGGCGCTGGCCCGCGACCGGTTCGGCCGGCTCGACGTGCTCGTCGGCAACGCCGGTGCGGGCCCGATCTCGCCGCTCGACGACCTGCGCGTCGACGAGTGGGACGAGATGGTCGACGTCAACGTCAAGGGCGTGCTGCACGGCATCGCCGCCGCGCTGCCGGTGTTCCGCGAGCAGGGGTCCGGGCACTTCGTCACCACCGCCTCCACCGCGGCGTTCCGCGTCGTGCCGGCGATGGCGGTCTACGCGGGCACCAAGGTGGCCGTGCAGGCGATCTGCGAGGGGCTGCGCCAGGAGGCCGGCCCGCGGGTGCGGGTCACGACCATGTTCCCCGGTTTCGTGCACACCGCCTTCGCGGAGGCGTCAGCCAACCCCGGTGTGCGGGCGGGCATCGCGGCGATGCGCGACGAGATCGCGATCCCGCCCGACGCCATCGCCCGCGCCGTCGCGTTCGCCCTGGAGCAGCCGCCCGACGTGGACGTCAACGAGATCGTCGTGCGCCCCACCGCCCAGGCCTAGCCGCCGCCCTGCCGGCCAGAAGTTCTTGTCCGCCTCCTTCCCCTCCTTGCAGACGCCGGCAAGCGGCAGCTGTCGATCGCGGTCACCCTCCAGCGGTGGACCGGCACCTGCTGGCTCAGCCGCGGTAGGCGTTGCGCACGTAGGTGAGGCTGAACGTGCCCTTGCCGGAGAAGTACGAGTTCACCAGCTCCGCCGGGTGCGTGGCCAGGTAGCCGCGGTAGAACGCGCCGTCGTTCTGGTCGTCCCAGCCCCAGGGCGCGTTCGCCGCGTTGTCCTTGCCGTTGTCGCCGCGGAACGTGCCGAACGACGCGTACGTCTCGGAGTTGTTGCGGCGCGCCCACATCCCGTTCGCGGCGAACGTGTCCACCAGCCGGTACTTCACGTCACGGTCGTTGCCACCGGAGGGCACCTCACCGGTCGCGGCGGGGTGGTAGACGACTCCGTCGCCGCCGGGGAAGTCGTTGCCGTCCCAGCGGTACAGGCCGTGGCCCTTGGCCTCCTGGCGCGTGGCCGGCCGCCCGCCGGAGAGCAGCAGCGTGCCGTCGACCGTCTCCGAACCGCTGCGGTACGGCGACCCGGCCGGCACGTAGGAGTAGAAGTCGCTGTGCGCCACCGTAACGGCGGCTTCGAGCGTGCCGTAGGAGGCGTCCTTGCGGACCACGAACAGCGCGCCCTCCAGGTCGTTCTCGTGCGTCGTGAGGCCGAACGGGTCCGGCTTGTCGTCCCAGTCGCGCGGGTGGAAGAACGAGTAGACGAGGAACCAGTGGGTCTCCGTCTCCACCACCGAGTAGTAGGCGGCACCGGTGAGGCGGCTCAGCTGGGTCTGGTTCTCCCAGTTGTTCAGCCCGTCCCAGTCGCCGTCGAAGTCCACTGTGGACAGGTAGTCCGCGTCGTGGTCCGACGAGTCCGTGTCCTGGTGGTGCACCGGCGCCCAGTGCAGGGCGAGGTCGTAGTCGGAGACGGCCGCCTGCGCCGGCGCGGCGATGAGGGTCGTCGTGAGCAGAACAGCGGTCGCGAAAAAAGTTTTCACCCACCGCAAACTAGAGGTGATGAAGCCACGGGCACCACGGTGCGCGATTGACCGTTCACGGACTGTTCAGCTGTAGATCGTCACCGTCAACCGCGGCGTAGACCGGAAGTCGGCCGCCTCGTACGCCACGCGCGCCAGCGGCATCGACCCCGCCGCCGCGGTCAGCGTCGTCTCGATCTCCAGCCGCTCGTCCTCGGTCAGGTACGGCCAGAACGAGCTGTGCCAGATCACCGTGCAGGTGTCGCTCTCGTCCGGCGCCACGAGGTTCTCCCGCAGCCACCGCCCGGCCGGTGACCGCGCGACCCGCACCCCGACCTGCGCGGCGAGCTCGATGGCGTCGTCGAGGTCCCAGCGCAGCGCGTCGTGCTCCGGCGGGATGAACGAGTGCAGGATCATCGCGTGCCGCGGGTCGGCCGGGTCGCGCGGCTGCAGGTCGCAGCCCGCCCGCGCGACGATCCGGAGCTCCGGTGGCCGCGGTCCCGCGGCGGCCAGCCGCACGGGCGAGTCCCGGTCGCCCCACTCCCAGTCGAGGCCGAACCAGCGGTAGCGGTCCAGGATCAGGTTCAGCCCCGCGCACGCGCCCAGTTCCAGCAACCGGACCTTGGGCGCGCCGATCATCGTGAGGCCCCGCAACAGGAACCCGGCGGTCTTGGGCTGGTGCTGCTGCACGGTCCGGTCGAGCGCCGCGAGGATCTCGCCGGGGTTCTCCACGATCGCCCGCCGCGCCGCCAGCCACGCCAGCAGCGACGCCGAGTCCGACGCGCCCGCCATCGCCGCCGCGTGCGCGCCGGCGAACCGCTCGCTCAGCTCCGGCGCCCGCCCCGACAGCATCAGCAGCCGCACCCCGGCCAGCGCCTGGATGCCGAACAGCGGGCTGTGCACCGCGCTGTGCGAGCAGAGCAGGTCGGCCACCGGGCCGCCCCGGTCGAGCTCGCTCGCCAGCTCGGAGAGGATGCGCGCGGAGACGGGGGCGCTGCCGCGCAACCGCGTCGCGAAGGTGCGCAGGGTGGCAGCGCCGATGCCGGCCGCGGTCACGCGTTCCTCCCTTGTTCGGCAACGGACGTCACAACGGCGTGACCGCGTTCCTACCCGAACAAGAGCCGGGATGTGCGCCGAATGCGCGCTGTATCGTGCGGCAAGTGAGTGAATTCCTTCAGCTGTCAACGGCGGGTCCGGTCGCCACGCTGACGATCGACCGGCCGGCCAAGCGCAACGCGATGAGCTACGAGATGTGGTCCGCACTGCCCGGCCTGATGGCCCGCGTGTCCGCCGACGACAGCGTCCGCGTGCTGGTCATCAGGGGTGGCGAGCACTTCTCGGCCGGCGCGGACATCGCGGAGTTCTCCACCCTGCGCCGGGGCGCGGAGGGTGCCGCGCGCTACGGGGAAGCTGTGCACAACGGCGAGCGCGCCATCGTGCAGCTCGACAAGCCCACCATCGCGGCGGTGTCCGGGTTCTGCGTGGGCGGCGGCTGCGAGATCGCCCTCGCCTGCGACCTCCGGGTGGCGGCGGCCGGCGCGCGGTTTGGGATCACCCCGGCGAAACTGGGCATCGTCTACAACTTCACGTCCACCAAGCAGCTCGTCGACGTGGTCGGCCCGGCGTGGGCGAAGCAGATCCTGTTCTCCGCCGACCTGATCGACGCGGCGACCGCGTTGCGGATCGGGCTGGTCAACGAGGTCGTCGCGGACCTCGGCGCGCGCGTCGGGGAACTGGCGGCGCAGATCGCCGGGCGTGCGCAGGTGAGCGTGCGCGGGGCGAAGAAGATCGTCAACTCGATCACCGACGGTGGCCACGAGGACGACTTCGTGCGGGCGCTGTACGCGGAGGCCGCCTCCAGCGCCGACTACGCGGAGGGCGTGTCGGCGTTCCTGGAGAAGCGGCCCCCGCGGTTCTGACGTGGCCGGCAGGGGTCAGAAGCGTTCGGCGTCGATCGTGGTGTCCTCGCCGTGGCCGGTGTGCACCACGGTGCCGCCGGGCAGCTCGAAGAGCTTCTCCCGGATCGATCGCTCGATCGTCGGCCGGTCGGAGAACGACCGGCCGGTCGCGCCCGGACCGCCCTGGAACAGCGTGTCACCGGTGAACACCGCGCCCAGCGACGGCACGTAGAAGCACACCGCGCCGGGCGAGTGGCCCGGCGTGTGCAGCACGTGGATCTCCTCGCCGGCCACCGTGAGCACCTGGCCGTCCTGCAACGCCTCGTGCGGGGTGACGCCCGTGTGGGTCAGCTCCCACACGACCCGGTCGGCCTGGTGCAGCGCCAGGGGAGCACCCGTGGCGTGCGCGAGGTCGGGAGCGACCCGCACGTGGTCGTCGTGGGCGTGGGTCAGCAGGATCGCCTTGACCCGGCGGCTGCCGACGACCGCCAGGATCGCGTCCACGTCGTGCGGTGCGTCGATGACGACGCACTCCCTGTCGTCGCCGATCACCCAGACGTTGTTGTCGACGTCGAACGTCTCGCCGTCCAGCGAGAACGTGCCGGACGTGACGGTGTGGTCCACCCGCAGCGCCATCAGAACACCACGACCGATCGCAGCACGTCGCCGTGGTGCATCTTCTCGAACGCGCCCTCGACGCCGTCCAGCGCGATCTCCTCGGTGACGAACGCGTCCAGGTCGAACCGGCCCTGCTGGTAGAGGTCGACCAGCAGCGGGAAGTCCCGCGAGGGCAGGCAGTCGCCGTACCAGGAGGACTTGAGCGACCCGCCGCGCGAGAAGAAGTCGATCAGCGGCATCTCCAGCGTCATGTCCGGCGTCGGGACGCCGACCAGCACGACCGTCCCGGCGAGGTCGCGGGCGTAGAACGCCTGCTTCCACGTCTCCGGGCGGCCGACCGCGTCGATCACCACGTCCGCGCCGAACGAGCCGGTCAGGTCCTGGATCGCCGTCACCACGTCGTCGACCTCGCGGGCGTTGACCGTGTGCGTGGCACCGAAACCCTTGGCCCACTCCAGCTTCCGCGGGTCCGTGTCCACGGCGATGATCTTCGCCGCACCCGCGAGGCGCGCACCGGCGATCGCGCCGTCACCGACACCACCGCAGCCGATCACGGCCACCGAGTCGCCGCGCGTGACACCACCGGTGTTCACCGCCGCGCCCACACCGGCCATGACACCGCAGCCCAGCAGGCCCACGGCCGCGGCCCGCGCGGACGGGTCGACCTTCGTGCACTGTCCCGAGTGGACCAGCGTCTTCTCGGCGAACGCGCCGATGCCCAGCGCGGGCGACAGCTTCGTGCCGTCGGTCAGCGTCATCGGCTGCGTCGCGTTGAACGTCGAGAAGCAGTACCACGGCTTGCCGCGCTTGCACGCACGGCACGTGCCGCAGACCGCGCGCCAGTTGAGCACCACGAAGTCGCCGGGTTCGAGGTCGGCGACGCCCTCGCCCACGGACTCGACGACACCGGCCGCCTCGTGCCCGAGCAGGAACGGGAACTCGTCGTTGATGCCGCCCTCGCGGTAGTGCAGGTCGGTGTGGCAGACGCCGCACGCCTGCACCTTCACCACGGCCTCACCGGGTCCGGGGTCGGGCACCAGCACCGAGGTCAGCTCGACGGGTTGTCCCTTGCCCCTGGCGACGATGCCCTTGACCTCTTGCGCCACTCTGCGACTCCTTCAGTTGACGAGCGTCGAGCCTTCGAACTTGCCCAGCTCTTCCCGGTAGAACTCAATCCCTACACCGTTGGGGTCGCGGATGTACAGGCTGTCCTCGACGCCCCGATCCGGCCCCAGGTACTCGACCCCGTCCTCGTCGAGCTTGGCCTTGATCGCGTCGAACCGCTCGGGCGAGATGGACAGCGCCAGGTGCTGCACGGCGCCGATCGTCTCGGAGAACGGCGGGTGGTCGTGACCGGGGAAGTCGAAGAACCCCAGCAGGTTCTTGCTGCCGAGGTCGAAGAAGAAGTGGCTGGAGCCGCGGTAGTCGCGGTTCTCCACGAGCTCCACGAGCGGGAAGCCGAGGAACTCCTGGTAGAACCGGATCGTCTCCTCGACGTCGCGGCAGATCAGCGCGATGTGGTGGACGCCCTGCGTCGGTGAGCCGCCGCGGTCGGCCAACGGCTTCACGTAGCGTTCGCGCAGCTCGTCGCGCTTGGCCCTGATCGCGTCCAGCTCGGCACCCTCTGGCTGTGGCATGCCGACCAGAGTAGTTGAGGGTTCAAACGCCCGCAGGACCACGACGAGCCGGCCCGCGGGTGGGCGCGGACCGGCTCGTGTCGTGCCGTGGTGGTGCGGTGGTCAGTCTTCCTCGTCGCCGGGCCACTTGCCTGTGGCCTTCTGGAAGCCGACGGCGCCACCGCGGTCGATCGCGGCCTTGACCAGGCCGAAGATCGCTCCCTGCAGTGCGGCGGCGAGCAGGACCTCGCGCCAGCGGCGGTCCTTCATGGTCGCGCTGGGCGCTTCCTTGTCGCCGGCGACGACCTTCCAGATCTGCCCGAAGATCGCCGTGGCGGCCATGCCGCCCAGCGCACCGAGCAGCATTCCGAGTGGGCGGTACAGCAGCTTCATCCGTTCCTCCTGGACAGCTTCCAGATGAGGAGCACGAGTGCCATCAGCACCGCTCCGATCGCCAGCGGGTGCTGACGCGCCTTCTGCACCTGCTGCGCCACCGGTTCGGGCAGCGACGCCACGGCCTGGTCGGTCGCCGCGGTCATCCGCACGACCGTCTCGTGCGCCTGCTCCTTCACACGACCCGGCACGTCGACCTTGTGCGCCAACGCCTCCACGGTCTCGCCGAGCTCACGGCGGGTGCGTTCGACGTCCCGCTGCAACTGCTCCCTGGGATCGGTCATCGGTGCGCACTCTCCTTGATCGTCGCGATGTCGCGCTGGACGTTCTCCACCGCCTGCCGCGGCACGGGCGGAGCGGCCTGCTTGACCTGCGAGCGCCCCACCAGCGCCAGGACACCGGCGATCAGGAGGAGCCCGGCGGCGACGATGAGGGCAGCCGCCCACCCGGGCAGCACGAGGGAGAGGGCGAGGACCAGGCCGGCGACGACGCTCAGCCCACCCCACCACGCGAACACGCCGGCCGCGCCGAACAACCCGGCGCCGACACCGGCGTGCTTGCCCTTGTCCTTGAGCTCGGCGACCGCGAGGCGAATCTCATCGCGTGCGAGCCTGCTCACCTGCTCGGACAGCTGGTTGACCAGCTGTGCGGTCGACGTGTCGGTGTTCATGCGACTCGGCTACCCGGAGTAGCCCCTCGCGAATCACCGACACGGGTGTTTCGCGGGAGGTCAGCCCTGTTCCTGCGCCTGCTTGACCTTCGCGTGGACCTCTTCCATGTCCACGCCGCGGGCCTGCTCGATCAGGTCGTCCAGCGCGTTGCCCGGCAGCGCACCCGGCTGGGCGAACAGCACGACACCCTCGCGCACGATCATCAACGTGGGGATCGACCGGATGCCGAACGTGGCCGCGAGCTCCTGCTGCGCCTCCGTGTCGACCTTGCCGAACACCAGGTCCTCGTGCTTCTCCGACGCCGCCTCGTACGTCGGCGCGAACGCACGGCACGGCCCGCACCACTCGGCCCAGAAGTCGACCAGGACGATGCCGGAACCGCCGACCACCTCGTCGAAGTTCTCCGTGGTCAGCTCGACCGTCGCCATCTGTTCCTCCTCGTAGTTGGCTCGCCCCTCCCAACGCCCCAACCGCCCCCAGAATTCCCGGCCCTCCGGGCACGCGGGGACCCCGCGTGCCCTCTACGAGTACGAAAGCTCCCCGCGTGCACTGAGGCAGGCGTGGATTTCAACTTTTTGTGGACGTCTTCAACGGAGCGTTGTAGGTTCCCGGCCATGAAGCCGCGCCTGCTCGTGACCACGCTGCTCGTCGCCACGCTCACCGCGTGTGGCGGCACGTCTGACAACGCGCAGACGACCACCCCACCGTCCTCGGACCTGTCGAGCGTCCAGAAGGACGACGCGCTCGCCGCGCTCGTGCCCCCGGCCATCGCGCAGACCGGCAAGCTGCGGGTCGGGTCGAACATCCAGAACCCGCCGAACAACTTCTACAAGGAGGACGGCAAGACCCCGCAGGGGTCGGAGGTCGACCTGATCACCGCGATCGCCGCCAAGATCGGGCTCAAGGCCGAGCACAGCGACATGGCGTTCAGCTCGCTGATCACGAGCCTGGAGACCGGCCGGGTCGACGTGACGATGGCGGCGATGAACGACACCGCCGAACGTCAGCAGAAGATCGACTTCGTCGACTACTTCACCTCCGGCATCACGATCATGGTGCAGAAGGGCAACCCGCAGGGCGTCAAGGGACCCGACGACCTCTGCGGCAAGGGGGTGGCGGTGAACCTCGGCAGCTCGCAGGAGACGTTCGCCAAGGAGCAGAGCCAGCGCTGCGTCGCCGCGGGCAAGCCCGAGGTGCAGGTCAGCGTCACCGACAGCGACACCGGCAACCAGAACCAGCTGCGCACCGGCCGCGTCGCCGCGATCCTCAACGACCTGCCGACCGCCGTGTACGTCGCCAAGACCGCGGGTGACGGCGCGTTCTTCGAGGTCGTCGAGCTCGCCCCGATCAACGGCGGCCCGTACGGCATCGGCGTGAACAAGCAGAACGCCAAGCTCAGCGAGGCGGTCAAGGGCGCGTTGCAGGCACTGATCGACGACGGCACCTACGCCAAGATCCTCGGCAACTGGGACATCAAGCAGGGTGCGATCGGCAAGGCTGCGATCAATGGCAAGTGATGTCGATCGGATGTCCGATCAGAAGCAGGATCATGAGCTCGTCGTCGTCCCGCTGAGCCACCCGTGGCGGTGGGTCAGCGCGGGGATCATCGTCATCATCATCGCCGGCTTGGGCTGGGCGATGGCGGAGGCACAGATCCAGTGGGAGCACGTCCCGGGGTTCTTCACGCACCCCGTCATGCTCGAAGGCCTGGTCAACACGATCGTGCTGGCCATCGCCGCGCAGGGCGGTGCGATCGTGCTCGGCGTGGTGGTCGCGCTGATGCGACTGAGCGCCAACCCGGTCGCACGGTGGTTCGCCATCGGCTACATCTGGCTGTTCCGCGGCCTGCCGGTGCTGCTGCAGATCCTCATCTGGTTCAACCTCGCGCTCGTCTTCCAGAACATCAGCATCCCGATGGTGTTCAGCGTGCCGACGAACGTGGTGATGACCGCGTTCGTGGCGGCGTTGCTGGGGCTGGGGCTGAACGAGAGCGCCTACATGGCCGAGATCGTCCGCGCAGGTCTGTCCAGCGTGGACCCCGGTCAGACCGAGGCGGCCAAGTCGATCGGCATGACACCGGCCACGACGTTGCGGCGGGTGGTCCTGCCGCAGGCCATGCGCGTGATCATCCCACCGACCGGCAACAACTTCATCAACATGATCAAGGGCACGTCGATGGCGTCGGTGATCGCGTTCCTGGAGCTCATCCACGCCGCGAACAACATCGCCTCGCGCAACCTGGAGATCATGGAGACCCTGTTCGCCGCCGCGGCCTGGTACCTGGTGATGGTGTCGCTGGCGTCGGTCGGGCAGCACTACCTGGAGCGTGCGTATGGCCCTCGTTGAGGCGGTCGATGTCCGCAAGTCGTTCGGTCACACCGAGGTGCTCAAGGGCATCGACCTGGAGGTCGAGCGGGGTGAGGTCGTGTGCCTGCTCGGGCCGTCCGGTGCCGGCAAGTCGACGTTCCTGCGCTGCGTGAACCACCTGGAGACCATCGACGCGGGCCGCATCTGGGTCGACGGCGTGCCGGTCGGCTTCCGCGCGGCCGGCGGCAAGCTGTACGAGCTGAAGGAGCGCGACGTCGCCCGGCAGCGCCGTGACGTGGGCATGGTGTTCCAGCGGTTCAACCTGTTCCCGCACCGCACGGCGCTGGAGAACGTCTTCGAGGGCCCGGTGCACGTGCTCGGCGTCGACCGGGCCACCGCCGTCGCCGAGGCGCGCGACCTGCTGGAACGGGTCGGGCTCGCGGAGAAGGCCGGCGCCTACCCGGCGCAGCTGTCCGGCGGCCAGCAGCAGCGTGTTGCGATCGCCCGCGCGCTGGCGATGAAACCCAAGCTGATGTTGTTCGACGAGCCCACGTCGGCGCTGGACCCCGAGCTCGTCGGGGAGGTGCTCGACGTGATGACCGGTCTCGCCCGCGACGGCATGACGATGATCGTGGTCACCCACGAGATCGGCTTCGCCCGCTCGGTCGCCGACCGCGTGGTGTTCCTCGTCGACGGCGCGGTCGTCGAGTCCGGCACCCCGGCCGACGTGCTCGACAACCCGCAGCAGCCGCGCACGCGGCAGTTCCTCGCAAAGGTGCTCTAGGTGACCAACTCCTCGTACCTCGCCCAGTTCCGCGAACCGGAGGGGTACCTCGACTTCGCCCGCTTCGGCCCCCCGTCGATCCCGGTGGTGGCGGCCACGACCCGGCTGATGGAGCAGGCGTCGCTCGCCGGTCCCGCCACGGTGGACACGCTGATGCGCGAGGAGCAGCGCGTCAAGGCCGCCGCCGCGCGGCTGTGCCGCACCGACACCGACCACGTGGCGCTCGTGCCGAACACGTCGACCGGCCTCTTCCAGGCCGCGTTCGGCCTGACCGGCACCGTCATGTACTCGGCGGCGGAGTTCCCGTCGAACACCTACCCGTGGGTGCGCGCGGGCCTGCCGTCGGTGGTGCTCGACGGCGCGGTGACGGCGTCCTCGGTCGTCGGCGCGCTGACGCCCGAGGTGTCCGCGCTGTCGGTGTCCGCCGTGGACTTCCGCACCGGCTACCGGGCGGACCTGGCGGCGTTGCGCGAGGCCGTCGGCGACCGCCTGCTGATCGTGGACGGCATCCAGGGCTTCGGCGTGGTCGACGAACCGTGGGAGGTGGCCGACGTGCTCGTGGTCGGCGGCCAGAAGTGGCTGCGGGCCGGGTGGAGCACCGGTTTCGTGGTGCTGTCGGACCGCGCGCTGGAACGGCTCCAGCCCGTGCTGTCCGGGTGGACGGGCGCGGTGGACGCGGGCCTGTTCGACAACGCCGTGCACGCCGCAGCCCCCGACGCGGCGGCGTGGAACGTCACCAACCTCTCGCCGGTCGTGTCCGGCGCGTTCGCCGAGGCGCTGGAGCTCGTCGAGCTGGCGGGCGTGGGCGCGCTCGACACCGCCGTCGCCGAGGTCGTCGCCGAGCTGGAGGAGATCGTGCTGTCGTGCGGCGGCGAGGTCGTCTCCGCCCGCGACCGCCGCGCCGGCATCCTGGCGTTCACGACGGCCGAGGCCGCGCCGGTCGTGGGGGAGGCGCTGAAGTCGTTCGGCGTCACCGCCACCGTCCGCCCGGAGCACGTCCGCCTGTCACCGCACGCCACGACCACCCGCGGCACACTCGAACGCGTCCGGTCGGCGCTGCGGTCGCTGTCCGGCCCGTCGGTGTCGACCATGCCGGCGGCGCTGTCGGCGCTGGTGCCGACGGTCGACAGCCTCGCCACGGCACTGGGCCCGGACACCGAGGTCGTGGTGCACGACCTGTCCCGGCTGCCGAACTCGATCATCGCGATCGCCGGCTCGCTCACCGGCCGCCAGGTGGGCGGCCCGATGACGGACCTGCTGCTCGGCCTGGTCCGCCGCGGCACGACGACCGACATGCCCGGCTACGAGACCTACGCGCCGGACGGCCGCGCGATCTGGTCGTCGACGACCTTCGTGCGCGACGCGGCCGGGGTGGCGGTGGGCTGCCTGTGCGTCAACAAGCTCGCCGCGCACGAGGCGTCCGGGCCCGTCGAGTCGTTCCCGCAGGACGTGGACACACTCCAACGGGTGCTCGTCGAGAAGGCGATCGCCGACGTCGGGGTGCCGGTCGAGCTGATGAAGAAGGTGCACAAGTCGCAGGTCGTGCGGGTGCTGGACGAGGCGGGGTTCTTCCTGATCCGCGACTCGGTCGACCACCTGGCGAGCGTGCTCGCGGTGACCCGCTACACGATCTACAACTACCTCAACGCGAACCGGGGCACGTGAGGGCTGCCGGCGGGCCGCTCACCACCAGTCCGGAGCGGCCCTCCAGGCGGGCGCGACCGGGCGCTCGCCGCCGGTGGTCATGAACTCGTGGGCGGCCCGGCGCACGACGTCCAGCGGGATCTCGGAGTCGGCCGGGTACTCGGTGTCCGAGCTCATCAGGTAGTACAGGACCGGTTCGGCGGAACCCCAGTCGGTTCCGGGCGTTTCCGTGCTGAACCACTTCTGCCCGCCACCGGCGTAGTACAGCGCGCCCCGACCGGCCTGGCCGTGCAGCCCGACGTTGAAGTTCGCGCGGCCGGGGTTCTCGGCCACGTACAGGTCGACGAGCACGCGGCCGTCCCGACCGGCGACGGCGTCCAGCACGGCGTCCAGCTCGGCCGGGGTGCGGACGATCACGGCGTCGTCCTGGTCCTCCTCGTACCAGGCTTCCAGCTCCACCACGGCTCTGTTCTCCGAGGGTGCTCCGTCTCAGCGCGAGCCGACGTGTGCGACCAGCGAGCGCCAAGCGGGGGTCGAGAACGTGAGCACGTCGCCGCTCACGTTCTTCGAGTCCCGCACCAGCGCGTTGTGGTCGAGCGACACGTCGACACAGGCGCTGCTGTCACCGCCGGTGCTGTAGCTGCTCTTACGCCAGATCCGTTCCCGCGCCATCAGATTCCCCTCGAAGTCGGCTGATGTACTCCATCAGCTTGCGCTTCGATTGTTCCTGATCCAAGGCGAGCGCTTCCAGTCGCTGGAACAGGTGGGTGGCGACCTCGACCGCGGGCTCGTCCTGGGCGAACACCTGGGCCATCTCAGTGTCGGTGTAGACCAGCGCAGGGGCCTTCTCGAACTCCATCAGCGCACAACCCGCTGTCAGCACGATGGCGTCATCCGGCACGATCCGCACGATGTAGGTGTTGAACAGCAGCTGCAGGTACTGGTCCTCCATGATCCGGTCATCGCCGACGTGCGTCCGCAGCGCGCGTTCGAGGACGTAGATGCGAACGTCCGGCCTTCTGGCACGCCGGAGGATCGTCTGCCGCTCCATCCGCACTTTCACCCGCGCGGCGACCTTCTCCGGCGGGATCAGCCCTGCGTTGCGGTACAGCGCATCGGCGTAGTCAGGGGTTTGGACGAGACCAGGAGCGGTACTGGTCTCAACCCAGGTGATCTTCGTGGCCAGCGACTCGGCCATCATGAGCGTGCGCAGGTTCTCCGGCATCTGGGCGAAGTACGGGTCGAAGGCGTGCCGGTACCGGGCCTGAAAAGCCTCGATGTACTCCAGGTCCTTGCCGCACACCGTCAGGTACTGGATGATGTCGCCCGCGCTCGCGTGCGCCTTCCCGTGTTCGATGGTGGAGACCTTGCTCGGGTCCCAGCCGAGCCGGTTCGCCATGGCGCGGCCGTGCAGCGACGTGCTCGTCTCCCGGATGAGGCGCAGCTCGTCGCCGAGGTCACGGCTGTACGCGGTGGAGTAGGTCATGGCCTCCGACGCTATTGCTTGAAGTCGTTTCAAGGTACGGACCCGTTCGGGTGGAAACGGCGCTTGTCCCGCGGACCCGCGCCGTTTACCGTCATCAGGTGTGAGAGCGCTCTCAAAGACGAGATTGCAGGCCGGCTTCGCTGCCGTTGCCGTTGTGCTGGCTTCATTAGCCGCGTCCGACACCGCTTCGGCGGCGGCGGACTACACGCAGAACGTGACGTCCGTCAGCACGTCCGAGGCGAGGATCAACTTCACGCCGACGACGCCCGCTCTGTACGTGGACGTCCACTACCTGATCACCAACACGCCCCAGCAGAACTTCCGGATGACCAACAACGGCGGGACGTGGCAGAAGTCCGTCGGGTCGCTGTCGGCGGGCACGGTGGTCGAGTACTGGTTCACCTACGAGAAGAGCGGCCCCCAGTACGACACGCCGCACTTCACCTACACGCACGGCAGCACGCAGGCACCGGTCGCCACTCCCACGTTCAGCCCACCGGGCGGCGCCTACACGTCCGGGCAGACGGTGACGATCTCCACCGCCACCTCCGGCGCGACCATCCGGTACACAGTGGACGGTTCGACGCCGACGGCGTCCTCCCCGGTCTACAGCGGGCCGATCTCGGTGCCGAGCTCCAGGACCATCAACGCGATCGGCATCAAGTCCGGGCTCGCGAACTCGTCCGTGGGCAGCGCCACCTACACCATCGGCACGCAGCAGGGTTGCGTGCAGTCCAACACGCCGAACTTCGGGCCGAACACCCGGATCTTCGACCCGAGCATGTCGGCGGCGAGCATCCAGACGCAGCTGGACGCGGACTTCAACATGCAAAAAGACACGCTGACGGCGCAGATGGCGCCGCGGCGGGTCGCGCACCTGTTCAAGCCGGGCACGTACAACATCCACGACGACGTCGGCTACTACACGTCCGTCGCGGGTCTGGGCCGCAACCCCGGTGACGTGGTCATCAACGGCGACATCACCGTGGACGCGTTCAACGAGTCCGACCAAGGCGTGGCGCTGCAGAACTTCTGGCGCTCGGCCGAGAACATGGCCGTGAACCCCAGCAACGGCACCAACCGCTGGGCCGTCGCACAAGCCGCGCCGTTCCGCCGCATGGACATCCGCGGCAACCTGGCGCTCTACCCGGCCTCCTACGGCTTCGCGTCCGGTGGCTACACCGCCGACACGCGCGTGTCCGGGCAGACGGCGTCGGTGTCGCAGCAGCAGTGGTACACCCGCGACTCCAACTACGGCAGCTGGAACGGCGGCGTGTGGAACATGGTGTTCTCCGGGACGCCCGGCGCTCCGGCGACCACGTTCCCGAACCCGCCGTCGACGACCCTCGCGACCACGCCGGTCTCGCGCGACGTGCCGTACCTGTACTTCGAGAACGGTGCCTACCGGGTGTTCCTGCCCTCGTTGCGCACCAACGCCTCCGGTGCGTCGTGGATCAACGGCGGCACGCCCGGTTCGTCGTTGCCGATGAGCCAGTTCTACGTCGTCAAGTCCGGTGACACCGCCTCGACGATCAACGCGGCGCTGGCCCAGGGCTGCAACCTGTTCTTCACGCCCGGCATCTACAACGTCAACCAGACGCTGCAGATCACCCGGCCGAACACCGTCGTGCTCGGCATCGGGTACGCGACGATCGTGCCGCAGAACGGCGTCACGGCCATGCAGGTCGCCGACGTCGACGGCGTGCGGATCAAGGGCGTCCTGTTCGACGCCGGCACGACCCTGTCGCAGTCGCTGCTGACCGTCGGCACACCGGGCTCGTCGGCCTCGCACTCGGCGAACCCGATCACGTTGCAGGACGTGTTCTTCCGCGTCGGCGGCGCCATCGCCGGCAAGGCCACGAACAGCCTCGTCGTCAACAGCAACGACACGATCATCGACCACACCTGGGTCTGGCGCGCCGACCACGGCAACGCCGGCACCTACGGGTGGAACGAGGCCATCGGCGACACCGGTGTCGTCGTCAACGGCAACAACGTGCTGGCCACCGGCCTGTTCGTCGAGCACTACCAGAAGTACCAGGTCATCTGGAATGGCAACAACGGGCGGACGATCTTCTTCCAGAACGAGATGCCCTACGACGTGCCGAACCAGGCGGTGTGGAACTCGCCGAACGGCCTGGCCGGCTACGCGGCCTACAAGATCGCGGACAACGTGACCACGCACGAGGCGTGGGGGCTCGGCAGCTACTGCTTCTTCAACGTCAACCCGTCGGTGCGGGCCCACCACGCGTTCGAGGTGCCCAACCGGTCCGGGGTGCGGCTGCACAACCTGCTGACCGTGTCGCTCAACTACAAGGGGACCATCACACACGTGGTCAACGAGACGGGAGGGGTGACGCCGCCGGGAACCGTGCCGGTGAACGTCGTCAACTACCCGTAGGCGCTCGATCATGCAAACGGCCCGTCACCTTGGTGACGGGCCGTTCGCTATTGAGGTTCATACGATCGGTGGAAGAACGGCTTCGTGGTTCCGATGTTTTCGGTGCTAACCTTGATTCTCTTACGTTTGGGGAGAAAGGACATTCTTGTTATGTCCACAAACATATGGCAACCGAATCCGTCGGCTGACTTTTCCCGGCGCTGGGGAATCGCACCGCAGGAACCGGGCAGCGGCGGTGAGTCCGACGAAGCCGCCAGCGGTGGTGAGTCCAAGTGCCCTGACATCTGGGAGCTCGACAACGGCGACGTCGCGGTCATCGGCCGCGACCTCACCCCGGAGTACGCGGGGCGCCTGCCGGACGGCGTCAGCGTCGGCGCGGACGAGCGGCTCGTCGTGCTGCCGCGGGGAATGGTGATCGCGGCGAAGGCGGACATCCCCGATGCATGACCTGTTCGGTGGTGCGGAAGGCGAGCTGCTGCTCGGAGACGCATACCTCGACGACTTCGACCGGCGCTTCTGGAACAGCGGCCGGTCCGGCTTCTGGAAGCTCGAACGGCTGCAGCACTTCGAGGAGCCGGGGGACGACAGCTGGGAGGCGTTCCACGAGGGCGACTGGCACCGGTCCCTCGCGCTCCTGGACGAACGCAGGCCGGCTCTGCGTGCGCATTACGCGAAGATCGAGAACGCGGGGTTCGTCACCTCCCGAGTGCGAATAGTGGAGCATCCGCTGACGGACTACCTGAGGTGGGAACTGCACCTGCTCCGCGTCAGGGATCAGCTCGGCGGCCCTACTCGGATCCTGCTCCAGCAGGAGGTCGCGCGCTTCGAGGAAAAGAGCCTGCTGCCCGAGCTGATCACCTTGGGCGACGACGTGATGTACGAGATCCTTTATGAGGAGAACGGGCGTCTGCGGGGCGCAGTGCTCTACACGGGTGCCTCTCCGGTGCTCCGTTGTCGCGAGTTCATCACACGGCTGTACGAGAAGGCGGAACCGATCAGCACGTACTTCGCACGTGAGGTCGAGTCGTTGGGGCCACCGCTGCGGAGCCGGTGATGGAGCCGGACGACCGGCTTCAGCCGAGCTCCTCGGTCTCCGGGTCCGCCGCCGACGTGGTGCAGGCGAGGGATGTCGAAGGCGGCATCCACTTCCACGGTCCGCGCGACCACGAACGGCCGTTGCCGCGGCCGAACCAGCTGCCCGGTGGCACGAGCGGGTTCGTGAATCGACTGCACGAGCTCGCCCGGCTCGACGAGGTGCTGGAGCAGGCCGACGAGGAACCGGTCGCCGTCTACCTGATCACCGGCACGGCCGGTGTCGGCAAGACGTCGCTCGCACTGCACTGGGCACACAGCGTCCGGCACCGGTTCCCGGACGGCCAGCTCTACGTCAACCTCCGCGGCTACGACCCCGGCGCGCCGGTGACGGCCGAGCAGGCGCTGGAACGGTTCCTGCGGGGGCTCGGCGTGCCGGCCACAACGATTCCGGTCGCCCTGGAGGACCGGTCGGCGTTGTTCCGCTCGCTGCTCGCCGACCGGCGCGTGCTGGTCGTCCTGGACAACGCGGCGAGTCCCGGCCAGGTGCGGCCGCTGCTGCCCGGCAGCTCCACGTGCCTGGTCCTGATCACCAGCCGCAACCGCTTCTCCGGGCTGGTGGCCCGCGACGGTGCCCGGCGGCTCGTGCTCGACATGCTCTCCGAGGAGGAGGCGGTTCGGTTGCTGCGCACGGTCACCAGCGGCTACCGGCGCGACGACGACACGACCGACCTGGTCGAGCTGGCGAGACTGTGCGCGCGGCTGCCCCTGGCGTTGCGCATCGCCGCGGAACGCGCGTCGAGCCGTCCGCTGATGATGCTGAACGAACTGATCGACGATCTGCGCGACGAGTCGGCGTTGTGGGACGCGCTGACCGCCGACCAGGACGACGAGTCGGATGCCGTGCGGACCGTCTTCGCCTGGTCCTACCGGGCTTTGCACGCGGATGCCGCCCGGTTGTTCCGGCTGCTCGGACTCCACCCCGGAGCGGAGTTCGGCGTCACCGCGGCGGCAGCGCTCGGCGGCCTCGGTCTGTCCGAGACCAGGAAGTTGCTCGACGTGCTGATCGGCGCGCACATGCTGGAACAGCACGCGCCGAACCGGTTCCAGTTCCACGACCTGTTGCGCATCTACGCGGCACAACAGGCGTTCCACCATGAAGACGCCGCTGCCAGAAGGGACGCCGTGGACCGGGGACTGAGCTGGTACCTCCACACGTTGTCGAACGCTACAGCGGTCATCGCACCACTCGACCGGCGCGTCGTCCTGACACCCTTGCCCGCGAACACGACTCCTGTGTCCTTTTCGGACCGAGTCGAGGCGTTCGACTGGTACGAACGTGAGCGGGCGAACCTCGTCGCCGCCGTCCGCACCGCCGTCTCGGCCGGCCGGGACGACGTCGCGTGGCGGCTGCCGGTGCTGTTGCGCAGCATCTACGTCAGCCGCAACCCGTTCGAGGACTGGATCGAGACCAGCTCCGCCGGGCTGGCGGCCGCGGAGCGGATCGGCGACCTGGCAGCCCAGGGCGAGGTGCTCGACAGCCTCGGCAAGGCCTACCTCCAGTCGCAGCAGCTGGAGCGCGCCGAGGAATGTCATTCGCGGGCACTGGCCCTCCGCGCGGAGAGCGGCGACCGCTACGGGGAGATGGTGTCGGTCAACGCCCTCGGACTGCTCGAGTGGCGCCGCCGAAGGCTCACTCCTGCCATCGAGCGCTTCCGGCAGTGCCTGGAGATCGCTCAAGAGCTCGGTGACCGCCGCTGGCAGGCACTGGCGATGACCAACCTGGGCGGTGCCAGCTACGACCTCGCGGAGCTCCCGGCCGCGGTCGACGCCCTCGGCCGTTCCGTGCAGACCTACCGGGACCTCGGCGACCGTGCCTACGAGGGGAACGCGTGGTTCCTGCTGGCCGCGGCCCAGCGGGAGAACGGCGAGCTCGAC
The DNA here is from genome assembly GCF_055607425.1 of Lentzea sp. NPDC037011. NCBI lineage: Bacteria > Bacillati > Actinomycetota > Actinomycetes > Pseudonocardiales > Pseudonocardiaceae > Lentzea > Lentzea sp. NPDC037011. Next base: position 420,446 of record NZ_JBVJRT010000006.1, on the reverse strand, counting down.
GCGGCGGCGGAGTCGATCGGGCGAGCGCTCGCCATCGCCGAACAGGACCACCACGTCGCCTGGGAGGCGTACTGGCTGACCGAGTTGGGCCGAATCCAGCGTGCCAGGGGAGAGGTGGCCGACTCCCTGGTCTCCTACCAGCGGTCCGCGGTGGCGCAGCGGCAGCTCGGTGACCGCAACCGGGAAGCAGAGGCGCTCGACGGCACCGGTGAGGCCTATCGGGAACTGGGCAGGCCGGACGAGGCGGAGAAGTTCCACCGGACCGCCGTGACCGCATTCCGGGACACCGGCGACCGCTGGATGCTCGCGTGCGCACTCACCAACCTGACCCGCGCGCTCAGGGAGTCCGAACAGCCGGAGCAGGCAGCCGCCACCGAACAGGAAGCGCTCGCGGTCTTGGCGGAGTTCGACGAACCGCGGGCGCGGCAGCTCGTCGCGACGCTCCGGAGCCCGAACCGATGACCTGACTTCGCGTGACGGTGCTCTCCCTCGATTTCGTCAGCGGGCCCCGCGCGGGGATGATGCGTGCCATGTCGATCGAGCGCGGCCCCGAGTTCACCGAGTTCTGGACGGAACGGCACCTGTGCACGCTGTCCACCGTGCGTGCGAACGGCACGCCACACGTGGTGCCCGTGGGAGTGACGCTCGACCGGGTGAACGGTGTCGCGCGGGTGATCACGGACGGCGCGTCGTGGAAGGTCCGGCACGTGCGCGGAGCCGGGTACGCGACGGTGTGCCAGGCGGACGGACGCCGGTGGTCCGCGCTGGAGGGGCCGGCCACCGTCCGCGAGGACGCCGAGTCCGTCGCGCAAGCGGAGGAGCTGTACGCGCAGCGTTATCGTCAGCCGCGGGTCAACCCCACACGGGTCGTGATCGAGATTCAGGTGCAGCGTGTCTCCGGATCAGTCTGACGTCCTCGTCGTCGGCATCGGCGCCGACGGGTGGGACGGGCTCTCGCCCGCCGCGCAGGCCGCCGTGTCGCGGTCGAAGGTGCTGATGGGCTCGCAGCGGCAGCTCGATCTGGTGCCGGGCGAGTTCGAGCGGGTCGCGTGGCCCTCGCCGCTGGTGCCGGCGCTGCCCGCGTTGTTCGAGAAGTACCGGGACGTGTGCGTGCTCGCCTCCGGCGACCCCATGTTCCACGGCATCGGCACGACGCTCGTGCGCATGCTGGGACCGCGCGTCACCGTCATCCCGCACCCGTCGTCGGTGTCGCTCGCGTGCGCGCGGCTCGGGTGGGCGTTGAACGAGGTCGAGGTCGTCTCGCTGGTGGGGCGGTCGGTCGACCTGCTGCGGCCCGCGCTCACGGCCGGGCGGCGGGTGCTGGTGCTCGGCGGGGACGCCGAGGCCGTGGCGGCACTGGCGGGACCGATCACGGTGCTGGAGCAGCTGGGCGGGCCGCACGAGCGGGTCTACCCGTGGTCGGGGCAGATCGCGGACCCGCTGTCGGTGATCGCCGTCGAGTTCAGCGGACCGGGGTACTCGCGGGTGCCGGGACTGCCCGACGACGCCTACGAGACCGACGGCCAGCTCACCAAGCGCGAGGTGCGGGCGGTGTCGGTGGCGCAGCTGGCGCCGTTGCCGGGGCAGCTGTTGTGGGACGTCGGCGCGGGGTCGGGGTCCATCGCGATCGAGTGGGCGCGCACGCACCCGACGTGCAGAGCCATCGCCGTCGAGCAGGACGCGGTGCGGGCCGAACGGATCGTGCGCAACGCCGCCGCGCTGGGCGTGCCGGGTGTGCAGGTGCTCGTCGGGCGGTCGCCGGAGGCGTTGGAGGGGCTGGAGAAGCCCGACGCGATCTTCATCGGCGGCGGGCTGACGGTGCCCGGCGTGGTGCAGTTCTGCTGGGACGCACTGGGTTCCGGTGGGCGGCTGGTGGTCAACGCGGTGACGCTGGAGTCGGAAGCCGTTGTGGCGCAGTGGTACGCGCGGCTCGGCGGGGACCTGGTGCGGATCGCGGTCAACCGCGGGTCCGCCGTCGGCGGGTTCACCGGCTGGCGGCCGCACATGCCGGTGACGACGTGGAGCGTGACCAAGTGACCGTGCACTTCATCGGCGCCGGACCCGGTGCCGCCGACCTGATCACCGTGCGGGGCCGCGACCTGATCGCCTCCTCGCCGGTGTGCCTGTACGCCGGTGCGCTCGTTCCGGTGGAGCTGCTGGAGTTCTGCCCGGACGGCGCACGGCTGGTCGACACGGCGAACCTGACGCTCGACGAGATCATCGCTGAGCTGGTGGCGGCCGACGAGGCCGGACTGGACGTGGCGCGGTTGCACTCCGGCGACCCGGCGGTGTTCAGCGCGATGGCCGAGCAGATGCGGCGGCTGGACGCGCTGGGCATCGGCTACGACGTGACGCCGGGGGTGCCGGCGTTCGCGGCCGCGGCGGCGTCGTTGCAGCGCGAGCTGACCGTTCCGGGCGTCGGGCAGACCGTCATCCTCACGCGGACGTCGCAGCGGGCCACGCCGATGCCGGAGGGCGAGGACCTGGACACGCTGGGGCGGTCGAACGCGACGCTCGTGCTGCACCTGGCCGTGCAGCGGATCGCGGACGTGGTCGCGGAGCTGGTGCCCAACTACGGCGCGGACTGCCCGGTCGCGGTCGTCGCGTACGCCTCGCGCGCGGACGAGGTCGTGTTGCGGGGCACCCTCGACGACATCGCCGCCCAGGTCGCCGCGGCGGGCATCAAGCGGACCGCGGTGATCATCGTGGGGAAGGTGCTGGGGGCGACGCAGTTCCCGGACAGCCACCTGTACTCGGCGACCCGCGTTCGATGATCCTCATCCTCGGCGGCACCGGCGAGGCCCGCGCGCTGGCGTCCCGGGTCACCGCGGTGTCCTCCCTGGCCGGACGGGTGCGCGAGCCGCGGCTCCCGGCCGGACAGGTGCGCGTCGGTGGGTTCGGTGGGGTGGACGGGCTCGCGCAGTGGTTGCGGGACAACGACATCCACGCCGTGGTCGACGCCACCCACCCGTTCGCGGCGCGGATCACGGCGAACGCCTTTGAGGCCTGCCAACGGGTCGGGGTGCCACTGCTGGTCCTGCGGCGGCCCGGGTTCACGCCCCGGCCGGGATGGACCCGGGTGGACAGCGTCGCGGACGCGGCGGCAGCCCTGCCCGGCGAGCGGGTGTTCCTCACGACCGGGCGGCAGGACCTCGCCGAGTTCGCCGGGTGCCCGCAGTGGTTCCTCGCGCGCATGGTCGAACCGCCGGAACCGCCGATGCCGCACCGGATCGAGGTGCTGCTGGCGCGCGGGCCGTTCACCGTCGGAGACGAGCTGGCGCTGATGCGCGAGCACCGGATCGACGTGCTCGTGACGAAGGACAGCGGCGGCGCGATGACGTCGGCGAAGCTGGACGCCGCGGAACGGCTCGGCCTCCCCGTCGTCGTCGTGCGGCGGCCACCGCTCCCACCCGTGGAGGCGGTGGCCACCGTGGACGAGGCCGTCAGCTGGTTGGGTACCGCCGGGGCGTGAACACGACCCCCTGCTCGGTCACGACGGTCTGCGACGAGCCGACGACCAGCAGGCAGCGCATGTCGATCGTGGCCGGGTCGAGCGCGCCGAGGGTGAGGACGCGGATCTCCTCCTCCGGACCGCCGACGTCCCGGCCGACGACCAGCGGCGTGTCCGGCGAACGGTGCTTGAGCAGCAGGTCGCGCATCTCCGCCACCTGGTGCGTGCGGGCCTTCGAGGCCGGGTTGTAGATCGCGATCACCAGGTCCGCCTTGGCGGTGGCCTCCAGGCGTTCGGCGATGACGTCCCACGGCTTGAGGCGGTCGCTCAACGAGATCACCGCGTAGTCGTGCCCCAGCGGCGCACCGGCCTTCGCGGCGACGGCGTTCGCAGCCGTGACACCGGGGAGCACCCGCACCGGGACGTCCGGGTGTTCGGCGGCCACTTCGAGGACCGCGGTGGCCATCGCGAACACACCGGGGTCACCCGACGAGACGACCGCGACGCGCGACCCGCGGCGGGCCAGGTCGAGTGCGAAGGAGGCGCGCTCGGACTCGACCTGGTTGTGCGAGGCGTGCTTCGTCTGGCCGGGGCGGTCGGGCACCCGGTTCAGGTAGGTGGTGTAGCCGACGAGGTCGTCGGCGGACTCCAGTGCCCGCTTCGCCTCCGGGGTGAGCCAGGAGTGGTGGCCTGGGCCGAGACCGACGACCACGACCTCACCACCCGGCCGCGCCGGCCGGGAGTTGCTGGGCAGCAACGCCAGCGAGAAGTACGGCACCGACCCGGGGTCGACGTCGGCGAGCTTCGCCGTGCGCTCCCGCCCGGTGGTCGCCCGCTCCACGTACCAGGCGCCGTCGAGCCGCCCGGCCTCCTCCAGCGCCTGCCGGACGTTGCCGAAGGTGCGGCCCAGCTTGAGGATCGCGGCGCAGTCGGTGTCCGCGATCCGCGCGGCCAGCTCGGCCGGCGGCAGCGTGCCGGGCAGGATCGTGAGCACCTCGTCCCGTTCGACGAGCGGGGTGCCCAGTACAGCGGAGGCACCGCTGACGGACGTGACGCCGGGGACGACCTCCGCCTCGTAGCGGTGGGCGAGCCGCTTGTGCATGTGCATGTAGGAGCCGTAGAAGAACGGGTCTCCCGCCGCGAGGACGACCACCGTGCGGCCGGCGTCGAGGTGCGCGGCCAGCGTGGCGGCGGCCTCCTCGTAGAACGCGTCGATCTCGCCCTGGTAGTCGTCGGTGTCCTCGGTGGTGACCGGGTAGACGAGCTGCTCCATGATCTGACCGTCGCGGAAGTACGGCGCCGCGATGCTCTTCGCGTTGCTGCGACCGTGCCGGGCGCTGTGGTAGGCGATGACGTCGGCTTCCCGGATGAGCCGTGCGGCCTTGACCGTCACGAGTTCGGGGTCACCGGGACCCACACCGACGCCGTAGAGCTTGCCCGTCATTCGACCTCACTAGCGATCGCGTTGATGGCGGCCGCCGTCATGGCACTGCCGCCGCGCCGGCCGCGGACCACGAGGTGTTCGAGATCCGTTGCGGCCAGGGCGTCTTTGGACTCCGCGGCGCCGATGAACCCGACCGGGATGCCGAGCACGGCCGCCGGTCGCGGGGCTCCGGCCGCGATCAGGTCCAGGAGGTGGAAGAGGGCGGTGGGGGCGTTGCCGATGGCGATCACCGCGCCGTCGAAGCGGTCGGCGAGCAGTTCGAGTGCCGCCGCGCTGCGCGTGTTGCCGATCTCGGTCGCCAGTGCGGGGGTACGGGGGTCCTGCAGGTAGCAGAGGACCTCGTTGTCCGCGGGGAGGCGCCGGCGGGTCACGCCGGACGCGACCATGTTGGCGTCGCACAGGATCGGGGCGCCGGCGCGCAACGCCGCGCGGGCGTCGCGGACGACGTGCGGGGAGAACCCGACGTCCCGCGGCAGGTCCGTCATGCCGCAGGCGTGGATCATGCGGACCACGACCTGGGCGACGTCGGCGGGGAAGGCGGTGAGGTCCGCCTCCGCGCGGATGGTGGCGAAGGACTGCCGGTAGATCTCCGCGCCGTCCCTGATGTACTCCGTCACCTGATCTCCTCGTAGCCGTCGCCGGTCGCGACGAACTCGATCACATCACCGGCCGGACGACCACATCGGCGTGAGCAACCCGACCAGTGCACCGGCCGCGAGTGGGGCGTGCCGAGCCACGCGCGGGCGTCGGCGCGGACGTCCGACAACGACTTCGCGCACCCCGGCTTGCCGGTGCACGCGCTCACCCCGTGCCACGGCGAGGCGGGGTCGGTGATCAGGCCGGACGTGTCGGTGCCCGGCGGCACGACGAGGGAGCGCCACGGGGTCAGGCGCAGGGCCGTGCCCGGCAGCTGACCGGCGTCGAGCCGGCCCAGTGGAACGCCTGGTGTCACAGGTGAAGGTGCGACAGGAGTCACAGCCGGGGTGACGCGCGGTGCGGCGGAAGTGCCGAGGTGGGCGGTGATCTTGCGCACACCGCCGTCCACTTCGGACAGGCGCCAGGCCGTGCCGCGCAGCTCCTGGAACAGCCGGGCAGCGGTGACGACGGCGTCCACGGGGTCGTCGACCCGGACACCTGTATCGGTACCGGCGAGCAGGAGCGCGTCGTCCACCAGGCCGATGTCGCCGCCCAGACCGCTCACCGAAGCACCCACCGTCACCAGGAAACGCCCTGGTAGGGCGGCGAGTGACGGGTCGGAGCACAGGGCGGTGTCCAGCGCGTCGACCAGCGCCTGGTTGTCGTCCAGGGGCGCGGCGATGATGTTGCGGATGCGTTCGTGGGTGTCCGACGGCAGCAGGCCGCACGCACGCAGGCGGGCACCCAGCTCGACCCCCGACGTGAGGCCCCTGATCTGGAGGTTCGCCCGCGAGGTCAGCTCCAGCACGCCCGACCCCAGTTCGGCCGCGGCGGTGCGCACGGCATCCCACTGAGCTGCGGAGAGGGTGCCGCCGGGGACCCGGATGCGGGCCAGCCCGCCATCGGCCGCCTGGTGCAGCTCGACGGCGCCGGGGCAGGCATCCGGGTGAGTACGCATAGGTCGGACTGTAACCCGCCGGTTAGGGTGAGCCCGAACGACGAAGCGCAGGAGGAAGCCGGTGCGAATCCGGCGCGGTCCCGCCACTGTGACCAGCGAACTCGCCGGGAGTCAGGAACTCCGCTTCGTCGCGACCCGTGACCTGGGGCGAGGACCCCACGAGGGATGGAGCCCGCGTGATCCTGCTGTTGTCGACCTCCGACACCGACCTGCTGTCGGCGCGTGCGAGTGGCGCCGAGTACCGGCTCGGCAACCCTTCGCGCACGACCACCGACGACCTTCCCGCGCTGGTCGAGGGCGTGGACCTGGTCGTCGTGCGCATCCTCGGCGGCCGCCGGATGTGGGAGGAGGGCCTCGACTGGCTGCTCGCGCAGCCGCTGCCCGTGGTCGTCCTCGGCGGTGAGATGCAGCCCGACGCGGCGCTCATGGAGCTGTCGACGGTGCCGGGCGGCGTGTGCGCGGAGGCGCACCTGTACCTCGCGCAGGGCGGGCCAGGAAACCTCGCCGAGCTGCACAAGTTCCTCGAGGACACGATCCTGCTGACCGGCCACGGGTTCGCCGCGCCCGCCGCCACCCCCACGTGGGGGGTGCTGGAACGCGAGCCGGCCGCGGTGGAGGGCCCGACGGTCGCGGTGCTCTACTACCGCGCACACCACGTGGCGGGGAACACGGCGTTCGTGCACGCGCTGTGCGACGCGATCGAGGCCAAGGGCGGCAGGCCGCTGCCGGTGTTCTGCTCGTCGCTGCGCACCGCCGAACCCGAGCTGCTCGACACGCTCCGGCAGGCCGACGCGCTGGTCGTGACGGTCCTCGCGGCCGGCGGCACGAACCCGGCGAACGCGAGCGCGGGCGGTGACGACGACGCGTGGGACGTGGGTGCGCTGGCGGCGCTGGACGTGCCGATCCTGCAGGGCCTGTGCCTCACCTCCAGCCGTGAGCAGTGGGACTCCAACGACGACGGCCTGTCACCGCTCGACACCGCGACCCAGGTGGCGATCCCCGAGTTCGACGGCCGGATCATCACGGTCCCGTTCTCGTTCAAGGAGATCGACTCCGACGGTCTCACCGTCTACGTCGCCGACCCGGAACGGGCGCTGCGCGTCGCGGGCATCGCGACCAGGCACGCGCGGTTGCGGCACATCCCGGTCGGCGAGCGCAGGGTCGTCGTGATGCTGTCGGCGTACCCGACCAAGCACTCCCGCATCGGCAACGCGGTCGGCCTCGACACGCCCGCCTCCACGGTCCGGTTGCTGAAGGCCATGCGGGAGCACGGTTACGACATCGGCGACGACCTGCCGGGCGTCGACGAGCTCGACGGCGACAAGCTGATCCACGCGCTCATCGCCGCGGGCGGCCAGGACGTGGACTGGCTGACGCAGGAGCAGTTCGAGAGCAACCCGGTGCGCATCGCGGCCGCCGACTACCGGCGGTTCCACGAGACGCTGCCGGAGGAGTTCCGCGAGTCGATGCGGGAGCACTGGGGTGAAGCGCCCGGTGAGCTGTTCGTGGACCGCAGCAAGGACAAGGACGGCGAGATCGTCCTCGCGGCCCTGCAGTCCGGCAACGTCACCGTCATGGTCCAGCCGCCGCGCGGGTTCGGCGAGAACCCGATCGCGATCTACCACGACCCGGACCTGCCGCCCTCGCACCACTACCTCGGTGCCTACCACTGGATCGAGTCGAGCTTCCGCGCCGACGCCGTGGTGCACGTGGGCAAGCACGGCAACCTGGAGTGGCTGCCGGGCAAGACCGTCGGCATGTCGGCGTCCTGCGGCACGGACGCGGCGCTCGGCGACCTGCCGCTGATCTACCCGTTCCTCGTCAACGACCCCGGTGAGGGCACGCAGGCCAAGCGGCGCGCGCACGCCACGCTGGTCGACCACCTCGTGCCGCCGATGGCCCGCGCGGACAGCTACGGCGACATCGCGCGGCTGGAGCAGTTGCTGGACGAGTACGGGAACATCTCCGCGATGGACCCGGCCAAGGTGCCGGCGATCCGCGCGCAGATCTGGACGTTGATCAAGGCCGCGAAGCTCGACCACGACCTGGGGCTCGACGACCGGCCGCACGACGCGGAGTTCGACGAGTTCATCCTGCACGTCGACGGCTGGCTGTGCGAGGTCAAGGACGTGCAGATCCGCGACGGCCTGCACGTCCTCGGCCAGGCGCCGGCGGGGGAGACCCGCGTCAACCTGGTGCTCGCGATGCTCCAGGCGCGGCAGATGTGGGGCGGTCAGGTCGCGGCGCTGCCCGGTCTGCGCGAGGCGCTCGGACTCGTCGGCACGGCGCGTGAAGACGTTGACACCGTGGAGGAACAGGCCCGCGTGCTCGTCCAGGCGATGGAGGACGCGGGCTGGGACGCCGCCGTGGCGAAGACGCTGCACGAGAACACCGACGTGCAGAAGATCCTGGAGTTCGCGGCCGTCGAGGTCGTGCCGCGGCTCGCCCGCACGACCGACGAGATGACGCACGTGCTGCACGCGCTCGACGGCGGCTACGTCCCGGCCGGTCCGTCCGGTTCCCCGTTGCGCGGCCTGGTGAACGTGCTGCCGACCGGCCGCAACTTCTACTCGGTCGACCCGAAGGCCATCCCGTCGCGGCTCGCGTGGGAGACCGGCCAGGCGATGGCGGACTCGCTGCTGGAGCGCTACCGGGCCGACAACGACGGTGAATGGCCGCCGTCCGTGGGCCTGTCGGTGTGGGGCACGTCCGCGATGCGCACCGCCGGTGACGACATCGCCGAGGTGTTCGCGCTGCTGGGCGTGCGACCGGTGTGGGACGACCAGTCCCGCCGCGTGACCGGTCTGGAGGTCGTCCCGCTCGACGAGCTCGGCCGGCCGCGCATCGACGTCACCGTGCGGATCTCCGGGTTCTTCCGCGACGCCTTCCCGCACGTCGTGTCCCTCCTGGACGACGCGGTGCAGCTGGTCGCGGCGCTGGACGAACCGGCGGAGCAGAACTTCGTGCGGGCGCACGCGGTGCAGGACCTGGCGGAGCACGGCGACCACCGCCGGGCGACGCTGCGGATCTTCGGTTCGAAGCCCGGTGCGTACGGCGCCGGCGTGCTGCCGTTGATCGACAGCCGCAACTGGCGCGACTCGCAGGACATCGCCGAGGTGTACGCGGTCTGGGGCGGCTACGCCTACGGTCGCGGTGTCGACGGCATCGCCGCGCGCGCGGACATGGAGTCGGCGTACCGGCGGATCGCGGTGGCGGCCAAGAACATCGACACCCGCGAGCACGACATCGCCGACTCGGACGACTACTTCCAGTACCACGGCGGCATGGTCACGATGGTGAAGGCGCTGACCGGCAAGGCGCCCGCCGCGTACGTCGGGGACAGCACGCGCCCGGAGGCGGTGCGGACCCGCACGCTCACCGAGGAGACCTCGCGGATCTTCCGCGCCCGCGTGGTGAACCCGCGCTGGGTCAACGCGATGCGCCAGCACGGGTACAAGGGCGCGTTCGAGTTGCAGGCCACGGTCGAGTACCTGTTCGGCTACGACGCCACGACCGGCGTGGTCGCCGACTGGATGTACGAGAAGCTGACCGAGACCTACGTGCTCGACCCGGAGACGCGGAAGTTCCTGCAGACCTCGAACCCGTGGGCGTTGCACGGCATCGCGGAACGGTTGCTGGAGGCCGCCGAGCGCAAGATGTGGGAGCACCCGGACGAGGCCACCCTGGACGCGCTGCGGGCGGCCTACCTGGAGACCGAGGGCGACCTGGAGGACGGCGCCTGATCGAGGCGCACGCAGCAGTGGTCCGGTGACGGGTCGAGGCGGGCGCGGTAGCCCGCCCCGATGCCGTCGGCCAGGCCGGTGAGCAGGCGGAGGTTGAGGCCGCAGACCAGCTCGGTGTGGCGTTGCGCGAGGCTGTGGAACGGGCAGTTGCCCAGCAGGACCGAGCCGTCCCCGGCCCGCGGCTCGAACCCGAAGTCCTCCAGCGCCTGCACGAGGTCGCCCCGCGCGGCGGCCGCGAGGGCCGTGCCCCACTCGTGCGCGCGGCGGCGCAGGACCTCGCGCGGGGGCTCACCGGTGGTCTCGGCTTCGAGGAGCGCGTCGGTCAGCAGGTGGCTCGCGGCCTCGTACCGCCGGTCCGGCAGCGACACCGCGATCTGCTCCTCGGCACGGCGGTAGAGCTTCGCCGGACGGCCCGCGCCCGGTCCGCCGCGTCCGGTCCGGCGCTGGTGCACGACTGTGAGGAGGCCCATCTCGACCAGCTTGTCGAGGTGGAACCCGGCGGTCGTGCGGGGCAGTCCGGTGGCTTGCGCGGCCTCGTCCTTGCTGATCGGCGCGGTCCGGCGGGCCACGAGGTCGTACAGCCTGCGCCGGTTCGGTTCGTCCAGGGCCGCGACGGCGGCGACGGGGTCGGCCATTTCTAAAAACTACTCCCATTGACTAAATTCGGCCAGCCGAACTACCGTGGCGGCATGGACGTCGAGGGCGCGCAGAAGGCGGTCACGGACCTGCTCAAGGCGCTGGGCAAGGACCCGTACTCCGAACACCTGGCCGACACGCCGCGCCGGGTCGCCGAGGCGTACGAGGAGCTGCTGACGCCCCGGACGTTCAACCTGACCACGTTCCCCAACGACGAGGGCTACGACGAGCTGGTGCTGGCCCGCGGCATCCCGGTGCAGTCGTTGTGCGAGCACCACATGCTGCCGTTCCACGGCATCGCGCACGTCGGGTACCTGCCGGGGGAGCGCATCCTGGGGCTGTCGAAGCTCGCGCGGGTCGTGGAGATGTTCGCCCGCGACCTCCAGGTGCAGGAGCGGCTGACCAAGCAGGTCGCCGACTGGCTGCAGGAACACCTGCGGCCCAAGGGCGTCGGCGTGGTGATCGAGGCCGAGCACATGTGCATGGCGTTGCGCGGGGTGCGGGTCAGCGGGTCCCGCACGGTGACCTCGGCGTTGCAGGGCGCGTTGCGGCAGGACCCCGCGTCCCGGCAGGAGTTCTTCACGCTGGTGCACGCGTAACCTGCGGGACATGGGGAACATCCACGCCGGGGCCGCGCTGACACCGCCGTTCCGCGACTTCGTGCCCGCCTGGGTGGCGCGGCAGGACTGGTACGCGGGCGAGGGGCCGTTGCGGCCGGTCGGGTACTTCCGGTTCTCCGACCCCGCGGGCGAGGTCGGCGTGGAGACGCACCTGCTGCGGGCGGGTGAGTCGGTCTACCAGGTCCCGCTGACCTACCGGCCGGCGCCGCTCGACGGTGGCGCGCTCCTCACGACCGCCGAGCACAGCGTCCTGGGCCCGCGGTGGATCTACGACGCCGTCACCGACCCCGTCTGGCACGCCGCCGTGCTCGACCTCGTCACCACCGGCGGCACCTCGGAGCCGGGCAGCCGCAGCCTGGCCGCCGAGGCCCGCGGCGAGCTGCGGCGCGCGGTGGGGGGTCCGGTCGTGGTCGAGCTCGACCGCCTGGTGCTGCCGCGCCCCGCCGACGGTGACGTGGTCGGCGTGGTCACGGGCTCGTGGGAGGGCGGGTCCGGTCGCCTCGCCGTCGTGCGCCCGGCGCCCACCGGTTGAGGTCGCCCAGCACCCCCATCGCCGCGGGCACCAGCAGGCAGCGCACGACCGTCGCGTCCACCGCGACCGCCACCGCCGACCATGATCGCCCCGGCCCGTGCCCCTGCCTGCCGGAGCAGCAGGGGGAGTCAGAGAGGGCCGAAGACGCGGGTGCCGGCGGCGGAGGGGTCGTCGCCGGACCAGAACTCCAGCCACAGCTGGGCGAACTCGTCGCGCGACAGCCTGCCGTCGCCGTCGGAGTCGAGGGCCGCGAAGTCGGTGGCACCGTCATGACCGAGCCACGCGGAGATCATCGTCTGGAACTCCTCCGGCGACACGTAGTCGTCCCCGTTGGCGTCCACGGCACCGAACATCGCGTGCGCCGTGCCGGTGACCGCCTCCGGGCTCCGCGGCAGCACGTCCACGATGGACAGCACGTCGTCCATGCTCACCCGGTCGGTGCCCGCCGCTGACGTGAGGGTGGCCCACCAGCCCATCATCACCTCGGACAGCAGCTCCTCGTCGCCGCCGCGCAACGACACCCAGCGCGCGGTGAGCGCGCGGAAGTCGCTCTCGTCGAGGTACCCGTCGCTGTTGGCGTCCAACGCGCCGAACACCACGGACACCTTGCGTCTTTGCAGGTCGCTCGCCATGAGCAAGGACCATAGGCCGAACGGTCCAGCGTGAACCATCGGCCGAACGGGTCCGGACCACTCGCGTACGGGGGATGCCGCTCACCCCGCGTCGAGCGCCTCCGCCAGCTGCAACCGGCCGGGCACGCCGAGCTTGCGGTAGACGGCGGTGAGCACGCCCTCCACCGCGTCGGCGGACAGCAGCAGGGCACCGGCGATCTCCTCGTCGCACCGGCCCCGCGCCGCCAGCACCGCCACCTGGTGCTCCACCGGTGTCAGCGCGGTCGGCCCGGTCTGCCGCAGCCGCCGCGGTCCCGCGCTCGTCGCGACCAGCTCGGAGTGCGCCCGTGCCGCCATTGCCGTGGACCCGCACTTCTGCGCCAGGTCCACCGCCTCGCGCAGGCACACGCGCGCCGCCGCCGTGTCGCCCTGCCGGCGCGCCACCACGCCGAGGTCCACCAGCGCGCGGCCCAGTTCGAGCCGGGCGGGGGAGCCGCGCAGCACCCGCACGGCGTCCTCCAGGTGCGCGCGTCCGGCGGCTCCCGCGGTGACCCGGCCCAGTGCGCGCAACGCCATGCCCAACGCCCTGGGCGCACCCCAGTCCCCGGCCAGCTCGACCTCCTCCAGCGCGAACTGCCGGGCCCGCTCGCCGTCGCCCAGCGCCGCGCACGCCACCGCCGCACCGGAACGCCACGCCAGCGCGGCCGGGTTGCGGTACGGCCACTGGGCGCAGTGCCGTGCGGCGGCCAGGAACGCCTCCAGCGCCTCGTGGTCCTCACCGCGCACGATCAACGCCCTGCCGCGCACGGTCAGCATCCCGCCGTAGGTCCACAGCCGCCGGAGCTCGTCCGTCGTCGTCTGCTCGATCAACGCCAGCGCCTCGTCCGGACGTCCTTCCTCCAGCAGGATGTCCGCGAGCAACGCCGCGTGCCACGCCGTCACCGCGTGCCAGCGCGGGTCCTGCCGCAGGTGGCCGGCGGCCGCGGTGAGGTCGGCGCGGGCGGACGTGAGATCTCCCTTGCGCCGCTGGACGTTCGCCCTCATCACCGACACCAGCGCGCGCAACGCCGGTGCCTCCGCGCGGTCCACGGCGTCGAGCACGTCCAGCGCCGGGTCGAGCCGGTCGGCCAGGTTCAGCACCATCGCGGACGTCAACGCCGGCATCGCGCCGTCGGTGGACAGCCGCCGCACGGCCTCGGCCGCGCTGATCGACCCGGCCATCACGTGGTGCAGCACCCCCGCCGGGGTGTCGAGCGGCACCGACGGCGGCACCGCCTCCCGCCACACCAGCCCGTGCACCACCAGGTGCGCGAAGGCGTCGGGGGAGCGCAGCACCTCCACCAGCTCCGCGGGTTTCCCGTCGGCGTGCAACGCGTAGGACAGCGCCACGGCGGACTCCACGTCGTCCACATCGGACTCGTGCGCCTCGCGCAGCCGTGCCGTCGCACCCGGCAGGTTCCCGACCAGCTCCGCCATCCCCAGCATCCGCAACGCCCGCGCGGGGTTCGCGACCGGCTCGCGCAACGCCCGCCACAGCAACCGGGCCGCACCGGGCTGGTCGCCACCGCCCACCGCCTCCCGCGCCGCCCGGTCCAGCACCCCGCCCGCCCACGGCGGCAGCCCCGGTGCCGTCTGGAGCAGGTGCGCCGCCACCTCGCGGTCCGCGGCACCGTGGGCCCGCAACGACTCCGCCGCCCGCAGGTGCAACGCCGACAGCGCCGCCGCCGGCACGTCCGCGAGCACCGCCGGACCGGTCGCGCCGAGCAGTTCGGCCGTGCGCACCGCCTCGGCCAGCTCGCCGGGACCCAGCCCGGTCAGCTCCGCCAGCACGCCGGGGTGCGGTGCCGGCCCGAGCACCGCCAGGCAGTGCGCCGCCGTCACGACCGCCGCCGGGCGCCGCCGCACCCGCGCCACCACGACCTCGCGGGCCACCTCCGCGGCCAGGTGATCAACCTGCCTGGCCGCCGCGGCCGAGGGCGGCACCCCGTCCCGCGCCAGCGCCCTCAGCAGCCGCACGGTCAGCAGCGGGTTCCCGCCGGTCGCGGTGCGGCAGGCGGCGGTGAACGCCGGATCGGCCGGGCCCAGTGCCGCGGTGACCAGCCCGGTGACCTCGTCCGGCGTCAGGTCCGCCAGCACCACCCGGCGGCACGTCGCCGCGATCTCCGCGAACGACGGGTCGTCCGCCCGTTCACCGGAACCGACCGCGAGAACCACCGCCACCGGCAGTTGCCGCACCCGCAGGGACAGGTACGCGAGCCACCGCAACGACTCCGCGTCCGCCCACTGCGCGTCGTCCACGAGAACCAGCAAACCGGACGAACCGGCTAACTCAACCGCGAGCCGGTAAAGCGCTCGCAGCACCGCGAAGCCGGCACCGGAGGCCGTCGACCGGAGGGCCGGGACTGCCTCCGAAGGCACCACCGCCGGATCCACCAAATCGAACAACTGGGCCACCAAGCCGAATGGTAAATCGATTTCCAGAGCACTTCCGCGGGCCCGCACGACGCGTCCGCCGGAGCCTTCCCAGCGCGCGGCGACGTCGTCCAGCACCGCCGTCTTGCCCGTACCCGGAGCGCCTTCCACGACCGTCGTCGTGCCCGGCGCCACCCGGTCGCTGATTCCGGCGCACCACGCTTTCGGCGGGTTTTCCACGATCTCTCGCAATCCGGGGGTGAAACGATCAGCAGAAATGATGCTAGGAGAAAGCGCGCCACTTGCCCAGGTAAAGGTAGCCGCGCCGGGAGGCGTCTCAGCACGGTGGCGGCACGTATGATCCGCCAGGCAGCTACTCGAATGGGTAGCGGCGGCCGGAAGAGTGCGTGACCGCTCATCCCCGCGGGCCGGTTCGGAACCATCAGGGCTGGTCGCGGCCGGGGTCGCTGTGGTAGGGCAGCGTTTCTCCGCAGCCGCGGGGTGAAAGGAAATCGGGTGTCGGGGAATCGGGACGGGCTGTTCCGCGGCCGCGAAGGAGAACGGGCGCTGCTCGACGGCGTGCTGGCCGAGGGCACCGGTGTGGTCCTCGTCGACGGCGCGGCGGGCACCGGCAAGACCCGGCTGCTGACCGAGACCGCCCGCACCGCCGAACGCCGCGGCTTCACCGTCGTGACCGCGCGCGACGAGCTGGACCAGCCGTTCCTGCTGGCCCGCCTGGCCGAACGCGAACCCGGCGGCCCCACGCTGGTCGTGCTCGACGACCTGCACCTCGCCGAGCCCGGCACCCTCGCCGCACTGCGCGCGCTGCTGCCGAACTCCGTGCAGCAGCAGGTGGTCTGGCTGCTCGCCCGGCGCTGCGGTGAGGGCGCCGACCGCCTGTTCGCCGCCCTCGCCCGCACCGCCGCGCACGTCGAGCTGCGGCCGTTGCCCGACGACGTCGCCGCCCAGTTCGTCGCCGATCTCGCCGGCGGCGTTCCCGACCACGACCTGTGCGCGCTCGCCGCCACCGCCCAGGGCAACCCCGCCGCCCTGATCCGCCTCGTCACCGCACTGCGCGACGACGACCAGCTCGTGGTCACAGAGGAACGGGCCGCGCTGCGCACCGACGGGTCGCCGCGCCGCACGGAAGCGTTGCTGCGCGAGCGCATCACGGCCCTGAGCGGCGGAGCGCGGCACCTGCTGCAGGTCGCGTCGGTGTTCGGGCCGCGGTTCGAACCCGGTGACGTCGCCGAGCTGCTCGCCTCCAGCACCGCGGTCCTGGTGCCCGCGCTGGACGAGGTGATCGGCGCCGGCCTCGTCACCGCGGCCGAGGACCGGCTCGCGTTCCGCCACGAGCTGGTCTGGCGGCTCGTCGCGGACTCCGTGCCCGCACCCGTCCGGCGCGCGCTGCACCGCGAGGCGGGGGAGATGCTGCTGGGGCGCGGGGACGCCGCGGCCACGGCCGCCCGGCACCTGCTGCACGGCGCCCGGCGCGGTGACGTGCGGTCGATCGACGGTCTGGTCACGGCGGCGAAAGCCGTGCTGTGGCAGGCACCTGACGCCTCGGCCGAGCTCGCCGTGCGGGCGCTGGAGCTCACCGACCAGACCTCGCCGTCGCTGCCGAACCGCACGGTGACCGCCGTGCGGGCCCTGGTCGCCGCGGGCCGGCTGACGGCGGCCCACGCGCTCGCCGAGGACTCGGTCGCGGGCCAGGTGCCCTCGCCCAGTGCGGCGAAGCTGCGGCACTGCGTGGCGGTCACGACGTTGCTCGGCGCGCGGTGCGCCGAGTCCGCGGAGCTCGCCGACGTGCTGCTCACCGAGACCGACCTGCCCGCGGAGCTCGTGCCCTGGGTGGAGATCACCCGGCTGATGGCGTTGCTCGGGCACGACCGGCACCGTGCCCGGGAGGTGGCGGACGCGGTCGTGCGCTCCCGCCGGGGTGCGCCGGACGACGTGCTCGCCACGGCCCTCGCCGTGCTCGCGGCGCTCGCGCGTGACAGCGGACGTCCTGGCACCGCACTGGAACTGGCCCGTGCGGGCGCGCGGGCGGTGTCCTCCCACGACCTGTGCGCCTACCCGCAGCTGCTGCTCGCGACCCTGCACGCCGGGCTGCGCGAGTTCGGCGAGGCCGAAGGCCTGCTCCGCCGGGTCCGCGGCGGGCCGTCCTCCGTCGTCACCAGAGAGCTGCTGACCGCCGTCGTGCACGCGCGCGTCCTGTTGCAGGCAGGGCGGATCGAGGAGGCCGCCTCCGAGGCCCGCACCGCGCTCGCCGCCGCCGAGGACACCGGGCACACCGTCCTGCTGGCGCCCGCGCTGGTGGTGCTCGCGCTGGTCGCCCTGCACACCGGCGACCTGCCCGCGGCGGTCGAGCACGTCGAGCGGTACCGCGGCACCGGCCAGGTCGACGGGATCGTCTTCTCCCACGGCTTCTACCAGTGGGCCGACGTGCTCGTCACCTACGTGCACCGCGGCCTCGAACCGGCGCTGGGGCTGCTGCACGGCCGGTACCCGGACCTGGTCGAGTCGGGGCTCTTCGCCGAGGAACCCCGCGCCGCCGGGTGGTTCGTGCGCCGGGCCGCCGAGGCGGGCGACGACGGGCTCGCCAAGGCCGTGGTCGACCGGGTGGAACGGCTCGCGGAGGAGAACCCCGGCTTCCGCGCGGTGGCCGCGACCGCCCTGCACGTCCGAGGCCTGCTCGACGGCGACACCGCGCTGCTGCGGCTGGCCTCCGAACAGCACCGCGACCCGTGGGCGCGCGCCAACGCGGCCGAGGACCTCGGCGCGGTGCTGGCCGCGACACCCGACCGCGCCGCGTCGGTGAAGGCGCTGGAGACCGCGCTCGGCCTCTACCGCGAGATCGGCGCGTCCCGCGACGGCGCCAGGGTGCTGGGGCGGCTGCGCAAACTCGGCCGGCGCCGCCGTGCGGCACCGGTGCGGCCCTCGTCCGGATGGTCCAGCTTGGACGACACCGAACGGGCGATCGCGAACCTGGTGGCGAAGGGCAGGACGAACCGGCAGATCTCGACGCAGCTGTTCATGTCACCGCACACGGTGAACTTCCACCTGCGCAAGATCTTCCGGAAGCTGGGGATCAGCTCTCGCGTCGAGCTGGTGCTGAGGTCCCGGGACGAGGACTAGGGACGACCTGGGCGCGCTTGGCCTGGCGGCGCAGCTGCATGATCCGGGCCGCGCCCACGACCGCGACGAGCAGCCCGCCGCCGATCGCGGCGAACAGCAGCGCGACGCCCAGCGGCAGCGTGCTCTGGCCCCCCAGGAAGTAGATGGTCGTGTTGCCGCCGTTCTGCAGGATGAACACCAGCAGGAAGATCAGCACGACGAGCGCGACCAGCACGGCCACCCAGGTGCCGCTGATCCTGGTCGGCCGCGGCTTCCTCTTCTGGGCGACGGTCCCGGTCGTGTCCCCCGGCGTGGTCGCGGGCGGGGTCGTGATCGGGGTCGTCGGCGCGGCAGACGGCGCAGTCGACGCGGAGGTCGGCTGCGGGGTCGGCTGCAGGGTCGGGTCGGTCTCGCCGCTGGGGGTCGCCACAGCACCATTATCGGCGCCCCGGCACGATTCCGCGCGCCGGCCGGAGGTGGGTCAGAGGCGCCGCAGACCCGACAGAACCCGTTCGAGCAGCGCCATGTTCGGCTTGTCGCCGGGTTCGTGCACGGCGACGAGGTCCAGCGTGATCAGGTCGCTCAGCAGGACCCGCGTGACACCGAGCGGGATCTTCATGAGCGCGGAGATCTCCGCGACCGACCGCGGTTGCAGGCACAGTCTCATCATCTGGGACTGTTCGGCGCTGGCCCGGTACAGGCGTTCCTCGTCGGTCGAGAGCAGCGTCTCCAACCGGAGGTCGTGGCGGGCCGCGGTGCGGCCACCGGTGCGGGCGTACGGGCGGACCAGCGCGCTGTCCCGCGCGGACACCTGCTGTTCTTCTTCCTGCATCAGCCACTCCGGAGGCGGTTCCGGCGGTCGCCGGCGCGTCGGGTGCTGACGGGGTAGCTGCTGCGTCTCCAGACCGCTCGCGTCATCTCTTCCATCGGCGCGCAGGCGTGCGCGAGTCGCCGGAGACCCGAAACGTGCCCCGGTGTAACCGATTTCCGTCGCTTCCTCGTCGTGCACGTGCCCAAGCTATAACGAGATCGGCCAAATGTATGTCGATCACGTTGCCTTTTTGTGCCCCAGGTCGAATCTGACCTGGATTGCGGTGCCCGACGACGTCGTTTGGGTGCGCACGAGGTCGGCCAAACGGTTCACCAGCAACAGACCGCGACCGCCTGGATCGTTTGCGTGAACGGGTGTGCGTCCGGCCAGAACATCGGTGATGTGACCGTTGTCGTTGACTTGGCAAACAATGCTCTCGCTTTCGGTCCAGACCCGGACGGTGCTCTCGCCGCCGCCGTGCCGGACGCTGTTGGTCGCGAGCTCCGTGACCGCGAGTGCGAAGTCGTGGACGCGGTCGGGCGCGAGACCGAGCTTCGTGGCCTGCTCGCGCGCGAACGCCCGCACCGCCGCCATCGCCCCGGCGCCGACGCTCGTGCCGGCGGCGTCCTCCGGGATGGGCAGCGGCATCGTGTGCGCTGCGACGACGACCCGCGCGGGGTGGAAGTGGTCACTGGGGCGGTGACCGCCGGCGTCGATCACGACCGGGTGGGTCTTCTCGGCGTCGGCGAGGACGTCGTGGCTGAGCCCGGTGGTGTCGTACGGGCACAGGATGCTCAGGTCGCGGTCGCTGAACGCGTAGTTGACCAGCGCCTCGTGCAGCGCGCACGCCGGGTACTCGACGTCGCTGCGGCCCTCCCACACCGGTTCGGCGATGATCCGCAGCGGCCCGCGGTGCCGGTCGGCGAACGCGCGGAGCTCCGGGATGATCCGGCCGGGGTTGCGGCCGGCGTCCGCCATGTCGAGGAAGGTGACGAGGTGCGCGAACCCGCTGAGCGCCTCCCTGAGCAGCGCGAGGTGGCGGTCCGGCACGGCGACGACCACCGGTTCGGCGTTCGCGAGCCCCTCCACGACGAACGGGACGATGCCGTCGATGTAGGACTCCTCGTCGGAGTAGAACAACGCCGGATGTGCGAACGTCATGTGCCACCTCTCGTCAACACCCCGGGGTGCGCACCCGGCGCGCTGTTCAAACCATCATTTCTTGACCCTGACACCGTGTCAGCCCCTACACAGGAGCAGTCGTGTTCACCATCGGAGACTTCGCCCGGCTGGGGAGGGTGTCGGTGCGGATGCTGCGCCATTACGACGCGGTGGGGCTGCTCCCGCCGGCTCACGTCGACCCCGGCTCCGGCTACCGCTTCTACACCGTCGCCCAGCTGCACCGCCTCAACCGCCTGGTCGCGCTGAAGGACCTCGGCCTGACCCTGGAACAGGTCCGCGTCGTGCTCGACGACCAGCTGTCCGTCGAGCAGCTGCACGGGATGCTGTCCCTGCGGCGGGCCGAGCTGCGCCAGCGGATCGTCGCGGACGAGTCGCGGCTGCGGCGGGTCGAGGCACGTCTCCGCGCCATCGAGAGAGAGGGCGCCATGCCCACCGACGACGTCGTCGTGAAACCCGTCCCGTCCGCGCGAGTGGCCAGGCTGAGCGCCACCGCCGCCTCCTACGGGCCCGAGGACATCGGCCCGGTCATCCAGCCGCTGTACCCGGAGCTGCTGTCACGGGTGGAACGCGCCGGGGTGCGGATCACCGGCTACGGGATCGCGACCTACGAGCCTGCCGAGGGGGACTCCGTGCTGGTGCGGGCCGGTGTCACCGTGTCGGTCGAGCCGTCGGACGCCTACGACTTCGAGGTCGTGGACCTGCCGGCGCTGCCGCAGGCGGCGACCGTCGTGCACCGCGGGCCGATGGACGACGTCGACGTCACCTACCAGACCGTGGCGACGTGGATCGAGGCCAACGGCTACCGGCAGCTCGGGTTCGCCCGCGAGGTGTACCTCGACTACGGCGCGGGCGACCCGGCGGGCTGGGTCACCGAGCTGCAGCTGGAGATCTCCAAGCCGTGACGGTGATCACGGCGGCCAGCGCGAGCAGGCCCACCGGCAGCGAGGCGACCGCGGCGAGCCCGCCCACCAGGAGCGGGCCGCCCGCGTCGCCGAGCTCGCGGCCCACCTCGGCGCTGCCCATCGTCTGGCCGAGGCGTTCCTCCGGAGTGGACCTGGCCAGCGCCGCGAACGCCAGCGGTGTCACGACGCCCGTGCCCGCGCCGATCAGGACGGCGGCCGTGAACGCTCCCGGCAAGCCCGGAACCAGTGCGGCCGCGACGAAACCGAGTGCGACGGCCAGCAACGCGGGGCGCGGGCTCGTGATGCGGCCCGCGTCGTACGCCCGGCCGGCGCGGGGCTGCACGACGGCCGCCGTGAGCGCCAGCACCGAGACTGCGGCACCGGTGACGACCGGGCCGTGGGCCGCCGCGGCGACCGGGAGGAAGCCGACGCCGGTGGCCAGCGCGGCGGTGGCGGCGGCGAGTGCCGCGGTGGGGCGCAGGAAGTCGCGGCGGGACAGGCGCCGCACCAGGTCGAGCACGGTCTGCCCGGTGCGCGGCAACGGTTCCAGCCGCGGGACGGTGAGCGACCACAGCGCGACGGCCACCGCCAGCCCGGCCATCGTCAGGAACAGCACGTCGAAGCCGCCGAAGTGGATCAGCACGCCGCCGAGCAGCGGGCCGGCGGTGTAGCCGATGCCCTTCCACGCGCCGTAGCGGCCGAACGCCCGGCCGCGCGCGGTGTCCGGGGTCAGCCTGGCCACCAGCGCACTGGCGGCGGGGGAGAACGCGGCGGCGGCCACGCCCTGGCCGAAGCGGGCCACGGCGATGCTGTCGACGAGCACGAACGACGCGGAGGCGAGGGCGAACGCCAGCAGGCCGCCGAGCAGGACCGGGCGCGGGCCGACGCGGTCGGCCAGCGAGCCGAAGACGGGTTTCAGCACCACCTCGGCGCCGTCGTAGAGCGCGAGCAGCAGACCCAGGGTGAGCAGGTCCGGCTCCAGGAAACCCAGTCCGGACGCGACGCCGTGCGCGCCGAACGCCGTCACGAAACCGGCCGCGCACAACGGCCACACGCTCTTCACGTGCCTAAGTCTGCTGGCCGCCGAGGAGGTGCGCCACGGCCCGGTGCAGCCGGTCGGAGCGGTCGTGCAGGCCGAGTGACCGCAACGTCGCCAGCTCGCCGCGGTACCAGGCCCGCCGGTCCGCGGTGGACCGCCGCTGGTCGACCAGTGCCACGTAGTGCTCGACGACCCGGGAGATCGCCGCCGACGCGTCTCCCTCCTGCCGTTCCCGGGCGAACAGCCGGACCAGGTCCGGCACCCGGTAGCGGTCGATCGTCACGCTCTCCAGGAGCCCGGCGTCGATCAGCCGCTCGGCGATGAGCGACGCCTCGGTCTCCGACCGCCCGATCAGCGCGCCGATCGTGTCGGCCGCGACCACCGGCAGGTCCAGCGCGCCCAGCAGCCGCAGCGCCGAGCGCTCAGCCGTGGCCAGGCCGTCCCACGCGCCCGCCAGCCGGTCGCGCACGCTGGTGTCCTGCCACGACAGCAGGTCCAGCCGCCGCCGGGGGTCGGCGAGCCGCGCGGCGAAGTCGGCCAATGACCAGTCAGGCCGGGTCGCGAGGCGGTCGCCGGCCAGCCGCAGCGCGAGCGGCAGCCGTTCGCACAGCCGGGCGATCTCGGCGGCGGGTCCCTCGCGGTCGCCGACGTGCGCCCGCAGCAGCTCCGCCGACGCCGCGCCGGACAACCGTCCCAGGTGGACGTGCGCGCGGCCGGGCACACCGCGCACCGGCCCCCGCGACGTCACCAGCACCCCCACACCGGCCGGGACCACGCCCACGTCCGGCACGTCGTCGAGCACCGCCAGCACGCCCGGCGGCAACGAGTGCAGCGCCTCCGCGGCCGAGAAGTGCAGCACCCCCACCGGGAAGTGAGCGGCGACGGAGAACGCGGCGTGCGCGGCCAGCGCCGTCTTGCCCACGCCGACCGGGCCGTGCACCGCGCACACCTGTCCCGCAGCCAGCAACCCGGCCACCGCGGCGATCTCGCGCGACCGCCCGATGAGCAGCCCGCGCGGCGGCGGGGTGCGCGGCCGGGCCCGCACGGGTGCGGGGCCCAGCAGCGACGGGTCCTCCTGGAGGATGCGCTGCTGCAGGTCCCGCAACGGTTTCGACGGTTCGATGCCCAGCTCGTTCACGAGCAGCCGGCGCAGGTCGCGGTAGGTGCCGAGCGCGTCGGCCTGGTGCCCGCACTTGTAGAGCACGAGCATCAGGTGGGCGTGCAGCCGTTCCCGCAGCGGGAACTGCGACACGAGCAGCTTCAGCTCCGGCAGCAGCGCCTCGTGCCGGTCGAGCTTGATCTCGGCGCCGATCCGCGCCTCGACGACCGACAGCTGCGACTCCTCCAGCCGGGCCCGCTCGGCCAGCACCGACGGCGTCAGCGGCACGTCCGCGTACGGCACGTCGCGGAACACCGCCAGCGCGCGGGTGAACGCCGACACCGCCTCCTCCAGGTCGGAGGCCGCACGTCCCTGTGCCACCAGGGTTTCGTAGTAGTGCACGTCCATCGCGCCGGACGGCACGGCCAGCTGGTAGCCGGGTGCGCGGGTCAGCAGAACGCCGTCGTCGCGCAGCGCGTGCCGCAGCCGCCACACGTACCCGGCCAGCAGCCCGGAGGCGGACGCGGGCGGGCCGTCCGGCCACAGGTCGGAGATCAGCCGCTCGGCCGGCACCACCTGGTTGGCGTTGAGCAGCAACGACGCGAGCAGTGCGCGTTGCTTCGCCGACCCGATGGCGCGCCACGACGAGCCGTCGAAGACCTCAACCGCGCCGAGGATCCGGAACCGCACCCGTCACCTCCCCGAGGTCGGCGGCGAGCCTGCGGCGGTCGATCTTCCCGTTGCCGTTCAACGGGAAGCCGGAGACCGGGGAGAAGGTGCGCGGCACCATGTAGGCGGGCAGCTCGGTGGCGACCAGGGTCTCCAGCTCGGCGGGGGAGGCGGTGCCGGTGTAGACGGCGTGCAGCTCGCCGACTGCCAGCACCACCACGTCCTGCACCAGCGGGTGGCGCCGCAGCACCGACTCGACCTCCCCGAGCTCGACCCGGTAGCCGTGCACCTTCACCTGGTCGTCGAGCCGGCCGTGGTGCACCAGCACGCCGTTCTCCCACCGCACCCGGTCGCCGGTGCGGTAGCGGCCGCCGAGGAACCGGCCGACGTTCTGCTCGGGGTCGAGGTAGCCGGAGAAGCACTGCGAACCACCGACGCAGAGCTCCTCGTCCTCGGTGACCTCGTAGGACAGGTGCGGGTAGACCTCGCCGATCGGCACGGTCCCGTTGGAGGTCACCGGCCACACCTCGGGCAGCCGGTAGCCGGTGCAGGTGACGGTCAGCTCGGTCGGGCCGTAGAGGTTCTCGATCGTCGAGGCGGGTGCCGCGGTGGCCCACACCCGTGCCGCGTCGAGCGTCAGCTGCTCGCCAGCGAAGAGGCTCCAGCGCAGCGACGGCATGGCGTTCGGCCGGAGCTGGCGCAGCCGCCGGGCCAGTGAGATCACCGACGGCACCGAGAACCAGTGCGTGATCTCGTTGTCGTTCACGAACCGCACCGGCGCCATCTTGTCGTCCGGCCGCGCGACGACGACGGACGCGCCCGCCGACCACGCGACGAACATGTCGAAGACGGACGGGTCGAAGGTCAGCTCGAAGGTCTGCGACAGCCGCGAGTCCGGCGTGACGCCGTACCGGGCCACGTTGAAGTCCAGGTACTCCAGCACGTTCCGGTGCCGGATCGGCACGCCCTTGGGAGAGCCCGTCGAGCCGGACGTGAACAACGTGTAGGCCACGTCGTCCGCGTCGCCGTAGTACGGCTCCTCCCAGGGCTTCCCGGTGCCCACCTCCGACACGACGTGGGTCACCGAGGCGGCGGAGCAGATGGCCGCCACCCGTGCGGCGGGCCAGTCCGGGCTGATCGGCACGACACCGGCACCGAGCCGCAGTGCCGCGAGGTAGCCGACGTAGGCGTCGACGGTCCGGGTGGCCGTGACCCCGACCGCCGCGGGCACACCGCCCGCGTCCCGCACGACCTGCGCCGCCGTGCGCAGCACCAGGTCGTGCAGGCCGGCGTAGGTCCACGACGAACCGGCGACCAGCGCCACCGCGTCGGGGTGGTGCTGGGCCGTCGTGGCGAAGCGCTGCCAGAGGGTCACGCCTTCGCCTCCTCCGGCTTGTCCTTCTTGTCCACGCCGTCCGCCTCGTCCTCGTCCTCGTCCGGCTGGTCCACCGCGGCCACGGCCTCCGGCGTGACGACCAGGAAGAACGGGACGACGATCGCGAGGCACAGCGCGGCGAAGATGCCGAACGCCCAGCGGTAGCCGGCGAACTGCGCGATCACACCGGACAGGAACGCCGCGATCGGCGAGGCACCCCAGGCGATCATGCGCGCGGCGGCGCTGTAGCGGCCCATCATCTCGGCGGGCACGAACGTCTGCGTGATCACGCGCGAGTTCGCCGTCCACATGACACCACCGGCACCCGCGACGAAGGCCGCCGCGCCGATCACGTACGCGCTGCCCGGCTCGGCCGGGAGGAACGCGGGCGCGGCCACGAGCGCGAACGAGCCGATGATGTCGACGAACATCGACCAGCGCCGGCCCAGCAGCTTGTTGATCCACCCGACCAGCAGCGACCCGACCACACCACCGGCGCCGAGCCAGGTGAGCAGCAGACCGTACTGCTCGGCGGACAACCCGAGCGGCCCGCCGACCGCGTACACCGGGATCAGCGCGAGCCAGGCACCCCAGCAGGCCGCCATCACGGTGATCATCATCGACATCGTGCGCAGCAACCTGTTGCCGAACAGGAAACCCAGGCCGTCCTTGATCTCCGCGTTCACCGACTTGCGCTCGGTCGTCGGCTCCACCTTGAACTTGCCGACCAGCGAGATCAGCAGCAGGGCGCCGAGGGCGTAGACGATCCCGGAGACGCCGAACGCCACCGCGAAGCCCGCCGCCGTCAGGAAACCGCCGATCGGCGTGCCCAGGAAGCCGTTCGCGAGGTACTCCAGGCCGGTGATCCGCTCACTGACCTTCTGCCAGCGCTTCTTGGGGATGGCGTTGGGCAGGATCGCCGCGCCGGACACGCCCGCGAGCACGTCGGCGAGACCGAGCACCAGCGCGACCAGGTAGATCAACGGCAGGTTGACCATCTGGAAGAAGTACGCGAGCAGGATCGCCGCGACCGACAGCGTGCGGGCGATCTCCGCGGCCATCATGAGCGTGCGGCGGTCCATGCGGTCGACGAAGACGCCGATGTGCAACGAGGTCAGCAGCCACGGCAACGTCATCAGCGAGGCCACCGCGGTCACCACGATCGGCGAGGTCGTGATGCCGACGGTGAGCAGCGGCAGGGCGACCCTCGTCACCGCGTCGGCGATGTTCGTGGTGCCGGTGAAGGCCACCAGCAACCATTCGTTGCGGCGCGCCGTGGCAGGACGCAGCTCGTCGGGTGAATTCACGGCAGTTCCCCGTCCGTAGGGCCATTTGGTTTGCGAATGGGCAGCTCGGAAAACGTGATGCCGGGGCTTGTGAACCGGTGTTTCCGCAGGTGGTGACCGGTCCAGCGAGCGCGCACGAGCTACCTCTCCATTCCAGGGTGACTCACTATTACCCGACGTCGAAGGCCTGTCCAGCCCGTACAGCGACATTCCATCCGGCGAACATCGAGAAAACATCGGCGACGCTGAAGCTTGCGCTCATGTCCGACCTGGATTCGGTGATTGCCCGGTACGCGTCTACCGACTTCGACGACTCGACCCCGCTGCTGGAGGCGGGCCTCGAGTCGCTCGCGCTGCTGCGGCTCGCGGTCGAGGTCGCGACGGACGACGACGCGGAGATCGACGCCGCACGGCTCGTCGACCTCCGCACGGTGGGGGACCTGAAGGGCTGGTTGCGCGACTTGGAGGGAGCGGCGCAGTGACAACTCCTTATGGGCTGCCCATGACGGAGTCCCAGAAGGGACTGCTGGTCGTCGACGCGGGCGCGCCGGCGGACTCCGTGCTGTACAACCAGCTCGTCCGCCTGGACGTCGACCCGGCGCTGAGCGACGAGGCGGTGTCGCGGGCGCTGCTGACGCTGGTGACGATCCAGCCGGCGATGCGCGAGGTGTTCGCCGCGCTGCCGCAGATGCACGCCTCCCTCACGCCGCCGCCGGTCGTGGTGCCGATGGAGCGGGTGACCGTGCAGCCGTGGGAGTTCGAGCAGGCGGTCGCGGAGGTCGCGGAACGGATCGGGCGCCCGACGTTCGACCTCGCGCGCGGCCCCGCCTACCGGTTCGCGCTCGTCCGCGCGTCCGACGGCAGCGCCGCCGCGATCCTGCTGGCGGACCACCACATCATCCTCGACGGCATCTCGCTCGGGCCGTTCGTGCGCGACCTGGAGGCCGCGCTGGCCCAGCCGCTGTCGCGGGAGGAGCTCGCGGCCAAGCGGGAGGCGCGGGAGACCGCGTTCCGCAAGGAGCTCGAGGCGCAGACCCGCAGCGCGAGCCCGGAACGCGTGGCGGAGCGGGCGCAGGAGTGGGCGGCGCAGCTGCGCGAGGTGCCGCCGCTGGTGCTCTCGCCGCGGCCGGGCCGCCCGTCCTACACCTCGTTCACCGGCGCGCGGATCAGCTGGACCATGTCCGAGGCGGAGGGCAGGGCGCTCACCGACCTGTGCCGCCGGCTCGACGTGACGCCGTTCGTGGTGTTCAGCGGCATGTACGGGCTGGTGCTCGCGCGGCACGGCAACGTCGGCAGCGTCCTGGTCGGCAGCCCGTTCATGGCCCGGCGCACGATCGGCGCGTTCGACCTGTGCGGGTTCTTCGTCAACACCCTGCCGGTCACCGTCGAGGCCGAGTGGTCGCGCACGGTCGACGAGCACCTCGGCAAGGTGGTCAAGGGCGCGGTCGACCACTGCCGGTCCAATGTGGACATCACGTTCAACCAGCTGGTCGCGCACGCCCGCCCGGAGCGTTCCAGCAACCGCAACCCGCTGTTCTCCGCGATGCTCGCCATGCAGGACACGTTCTCCGAGTCGCGGGGCTCGGTGCTGCGGGTGCACGAGCTGGGCAACGGCAACGCGAAGTTCGACCTGTGGCTGGGCGCCACCCCGGTCGACGGGCGCTGGCAGTTCGAGCTGGAGTACGACCGCGAGCTGATCTCGCCGGCCACCGCCGACGGTCTGCTCACGTCGCTGCGCTCGGCGATGCGGCGGGCGCTCGCGGACTCGTCGGTCGCGCTGGCCGACCTGTTCACCGACTGGCCGGTGCCGCGCACCGACGGCTGGCACCGCCCGATCCCGGACGGCTCGTTCGCGTCGATCATCGAGGACGTCGCCGCCGACCGGCCGGACGCCGTCGCGATCGAGACGCCGGACCGCGCGTTCTCCTACCGCGAGCTGGTCGCCGCGGCCCGCCGGGTCGCGAACGGCCTGGCCTCCAAGGGAATCGGCCCCGGTGACGTGGTCGGCCTCGTCAACCAGGACCTCGCCGACACCACGATCGCCATCCTCGCGATCCTGCGCCGCGGCGCCGCCTACCTGCCGCTCGACCCGACGCTGCCCGACGAACGGCTCGCCTACATGATCGAGAAGGCAGGCTGCGCGTTCGTCCTCGGCCGTGACGCCGAGGTGTCCACACTGGACGGACCGGACGCCGGGCTCGTCGCGAGCACCGAGCACCCGGTGTACGTCATGTACACCTCCGGCTCGACCGGCAAGCCCAAGGGCGTCGAGATGGGCCACGGCCCGCTCGCGAACCTGACCTCGTGGCAGCTCGCCGCGCTGCACATGGACGCCGACACCCGGTTCCTGCAGTACGCGCCGCTCGGGTTCGACGTGTCGTTCCAGGAGATCGTCCCGACCCTGGTCGCGGGCGGCACCATCGTCTCCCGCGAGCCCGCCGACCGCCGGATGTTCCCGGCGGTGCTGAGCCGGATCGCCTCGACCGAGGTCACGCACGTGTACCTGCCGGTCGCGGCGCTGCGGCCGCTGGTGCAGCTGGCGAACGCCCGCGGCGTCGTCCTGCCGCACCTGCGCTACCTGTGCGTCTCCGGCGAGCAGCTGATGGTCGACGACGAGGTGCGGACGTTCTTCGAACGCCACCAGCACTGCGTCCTCGTGAACCTGTACGGACCCACGGAGACGCACGCCGTGACCTCGCACCGGCTGTCGTACCGCAGCCACGAGTGGGCCGCGCACGTGCCGATCGGCCTGCCGTACCCCGGTGTCGAGGCCTACGTCGTGGACTCGACCGGGCACCTCGCACCGCCCGGGGTGGTCGGCGAGCTGTACCTGGGCGGGCTGTGCCCGGCCACCGGGTACGTCAACGACCCGGAGATCACGGCCCAGCGGTTCGTGCCGGACCGGTTCGCCGGCGGCGGCACCATGTACAGCACCGGTGACCTGGTCGTGCGCGATGACGACGACGTGCTCACGTTCCTCGGCCGCGCCGACGACCAGGTCAAGATCCGCGGCTACCGGATCGAGCTGGGCGAGATCGAGACCGTCGCGAACCGGTGCCCCTCGGTGCACCAGGCCGTCGCGGTCGTGCGCGGCGACGGCGTGGACCGCGAGCTGGTGCTGTTCGTCGTGCCCTCCGGGCAGCTGGACGCCGACGCGATCAAGGCGGAGATGTCGCGGTCGCTGCCGTCGTACATGGTGCCGGTGTGGGTGTTCGAGCTGGACACCGTGCCGACGACGCCGACCGGCAAGACCGACAGGGACGCGCTGGTGGCCCGCAGCGACGAGCTGCTCGTGGCACCGGAGGAGCCGGAGACCGTCGAGTACGAGGACGAGCTGGAGCGCGAGCTGGCCGGGATCTGGTCGGGGGTGCTGAACGTCGAGCCGATCGTGCGCGACCGGCCGGTGCTGGAGTACGGCGCCCACTCGCTCACGATCTTCACCGTCCTCGCCGAGGTGCAGGAGCGCTACGGCGTCCCCGTGCCGATGATCGACTTCTTCGGCTCGCCGACCGTCGCGACGCTGGCCGGCCTGGTCCGCGCCGGGAAGGCGGGCTGATGCTCGGCCGGCTGATCACCCTCGTGCGCCGCGGCGACCGGCCGTCCGCGGTGCTGCTGCCCGGCGCCGGCGGCGGGCTCAACCCGTACCTGCGCCTGGCCACCCACCTCGGCGAGACCCACAACGTGCACGCCGTCCGCGCGGCCGGCCTCGTCCCCGGCGAGGAACCCGAGCACACGATCGCGGAGATGGCCGAGTCGGCGGACAAGGCGCTCGCCGAGGCCGGGGTGGACCCCGCCCTGGTGTTCGGCTGGTCGCTCGGCGGCACGGTCGGCTGGGAGCTGTGCCAGCGGCTCGCGGGCGCACCGGACCTCGTGGTGGTCGACAGCTCACCGCTGCCCCGCGTGTCCACCGCGGAGGACGACGCGGAGCTGCGCGAGTTCATCGTCGGCATGCTCGGCCCGCGACCGGACCCGGACACGGCCGACCGCGTGCGGGCCACGTTCGACACGCAGGTCGCCGCCCTCGCGGAGTACCACGGCACCGGCACCCACGCGGGTCGCGTGCTGGTGCTGATGTGCCGGGACGACGACTTCCGCGACCGGGAGGCTGCGGCGGCGCGCTGGCGCGAGCTGGCACCCCACCTGGTCGGCGGCACGCTCGCCGCCTCGCACTACTCCGTCTTCGACCCGGCACACCTGCCGGAGCTCACGGCACGACTCGACGCTTTCCTGGGGGTGCGGGCATGAGGCTCGCTGTGGTGAGCGGGGGAACCCGCGGGATCGGGCTGGCGCTGAGCCGGCGCCTGACCAAGCTCGGCTTCGAGGTCGTCGCGCTGTACCGCTCGGACGCCGCGGCTGCCGAGGCGTCGGGACTGCGGACCTACCAGGTGGACGTGGCCGACCCGGACGCGGTCGCCGTCGTCGCCGACAAGATCGGGCCGATCTCGGTGCTGGTGAACAACGCCGGGGTCAACATCGACCGGCCGTTCCTGGAGATGTCCGTGCAGGACTGGAAGACCGTCGTCGACACCAACCTGTCCGGTGCCTTCTACCTGACGCGGGCGTTCGTCCCGATGATGGACGACGGCACCGTGATCAACGTCGGTGCCACGACCGGCATGCGGGCGCGGGCCAACGGCGCGAACTACTGCGCCGCCAAGGCCGGCCTGCTGCACCTGACCAAGTGCCTGGCGCTGGAGCTCGCGCCGAAGATCAGGGTGAACTGCCTGATCCCCGGCATGACCGAGACCGACGAGCTGGTCACCCGGTTCCGGCTGGACGACCCGGTCGCGCGGGCCCAGGTGATCTCCGAGATCCCCGTCGGCCGGATGGGCACCGTCGAGGACGTCGCCGACGGGCTGGAGTTCCTCGTCAACGGCACCTACGTGACCGGGCAGAAGCTGATCGTGGATGGTGGCCAGTGGATGTGGTGACGCGTGCGGCGCAGGCCAGAGCGGCCGCCCCGCCCCCCGGCGACGACCGGTACGCCGAGTACTGCTCGGAGCTCGCCGCCGGCCTGACGAAGGACTGGACGCGGGTGCTCGCCGCGAACGCGCAGGACGTCGAGAGCTCTGGGCTGTCCGGGGAGCTGCTGGACCGGCTCACGCTGGCGCAGCGCCACCTCGACGTGCTGGTGCGGCTCACCGAGGACGTGCGCGCCGAGCTGCCGCGCGTGACCGGCCGGGTCGGCAACCGGATCGCCAAACCGCTCGGCGTGGTCCTGATGATCTACGAGGCGCGGCCGACGGTCACGATCGAGGGCGCGCTGCTGCCCGTCGCGGTCGGCAACGCCGTGATCCTGCGCGGTGGCAAGGAGATGGCGCTCACCAACGCCGAGCTGGGCCGGATCGCGGCCGAGGCGGCGGTACGGGCCGGGCTGCCGGAGGGCGTCGTCCAGGTCGTCACCGACCACGACCGGCGCGTGGTGCGGGAGCTGCTGAAGCGGCACGACGCCATCGACGTGCTGATCCCGCGCGGCAGCCCCTCGCTGATCGACTACTGCCTGTCCGCGTCGACGATCCCGGTGATCGCCTCCGGCGGTGGCGTGAACCACCTCTACGTGGACGCCAGTGCGGACGTCGACCTGGCGGTGTCGATCGCGCTGGACAGCAAGCTGCCGGAGCCGACGGCGTGCAACACCCTCGAAATGGTGCTGGCGCACGAGGACATCGCGCCCGCGTTGATCGAGGCGTTCGAGGCGGCGCGCGACGGCTGGGCGTTGAAGCTGGAGCTGGACCCGCACGACCACGGCCGCGAGTTCCTGGACCGCACGATCGCGCTGCACCGGGTGTCCTCCGTGGACGACGCGGTCGCGCACATCCGCCGGTACGGGTCCGCGCACACGGAGGGCATCGTCGCCTCCGACCGCGAGGTGGTGACGCGGTTCCTGAACACCGTGGACGCGGCGGCACTGGTGGTGAACGGGTCGCTGCGGCTGCACGACGGCCCGACCATGGCGCTCGGGCCGGAGCTGTCGATCAGCACCGGCCGGCTGCACGTGCGCGGACCGGTGGGCCTGTCGGCGTTGCTGACCCACAGCTGGGTGATCGAGGGGGAAGGGGCGCTCCGTGGCTGAGATCAGGGCGGCTGAGATCGGGCACGTCGTGAAGAAGCTCGTCATCCGCGAGTCGCGGCTGGCGCTCGACCCCGCGGAGCTGGCCGACGACGAGCCGTTGAACGGGTCGCTGCTGCGGATCAACTCGCTGGGGTTCCTCGGCATGCTGGTCAAGCTGGAGGACGAGCTGGACGTGACGCTGCCGGACGACCTGTTCGCCGGCCGCAAGTTCACGACGGTGGCGGACATCGTGGACGTCGTCAGCGCGGCGGTGGCGGAATGATCACGCACTGGCGGAGCGTTCTGCCGCACCTGGGCCACGACCTGCCGCCGGACCTGACGCCGGAAACCTCGTCCGGCGCCGTCACGGCGGGGCTGCCGCTGGAGCTGGTGCGCCAGTCGGTGTCGGCCAAGGAGTACTGGGAGATCCCGGAACCGGTGCTGGAGCGCTACCGGACCTACCGGCCGTCGCCGCTGTGGCGGGCCCGGCGGTTCGAGGAGGAGGTCGGCGCCCGCGCGCCGATCTACGTGAAGTACGAGGGCGGCAACATCTCGGGCAGCCACAAGCTGAACACCGCGCTGGCGCAGGCCCACTACTACCACCGCGCGGGGTTCCGCGAGCTGGTCACCGGCACGGGTGCCGGGCAGTGGGGGACGGCGCTGGCGGCGGCGTGCGCGGCGTTCGGGATGACCTGCACGGTGTTCATGGTCGGCGGGTCGTTGCGGGACAAGCCCTACCGGGGCAGCCTGATGCGGCTCTTCGGCGCCGAGGTGCACGCCTCGCCGAGCACGCTGACGTCGGTGGGCCAGTCGGGGCAGCAGGCGAACAGCCTGTCGCTCGCGATCGGGGAGGCGGTCGAGTACGCGGCGGCCGACCCCAAGCGGGCGTTCTGCATCGGCTCCGGCGAGACCTACTCGATCCTGCACCAGACCGTGATCGGGCTGGAGGCGGTCGAGCAGCTGGACGACGAGGTCGGCGTGGTGGTCGGCTCGGTGGGAGCGGGCTCGAACTTCGGCGGCATCGCGCTGCCGTTCTTCGCCCGCGGCACCGGTGAACGGCTGCTCGCGGTCGAGTCGTCGGCCACGCCGAAGCTGACCCGCGGGGTCTACGCCTACGACCACACCGACGCCACCGGCACCGGGCCGGTCGAGGCGATGTACACGATCGGCTCCTCCTACTCGATCCCGCCGTCGCACTCGGCGGGGCTGCGGTTCCACGGCGCGGCCAAGGTGATCTCGGCGATGCGGCACCACGGTCAGGTGGACGCGGTCGCGGTGGGGCAGCGGACGGCGCTGGAGGCGGCACGGGCGTTCGCGATGACCGAGCTGGTGCTGCCGGCACCGGAGTCCGGGCACGCGCTCGCCGCGGCGATCACCGCCGCCGCGCAG
Source organism: Lentzea sp. NPDC037011 (assembly GCF_055607425.1). Taxonomy (NCBI): domain Bacteria; kingdom Bacillati; phylum Actinomycetota; class Actinomycetes; order Pseudonocardiales; family Pseudonocardiaceae; genus Lentzea; species Lentzea sp. NPDC037011. The sequence goes on along the minus strand of NZ_JBVJRT010000006.1, from coordinate 386,482 downwards.
CCGGGCAAGGGCGTGCTGGTGTGCGTCAGCGGGCACGGCCTGCTCGACCTCTCGGCCTACGACCGGCTGCTCGCCGGCCTGCCGGAGGACGCACCGGCCGACGAAGAGGCGCTGCGCGCAGCCGTGGCCGGACTGAGGAGGATCTGACGTGCCGAGCGACTTCAGCGGCCTGCGCGCCGAGCTGATGGACTGCCTCCAGGTCAACCTGGCGATCCTCGCCGACCTCCGGCACGGTCCCGGCAGCCACGTGGCGCTGGGTGCCGAGCTGACCGGTGAGTCCACACTGGACCGCCGGCTCGACGAGGCCTCCCGCCTGCTCGGGTTGCAGGTGGTGAAGCGCCACGACGACGCGGTGCTGCGCGACCGGGCCACCGACGAGCTGCAGTACGCGGTGGCCGACGCGTTCGACCTGAGCTGGGTGCCGTACGCCGGCCACCAGCACATGGAGCACAGCTTCCTGTTCCGCGACGACGGCGACGCCTGCGAGGTCGTGGACGGGTACCACAACGGCACGCAGTGGGGAAACGCCCGGCCGGGCGTGTGGCGGGTGTCGTGGGACGAGCTGCCCAGGGCCACCGTGGTCGAGCTCGCGTTCGGCGAACTGCCCGCGCAGCAGGCGATCTCCCCGTTCGTGAGCACGGTCGACGTCGAGGCCACGTGCGCCGACGTCGAGCAGATGGTGCTCGACATCTGGCTGCTGGCGCGCTCCCGCGGGCTGCACGCCGTGTGGCTCGACTCGGCGGCGTTCGAGGAGCACGTCCGCGAGTGGAACGTCCTGGCGGCGCACAGCTACGTGGCGATGCGGCGGGTGCTGCGCGGCGGTGCGCTGGTGCCGAGCGTGGCGACCGAGCTCACCCGGTTGCTGGCGCGCGACGAGGAGCTGACGCGCGTGCGGTCCGTCGTGGCGGCCGAGCTGAGCGACGTGCTCGGCAACCGGGTGCACAGCGGCCGGACACCGTTGCGCGAGTTCCCCGGGTTCAGCTCGTTCCGGCTCGTGGACGTGATCGAACGGGTCGAGGCGCGGCTCGGCGTCGAGGTGGCCGCCGAGGCGCTCACGCCGGAGAGCCTGCGCGACCTGGACTCCCTGTGCGTGCTGTTCACCGGGTCGGCTGCTGCGGGGAGCGCGAGATGACGTTGCTGCACGAGTTCCTCGACCGCGCGGCCCGGTCCCGGCCGGACTCGCTGGCCGTCGGTCACGGCGACGCGACGCTCACCTACCGCGAGCTGAGCCGGGCCAGCCGCCGGATCGCGACCTGGCTGCACCGCCAGGGCGTCCGGCGCGGTGACCGGGTGGTCGTCGTCGTCCCGGTCGACCTGCTGGTGCCCGCCCTGCTCTACGGGTGCGCGCGGGCGGGTGCGGTGTTCAGCGTGCTCAACCCGCAGTCGCCCGAGGTGGCGATCGCCCACGTGGTCGCCGACTGCGAACCGGTGCTCGTGCTGCGCGACCTCGACGAGGTCCGCAGGGCGGTGGAGGGCGGGGACGAGGAGCCCGTGCCCGGCCCGATCGCGGTCGACCCGGTGTGCCTGGTCTACACCTCGGGCAGCACCGGCATGCCGAAGGCCGTCGTGTCCACGCACGCGCAGGTCGTGTTCGCCGCGCAGGCCATCCAGTCGCAGCTGGAGTACCTGCCGAACGACACCGTGTTCTGCGCGTTGCCGCTGGCCTTCGACTACGGGCTCTACCAGGTGTTCCTGAGCACGCTGGCGGGCGCGCGGCTGCAGCTGGGCAGCGCAGCGGACGCCGGCCCGCAGCTGGTGCGGCACCTGCGGGCGTGCGGTGCGACCGTGCTGCCCGCGGTGCCGGCGATGGCGGCCGGGCTCGCGCGGATGCTCGCGCGGCCGGGGACGCAGCCGCCGGCGTTGCGGCTGCTGACGAACACCGGTGCGGCCATGCAGCCCGAGGTGATCGCCGAGCTGCGCCACCTGGTCCTCGGCCTGCAGGTGCAGCTGATGTTCGGGCTCACCGAGTGCAAACGCGCCGCGATCATGCCGAAGGACGAGGACCTGCGCCGGCCGGGAGCGTGCGGGAAGGCGTTGCCGGGCACCGAGATCCTGGTCGTCGACCCGGACGGCACACCGGTGCCGGTCGGGGAGGTCGGCGAGATCGTGGTGCGCGGGCCGAACGTCATGAGCGGCTACTGGCGGCGTCCCGAGCTGACCGCCCAGCGGTTCCCGCGCGACGAGGGCCTGTTCCCCAAGCTGCGCACCGGCGACTACGGGCGCATGGACGCGGACGGCTACCTGTACTTCGTGGGCCGGCGTGACGACATCTACAAGGAGCACGGCTCGCGGGTCAGCGTCACCGAGGTCGAGGCCGCGGCCCACCGCGTCCCCGGCGTCGAGGCGGCGGCGGTGCTGCCCCCGGCCAGCGGGCAGCACGGGGCGACGTTGTTCGCCGTCACCGCACTCACCTCCGAGCAGGTGCTGGCGTTGCTGCGCGAGCAGATCGAGGACGCGAAGGCGCCGCGGGCGTGCGTGGTCGTGACCGAGATCCCGCTGACCCCCAACGGGAAGGTCGACCGGAAGAGGCTCCAACATGCCTGACCAGGTTCTCCCGTCTCCCTTCCACCCCCTGCTTCCGCCGGCATCTGCAAGTACCACCAACTCAACATCAACAAGCACTTTTCCACTGCCGACAGTGCTTCCGGCCGCCCGCGGGCGCAGGCCTGGTCCGAAGGGCGGCGAGCACGTTGGTGGTAGTTGAGGGCGATTCGATCATGTGTTGGTGGTACTTGCAGACGCCCTTGGCAGCAGCGGGGGTGGGCGGGGCTCACGGCCTAGTGCTCAGGGGGACGCGTGGCTGAGTACGTCTACGACCTGGACGAGGTGCGGCGCTGTCACGCGCTGCTGCGCTCGTCGCTGCCGGAACCGAGCGAGATCTACTACTCGCTCAAGGCCAACCCGCACCCGCTGGTGGTGCGGACGTTGCGGGAGCAGGGCTGCCTGGCCGAGGTGTGCTCGCCGGGCGAGCTGCACGTGGCGCTGGAGGCCGGGTTCACCGGCGAGCAGCTGCTGTACACGGGTCCCGGCAAGCGGGACGAGGACCTGCGGGAGGCGGTGAAGGAGGGCGTCACGCACTTCTCCGTCGACTCGCCGTTCGGCCTCGACCAGCTGAACGCGCTGGGCGTGCCGGTGCGGGCGATCGTCCGGATCAACGACGAGCAGCCGGTGCCCGGCCACGGCCTGACGATGACCGGGGTGCCCTCGCAGTTCGGCGCCGACCTGACCTGGGTGCTGCGCGACCCGGCGGCGTTCGGCTCGCGCGAGCACGTCTCGGTCGCCGGCTTCCACCTGTACATGGGCACGAACATCAGCGACGAGGACGCGTTGCTGAACCAGTTCCGGCAGGCGGCGCGCACGGCCCGCCGGCTCGCCGACGAGACCGGGCTCGCGGTCGAGGTCCTCGACCTCGGCGGCGGGTTCGGGGCACCGTTCGCCAGGTCGGGGGAACTGCCGGTCTTCCCCGGCCTGGCGGACGGCCTCGCCGACCTGCTGGACGAGACGTTCCCCGGCTGGCGGACCGGTGCGCCGGTGGTGGCGTTCGAGTCGGGCCGGTACCTGACGGCGACCTGCGGGACCCTGCGCACGCGGGTCCTCGACGTGAAGTACTCGCAGGACCGGCCGGTGCTCGTGCTGGAGTCCGGGGTGAACCACCTCGGCGGCATGTCGGGGCTGCGCAGGCTGCCGCCGATCGTGCCGGACGTGCAGACGGCCCAGGACGACCCGGCGCGGTCTCCGGTGCCGGACACGATCGTCGCCGGCCCGCTGTGCACACCGGTCGACACGTGGGCGCGCGCCGCCGAGGTCGCGCCGGTGTCACCCGGTGACGTGGTGAGCGTTCCCAACGTCGGTGCGTACGGGCTTTACGCCTCGCTGGTGGCGTTCCTCGGACATCCGCTGGCCGACGAGGTGGTCGTGGACGGTGGTGTGGTCGTCGACGAGTCGCGGCTGGAGATCAGACGAGAGAGGGGTTTGTAATGGACGCTGAGTTCCCGGCCGTGCTGCGGCCGTTCCTGAAGTACGCGGGTGCGGGCACCATCACGCCCGAGTCGTCGTTGCGCGATCTCGGACTGGACTCGATGCGCGCCATCGAGCTGCTGTTCGCGATCGAGGACAACTACCGGGTGTCGCTGCCCGACGAGCTGCTGACCGACGCGACGTTCGCGACCGCGGGCAGCCTGTGGGCGGCGGTCGACTCGTTGCGGGTCGCGTCGTGATCCCGGCGCTGGAGAAGGTCCTCGCGGTCACCGCCGAGCACGCCGGCCGCTGCGACGCCGATGCGGCGTTCCCGGTGGAGGCGCTGGAGGCGTTGCGCGACAGCGGGTTGCTGGCGCTGCCGGTCGTGGGGTCGGTGCGCGACGTCGTGGACGTGACGCTGCGGCTCGGGCGCGAGGACATGTCCGTCGCGATGATCTACGCGATGCACTGCCAGCAGGCGTTCGCGCTGGTGCGGCACGCGCCCGCGCTGGTGGACCGGATCCGGTCCGGCCGGGTGTACCTGGCCTCGGTGACCACCGAGAAGGGCAAGGGCGGGCACCTGCTGTCGTCGGAGTCCACTGTGGACTGGGTGGACGGCGCGCTGCGGATCGACCGGGACGCGCCGATCGTGACCGGCGGCGTGCACGCGGACGCGTTCCTGGTGACCGTGCTGGCACCGGACGCGACGACGCCGACGCAGGTGTCGCTGGTGTACGCGGACCGCTCGCAGCTCGACGTGGTCGAGGTGCACGGCGGCTGGGACCCGCTGGGCATGCGCGCCACCCACAGCGTGCCGATGCGGCTCGCCGGTGTCGTTCCCGCCTCCCAGGTCGTGGGCGCACCCGGTGGGTTCCGCGACGTGGTGGCGGCGACCTTCGGGCCGCTGGCGCACCTCGGCTGGGCGGCGGCGTGGCTGGGTGCGGCGTCGGGCGCGTTCTCCCGCGTTCTCGGACTGGTGCGCGGGTCGTCGCGGCAGTTCGACCCGTCGTCGGAGCTGCTGCTGACGCGCGTGGCGCGGATTCGCGAGCGGCTGGACGTGGTGCACGCGTTGCTGCAGCACACCCTCGACGCCGACTTCTCGGTCGGCGCCGGGCAGATGCTGGTGAACACGTTGAAGGTGCGGGCAGCGGTCGAGTGCTTCGCCGCGGTCGACGAGATGGTCGAGCTGGTCGGGCTCCGGCACGGGTACATGCGGTCCTCCGACCTGGAACGGGTCTTCCGCGACCTGCGCTCGGCGTCGTTGAACTACTCGAACGACCGCCTGCTGCTGGCGAACGGCGCGCTGGCGTTGCTCGATCGGCAGGTGCGCCTTGCGTGATGCGTGGCTGGAGCTGGACACGAGCACGGCCGACGTGTCCGCATTGGACGGACGCCACCCGGTCGGGGTGGTGCTGGCCTGCTGCGTCCAGCTCGCCACGGTCCTGCCGCTGCTGCGGGACAACGGACATCCGCTGGCCGGCGCGGTGGAGGCCGGTGACGCGGTGGTGGCGCTGGCCGCGACCGACGACGTGGGCGCGGGGTCGGACCTGATGTCGATGGGCACGACGGCGAAGCTGTCGGACTCGTCGGTCGCGGTGTCGGGCGTCAAGCGGTGGATCACGAACGCCTGCCACGCCTCGCACGCGCTGGTGCTGGCCCGGCACAAGCCGGTGCGGCACTTCACGAGCTTCTGCTGGGTGCTGGTGCCCCTGGACGCGCCGGGCGTGCGGGTGACACCGGAGCCGACGTCGCTGTTCGACGGTGCGGGCATCGGCGCGATCACGTTGGACGAGGTGGTCCTGGACCGCTCCGCCCTGGTCGGGCCGCCCGGGCGCGGCCTGGCGTCGTTCGCGGTGCAGGTCGCCGCCGAACGCCGCGCGGGTGCTCTGTGGGCGGTGGCGCTGTGCCGGCGGGTGCTGCGGGACGTGCGGGCCCGGCTGGGCTCGCGGGCGCTGGGGGAGGGCGTGCTGTGGGACAACGCGGCGGTGCGCGAACGCTTCGCGCGGTGCGTCGTGGAGACGTGGCGGATGGCGGCGGTGTCGGCGGCAGCACCGGACATGGCCTCGGCGATGGCGTTGAAGGTGGCCGTCGCGGACGGGCTGGACGTCGTGCTGCGGGAGTGCACGCAGCTGCTGGGCGCGGACGCGTTCACCCACGGCGGGATCGCGGAGCTGCGGGCGGCGGTGGCGATGTTCGGGATCGCCGGCGGTGCCGTGGGGGCGATGCTGGCGGGCGTGGCGGACCACGCGGACGACCTGCTGGAGGTCCGGTGAGGGTCGCGGTCGCCGCCGTCGGCGACGTCACCCCGCACGCCGTGGACGTCCAGGCCGCGGCCCACCTCCCCGCCGTGCGCGCCCGCGAGTTCGCCGCCGCCAGGGGCCTGCTGCGCAGCCTGGTCGCCGAGCTGGGCGAGGGGGAGATCGCGGCGCGCGACAGCGGGCAGCCGTACCTGCCGGACCACCCCGACCTGGCCGTCAGCCTGGCGCACGACGGCGGGTACGTCGCCGCCGCGTGCCGGCGGGGCAGGGGACTCGGGGTCGGCGTGGACGTGCAGCTGCCGGTACCCGCCTCGGACGGGTTGTTGCGGCGGTGCGGGGTGGCGGAGCTGGCGGAGTTGCCGGAGGGGGAGCGGGACTTGGAGTTCGCCTGGGTGTGGACCGTGCAGGAGGCGTGTGTGAAGGCGACCGGCGAGGGCCTGTCGGGTCGGCCGTGGTCGATCCCGGTTGCCCGCGGGCAGGCCAGCGGGACGTGGCGCGGCGTGCGGTGGAACCGGCTGCGCACCAGCGCGGTACCGGTGAGCGTGGCGTTCCTGGAGGCACCGTGATCACCGGGCTGAGCTGTTACACGACGAACCTGGTCGCCTACCTCGCCGGTGAGTTCGCGGGCACCGAGGCGACCTTCGCCGAGTCCGTGCGGCTGGCGGTGCGCACGGACCTGGACGAGCTGGCGTTCTCGCACCACCGGTACCCGCTGAACCGGCTGCCGGACGGCACCCAGCTCGCCTACGCCACCGGCGACCCGGTCAGGGGCATCACCGACGAGCTCGAAGAGCACGGGCGCTGCCTGGTGGTCACCGACAACGCCAAGCTGCCGTGGTCGCCGAGCAAGACCCCGGCGCCGCACTGGGTGCTCGTCGAACGCCGCCGGCAGAACCGCTGGTACGTGCGCGACGGGTTCGCGGGCCTGCTCGCGGACGGCGAGCAGCACCCGTTCGCCGGCTGGCTCACCACCGAGCAGCTGCTCAAGGCCATGCACCCGGACGACTGGACGCCCGAGCAGAGGCTCAGGAACGAGCACGTGTTCGGGTTCCCGCTGCACCAACCCGACGGTCAGCTCTGGCTCAGAAGAGAACGAGGACCCGGTGTCACGCCCCACCTCGACGGCGAGTGGCTGCGCACGGACGAGGAGGTCCTGCCGTTCCTCGCCGACCGCATCACCGAACGCAACCTCGACGACCTGTGGACCGCGGCGCAGCACCGGGCGTTCCGGCACCGGCTGCTCGGCCACACCGACGCGGGCACGGCCTGGGAGGGCCTGCCCAAGGCGCTGCGCTTCGCCGTCGACTCCGCACGCAGGGGCCGCCCGCGCGCGTCGCTCGTGCACAACACCCTGCGTCACCTGCTTGAGCTCGAAACCGATCTCGTCCCGGAGGCAACCGTGCTGACCACCCGCTCGCTCTACGACTGGTTCCACGCGTCCGCCCAGGAGTACCCGGACAACGTCGCGATCGAGATGTCCAGCGCCACCCTGACCTACGCCGAGCTGCAGGAAGCCGTCGAACGGGTCAGCGCCGCCATGCTGGAGAACCTCGGCCACGCGCCGAAGCGGGTCGGGCTGATGACCTCGCGCAGCCTCATCGGCTACATCGCCTACCTGGCCGGGCTGCGGCTCGGTGCCACGGCGGTCGCGCTCAACCCCGCCGCGCCCGCGGTCCGCAACCTCGGCATCACCGAGGACGCCGCCGTCGACTTCACCATGATCGACGACAGCTCCGGCGAGGGCCTGGAGGAGTACCGGGCCAACGCGCGGGTGCCGCTGTTCGACATGACCGGCGACCGCTGGCGCAAGTTCCTGTTGCCGGACAACGAGATCGCCATCCCGGACATCATCCGCCCCGACCTCGACGAGGGCTCCTACGTCGTCTACACCAGTGGCGCCACCGGCAAGCCCAAGGGCGTCCCGGTCACGCACACCAACGTCAGCTGGTTCCTGGCCGAGGTCATGAAGCGCTACAAGCTCAGCCCGGACTGCCGCGTCGCGCAGACGTTCGAGATGTGCTTCGACGGCTCGATCCTGTCGATGTTCGGCGCGTGGGGCTCCGGCGCGACCCTGGTCGTGGCCGAACGCGGTGACGTGCTCACGCCGGTGAAGTTCATCAGCGGCAAGCGGCTCACCCACTGGATGTCCGTGCCGTCGCTGATCTCGTTCGCCAAGCGCCTGCGCGCACTCGCCCCCAACAGCATGCCGACGCTGCGGCTCAGCTCGTTCGGCGGCGAACCCCTGACCGTGGAGCAGATCGAGGCCTGGACCCAGGCCGCGCCGAACACCGCGGTGATCAACTGCTACGGCCCCAGCGAGGCCGCCTGCATCGTCACCGCCTACGAGGTGCCGGCGAACCCGGAGGACCGGATCGTCACCTCCAACGGCTCCGCGCCCATCGGCACCGTGTTCGAGCACCTCGACTACGTGCTGTTCAACGACGAGTTCGAGCCGCAGGAGGACGACGGCGAGCTGTGCGTGCGCGGCTCGCAGCGGTTCCCCGGCTACCTCACCGAGAGCGAGAACATCGGCCGGTTCGTGGCGTGGAAGGAGGGCGAGACCCGCGGCACCCTCTACGACGGGACGAGCCCGGTGTCCGACGACCTCTGGTACCGCACCGGTGACCGGGTCCGGCTGGAGAGCGGCGAGCTCGTCCACATGGGACGGATCGACCACCAGGTGAAGGTGCGCGGCAACCGGGTCGAGCTCGGCGAGATCGAGTCCGTGCTGCGCCGCCACCCCGGCGTCGTCGAGGCGGTCGTGCTGGCCGTCACCGCGGCGGACGGCGAGATCGACCTGCACGCGTTCCACACGGGCGCCGAGGTCGGCGAGGACGAGCTCATCAGCCTCACCGACACCCTGCCGGTGTACATGCGGCCCCGCGCGTTCCACCACCGCGCGGACATCCCGCTGACCGACATCGACAAGGTCGACCGCAAGCGCCTCCTCGCCGAGTTCCTGGAGGCACAGGGTGTTCGTTAGTCCCGCGACCGCGATGCAGGAGTCCGTCTGGTGGATCCACCAGCGGGCCCGCAACAAGTCCCTCTACAACCTCACCTGGCGGCTGCTGTGCGACCGCCCGCTCGACGTCGACCGCCTGCGGTCCGCGTGGCAACGCCTCACCGACCGGCACGAGGCGCTGCGCACCGCCGTCCAGCGCACCGGTGACCACATCACGCTGACCGTGCACGACACCCGCACGGCCCGCCTGCACGTCGTCGAGGTCGACCACGGCGACGAGGAGCTGGCCCGCCTCATCGCCGAGGAGGTCCAGGAACAGCCGATCGACCTCGCCGACGCCCCGCTGGCACGCCTGACGTACGTCCGCATCGGCGACCGGCACGAGCTGCTGCTCACCGTCCACCACGTCGTGCTGGACGGCTGGGCGATCCAGCTGCTCGTGGCCGAGCTGTCGGTCGCCTACGAGGGCGGCGAGTTCGACGACGAGCCCGTGCCGTTCACGGTCTACGCCGCCGAGCAGCACGAGGCCCGCGCGAGCGGCAAGTGGGACAAGTCGCTCGACCACTGGCGGTCCGCACTGGACGGTGCGACCGCCACCACGGTCGCCGCCGACCACGCCGGCCGCTTCGGCGTCGGCGCACCCGGTGTCGTCATCCGGCACACGCTGAGCGCGCAGGCGAGCGCCGGCCTCGCGGCACTCGCCAAGGCGTCGTTCGCCACGCCGTTCGCGATCATGCTGGCCGCGCTGGAGGCCGTGCTCGCCCGCACCGCCGGTGCCGACATCAGCGTCGGTGTCGTCGCCGCGAACCGGATGAGCGTCCGCGACCAGGCACTCGTGGGCTACACGGCGAACCTGTGCGTCGTGCGGGCGTCCATCCAGGACACCGACACCGTCGCGCAGGTCGTCACGCGGGCCCGTGACGGCCTGTGGCAGATGTTCGCGCACCAGCACGTGCCCTACCCGGCCGTGTTCGCCGCGCTGCCGGCGGCCACGCAGGCGTCGCTGACCGACGCGTCCCCGCTGCTCGTCAGCTACCTCGGCCAGATCGGCTTCGACCTGAAGCTCGGCGACGTCGGCCTCACCTGGCTCGCGAGCCCCAACCGCGCGGCCCGCGCCGACATGTCCATGTCGTTCGCCGAGGTCGACGGCGGCCACCGCGCCGAGGTGGAGTACAACACCGGCCGCTACGACCGCGACACCGTGCTGCGGCTGCTCGACGACCTCGACACCGTGCTGTCCGCCGACCCCGCGCTGACCGTCGGTGAGCTGCCGATCCGGACCCGCGCGGTCACCGGCCACGTCGAGACCGAGGTCGTCGAACACCAGGCACTGCCCGCCGGAACCGAGTGGGAGGTGATCGCGGAGGAGTGGGCCGCGCTCGTGGAGGAACCGCCCACCGGTCCCGACGCCGACTTCTTCGCCTCCGGCGGCCACTCCCTGCACGTCGTGCGGCTCCTCGCGGCCGTGCGCGACCGGCTCGACGCCTCCGTGGACATCGCCGACTGGCTCGTCGACCCCACCCCGCGCCGGCTCGTCGCCCAGCTGCAGAGCACCGGCGAACAGGCCGCGCCGAGCACCCTGGTGACCCTCCAGGACGGCCCCGGCACGCACCTGCACCTCGTGCACGGCGCGGGCGGCGGCGTCCAGGACTACCGCGACCTCGTGGCCGCACTGCCCGACGACTGGCGCGTCACCGTCTCGCAGGAGGTCGAACCACTGCCCACCCTGCCGATGATGGCCCGCGCCTACCGCACCGACCTCGACCTCGCCGGCCTGCGCCCGGACGTGCTGGCCGGCTGGTCGATGGGCGGCCAGATCGTGTTCGAGATGACGGCCCGCGACCCGCAGCCGCCGCTGGTGGCCGTGATCGACTCGACCCCGCCGATCAACCAGAACTACCCCGAGGGCATCGAACGCGAGTGGTTCCAGATGTTCGGCCGCAACCTCATGGCGTCGTTCGGCGTCGAGGGCGAGTTCACCGACACCCTGGTGATCTCCGCGCGCCTGGCCCAGGCGGGCCACCACGTGCCGGCGCACGTCCTGGACGAGCGCTGGGAGGTCTTCCTGCGCCACGCCCAGGCCTCGGCCGCCTACCGGGCCCGCGGCCCGCAGCAGACCCGAGCCGTGGTCGTCGCCGCGGACCTGCTCGACAGCCAGCTCGACATGTGGGCGAGCCTGACCGACGCCACCACGCACCGCATCGACGCCGACCACTACGGCGTCCTGCGCGGCGAAGCGGCCCGGCAGCTAGCGGTCGTCCTGGTGGATGCGGCGGTGCAGTGACTCCATCCGCTCGTCCAGCTGCGCGGCGATCAACGCCGACGACATGAGCTCGTCGACGAAGTCCGCCGGCGGCCGGTCGTCGTACTTGTAGAACAGCTTGTGCTCCAGCGTGGCCCAGAAGTCCATGGCGATGGTCCGCAGCTGCACCTCTACCTTCACGTGCTCCACCCGGTCCGACAGGAACACCGGGATCCGCACGATGAGGTGCAGGCTGCGGTACCCGTTCGGCTTGGGCACCGCGATGTAGTCCTTGGTGAGCAGCACGTCCACGTCGTGCTGGCGCGCCAGCATCGCCGACACCCGGTACACGTCCGAGACGAACGGGCAGACCACCCGCACCCCGGCGATGTCGTCGAGGTGGTCGCCGATCCGGTCGGGGTCGAACGGCACCCCCTTGCGCCGCAGCTTCTCCAGGATGCCCTCCGGCTTCTTGACCCGGTTCGTGATGTGCTCGATCGGGTCGTGCCGGTGCACGGAGTCGAACTCCTCGCTGAGAATCCTCAGCTTGGTCATGAGCTCTTCGATCGCGAACTTGTAGACGAGCAACCTGCGTTCGAGGTCGCGCAGCAGGCTGAGGTCGTCGGCCAGGTCGGTCACGGCTCCAGGGTAGCGATCACACCGACCCGCCCTCCCACTGGTCACGCAGCGCAACCGCCGCGGCCAGCTCGTCCTCTGCCCGCTTGTGCCGCTGGTAGAGGCCTATCGCCTCCTCCAGCGCGGACAGGTCGCCGGTGGTGCGGGACCGGTCGACGAGCACACCGGCGAGCGCCAGGTCGAACCGTTCGGGTGATGCCTGCGCGGCCTGCCGGTACAACGACACCGCCTCGTCCAGGTCGCTCGCCGACCCGGTCCACCGCCACCGCCCAGCCAGTGCCGCGGCGTAGCGGTGGAGGTGGGCCCACTTGTTGGCGGCGTGGAGCCGGGCGGCCAGTGCCACCGCCTCCTCCACCGCGGACAGCGCGAGCTCCGGCTCCCCGGCCTCGCCCGCGCGTTCGGCGAGGTTGACCAGCACCTCGCAGAGCTCCGGCTCGTACTCGGCGCGCCGCACCTCGGCCAGGTCGCGCAGGATGGTCACGGCCTCCCGCACGTCGCGCAGGGCGTGCCCGGTGTTGCCGCTGCGCGCGCGTTGCCTGCCCAGGTTCGCGAGCGCGGAGGCGAGGGTGGAGCCCGGTTCGTCCCGGCGCTTGACCTGGAGCGTCCGCAGCCGCGACTCGGCCTCCTCGGCGACCGCCAGCGCCTGCTCGGACTGGTTCAGCTCGCCCAGCAGCCCGCTCTGCAGGACCAGCGACTCGCACAGGCCGGTGGTGTGCACGCGGGGTTCCCGCACCACGAGCCTGCGGTACCCGTCGGCGGCCTTCGCCGCTGTCGTGAGGGCCGCCTCCAGCAGACCGGCACGAGCCTGGCTGCGCGCCAGCCGCAGGTCCAGCGGCGCGTCGCGCTCCGGACTCGGCGCACCCTCCGACCGCAGGTGGCCGACCAGCGCCAGCTCCAGCCGCACCACGGCCGGGTCGAGGTGCACCTCGCGCTCGTCCGGTGGTGGCAGAGCGCCGTGGATGCGCTCCAGCAGCTCGGTGTCGGCGTTCGCCAGCGCCGTCATGATCGCCGCCGCGCCCGCGCGGACCAGCAGCTCCGGCCGGGAGTGGACGATCGGGTTGAGGAAGCCGGTGGCGAGCCGGCGGAACCGCGCCGACGCGTGGGCGAGCGCGGCCATCGAGTGCGGTTCGACGCCGGGGTCTTCCGGGAACGTGGCCGTCGCGATCGCATCGAGCAGCCGCACCGCCCAGGCCGGGTCGACGCCGAGATCGGCGTCCTGGTCCACCAGGACGCCCGCGAGCAGGTCGTCGGCGAGCTGGCACGGGCCGAGCGGGTCGAGCGCCTCCTGGTCGAGCGGGTAGAGCCGCTCGTACGCGGCGAGCAGCGGCCGCCAGTCGTGCTCGGCGTCGATCAGCTCGAAGTGCAGGCACAGGTCGCGGGCCGCGCCCACGTGCAACGGCCGCAGCAGGGTCGCGAGGAACACCAGCGCGGCCAGCTGCCCGTCGTGCTCGGGTGCCCGCCGGGTGCGGAAGACGTGCTCGTGCCGCAGCACCAGCTTCGCCGCACCCGCGTAGCCCCTCCTGGTCTTCCTGGTCAGCGCGTCCAGCGCCGCCGCCACCGCGACGAGCTCGACGTCGTCCTGCGACGTCCACGGACCGCGCAGGTCGCGGGCCGGGTCGAGGTCCGCCGACATCGCGTCCGCCATCACGTCGATCGCCCGCCGGTACAGCTCAGGGCGTTCCCGCGGCGGGTCGGCGTCGAGCCGCTGTGCCGCCCAGTGCACGTCGGCGGCCGGGAACGCCCGTGCGACCGCGTTCCACCACGACCCGGCGTCGAGCGACAGCAGCAGCACCCTGGTCCGCGCCGACCCGTCCAGCAGCGCCGCGAGCATGCCCCGCAGGTGCTGCGGGTGCCACGAGTCCGCGCGGTCCACCACGAGCAGGACGCCCTTCGGCCCCGGCTGCGGCTTGTCCGACCGCAGCCACTGCGCCGCCGCCGGGTCCTGCCGCCCGCGGAACACGTGCCAGCCCTCTCGTTCGCCCGCCGCCGCGATCTGGGTGGCCAGCCGGATCCGCTGCTCCTCGGTCCAGCCGTGCAGCAACCTGACCGCGCAGACCTCCTCCTGCGCCAACCAGCCGTGCAGCTTCGACAACGCGCCGGGGTCGGCCGGGATGGTGTCGAGCACCCTCGTCAGCAACGCCACCGGCTGGCCCGCCCGCGCCCGCTCGCCGGTCTCGAACCGCACCGGCTGCAGCCAGAACCGCGCCGGCTCGCCCTGGGCGCCCTCGACCTGCACGAGCACGGGCGAGGCCTGCACCCGGTCGCCGACGGCCTCGGGGATGTCGAAGACCCGGCCGTCCAGCGTGCGCAGCCGGACCGGGCCCGGTCTCACCGGCCGGAACGGCGGTGACTGCCCGATGAGGTGCCAGTCGCCCTCGCTGTTGCCGTACTCGACCAGCTCCACGAGGGGCGGCACGTGGTGCGGCAGCCGGATGGTGACCCCGCCGTCCACGCCCTCGCCCAGCACGAGCGCGCCGTCGTCCCAACGCACCCCGACGCACCGGCGCATGGTCGAGTCGTCCTGCCCGTGCGCCACCGGGATGAGGATCTCCTCGATCACCCGTGCGTCGACGTGCTCCGGCTCCGCGGTGATGTCCTCGGACCGCGTCCTGCGCGCGTTCAGCACGGCGTGCCAGCCGTCGGTGCTGCGCAACACCTCCCGCGGCAGCCGGTGCACCGCGTCAGCCACCCAGCCGGCCACGCCGTCGCGGCCCTGCACCACCATCGCCTTCGACGCGCGTCGCAGCAGCGCGCACGCGACGGTGAACCCCTCCTCGCCGCCGGTGCACGCGTGCCAGGTGACGTCCTCCTCCAGCGCCAGCGCGGGGGAGAGGTTGCGGTGGCTGCGCAACATGATGGCGCGCAACGTCTCCAGCGCCGCCTCGTCGTAGCGGGCGAGGCGGTCGCGCAGGAGGTCGAGCAGGTCCGAGCGCAACGCCACGACCTGCGGCTGGCGTGCCCCGACCCAGTCGCTGAACCAGAAGTCGGACTCGGCACCCACGTCGAGGTGGGGCAGCACGCCGAGGCGGACCGCCCTGACCAGCTCGGCCTCGATCCGGGTGGCGGTGCTCAGCGCGACGGCGAGCTGCACGTCCGGGGCGACGCTCGGGCGGTCCAGCTCCTCGCGGAGGCGCTCGCGGATCACGACGTCCGCCCCAGCGCCGCCCGCACCGCCCCGACGGTGGTGACCCGGTCCCAGCTCACGACCGGCATCAGCGAGGTCAGCCACCCCGGCCACCGGTCGCGCGGGAACGGCACGAGCGCGACCACCCGGCAGCGCCGGCGCCGCAGCCAGCGCACGTAGGGCTCCCAGACCTCCTGCTCGGCCCGCCCGCGACGGATGCCGAAGCCCGCGAGCACCAGCACCGCGCGGTCGGGAGCGGGGTGGCGGTGGCCGCGCTGCATCCGGCGCGGTGAGCCGGACAGCACGCTGACCTCGGTGAGGGAGGCGCCGATGACGCTGTTGACCACGCCGACCAGCGCCTGCTGGTCGCGCCAGAACAACGACATGCCCTCCGAGCGGTCCATCAGCACGTGGGCGCCGAAGCGCAAGGTCGGGTGGGCGAGGCGGGGCAGCTCGCTCACCGCCCGCGCCGACGCCAGCTGCTCGACCAGGGCGGGCACGTCGACCTCGGTGTCCGGCATCCGGCGGGAGAACAGGGCCTGCACCACCGCGGAGGTCGAGGCGCGGCGCAGCAGCGGTTCGTGCGGTGGCCGGCGCAGCAGCTGCTCCGGGCTCAGCACGGGCAGGTCCGGCACCGGCAGCCACGGGCGGTCCGGCTCGCCCTCGTCGTCCCACGAGACCTTCAGGCCCACCATGGGGTCCTGCTCCGTCCGGTACGACGGCGGCTGCTCGAAGTCGCCGAACCGCCTGCCGGTCTCCTCCGCCTCCGGCATCCGCGTTCGCACGTGCTCCTCCGGCGGCGGCAGGGGCTGCGGTTCCGGTGGCGGCGGGGCAGCGTCCTCGACGACCGGCGGTGTGCCGTGCTCGATCCCCAGCAGGCGCTCGATCTGCCGCACCAGCGCGGGATCGGGCTCCCGGCCCGGCGGCGTCTCGGCGGCGACCGCCCTGACGAGATCGCCCAGCCAGGCCGCCGCCGTCACGGCGACCACCCCGGCGCGGCACCGGTGCCCGCGTCCTTCTCGAAGATCATCTTCAGGATGGGGTCCAGGTCGAGGTGCGTCGTCGACTCGATGCCCTCGCCCAGGCAGGCCCGGATGGCGTCGATGAACTCGGCGGTGCTCGGCTGCCTGCGCTGGTCGGCGCGCGCCTGCTTGCGGGCGTCCTGGAGCTTCCGGATGAGGTGGTCCAGCGGGTACCTGCGGTCCCTGCCCACGTGGCTCTCGGCGATCTTGCGCAACGTCGGCTCGTCGTGCGGTTCCAGCTCGTGGACGACGCACCGCCGCACGAACGCCGGGGGCAGCTCGCGTTCCTGGTTCGACGTGATGACGATCAGGCACCGCGGGTCCGCCACCTCCCGCACCTCCCTGGCCTCGCTGAGGTCGGTCACCGTGAACAACCGGTCGGCCAACGGCACCAGCAGGCTGTTCGGCACGTCCGGGTCGGCCTTGTCGATCTCGTCGATGAGCACGACCGCGCCCGGCCGCCTGCGCTCGCCGGTGTTCCAGGACGGGTGCGGTTCCTTGGCCCGCTTGAACGTCAGGGCGCTCGCCCGGTCGAACGCCCACCACAGCACGCCCGGCGTGACGTAGTCGTCGTCCCGCCAGTCCCGCACCTTGAGCTGCGCGTCGCCGAGCCGGCGGACGCTGTCGAACGACCACAGCAGGTCCCTGGCCGAGGTGCGCGCGGTGACCACGTGCTCGTAGTAGCGCAGGTCGTCCCGGTAGGCGATGTTCTTGGCCAGGCTGGACTTGCCCGACCCCGGCGCGCCGAAGAGCAGCAGCGGCCTGCTCGTCGCGGTCGCCACCCGCACCGCGAGGTCCAGCCCCGGCGGCCGGACGTACCTCTTGCCGTCCGTCTCGACCTGCGTCGTGTCCGTTCCGGTGCTCATCGGCCCGCCTTCTCGATCCTCAGGACCTCGCGGATCTTGTCCATGGCCTTGTTCGCTTCGAGTTCTTCGCGGTGTTCGATCACGACGGTGCCGTAAGGACCGAGGTGCTGGTCGAACTTCTCACCGACGGGGTCGGTGCCCGGATCGACGACGAGCACCACCACCACGTCGGGCCACAGGTCCCGCACCGCTCGCGCGGTGTCCAACCTGGACCGGAGGTTGCGACCGGCCTCCAGCACGATGTAGTTCTTCGCGTCCTCCTCCCACTGGTACTGGTCGCCCAGGTGCAGCGGGATCTCGCTCGGGTCGCCGACCGGAACGTCCCCGCACGGCCGGACCTCGACGTTCTCCTCGTCCCAGCAGGTGGCCCGCCGGACCAGGTGCACGCCGGTGTCGACGCACACGCCGGGCCGCTGCGCCTTCGGGACCGGGTTGCCGGTGCTCAGCACGCACACCTGCGACGGCGTGTGGGGCGGGATGCGGCGGGCGAGCGACGACTCGATCCAGCTCGGTTCGATCAGCTCGGCCAGCATCGCCCTCGACTCCGGGCGCAGCCGCTTCACCAGGTCGTGCTTGAGGAAGACGAACAACGCCTTGACGACCTTGTGCAGCCGCGACTCGAGGATGCGGTAGGCGAGCCTCTCCCGCGGCAGCAGCGGCGGGAGGTCTCGCACGGGGTCGAACCTGCGCAACGCGTTCGCGAGCATCCGTTCGTCCTCGGGCAGGTAGTAGGCGATGCGCTGCACCCAGGACATCTCCTCCGGGGTGAGCGCGGCCATCACCTCCGTGCCCAGCAACGTCCCCAGCTCGTCGAGCACGACCTGGCCGTCGTCGCGGACCACGATGTTGTGCCGGTCCCGCACCAGTTCGGTGAACTCCTCGCACCCGGCCTCCTCGACGTCGGCGCGGGTGAGGCCGATCAGGACCGGGATGACCCGGAAGTCCCGGCCGCGGTCGATCATCTGCCGCGTCTCGCGCCTGACCCACTTGCTGCGCAAGGCGTTCTCGTCGAGCAGCACGACGCCGACGTTGCTCTCGTTGACCACCTCCCGGATCCGCTCCTGCCACCGGTCGCCGAGGTGGAGGAACTCCCGGTCGGCGCGCACCCGCCAGGCCGGCAGCGCGTCCCACTCCAGCAGCTCCTCCAGCAGCCGCGCCGCGACCCCCTCGGGAGCGGGCGAGGTGCTGTGGCTGATGAAGACGTCCCACCGCAGGTCGGTCATCGCTGGTCCTTTCCGGCCGCGGACGGGGTGAGCTGCGCCACCCAGTCATCGTTCTGCTGGGCCAGCACCCGCTCGCACTCCGCGACGAACAGGTCCTGCGCCGCCTCGTCCGGCTGGTCGGCCAGCGCGGTGAGCAGGCGGTGCAGGTCGGCCGCGGTGCGCCGGTACCGCACGACGAGGTGCTCGTAGCCGGTGAGCGTGATGTGCGCGGTGATGGCACCCGCGATCGTGGTGAACACACCGATCCACACCACGACGTGCCCGCCGACGACCGCGCCGACCGCCGCCAGCACCGTGGCGGCGACGCCGAAGCCGAACTCGGCGAGCCGGGCCCGCTTCAGGGAGGTCTCGTACCGGTCCGCCTTCGAGACGTGGTGGGCGATCTGGTCCTGCACCCGCAACCGGGTGTAGGTCGTGATGCCGGTGATCCCGGGCGACTTGGCAGCGGTCGCCGCGGTGGCGATCGGCAGGAGCTCGTCGACGTGCCGCCTCAGCCGCTGGTCCGCGTCAGCGCGCCGGTACGGGTCCGCGCCCGCGAGGTAGCGGCACACCTCGGACTTCAGCGACTCGGAACGCCGGCGCGCGTACGTCCACTGCTTGCGCTCCTCGGGTTCCAGCTGCTTGCGCATCCAGGTGCCGATCGCCACGACCGCGGCGGTGGCACCCGCGACGAGTGCCGCTGCCCAGCGCGGCCCGGTGGTGAGCTGGGCGGCACCGACCGCACCGACCGCACCGGACAGCAGGCAGCCCAGCACGATCAGCCGGAGCGCGACCACGTACCTCTTGTGCTGCCCGGCTTTGCGCGACCACGCCTCCTGCTCGGACCACGCCCGCTCGACGAGCCTCGCGTCCACCGGCGGTCTGGCCGGCGGCGGTCCCACCGGTTCCGGCGGCAGGTGGTGGATGCCCTGCTCGGCCCGCCAGCGCCGGGCGAGAGCCCGGTCGAACCCGGTGACACCGCGGGACTCCAGGTAGTCGACGATGAACGCGACGAGCGTGCGCGGCACCGCCACGTCCTCGACCCAGGCGAGCACCTGGTGGTCCACCGCCGAGGCGTCGAGCGCGTCGAGCAGCCTGGTCAGCCGTTCCAGCCGCCGGTGCAACGGGTCGTCGCTGTGCAGGATCCCGGCCAGGGCGTCGCCGTCCACCACCGCGACCGCGGGTCTGCGCGGTCCGGTCCTCGGCAGGCCGGTCACCTCGGCCGGCGCGGTGGGCCCGGCCGGCTGGAGCGGCCGGGCCGGTGCGGGCGCCTCGTGCCGGTCGGCCACCTCCACCACCTCCACCACCTCGGTCACCGGCTCGTCCGGCACCGCCGCGACCGCCGTGGTGGCCGCCGGCACCTGCTGGCCGTTGAGCATCGCCCGCGCCTGCTTCGTGGTGTGGTCGCCGGACCGCACGTCGTCGTTGACGTCGATGCGCACCCGTCCCTCCTGCGGTTCGACCAGCGCGGTCGGCCGCTCGGCGAGGAACACGACCCTGGGCAGGTTCGGCTTGTCCTCGTCGCTCTTCTCGTAGGTCGAGAACGTCCACTCCTGCTCGGGCCACAGCGACCGCAGCCGCCAGACCACCGGCAGCCGCAGCTCCTCCGGCACGCCGATCACGCTGAAGGAGCTGTCCGGCCTGGCCAGCACCGCGGTGGCGATCGGCACCAGCACGGGATCGTCCAGCTCGAACGGCCGGGGGCCGGGGAAGTCGGCCGGGTCCGGCTTCGGCAGCTGGAGGCTGACCGGCCTGTGGTCCAGCCAGCGGTCCCACCCGACCAGGCGCGGCAGCAGGTCGTTGATCGCGGCACGGTCCCCGATCACCGCGTGCGCCACGTTGCGCCCCACGTCACCGGGCTGACCGGAACGGCGGACCAGCGCCGCGGTGCCGTCCGCGAACGCGACGTGCGTGAACGACGCGCGCGGCGGTGGTTTGCCGCCCGGCTCGCTCAGCAACCGCGCGTAGAGCATCAGCTTGCCGTCCCAGTCCTGCCAGCTGTCGTTGTCCCGCACCGGGAACGACGCGGAGTACAGGCTCATGCCCTTGCGCTCGTCCGGTGCGAAGACGAGTTGGTCGAGGTCGCTCACCTGCCCACCTCCGCCGCTTGCGGGTGCGCGACCAGCCCCGCCATCGCGAGCAGCGCGAGCAGCGGCCGCAGCACCCTGGCCGGCCGGACGCCGCGGGGGAACGTGTTGTTGTCGTCGGCTTCGGCGCCGGTCGCCGACACGACGTGCAACGTGCTGCGGTGGAACCGCTCGAACACGTCGAGCATCGGCCTGGCCTCGTGCCGGTCCAGGAACGCGTAGACGTCCCTGCTCTCGGCGCGGAACTGGGCCGCGTCCAGCGGTTCGCGCAGGTCGTCGCGGCGGATCCAGTGATCGATCGGAGCCTCGTAGCGCAGCTCGTCCGCCTTGGTCAGCACCACGGCGACGGGCAGGTCGCGCGCGTCCTCGCGCCGCCCGATCCGTTCCAGCGCACCGGAGAACGCCGGGTTCGTGCTGACCCGGCCCGCGCCGTGCAACGCCGGCACCGCGCCGGCCGGGTGGTCGACGAACATCAATGCCGTGGCGCCCAGCACGAACTGGCCGCCCAGCCCCTGCGGCCCGGACGTGACGAAGTCCTCACCGGCCACGTCGAAGAACACCAGCGGCCTGGTCGGTCCATTGTTGCTGCGCAGCAACAGGTACGTGGTGACGTCCTCGTTGAGGAACTCGGTGGCCTCCAGCTTGTTGCCGAGCATCAGCTGGTCGATCTCGCGCTGGAACGCCGAGTGCCGCAGCTCGTCGGCCGGTTCGAAGACGAGGCCGTGGTGGCGCAGGTCGCCGCGCAACGCCTCGTGGATCATGCTGGCCAGCAGGTGCGTCTTGCCCGACCGGCTGCGCCCGACCAGCCCGATGACCACCGGCGTGCCGTGGTCGCGGTAGGAGACGGGCAGGTAGTGCTCCTTGTTCTCCTTGCTGGTGTTGGGGCACCGCACGTAGCAGCGCGCCCGGCGGTCCTGCTTCTTCACGGGGTTGTTGATGTGCGAGAGGTCCGCGCGCACCCAGCGCGCGCCACTGCTGTCGACGACCCGCCGGTACAGCTCGTCGTCGCGCCAGGAGAACAGCTCCAGGCAGATCGGGCACTGCACGCGGGTGGACTCGGGAGGCGTCGTCATCGGGTGACCACCAGCGCCACGACCACCGCGACCGCGAGGAACACCAGCAGCGCCAACGGGAGCAGCGGGACCGGCTTGCGCTCCGGGCGGGGCGCGAACCGCCTGACCGGTGGTGGCGGCGGTGGCTGTTGCTGCCGGGGACCCGTCGCCTTGACCGGCCGCAGGGTGTCGAACCGGTCGTAGCCCGCCCGCATCAGCGCCGTCGTGTCCGTGGGCGGGAGGAGCGGGTCGCGGTCGTTGAGCCGCTCCAGCACCTCCAGCGCCGTCGGCCGGTCGGCGGGGCGTGCCGCGAACACCCCGCGCAGCAGGGTGGCCAGCTGCTCCGGCTGCGCGGTGAGGTCGGGCACCGCACCCAGCTCGACCCGTTTGCCGGTGACGAGCTCGTACACCATCCGGCCGGCCGCGCGGACGTCGTCGCCGGTGTGCGCGACGGAACCGTTGCGCGACAGGCCGGAACGGGTCGGCTCGCCGGGGTTCACCGCGTGCTCGAGGTTCACCAGCTGGGCGGTGGCGCCGTCCCAGCACAGCGACGCGAGCCCGACCGAACCGTGCACCAGGTCGACCGCGGCGAGGTGGGCCAACGCCCGGAACACGCCGACCATGAACCGGCGCCGCTCGTCGATCAGCAGCGTGCGCGGGCTGCCGTCGAGGCACTTGCCGACGTGCGGTTCCAGCAGGACGAACGGGGTGCTCGAGTCGAAGTCGTACCCGACGATCCTCGGCAGCTCCGGCACCGGTCTGGGATAGCGCGCGTGCAACCGGACCAGCGCCCTGATCTCGTTGTCCAGCAGCATTTCCGCGATCGACGCGTCCAGCGGGTTGCCGGTGAGCGGGAGCGAGCGGCGCAGCAACGTGGTGCCGTCGTGGGTCTTCACCCGGTGGGTCACCAGGGCCGAGTCGCCCGCGGGTTCCGGTTCCAGCACCCGCACCAGCCACGAGGCGGGGCGGCCTGCCGGGTCGCGGCCGGTCAGCGTGTCGAAGTTGGTGCCGGCGAAGGTCATCGCGGCTCTCCCTGCTCGTGCGGAGGTTCGGCGTGCTCGGTCACCGCGTGCACCCTGGACTCGACGTACCTGGCGAGGATCGGGGTCAGCCGCAGCGCCCCGACCGCGTCGCCCCTGGTGCGGACCACCTCGCCGGTGTCGGCGGGCGGCAGGTCCATGTCCGCGGAGGCGAAGTGCAGCACCACCGCGCCGTCGGCCTGCAGCAGCCGGATGTCCTCGGCCGCGCAGAGCTGGGTCATCCGGCTGCGTTCGGTGAGCAGGAGAACGCGCCTGCTGGCGTCGGAGCTGCGCCACAGCGTCGCGGCGAGCCGGCGGCGCGGTCCCTCGTCGGTCACGAACGGCGGCAGCTCGCGCAGCCCGGCGTGGTCGAGGTGGTCGTTGTAGCCGGACATCAGGTCCTGCGCCCGCAGGAAGGCGCGGTGCGAGTCGCCGGACAGCGGCATCTGCGAGGCGATCTCCTCGAACGACGGCCGCAGCACCTCCAGCGCGATGGCGACCAGGTCGTGGTGCAGCACGTCGGCCAGCCCCGCCGAGCTGTCACCGCTCAGGACCTGGCCGCCCTCCTCGCGCCGGTCGCGGATCACGTCGGAGAACACCCCGGACACCGCGTCCAGCCCGCCCGCGACCACCAGCAGCGCGTCCGCGAGCCGGCGGTTGCGGTCGGCGGGCAGCCACCGGTCCTCGATCGTCCTCGTCACCTGCTCGGTCAGCTGCCGGGTGAGCGCGGCCGCCCTGCGCACCGGCACCGCGGCCGTCCACGCGTCCACCGCCCGGTTCCAGCCCAGCACCACGGCGACGACCGCCGAGACGCCGAGCCCCGCCGCGACAGCGGCACCGGCGGCGGCGCCGGGGGACGGCACCGCGCGGAGGAACACCCCGGCGGTACCGCTGACCGCGGCGACGAGCGCGGTGACGGCGAGCTGCGGTCCCGCGGCGGGCGAGCCGGGCGCGCGGGCGAACAGCAGCGCCACCAGGAACAGCCACAGCACCGCGAGCCCCGCGGCGGGCCACCAGCTCATCCCCGGCAGCCAGGAGGCCAGCAGGCACGTCACGAACACCACCGGGAGCAGGTGCGCCATCGGCGTGGGCCACGGCCTGAACGGCGGCGGTGCGGTGAGCCCGCGCATCCACGTCGCGGCGTCGGCGTCCACGACCTCGCCGGTGACCGCGAGACTGCGCGTGGCGCCGAGCTGGTTGCCCAGCCCGCGGGCCTGGTCGGCGAGACCGGGCAACGTCCTGCCACCGGCGAGCTCGGTGGTGACCGCCTTGCGCAGCGAGTCCGCGAGCTCGACCGAGTTCACCGGCGCCGGTGACGGCAGGCCCTGCGCCACCAGCTCCGTCGGCGGCGGGTAGCCCTCGGCGAGGCTGGAGTCCACGTCCTCCAGCACCCGGCGCGTCAGCCCGTGGTACCTGGCCACCGCCTCGCCGGCGTCGGCGAGGCGGCTGAGCACCACCCGGTGGGTCCTGCCGGTGCCGAGCAGCCCACCGAGGCCGCGCAACGCGTCCACCGCCCGCGACGCCGCGGCCACCCGGTCCCGAGCCGCCGTCATCGCCTCGTGCAGCGGTGATCCCGGCAGCACCGGCACGGTCTCGCCATCGGTCGCCCCGCGCACCACGGACGCGAGCTCCGCGGACTCGCGGTCGTGCAGCCGCGCCGCCACCCCGGTCGCGACGAGCTGCCGCAACGCCCGCAGCTTCAACGCCCGCGTCAGTCCGGGCTCGACCGCCGCGTAGTCCACCGCGACACCGGGGTTCGCGCTCTGGTGCGGCATCCTGCGCACCTCCTGCAGCACGCGGTCGAACACCCCGGGGAACCGCAGCGCGGCGAGCAGGTCGTCCACGGTGGACTCACCGCGGCCGGCGCCGGGAGGCTGCGACCCGCCCTCCCACGGCACCCCCGGAGCGTCGTTCACCCACAGCGTCACGCCGACCCCGGTGAGCGCGGACGGCATGCGCAGCACCGGGCCGTCGCCGTGGTCGAGGGGACCGACCGCGACCAGCACGACACCGGTGACCTGCGGCAGCCGGGCCAGGCGCTCGTACCACTCCGGGTGCGTGCCCAGCGCGTCGGTGGTGTCGACGACGAGGACGCGGCTGGACGGGCCGAGCTCACCGGCGTTGCGGCGACGCAGGTTGGTCGCGTAGGACCGGCCCTCCGGCGTGCGGAGGTCGAGCGTCATCACGGGGTCGGGGTTCACGGGCGCAGCCACTCCGGGTCGCGGGCGACCCACTCGCGCAGGTCCTGCAGGTTGTCCTGCAACGGGTTGTTGACGCCGCGGAACGGCAGCCGCAGGGCGTTGGAGAGGGTGTCCTCCCAGAACTCGCGCAGAGCGTGCAGCCGGCGGATGCCGCTCTCGCCGGACCGCTGCCGCAGCTCCTCGTCGACCATGTCGAGCTCACCGGCCGCCATGCCGACGATGCGGTCGTAGAGGTTCGAGGGTTTCGACGGCCTGCTGTCCACCCCGTTCGGCGTCGAGGCGATCAGCTTGGCGCAGAAGTCGCGGCGGATCTGCTCGTCGTCGGTCAGCACCCACGCCTCGTAGGCCGACAGCACGCTGGCCCAGCTGGACATGCGGCCGAACGGTTCGAGCGGCAGCTTCATCGTGGCCTGCGCGCCCTCGCCGATCCGCACCAGGATCGCGGTGGGGGAGTCCTCGTCGCCCTCGACGGCGATCTGGTCGTTCCAGGCCGCGCACAGCAGGTGGTGCAGGATGCGTTCGCGGTGCTCGGGGATCGTGGCCAGGTAGCCGAAGTCGAAGCCGAGGCGTTGGCGCCAGCGCAGGAAGTCCTGCTGCTCCTCGTTCTTCAGGGCGTCGGACCAGTGCTTGAGGACCTCGCGGACCTCGGGCACCTCGGTGAGGCCCATGGAGCTGCGGAACAGCACGACGGTGATCGACTCGGCGGCGATCGGGCGGAACTCGACCACGGCGCCGGTGCGCGGGAGCGTGACCTCCTGCTGCAGGTACTTCTCCAGCTCGAAGTCCTTGGTGCCGGCGGGGTAGCTGAACAGGATGCGCATGCGGCCGGTGCCGCTGGGCGCGAACCCGCCGGGCACCAGACCGGCGAGCTTCTCCCGGAACTGCGCCAGCTCGTCGTCGCCGACCGCCACGCCGGGCTTGCCCGCCGCCGCGGCCAGGAGGTCCTGCAGCGCGGGCAGCAGGGCGCGGTGCTGGCCGTCGCGGTAGGAGAACAGGCGCTTCACCGCCTGCTTCACGCGGTCCTTGACGTGCGCCACCGCCAGGGTCGGCCCCCGGCCGTCGAGCACCATGTCGTAGGCGTGCTTCCAGCCCTCCTCCCCGAGGATCTCGGTGACGAGGTCGCCGGGGGTCGCCGTCGGGTGCAGCTTCCCGCCCTGGTGCACGTAGAAGTCGACGAACCGGCGCACGACGGCCTGGTAGAAGGGCTCCAGGTCACCCTGGCGCGGCAGCAGGTACGTGACGCCCACGCGCTGCTGGTAGAGCTCGCGGGCGCGGGCGGTGAAGCGGCGCTCGCTCTGCCGTGCGTGGTCCTCGAAGGCGTTGACCAGCGACAGGACCTGCTGCTGCACGGCCTTGAGCTTGAGGTCCCAGCGCACGGCCTGGTCGTTCCACGCGGCGTGCCAGACCCGGCGGGCCCGCCACGCGTACCACTCGTCCTGCCGGGCGAGTGCGGCGCGCACCGGCGGGTCGGAGAACTGCAGCTTGCGCAGGAACCTGCCCTTGATGTCGGCGGAGGCGGGCGGGTTCAGCGTCATCCCCGGCGGTGCCAGCGGTTCGCCGCGGCGCAGCTCCAGGATTCGCGCGAAGCCGAGTGCGCTGGCCTCGTCCGAGAGGCCGTCGTGGCCGTTCAGCACCCGGCGCAACCGGAACAGGTCGATCTCGCCCAGCAACGACTTCACCGCGCGGCCCGCGTCGAAGGTCTGCACCAGGTCCGGGATCTGCCGGGACAGCTGCTGGTCGAGCGTGCGCAGGCCGGACTCCATCGTCCTCGCGCGGGTGGCCAGCGCGCGGGTGATCGCCTCGGCGCCGGACACCGCGGAGACCTCGTTGATCGGCACGGGTGCCCGCAGCCGCAACGGGTCCAGGTTGGACTCGGTGAAGAACCGCTCGATGAAGGACGAGTTGTTCTCCGCCTGGCCGGAGCCCGGCTCGTCGAGCTCGTTCACGGCCGCGGCGAGCAGCCGGGCGCTGATGATGTCCGCGATGTCGTCGACCGGCACGGTCATCGACGCCACCGAGCTCGTCGACACACCCCGGTTGCCGATGCCGGTCGGTGCGGGCACCTCCCGCTCGACGGCGCTGTTGATGAAGCTGTCCGCGAACGACATGTACGTCTGCGCGATGGCCTGGCGGCCGCCGTCGCCGTCGGTGCCGAGGTCGGTGCCGATCAGGGACAGCACCAGCGACACGATGGAGCGGTGCAGGTCGTCGCGCTGCACCCCGGCGCCCTTGCCGAACAGGAACGCGGTCTGCACGGTCGAGGCCCGCAGCCGGATCTCCTCGCGGTCCGGGTACCGCACCGACAGCGTGCCGCTGATGCCGGAGCTGTCCAGCTCGGTGCCGGCGACCTGGGCGTTCTGGTCGTCGACGAGCCGGAAGAGGTCGAGCAGCGAGCGGCCCGCGTTCAACCGCGCGGCCCGTCCGCCGCCGAGGCCCTCGTCGAACGCGGACGGCATGAGCACCAGCGGGAAGATGCGGGCGCGGTAGTCCTGGTGCGCGAAGACGTCGCCGATGAGGTGCAGGAAGTCGAAGAAGATGCCGCTGCCGGTGCCGCCCGCGACCGAGAACGCCACGAAGACGTCGCACGACAACGACCTCTTGCCACCACCGAGCAGGGCGAGCTCACCGAGCGAGTTGTTGATCGCACCGACCGCCTTGCGCAACGGTGCCTGCGCCGCCGACGTGCCACCGCGGAACGTCTCGAACAACGCCGCCCTGCCCACTGTCGGCAGCTGCCCCGCGCCCCGCGCCAGCGGGCCGATCCGCGGCTCGCCCAGCGGGGGCGGCAGCCAGGTGTCGACGAGCTTCGGGGCGGCCAGGCGCAGGCTGCGCGCGACCTCGGGGTAGGTGTCGTGGTGCGGCACGAGCTCCCGGACGAGGTGCATCGTGCGTTCCGCGGCCGGCAGGTACTCGGGGTCGGGCACCACCCGGCGTTCCAGTGCCCCGAACTCGTCCTCCGACAGGTCGGCGTAGACGAACTGCAGGCACGACGGCAGCTGGTAGGGCAGGAAGTTCTTGCCCTGCATGCGGTGCTGCAGCTCCGTGCCGTCCGGGCCGCAGAGCTCCTCGCGGAGCCTGCGTTCGAGCTCGGCCCCGACGCGACAGCCGGTGCCACCCAGTCCGACGTACATCATGGGCTGGTAGATCTGCATCGTGGTCCTTCCGCTGCCCGCTGCTAGAGCAGGTGGTGGTTGCCGCCGGCGGACCGGTCGTCGGCGGGCTGGGTGGTCGCGTACGGGTCCTGCTGGTCACCGGGGAAGTCGGCGGACGCGTGCTCGTCGAGCACCTGGAGGGAGAGCGCGGGGCTCACGTCGACGCGGTCGCCGACGGTGAACCGCCTGGTCTCCCCGTACGGCGTGTGCAGCGTCAGCCGCCCTCCGCTGCGGTGCAGCACGTAGCTGTCGTCACCGCCGGCGGAGTGGGCGAGCTGCGGCACCCCCGCGCCGGCCTCCCCGAGGTGGAAGCGGAACCGCGCCGACGGCTGCTCCGGTGCTGCGAGGTCACCGCGCGACCGGTGTCCCTCGAAGAGGTGGACGACGAGTCCGCGGACGTCCCTGCGACGGCGCCACATGATGAACAGCACCAGCGCCGTCGTCGCGACCGCGGCGACCCCGACGGCGATCGCGATCTCCGTCAACGGCGGCGGCGTCGCGACGGTCGCGGTCAGCTGCCACTCGTAGATCGCGGACGCGGGCTGCTCGTCGTCGACCACCCGCAGCGTCACCGCGTTGGCGCCCTCGACGGTGTCGGCTGCGAAGGTCAGGTCGAACTCGAACGTGCTGGTGCCCGACGGCGGCAGCTCCACGACGGTCTGCTCGCCGGGGATGGTCGCGAGCGTGCCGGGAGCGGGGTCCGCCACCAGAATTCTGGCCTTGCGCGCACGACCGGAGTTGTTGGTGATGGTGACGGACCCCTTCATCGACCCGCCGGGCGCGACCTTCCGGTCCGAGTTGCCGAACGTGCCGGTGGCGGTGAAGACCGGGGGACCGCTGACGATCGCCGCCTCGACGGTCCTGGTGTCGCTGCTGACGCCGATGCCGGCCACCGTGCCGCTGAACTTCACCGACCCCTTTGCCTGGTCGGGGATCGTGGTCCTGCCGGTGTAGATGCCGTCCTGGCCGCGGCTGTCCCCGTTCTGCGCGTCGTCGTTGAGCACGATCGGCGTCGTGAAGCCGTCGCCCGTCACGTCGGCGGTGAACGAGAGGTCCGCGAGTGCGGCCGGGTCGGTGATCGAGCGGTTCCTGGTCTGCAGGCTCAGCGCGACCGTGACCTCCTCGCCGGGCCGCGGCGACGGCGGGTTCACGGTCATGCTCGACCGCACCGCACCCTGGTACATGACGACGGTGCTGACGTCGAGCGCGGGCACCCCCGGAGCGGAGGTGATCTTCACGGTCCACGGTCCCGGCAGCGGGTTCACGATCCGCAGCGCCTCCACGACGCCGTTCTCGCCGCTCACCTGGAACGTGGACCCGTCCTGCTCACCCGACTTCGGCACGGTCCGGTTCTGCGGGTCCACGTAGGACACCGAGACACGGGAGTCGTGCTTGGTCACCAGGATCGACCCGTCGGTCGCGATCACCGGGATGGTGACCTTGGCCTCCGCGGTGCCGCCGCTGCTGAGCGGGGTGCGCTGGATCTCGCTCGCACCGACGCACCGCGCCGCCTGGAAGGCCTTGAGCAACGCCTGGGCGACGTCCGCGCTGCTGGTGACGACGGTGGCCGACGGCGTCGGCGACCTGGCCCCGCACCTGCCCTGGAAGGACTCCGCCGCGAACCGGTCGAGCTGCGCGCGGTCGACCTTGCCGAAGCCGAGCGGCCAGATCTGGACCTTCCTGGCGGCCGCCTCCTTGAGCGACTCGCCGATCTGCCGGGAGGCCTCCAGGTTGCGCTGGTTGCCGACGTTGTCCGTGCCGTACCGGGGGCTGTCGCTCACGTTCAGCTCGCCGTCGGTGAGGATGAAGATCAGCTTCGGGCCCTCCTCGTCACCCCGCAGGTAGTTGAGGGCCTGCTGCAGCGCCGCCGCGTGGTCGGTGCCGTCGCCCTGGCCCGCGGCCCGGCTGCGCAGGTTCCGCACGCAGTCGCTGAGCCGCTGGCGGTCCTGGGCGGTGGCGACGGTGCTCGGCGGGCACACCACGTCGACGGGGGACTGGGCACCGTTGTCGCTGCCGAAGCCGACGACGGCGATGGAGCTGGACGGTGCGACCTCGCCGAGCGCGATGAGCGCGGCGGCTTCGCGTTCCCTTTCCACGTCCTGCGCGCTGATGCTGCTCGACTCGTCGACCAGCACCACGATGTGCGCGGGGGTGATCACGGGTTCCGGTTGTTGTTGCTGGTGCCTTGCCGCGCCCGCCGTCAACGGCAACAGCAACGCCGCGGCCGTTGTGCAGGCGAGCACTGAGAGACGCATGAGTCAATTCACCCACTGACGCTGGTGGAATGGTGGACGGACAGGTCGCGGTATTTCGATCGGACCGGCCCACTGCCTCGTTACCGCACTTTCACCGGTGGTGGTCGGCGAAATAACAGCAGGTCAGCCTATTCCAGTGCACGTGGGTTGAATGTGGCTGCGCCGAGCGGGTGAAAAATTGAAGGCAGTGAAACGCGGTCACGCATGGTCGCGATTATGCCTGGTCGTCCAGCCGGGAGTCATGGACAAAAAATGGTCAACATCCGACCGGTCGTGATGTCAAGAACGCACGCGAAACGCACCGATAGGTCACGTTTATGCGCAGCGCCGGTCAGAACTGGGCGACGGCTTCCGGGGCGTAGCCGTAGAAACCGGGCAGACCACCCGTGTGGAGGAACACGACGGGCTTCGCGAGCGCCGGGACGAGGCGCTCGAACGCCACCGCGGCCTTGCCCGTGTACACCGGGTCCAGGACCACCCCTTCGGTGGACGCGAACAGCTTCAGCGCGGCCCACACCTCGTCGGTCGGCACGCCGTAGCCGGGGCCGATCGTGTCGTCGGTGACGGTGACGTGGCCGAGTCGTGGGGCGGGGTGGCCGAGCAGGGCGGCGGCGCCGGTGGCGAGCTGGTGGAGCTCGGAGGTGGCGTCGGCCGCGCTGTGGGACACGCTGGCGGCGTGGACGGTGCCGGGCCAGCCGAGCAGTTCGGTGCCCAGCGCGATGCCCGCGGCGGTGGCGCCGGAGCCCTGGGGGACGACGACGCAGGCGTCGTCGATGCCGCGGGCGGTCAGCTGGGTGACGAGCTCGGTGGCGGCGGCGACGTAGCCGAGGGTGCCGAGGGCGTTCGAGCCGCCGACGGGGAGGGTGACGGCGCCGGGGTGGTTGACGCGGTCGTAGGTCTCGGCGGTCTCCTCGGCCGTGGCGCAGATGTGGACGTTCGCGCCGAACATGTGGTCGAGGACGACGTTGCCGGACCGCTCGTAGGCGGGGCCGGTCATCGGGACCTTGGCGGTGAGCACGAGCTCGCACCGCAGGCCGAGCTTGGCGCAGGCCGCGGCGGTCTGGCGGCCGTGGTTGGTCTGCAGCGCGCCGAACGTGATGACGGTGTCCGCGCCCTGCTCCAGGGCCGCGCCGAGGAGGAACTCGAGCTTGCGGAGCTTGTTGCCGCCGGCGCCCAGGCCGTTGACGTCGTCGCGCTTGAGCAGGACCTGCGGGCCGCCCAGCGCGGCGGTCAGGCGCGGGGCGTCCTCCAGCGGGGTCGGCCAGCCGCCCAGTGCCACGCGGGGGAATGCGCTCAGGTCCACGGGGCGAGCCTAGTCGCCTCACCGGGCTCCAGGGCCGGGCCGACGCCGTGCAGCACCCGCGCCAGCACCTCGATGCCGCGCACGACCCGCGGGCCGGGGCGGTTGAAGTACGAGGGACCGTCCAGCACCCACGTCTCGGGGAACACCTGGTCGGGCAGCTCGGCCAGCGTTCGCCCGATCGGGAAGCCGCACGGGACGAGCAGCACGACGTCCGGCCGCGCCGCGTGCACGGCCTCCCACGTGGCCGGTCCGGTGTGCTCACCGGGAGCGGCGAGCAGCGGGACACCGCCTGCCTTGGTGATCTGCTCCGGCACCCAGTGCCCGGCGGGCCACACCGGGTCCAGCCACTCGATCGCGGCCACGCGCGGACGGGACAGGCCCGCGGTCAGCCGTTCGACGTGGTCGATCCGGGCGCGCAGGCGGTCGATCCGCTCGGCGCTGTCCACCCCGAGCACGTCGCCGACGGTCTTCAGGCAACCGAGGACCTCGTCCAGGGTGGAGGGTTCGAGGCTCAGCACCACCGGGCCGGCGTCCATCAGCCGCACGGCCGCGGACACGCTCTCGTAGGAAACCGCGCACACGTCGCACAGGTCCTGGGTGAGGACGACGTCGGGCCTGAGGTCGTGCAGCAGCTCCACGTCCAGGCCGAAGACCGACGAACCGCGGTGCACGGTCGCGGAGATCTCCCGGCTGCTCACCGCGTCCTGGTCGACCGCGGTGCTCGTGACCACCGGGACGTCCGCGACCGACGGCGGCCAGTCGCACTCGTGGGTGCGCCCGACGAGGTGTCCGGCGAGGCCCAGCTCGGCGACGATGTCGGTCGCGGCGGGCAGCAGCGAGACGATCCGCACCTCAGACCTCCCTGCCGAACTCGGCGTACCGCGTGGAACCGCTTTCCAGCGCGGCGAGGGCGAGGGTCAGCCGCCGGTGCAAAGAGGGGTAGATCCGCGGCCTGGCCTCGTCGAGTCCCAGGTACACCACGGACTCCAGCTCGGGGTCGTGCGCGACGGCACCGTCGAGCACCCCGCCGTCGAAGACGAACTGGTGGCAGTCGCGCCACACGCCGTTGCGCGGTGTCCAGTCCACGACGAGCAGCCGCCCGAGCGGGAGGTCGACGCCGAGCTCCTCGCGGACCTCCCTGCGCGCGGCGGCCTTCGGCGACTCGTCGTCCTCGGTCATGCCACCCGGGATGTCCAGCACGGACTTGTAGGTGGGCACCACGAACAGCACGCGTCCGGTGGAGTCGCGGACCAGCGCACCGCCGGCACCGGTCTTGGTGGGGCGGCGGGAGGCGACACCGGGGTCGTGCTCGGGCTCGGGCGGACCCTCGTCGAGGACGTCCGCGGCGAACGCGGCGGGGTCGCCGCAGTGCTGTGCGGTCATACGCCGATGATCACACCAGTGGGTGATTCACGCGCGCACCGGCCCAGCCGTCCGTGCCTGGTGAGCGGCACCGCGGGTGATGACTGTGCGCAACCAAACGACCCGGGGAGTACGCTGGGCGCTGTAACTCCGTGCGATCAATCGCCGATGTTCGAGTCGACATCGGTGGAGGTGACGCCAATGGGGGCAACCGGTGCCGCCAAGCGCAGACACGAGGGACATTCGGCCCCGTGGTCCGTGGTCGGGCTGACCGTCGTGTTCGTGGTGGTGGCCCAGGTCCAGTTCGCCATCGCCCTCGCGGAGAAGGTCCTGTGGCCGGTCGCGACCGGCGTGCTGCTGCTGGCCGCGGCGGTCGCGTTCGTGAAGACGGCGCGCAGGCTGCGGTGGGAGGACAGCGACCCGTACGAGGTCCCGAGGGAGCCGGCCAGGCCGCTTCCGCAGGCCGGGTACGAGCCCCACGTCGACGCCGACGGCAGTCTCGCCCGCGCGGTCGGCGACGTGGTCCACGCCTCCCGGCGCTGGCGGGCCTGAGCACCCCGCACCCGGACCGGGCCGGACGACGGGGCGGCCCGGTCGTCGTGGCGCGCCCGCTCAGCCGAACAGGCCCAGCTCGTTCGCGACCGTGCCCGCCCGGTACACCAGGTCCGGCCGCACCTGCCCGACCGCCGCGAAGTCCACCGAGCCGAACAGCTCGCGCAGCCGCGGCGCGCAGTCCTCCCGCCCGCCCTCGTGCAGCCGCAGCAGCGCGTCCAGCATCGGCACCTCGTAGCTGCCCGGCGTCACCGCGGACCGCACCTCGTCGAACACCCCCAGCAGCTCGTCGTCGGGCCCGCCGCGGCCGACCCGGTCCCACAGCTGCGCCACGAACCCGCTGCTCGCGCTCAACCCGGTCTTGGCGAGCCTGCCCAGCGTCTCCGCGCTCACGGTGAGGTCGCGGCGCAGGCAGTCGAGCACCAGGTCGGGGAAGCGGTCGGCCCAGCACAGGTAGTGCCACGCCCGCTCGCCCGGCGCCACCGGTGAGGCGGCCAGCTGCACCAGCGCCCGCGCGTAGTCGACGTCGAACCGCACGTCCGGCAGCGCCTCGAAGGCGTGCTTGAACTCGTTGGCCGCCGGGTCGCCGGTGAACCGGGCGTCGAGCGCCGCCTCGCGCAGCGACACCCGCCGCGCCAGGCCGTCCAGCTCGACCGAGGTCGGCAGCGCCGTGCCGATCGCCAGCGTCACGTGCAGCGGGTCGTCCCACCGCACGTAGACCGACTCGATCAGGGTGCGCCACTCCGCGTCGGTCAGCTCCGCCTTCCACAGCCCCGCGAGCTTCGACCAGTTCCGCACGCCGAGCTCGCGCGACCCGCACACCCGCGCGAGCACGACGTGCAGCAGCACCAGGTTCAGGCTGTAGATGGCGTACCGCGCCGGTTCCTGCCGCGGCACCGGCAGGTAGGACTCCAGCGACCGCGGCCTGCGCATCCGCGAGAGCGAGAACAGCCGCTGCACCAGTGCTTTCAGCTCCTCGCGGTAGCGGGCGGCACCGGCCATCTCCACCAGGAACTCGATCACCGGGTTGCTGGAGGTCAGCGGCGCGAACGACAGCAGCGCCCACAGCATGCTGTCGTCGGGCTGGGCACCGGTGATCCGCCGCCCGGCCGACTCGCGCTCGCGCAGGTCGTTCAGCACCGTCCAGGTGAACCGCGCGACCAGGAACTCGCCGAACGTCGCGTGCAGGAACTCGTAGGTGTGCAGGCGGTGCTCGTCGCGGATCGCCATCGCGCACTGCACGAAGAAGAACCGCCCGACCACCCGGTCGCCCTCGCTCAGCGGCCGGCGGATGCCGTGCCTGGGCTGCGGCACACCGGGGTGCAGCAACGCCGTCATGTCCTCGTCGATCGCGTTGCCCGCCACCCACTTGGTGCCGCGCTGGAACATCGCGAACGCCACCACGGACAGCTTCTCCAGCTCCACCTCCACCGGGTCCTCGTCGGGGGCGGCGGTGTCGTGGCCCTTGTCCACCTCGCGGCGGGCGAAGCGGCGCAGCAGCTCCTCGTACAGGTCGACCTTGCCGAGGCTGTCCCGGTGCCGCTGCAGAGCGTTGCCGACGGCGTCGTACAACGCGAGCATCAGCAGCAGGAGCGGCTGCTCGGCGAGGTCGTGGTGGTCGAGCACGGCCTTGGCGGGCAACGGGACCAGCCCGTTCGCGGCGAAGTAGCCGGCGTTGGAGCCGTTCCACACCTCCAGCCACGCCTCGACGTTGGCGTCGCTGAACGGGACCAGCCGCAGCACGTCGGTGTCGAGCGGGATCCGCATGCCGCCCGCGACGCTGATCCGGCTGGTCACGACGAACGCGACCGGCCGTCCCGCGTCGGCGCAGTCCCGCTGGAAGGTCTGCACCCGGTCCAGGAAGTCGGTCTGCGTCACGCCGGTCGCCTGCAGCAGCTCGTCGAACCCGTCGAGCAGCACCACGGGCAGCGCGTCACCGGCCGCGCGCGCCATGGCCGTGAAGCTCACGTCCTCGTGCAGCGCGAGGCCCAGGCCCTGGTCGATCTGCCGGCGCAGGTCCGCTTCCGCCGCCGTGGCCCGCAGCTCCACCCGCACGGTCAGGAAGTCCGCGGCGGGCAGCCGCGCGGCGAGCACCTTCGTCAGCAGCGACTTGCCAGAACCGGGGTCGCCCAGCACCACCAGCGGGTGGGTCACGGCCTTCGGCGAGGTCAGGTGGCCGACCAGGTACCGGTAGAGGTCGGAGCGCGGCGGCTGGTCGCGCCACCAGCCGGACTCGGCCGGGTGGGCGTCCTCGGTCATGGCGACGACCTGGTAGTCGGGGTCGATGTAGGCGGTGCGGGTCAGCGGGATCTCCAGACCGGTCGGCACCTGGCCGGGGTCGATGATCGGCCGGTCCAGCACCGCCCGGTAGCGGGCGGCCAGCGCCGTGCGGCGGTCGTCGGGCGCGGCACCGACCCTGGTGCGGACCAGCGCCTCCTCCAGCCGGGCGAGGCCGGCGGAGACGTGCGCGTCGTGGTCGGCGTGCAACCAGAACGCCAGCTCCGGGTACTCGGCGCCGAGCTTGCGGACCAGCTCCTGGTACCGCTGCAGGGCGGTCAGGTGCAGGTCGGACAGCAGCCGGGTGACCCGGGCGCGCTGCTCACCCGTCAGCCGCGCCCAGACCGCCGTGCCCTCCAGCAGCTTCAGCAGGTCGCGGCACGCGCGCCGGTACTGGTCCTCGATCGTCCGCAGGTTCTGGGCGAACGGCCGGCTCGCGCTCGGGAGCACGCCGTCGCCGTCGAAAACGCTGCTGAGCCCGACGAGCGTGTGCTGCTCGTCCTTGTGCAGGCCCAGCTCCGCGAACCGGAACGGCAGCTCGACCTGCTCGAACGCTTCGAACAACGCCACCACGACGATCACGGTGTGGGCGGCGTGCAGCCGTTCCGTCTGGCTGTGCCGGCTCAGGCCCGAGCGCCGCGCACCGGCCTTGACCAGCAGTTCCCTGCTCAACCGGACGAAGTCGGTCTTCGCGTCGAACCAGCCCAGCAGCTCGGTCACCCCGCCCGCGACCCCGCCCAGCAGGGCCAGGCCCACCAGCCGGTCGAGCGCGTCGACGAGCGCGCTCTCCTTCGTGCCGAGGAGCCGGACGGCGTCGGCGTAACTGTAGGTCTTGGCCACCCGTCAAACTCTTGCCGGGTGATCATGAAGTGGGGACGGCGGCTGCGCCGACAGGTCGTTCGGCTCCGATCAACGGTCGCCGCTGATCGGCCGAACGGACCAGTCGGGCTGAACCGGGGTCAAGGTTTTGCGCAAGGTTTTGGGCACGGCCCGCCGAGCAGGCTGTGCGGCGCAAGCAACCTTCGACCCTGAGGGGGACGAACGTGAAGATCACTTCAGTCGCCGCGGTCGCGCTGTTCGCGGCCACGACGTCGTTCGCGCTGGTGGGGACGGCGAACGCCGCCGACGAGAAGCCGCTGCCGGTCACCACGGGCGCGGCGGACACCGACCAGTCCGGCGTCGGCATCATGGCCTGCTCCGGGCACGCGCACAGCAACAAGGACGCGCGCTCCGGCCAGCTGTTCGACGGCAGCAACGTCAACATCCGCCGCGGCCCGCACACCTCGTGCACGTCCGACGGCCAGGGCCAGCTCTCCCACAACGTCGACTACCACTGCTACGCCGTCGGCGACGCGGTGACCAGGAACGGCATCACCTACACCACGTGGACGTACCTGCGGGACACCACGACCGGGGTGCAGGGCTGGGTCAGCGACTCGCTGCTCGACCTGAACCCCAACGGGTCGCGCGGCAGCCTGGAGGCGTGCTGACCCCGGTCAGCCGCGGGTGAGCCGGGCCAGCAACGCCGCGGTGGCGGCGTGACCGAGGCGGTGGCCGGTGCCGAGGTGGATTCCCAGGGCCTCCTCGCCGCTGGCCACCGCCGCGTCGACGGCGCCGCACGCGGACCAGGCCTGGGCCAGTGCCGTGAGCGCGCGACCGTGCAGGACCCGGAAACCGGCCTCGGCCGCCAGCGCGACCGCCTGCGCGGCGAGACCGGGGTCGGGGCAGCCGAGCGCCACCACCGCGGCGCTCAGCTCGACCAGGGACTCCACCTCGCCGCGCCGGCGACCGTCGGCGCGCGCGAGGTCGAGTGCGTGGCGGTGGCGTTCGGCGGCCTGGGCGAACCGGTTCCACCGGCGGTCGACGAGCCCCAGCGCGTTGTGGGCGTCGGCCTCCGCGGCCAGGCAGCCGGTCTCGCGGGCCAGGTCGAGCGCCTGCTCCGCGTGCACCTCCGCCCGGTCGTGCGCACCCAGAGCGCAGTCGGCGAGCGCGAGCTGCGCGAATGCCGCCGCCTCCAAGCCGCGTGCGCCGAGGTCCAGGCGCAGCACGGCGGTGCAGAGCCGGAGTGAACGGGGGAGGTCGCCCAGCTCGAAGGCGATCCGGGCGAGCAGGCCGAGCCCGGTGGCCTCGCCGAGCCGCGAGCCGTGCGCGCGGTGCAGGTCCACCGCGCGCTGGCAGTGGCGTTCGGCGAGACGCAGGTGACCCATCTCGTAGTAGACCTCGCCGAGGTCGCAGAGCACCCCGGCCTCGGGCACCTCCGCGCCGAGCGAGCGGACCACGGCCAGTGCGCTCGCGTGGCAGATGGCGGCGGCGCGCAACCGGCCGCGGTGGCGGTGCAGGGTGCCGAGGTGACCGAGCGCGGTGGCCCGCACCTCGTCCCAGCCGGTCCGTTCACCGAGCCGGCGGGCCTGCTCGAAGTGCTCCTCGGCGAGCGCGCGCTCGCCCAGTCCGAGCCGGGCCGTCGCGACCGCGAGGTGCAGCACGGCCTGCGCGCGCAGGTCACCGTCCACAACGGACGCCCGCAGCCCCGCGGTCGCCGTGTCGAGCAGGTCGTCGTGGTGCTCCCGCACGGAGAAGTAGCCGTGCAGCGCGTCCGCGAGCTCCCACACCAGCGGCCCGCTCCCGGTGCGGACCAGCGCGAGGAGGTTGTGCCGCTCGGTGTCCAGCCACGCCAGCGCCTCGGCACGGCCGGTGAACGGCGAGCGCACCGGCGGCCACGGCAGGTGCGGCACCGCCGGGTGCACCAGCTCGGCGGCGGCACGGGCGGTGCCCAGGTACCAGCCGGCCAGCCGCCGCACCGCCGCCGGGTCCGCGCCGAGCTGCCGGGCGTAGAGCCGCAGCAGGTCGTGCATCGCGAACCGGTCCGGCGCGGTCTGCTCGACCAGGTGCGCGGTCCTGAGCACGTCCAGCAACCGGTGCGCGGCGGGCAGGTCCACCCCGGCCAGCGCGGCGGCCGCTGCGGCACCGTGGTCGGGGCCGGGGTGCCACCCGAGCAGCCGGAACAGCCGCGCCGCAGGCTCCGGCAACGCCCGGTAGGACCACGAGAACACGCTGCGCACCGCCGAGGCCGGGTCGCCGGGCACGTCCAGCGCACCGGGGTCCGCCAGCTCCGCCACCAGGTCCGCCAGCCCGGCCGCCCGTTCCGCCGCCACCCGCAACGCCAGCGGCAGCCCCGCACACCGCCGCACCAGCTCGGTCGCCGCCGGCAGCTCCGCGGCCACCCGCTCCGCCCCGAGCACCCGCCGCAACAGCTCCAGCGACTCGGCCGCACCGAGCCGCCCCACCGTGATCCGGCGCGCGCCGTCGCGGGCCACCAGTCCCGCGAGGTCGTCCCTGCTGGTCACGAGCACCGCGCAGCCGGGCCGCCCCGGCAGCAGCGGCCGCACCTGCTCGGCCGACCGCGCGTTGTCCAGCAGCACCACCATCCGCCGCCCGGCCAGCGCCGACCGGTACAGCGCGGCCCGCTCGTCCACGCCGGGCGGGATCCGCTCCACCCCGAGCGCCCGCAGAAACCCCTCCAGCGCGGTGGACGGGGCCATCGGCTCCGCGGTGCCGTAGCCGTGCAGGTCCACGTACAGCTGCCCGTCGGGGAAGTCGCCGCCGTGCCGGTGCGCCCAGTGCACGACGAGCGCGGACTTCCCCACACCGCCGGTGCCCACGACCACCGACAGCCCGGGACCGAGCTCCCGCAACGCCTCCGCGCGCCCGACGAAGTGCGGGACACCGCAGGGCACCTGCGCCGGTGGCCGCGCCTCGGCGGGTGTCGTTCGGGGCGGTGCCGTTGTGTCGGCTGACGCTGCGGTCGTGGCCGGTGCCGTCGCTTGGTCCGGTGCCACAGCCTCGGCTGGTGCCGCCTCTCCGGCCGGTGCCACCGCTTGGGCCCGTGCCGCCACTTCCACCGGTGCCGCCACCTCGGGCGCCTGCCGCAGCAACGCCGTGTGCAGCCGCCGCACCTCGGGCCCCGGGTCGACACCGAG
Source organism: Lentzea sp. NPDC037011 (assembly GCF_055607425.1). NCBI lineage: Bacteria > Bacillati > Actinomycetota > Actinomycetes > Pseudonocardiales > Pseudonocardiaceae > Lentzea > Lentzea sp. NPDC037011. The sequence goes on along the minus strand of NZ_JBVJRT010000006.1, from coordinate 346,976 downwards.
CGCCTCGCCCAGCCGGTCGCGCAGCCCCTGGTAAGCCGCGAGCGCCTCCGCCTGCCGCCCCGACCGGTACAGCGCCAGCATGAACTGCCCGGTCAGCCGCTCGTCCAACGGGTGCTCGCGCACCGCCGCGGCCAGCCCGGTCACCAGCTCGCCGTGCAGCCCCAGCCCCAGCCGCAGGTCGATCCGGTCCAGCTCGGCGCAGAACCGGTGCGCTGCCAGGCCTTCCCGCACGTCGTCGAGCCACGGCGTGCTCAGCCCCGCGAACGCCGCACCCCGCCACAGCCCCAGCGCCCGGTCGAACGCCGCCAGCCGGGCGGCCGGGTCCGGCTCGGCCCGCCCCCGCGCCAGCAACCGGTGGAACCGGTGCAGGTCGACGTTCTCCGGGTCCACGGCGAGCACGTACCCGCCGCAGCGCCGGGTGATCTCCACCTCCAGCCCGCGGCACGCCCGCCGCAGCCGGGACAGGTACGCGTACAACGTGTCGCGCCCCTGCCGCGGCACGGCGTCACCCCACGCCCGGTCCAGCAGCTGGTCCGCCGACACCACCTGGTTCGCGTCCACGAGCAACGCGGCCAGCACACACCGCCTTCGGCCGTGCCCGAGCTCGACGACCTGGTCCCCTCTCCCGGCCGTCACGGTCCCGAGCAGCCGGAACTCGACTCCCCCCATCCGATGTGCATAGCACGCCGATGGACCTGTCCGGGGCGGGTTCGGCAATTCGTTCGCCCGACGGGAGCAGCCGTGGCGCACAACGCCCCCGCACGACGGTTCCTGCCCAGGGCCTGTGTCGAAGTCCATGTTCGCGACAGCCGGGCCTGAGGCGGCCCCTGGGGGCACGGGCGGACAGCCCACATACAACACCGGTATGCGGGCTGTCCGCCCGCACCGCCAGGAACCACCTCAGGCGCGACTCTCATCGAACGGGACCTCGACACAGGCCCTAGGCGTGCGAACGGACGTCCCGTCCCGATTCCACGCGCTGGTGGAACTCGGCGATGTGCCGCCACATCGCGACCGGGTTGGAGTACACGGGCAGGTGGCCGCTGTGCGGGATCTCGGCGAGCTGCACGCCGTTCGCGTCGAGCTTCGGCAGGTACGGCAGTGCCGCGTGCTCCTCGCCGTACAGGAACATCTTCGGGCACGGCAGCGACAGGAACCGCGTCAGCAGCTCACCCCGGTCGGACAGCTCCACCATGGACGAGAGGAGGCCGTGCGCGGCGGCGCGGCGGACCTTGTGCGGCAGGCTCGCGGCGTACAGGGCGCCGGCGTAGTGCGGCGTGCGGCGGACGTCGTCGGCGAACGCGGCGAGGAAGTCGCCGCGGTGCCCGGTGGTCGCCGGCCGGCTGAGGAAGCAGTCCTGCGGCGTCAGGTTGCCGTGCATGTTGACGAAGCTCAGCAGCCGGCCGGGCTGGCGGTGGGCGAACAGCAGACCGGCCACGCCGCCCATCGAGTGACCGACGAGGTGGAACCGGCCCAGACCCAGCCGGTCCGCGACCGCACGGGTGGTGTCGGCGAGGAACGGCAGGTCGACGGCGGCGAGGTCGGCGCATTCCGAGGCGCCGCAACCGGGTGCGTCGAAGGCGAGGACCGGCCGGTCGTGGAACGCCGGGCGCAGCACCACGTCCGCGTAGTCCTCTTTGGTGCCGCCGAACCCGTGCAGGAACACCACCGGGGCGAGCCGGCCGGTGCGGTGGGTGGTGGCGATCTTCAGGTTCACCCCGTTCACCCGGAGTCCCAGCAGTTCGTGGACGGTGGCGTGCTGTGGTGCCATGAGAGGCCTTTCCCCGACGCGGGCGCGGTCTGCGAACCGGGCGACAGCATGGCATTCCATGTGATCGCTCACAAGTAGTTGAACGATTGATCATCTCGGCGTGACACTGCTCGGCGGGGCTCGCGCGTCCCTGCGGCGAAAGATGAATGTGAACGCGAACACCGGCCGCTCGCGATCGGCGTTCCGTGATCGGTTCGTTGCTGGACGGCGTTGCCCCGCCTCGCGAAGATGAGGCGCGCACCCGCTCCGCACCCCGTTCCCCGACCAGCACCGGACCGCCACCTCCCGATGAGAAGACCCCTGCCGGCCGTCCTGCTCGCGGTGCTGCTGCTGACTGCCTGCAGCGCCGAGCCGACCCCGCCGCCGAACCCCAGCCGCCCCGCGCCGACGTCGCCGGCGCCGGTCTCCGACGTGCCGCTGCCGGAGGACGTCCCGCAGCTCGTGCGCGCGGTGCCGGACCCGGTCACGGTCGAGCTGGCCGACGGCACCCGGCTCCGCATCGCCCTGCTGGCACCGCCCGCCGGGTGCTGGGCGCCGCGGGCGCTGGCGTTCGCGCGCACCACGCTGCTGGCCCGCCCGGTGCTGGTCAAGAGCATCACGCCGGGCGAGGCCAGCCTGACCCTGGAGGACGGCACCGACTACGCGCTGCTCGCCGTGCGCGAGGGCGTGCTGCGCGCCCAGGACGCGGACGGCGGCCGGTACACCGACGCGGAAATGGCGGCGGCACAGGCGGATCGCGGCCTGTGGGGTCCGCCGTGCGACGGGATGGACGCACCCTGGTCGACCAAGGCGGTGGCACCCACACCGGTGACGACCACGCCGGCTCCCGTCCGCACCACGACACCACCGCGCCCGCCGTGCTCGGTCGGCTACGTGGTCACAGCGGAGTGGCAGGGTGGGTTCACCGCCGACGTGACGCTGCGCAACACCGGCACGTCCCCGGTCAACGGCTGGACGGTGGGCTGGACGTTCGGCAACGGCCAGGCCGTGACCCGGATGTGGCGGGCGAAGCTGTTGCGCGGCACCGGTTCCGTTCGCGCGATGAACGAGGACTACACCGCCGCGATCGCACCCGGCGGCACGGTGTCGTTCGGTTTCAACGGCAGCGTCCGCGCCGCCAACCCGGAACCGGCCGCGTTCACGCTCAACGGCAGCACCTGCGCGGTCGAGCAGGGCTCGCTCCACAAAGGACCGGTCGGTCCCGGGCCGCCCGAGTGGCTAGTGCCAGAAGATCCCGCCGTTCTCGACCCTCGCGCCGGGCAGCGCGGCCGCGGTGTGCTCCAGCAGCGCCGCGGTCGACGGGTACGTGTTGACGCCGTCGAACGCCGGGATCGACTGCGGGTCCAGCTGCCCGACCGCACCGCACCGGTCACCCGGCCGCAGCTCCACGACGAGGGCGCAGCCCGTGTCGTCGAGCGCGATCGGCAGCCACGCCGGGTTCCACCCCCAGAACAGGTCCTCCTCGCCCTCCTCGACCTCGGACCAGTCCTCGTCGTCCTCATCGGAGAAGTCGTCGATCTCGTCGGCCTGGCGCCGGGTGAGCTCACCGGTCCGCCGCCGCCAGTCCTCGACCGCCCAGTCCAGCGGCAGCGGTATCCACCGCCGCGGCACCAGGAAGCTCGCCGGCCGCGTGGACGTGCCGTCGTGCCGCAGCCACGACTCCACCAGGTCCGCGGGGAACCGGTGCCCGACCTCCTCCTCGGCGGCCGCGATGGCGGCGGCGGTCGCGGGCGGCCTCAGCACGTGCGCGACACCGTTGGCGCGGCACCAGTCCTCGATGCGGTCCCAGGACGTCGACACGGTCATCCCGTGATCATGCCCGGCATCGTCGTACGCACGTACTCGGCGTCGCGCAGGTACAACCGGTCGTGACCGTCGGCGATGTGGCGCGCGAACGCCCGGTCACCCGCGTCCGCCCGCGCGTGCATGAGCTCGACGAGCGCGGTGAGCCGTTCGGCGACCGCGGCCACCAGCCCCGAGCGGTCCGCCAGCCCGTAGGCGTTGCAGAACCTCGCCGCCCTGGCCGCCTGCCGCGCAGCGGTGCCGAACCCGTCGTGGTTGTCCGGGTGGGTGAGCGGCGCCCACCGGTACACCGCGTACGCCACGTCCCACAGCCGCGGCGCCGGGTGCGCGGTGTCGAAGTCGATCAGCGCGACCGCCGTGGTGCCGTCCAGCACGCAGTTGTAGGGCGCGAAGTCGCCGTGGCAGACCACTTCCGCAGGCTCTCGCACGGGCATCATCCAGCCGGTGCGGTGGTCGTAGCCGGCCGTGGCGTCGTGGTAGGACCGCAGCAGCCGTGCGGCGCTGACGAGTGCCTCCTCCGACCGCGCGGCGGGGGAGAGCGGGTAGTTGCAGACCTCGCCCGGGAAGAACGTGAGGACCTCGCGGCCCTTCTCGTCGACGCCGTGGAAGTCCGGCGCGCCGGTGAAACCGCGCTCACGCAGGTGCCGCAGCAGCCCGTGCACGCGCGGCGACCACGGGCCGACCGGGCGGCGCACCGTCTGACCGACGCGATAGACGTCGTTGATCCCTCCGCCTGTCAACCGTTCCACCGAACCACCCCGTCCGTGACACCATCACGCCCATGCCTGCACAGTGGCTCGCGGTCCGCGCCCACCTGCTCGAACACCGGCACGCCCTCGCGGTCAAGGCCGCCGCGGAGTACCCGGACGTGCCGAAGGTGGCCGGGACCCCGCTGCTCACCGCCGCCCACTGGACGCCGGCGCAACCGGTGCCGCTGCACGATCTCACGCTGGAGCTCAAGCAGGCCAACGAGTTCCGGCTCACGGCCGGTGGGCTGCCGGAGGGCTTCCGCAGCTACTCCGAGGCGATGGCGGCACTGGCGGCGCCCGCGGTGTTCGAGAACCGGCCGACCTACCGGCTGCTCGGCTTCACCGGCCGGCACCTCACGTTCGGCATCGGGTCGTACTTCGACGGCATCGACGTGGGCGAGGCGTGCGCGCACGAGTACGCGGCGCGCGAGCTCGGGCACACCGACGCGATGCCGTTGCGCGCCGCGGTCGGCGACCCGTGCGACCCGTCCCGGCGGCCGGTGAACGTCGCGATCAGCACGCTGACCATCCGGCACGACCGGGCCACCGGCGCGGCGACGTTCTTCCTGCACTGGCGGGACCCGCGCAAGGTCGGGCACGCGGGCGGGCTGTACCAGGTGCTGCCGGTCGGGGTGTTCCAGGCCGCCACCGACCCGGTGAACGACTTCTCGTTGTGGCGCTGCATGGTCCGCGAGTTCGCCGAGGAGCTGCTCGGCGCCCCCGAGGAGTACGCGGGCCCGGTCGACTACGACGGCTGGCCGTTCGCGCGGCGGCTGGCCGAGGCGCGCGTCTGGTACCTCGGAACGGGCGTGGACCCGTTGACGTTCGCGACGGACGTGCTCACGGTCGCGGTGTTCGACGCGACGCTGTTCGACGAGCTGTTCGGGGACCTGGTGGCGCACAACGACGAGGGCCGCGTGCTGGCCGGTCTCGGCTTCACCGCCGAGAACGTCGAGCGGTTCGTCCACGACGAACCGACGCAGGCGGCGGGTGCGGCGCTGCTGGCGCTCGCGTGGCAACACCGGGAGACGCTGCTCGTCAGCGCCTGAACGGGTTGGGCAGGTGCGCCCACTCCTTCGTCGCTGGGTCGAGCCGCATCAGCGTGAGCGGTTTCGCGGGAATCGGGTCGTGCAGCAACGCGTGCCGGTCCGGCGTGTCCGGTACGGCGTCCGCGACGACCCGCCAGAGCTCGTCCGCCGGTGCCTCCAGCGCACCGACGAGCCCGGTCAGCGCGGTGGCGAAGAACGTGGCGAACGTCTTGGCGCGCAGCGCCTCCCGGTCGGCGTGCAGCCGGTGCGGCAGCTCCGGCCTGGGGCTGACCCGGATGTCCGCGAGGTCGCGGTAGACCAGCCGCCGCGGTCGCCCGTCCACGAGCCCGACCAGCAGGTTCTGCTCGTGCGCCTCCAGCGCCACACCCCTGGCCAGCAACGTCATGAGCGGCGGCACCGCCAGCGCGGCGAACTCCGCGAGCCACTCGACCGGGTCGCCGAGCCCGCGGATCGGCGGCTGTCCGCCGTCGACCGGGCGAGCCGTGAGCGCGGCGAGCGGCAGCAACGTCTCACCCCCGTGCACCACCGGCCGGTCCCGCAGGATCACGCCGAGCTCGCGGTCGGGTTGCCCGTCCACCAGCACCGCCGCGGCGGCCCGGTTGCGCTGCAGCTCGATGCCCTCGACCGTGCGCTCCAGGAACTCCGACACCTCGGTCGCGGTGACGATCGAGCCCGCCGAGATGTCCCGCACGGCCGAGGTGAGCTGCGCGCTCAGCGTCGTCTTCACGTGCCAGTCGCCCGCCGACAACGTCCGCAGGGCCATCAACGGGTGCGCGTCGAGCGTTCCGATCGAGTGAACTTCCTTACGCCCGGCCTGCCACGGGTGCACCGGCAGCAGGACCGCCCGGCCGTCCCGCAGCTCGTCCGGCCAGTCCCCGAACACCACGTGGTCCTCGGCCGGGTGCAGCCGCAACGGCACGACGGGCCGGTGCTCCGGCCCGTACGCGAGGTGGTCCGCGGCGGTGAACCCGGTCCGGTTGCGGCAGCACGGGTGCAGCGGGTGCCCGTCCACGACGCTCTGCTCGTGCTCCTCCAGCGACCGCCGCAGGAACGGCGTGGCCAGCGGTTTCGCCGTCCGCGCCAACGCCAGCCCCGCCACGCTGTGCGCGACCTCCCCGGCGAGCCGCTCACTGCCCGGCCACTGCCGCACGACGTCGGCGGGGTGCCCGGTGAGCCGCTCGACCGGCGGCACCGGCTCGACCGCGACCGCCCGCAGGAGCCGGGCGAGCACCGCCTCCCGCGCACCCGGCAGCCCGGTGAGGAACCGCTCGGCCCGCTCACCGTCCAGAGCGGCGGCGAATTCCGCCTCGACCTGCGTCTGCGTGAGAATGACGTGATCCTGACACATCGCCAGAGGGAACACAGGTGGAAGCGAACTCCGACCCCGACGGCATCACCGCGACCGCGTTGCTGAACTGCCTGCGCCGCGAGGTCGCCGAGGTGACCACCACCGCGGACCACCTCGTCCTCCGCCTCCCGCACACCGGCGCCGTGCTCCGCGCGCGGACCGGCCGCTGGCCGTCGTCCCCCGAGTTACACTCCGGCACCTGGCACCCCGTCACCTGGCACGAGCTGGCCGCCCTGGTCGTGAAGGAGCTCGGCAGCGCCCCCGTCGGCTTCCTCGACGAGATCGCCGCCTCCCACTCCGCGATCGCCGCGATCCTCGCCGCCCGCGGCACCCCGCCCTCGGACCTCTACCAGCGCTCCGAACAGGCCCTCGTCGCCGGCCACCGCTACCACCCGGCCCCGAAGAGCCGCGGCACCCTCCCCGCCGCCGCCTGGCTGCCGTACGCACCGGAGACCCACGCGGAGTTCCGGTTGTCCGTGCTGACCGGCGACTTCGTGGACGCCGGCGAGGTGGACCTGCCACCCGGCACCCTCCCGGCCCACCCCCTGCAGCTCTCCCTGCTGGGCCTGCCCGCGGGGGCCGACGGCCCACCGGTCTGGCCGACCTCCTCCGTCCGCACGGTTTACGACCCGGCGGCCGACCTGTTCTACAAGTTCAGCCTCGACATCCAGATCACCAACGACGTCCGCCGCCTCTGGACCTACGACCTGCACTGGATCCCACCCCTGGCCGACGTGCTGAAACCGGTGTTCGCCGACATCGCCGCCACCCACCCCGGCACGGCCTTCCTGCTGGACCACGGCTACCGCACGTCCCCGGCGCACTTCGAGGGCCTGGCCGTGGTCGTCCGCGACGGCATCCGCCGCCACACCCGCCCCGGCGTCACCCCGCTGCTGGCAGCGGGCCTCGCCGAGGGCTTCCCCGGCAACCCGCTCGACGCGCTGACCGACCCCGCCGCCTGGTTCCGCGCGTACGTCGAGGCGGTCGTGCCCCCGGTCCTGCACGCGTTCTTCGCGCACGGCGTGGTGATGGAGAGCCACATGCAGAACGTCCTGGTGGGCGTGGACGCGACCGGCACACCCGTCCAGGCGTTCTACCGCGACCACGAGGGCATGCGCCTGCTGCCGTCGCACTCCGCGCTGCTGTCCGCAGTGGACGGTGACGTGCTCGGCGCCCGCGGCGTGTCCGAGGCGAAGGGGTGGGAACGGCTGCAGTACTGCCTGATCGTCAACCACCTGGTGGAGATCGCCGGGGCGGTGCACGCGCGCCACCCCGGGGCCGACCTCTGGTCCGAGGCCCGCGCGGTGTTCGCCGCCTGCGCCGACGCCCACGGGTCACCACCGCAGCTGGTGTCGCTGCTGGAGAGCCCGGTCGTGCCGGCGAAGGCGAACCTGCTGCTGCGGTGGACCCGTGCGGAAGGGGCGGCGAGCCGGTACGTCGACTGCCCGAACCCGCTGCTCAGCACCTCGGTCCCGTCGTGAACGCGCACGGCTGACCCACCCGGGACGCTCGTGATCCGCACCCCCGGGACACCGCCTAGGCTGACCCGGTGATCTCCGGCCCGGTCATGTCCGGCTGGCGGCACCCCGCCCGCCTCGTCGTCCTCGCCTTCCTGGCCGCCACCGCCGTCGGGACGGTCCTGTTCCTGCTCCCCGTCGCCGCCGAGCCCGGCCGCACGACCTCGCCGCTGACCGCCCTGTTCACCGCGGTCTCCGGCATCACCGGCACGGGCCTGGCCGTGGTCGACACGGAGTCGCACTGGTCCACGTTCGGCGAGGTCACGCTGCTGGTGCTGTGCCAGGTCGGCGGCTTCGGCATCATGACCATGGCCTCGGTGCTGGCGTTGCTCGTGTCGCACCGGCTGGGGCTGCACATGCAGCTCACGGTGAAGACCGAGACGAACACGCTCAACCTCGGCCACGTCCGCCGGGTCATCGCGGGTGTGATCACGATCAGCCTGGTGGTCGAGGCGATCGGCGCGGTCGTGCTCGGCCTGCGGTTCTGGCTCGGCTACGGCATGTCGCCGCAGCGGGCCGCGTACGAGGGCGCGTTCCACTCGGTGTCGGCGTTCAACAGCGTCGGGCTCGCGCTCTACCCGGACAACCTCGTGCGGTTCGCGACGGACCCGTGGATCTGCCTCACGATCGTGGCGGTCGCCGTCACCGGCGGGCTCGGGTTCCCGGTGCTCTTCGAGGTCCTGCGCGGCCGGCGGCGGCGCCGGTGGTCGCTGCACACCAAGATCACCGTTCCCGTCTACCTCGGACTGATCGCGGCCGGCACGGCGGTGGTCCTGCTCGTCGAGTGGGGCAGGGCCGGCACGCTCGGGCCCTACGGCGTCGCCGACAAGCTGCTCATCGGCCTGTTCCACGGCGCCATGCCGGGCACCGCGGGGTTCAACACCATCGACATCGCCCAGCTGCAGCCGGCCACGATGCTGGTGCACGACGTGCTGATGTTCATCGGCGGCGGCAGCGCGGGCACGACGGGCGGCATCAAGGTCACCACGTTCGCCCTGCTCGCGTTCGTGCTGCTGGCCGAGGTGCGGGCCGAGCCGAGCGTGCACGTCATGGGCCGCAGGATCAGCGCGGAGGTCCAGCGCCAGGCCGTCACGGTCGCGCTGCTGGGCGTGGGCGTCGTGATCACGGCGACGCTGGTCCTGCTCGCCACCACCTCGTTCCGGCTCGACGACGTGCTGTTCGAGACGTCGTCGGCGTTCGGCGGGGTGGGCATGTCGACCGGGATCACGGCCGAGCTGCCGCCCGTGGCGCAGCTGGTGATCATCGTGCTGATGTTCGCCGGGCGGGTCGGGTCGATCACACTGGTGTCGGCGCTCGCGTTGCGCGAACGCCGGCGGCGCTACGAGCTACCCGAGGAGCGACCCATTGTCGGATAGGACATCCCGCGTCGTCGTGATCGGGCTGGGGCGGTTCGGCAGCTCGCTCGCGCTCGAGCTCGTCTCGCAGGGCGTCGAGGTCATGGCGGTCGACTCGGACGCCGCGCTGATCCAGCGGCACGCCGACAACCTCACCCACGCCGTCGTCGCCGACAGCACCGACGCCGAGGTCATGAGGCAGCTCGGGGTCGACGAGTTCGGGCGCGCGGTCGTGGGCATCGGCACGAACCTCGAAGCCAGCATCCTCACCGCCGCCGTCCTCGTGGACTTCGGCATCCCCACGATCTGGGCGAAGGCGATCAGCCACGAGCACCGCCGCATCCTCGAACGGATCGGCGTCCACCACGTCGTGCTGCCCGAGCACGAGATGGGGGAGCGGGTGGCGCACATGGTCACCGGGCGGATGCTCGACTTCATCGAGTTCGAGGACGACTACGCCATGGTCAAGCTGCGGCCGCCGCAGGACGTGGTCGGCCAGGCGCTGGGCAGGAGCAAGCTGCGGGCCAAGTACGACGTCACCGTCATCGGCGTCAAACGGGCAGGGGAGGGCTTCACCTACGCCACCGCCGAGACCGTGGTCCAGCCCGGCGACGTGCTCATCGTCGCCGGGAAGACCACGGACGTCGAACGGCTGGCCGACCAGGTCTGATCAGGACACCCGCGCCGCCGCGGCGGACGAGCCGGCCAGGCGGAACTCGACGGTCGCGGTGAGACCGGGCGACTCCAGCGCCTCCCGCAGCCGCGGCACGCCCTCGGAGTCGATGCGGCGCCGGATCTCCCGCAGGTCCGCGTCGGCGTGCGCGCGCACCACCAGGGCGAGCCGGGGCGCGGTGTGCGGACCGGTCAACGCGGCCTCCACCTTGCGCACACCGGGGTAGCCGCTGATCTCCTCGGCCAGCGGCGCCACCGCGACCCCGGTCGACATCCGCGTCGACCCGTCGTCACCGGACCAGCGCCACGTCGTCGCCGGCGTGCGGGGCACCTGCGCCACCAGCCACCGCGCGCACAGCAACCCGAGGACGACGGCCACCGCGGCGACCACCACGAGCACCCACGGCGGCGGCAGCTGCGTGCCCGGTACCAGCGGCGCCTGCGCGGACAGACCGGGGAAGCGGCCGAAGTGCGCGGCACCCGCGGCACCGCCCGCGGCCAGCAGCACCAGGCCGCACAGGAAGAGCAGCACACGGTTCACGACGCACCCCTGGAAGCCTTGACCCGCACCACGACCCGCGGTGTGCGGGCGAGCTCGATCTCCGCCAGCCGGCGCCGCACCGACTCGCGCACGACGTCGGCGAGACCCTCGGTGTTGGTGCGCCGGGTGTGCACGGAGGCCTTCACCCGGCTGCGCCCCACCGTGACGGCCGCCGACTCGACGCCGTCCACCCGCGCGGCGGCCCGCACCGCGTTGCGCAGGCCCCGGCGGGACACCGACGTGCGCTCGTCCAGCGGCGCCGTCCGCGACCGTCCCGGCACGACCGCCGCCAGCACCAGCAGCAACCCGGCCACGGCCGCCACGGCAGCCGCGACCAGCACCTCCCGCGCGTCCCACCGCGTCCCGTTCAGGTACTCGGCCACGGCCGGGTAGGACACGAGCGGTGGTTCGCCCAGCGCGAGCTGGACCGCGCACACGGCGACCAGCACGCACGCGGCGAGCAGCACCAGCGCGACCAGGACCGCCGGCAGCGACCGGCGTGACCGGCGGGTCATCGCACCCTCCCGCTCACCTCGGCCGCCGTCCGCAGCACCGCCACCGACACGTCCACGACGGACACCGCCAGACCGGTGAGCAGCCCGACCCGTTCGGCCAGGTGCGCGCGGACGGCAGCGGTCGTCGCCGGCACCGGTGCGGGGTAGTGCAGGTCGAGCCGCACGTCGAGCGCGGCCACCCCGCCGGTCACGTGCGCGCTGGCGGTGGCACCAGCGACACCGGTCACCTCGTGCGCGGCACGGGTCGCGATCCGGCCGACCGCGCGCTCGGCCACCGTCGTGAGGCCGCGCTGCGGCGCGGCGAGCGTGGTCGTCATCGGCTCAGTCCCTGTCCCTGCCGAGCAGCTGCGCCAGGTCGAGCTTGCCCTCGGCCACGCGGCCGGCGACCAGGCCGAGCGCGCCGAACACCAGCACGAGCAGGAAGGCGCTGAAGCCGCCGAACGCCGCCGCGAGGCCCAGAGCCAGCCCCGTCAGCAGTCCCAGTGCGGTCGTGCTCACTGCCATTCTCCTTTGCCACGAAGGGAAACCCGCCGCCCCGCCCCCGACGGAGAGGCGGCGGGCCTGGCTCACTGGACCCGGCCGGTGCCGGTCTCGGGCTCCGTGCCGTCGTCCTCGGCCGGCATGTGCACGTCGTTGACGTTGATGTTGACCTCGACCACGTCGAGGCCGGTGATCTGCTCGATCGCGGCGATCACGTTGCCGCGCACCGACTTCGCGAGGTCCGCGATCGGCACGCCGTAGTCGACGACGAGCTCCAGGTCCACGGCGGCCTGCCGCTCGCCGACCTCGACGGACACGCCCTGGCCGGCGCTGGCCGTGGCACCCGGGATCCGCTCGCGCAGCGCGCTCAACGCCCGCGTGGCACCGCCGCCGAGCGCGTGCACGCCCTTGATCTCCCGCGCCGCGAGGCCCGCGACCTTCTGCACCACCACTTCCGAGATGGTGGTCGAGCCCCGGTCACTGGAGAGCCTGCCGGCCGGGGCGAGCGCCGTGCTGTTCTTCTCCGAGGTCTGCGTGGTCATCGTCATTCCTTCCTCCGAAGCACCGTCGACACCTTGTACGACAACGTCATCCGGACATCGTCACGGCCTGATCGGGTGATCGGGGCCACCCGGTGCGAGCGCGTCTCCGTCCACATCGGTCACAACGAGGCGCAGCCGCGCCGACTCCCACCGCGTGCCGGTGAGAACCGCGCGCAGCACGACCCCCGCCTCGGCCAGCAGCGCGGGCAGCGGCAGCCGCGTCGCCACGACCCGCACGCACACCAGGTCGTCGGCCACGTCCACCGCGAGCCCGTCGACGTCCCACGGCACGCGCACCGACAGCACCGGAGTCGACGGCCGCAGCCCGTCGACCTTGCGCAGCGCCTTGAGCAGTTCCTCCGCGATCAGCACGCGACGTCCACCACCGTCACCAGGACCGAGGCCACCTCGACACCGGTGAGCCGCGGCACCGCCGCGCGCACCGACCGCTGCACCGCCCGCGCCACCGCGGCGGCCTGGTCCTCACCCGAGATCACCACGTCCACCTCCAGCAGCACCGCCGCGTCCGCGTACCGCACCCGGACGCCTTCGACCGGCGCCGGGGTGAGCCCCTTCACCTGCTGGCGGGCACTGCGGACGACGGAGCCGACGAGCCCCGCCACCCCCGGCTGCACCCGCACCCCCGGCACGCGTTCGGCCGCGTGCACCGCCACCGCGGCCACCACCGGTGCCGCCACGACCGTTTCGAGAACTTCGAGCACCCCGCTCACCCTTCGAGCACCCCGCTCACCCTTCGAGCACCCCGCTCACCCTTCGAGCACGTCGGACACGACGAGGTCCAGCCGCGCGAGCCGCACGCCGATGCGCGCCGTGGCCGCCGCGATCACCCGTTCCCGCACCACGTCGAACGTCTGCGCGGAGGTGTGCCCGGCCACGATCGCGATGCCGAGCTCCACCTCGATCACCGGGTCGGACTCGCTCGACTCCACCGCCTCGCGGACGCGGCACCCGCGGGCGCGCACGCCGTCGACGCCGTCCGCCGCGAACCGCAGCACCGCCGCGATGGCCTGGGTGCTGATCCGCGCCGGGTCGGCCCCCGCGCTCGGCAACGGCAGCACCTCACCGCGCCGCGCGTCCGCCCGCACCGCCGACATCACCCTGCTGACCAGGTCGGACGGTGGCTCGACGCGATCGCGCGCCATCTCCTCCGTCGCCGCCCGCAGCACCAGCAGGCTCTCCCGCACCGCCGAGCAGTGCGGGCAGCGGCGCGTGTGCTCGTCGGCGACCTCGATCGCCTCCCAGACCTGCTCCACGTCCCGCCCGCACGGCAGGGCGTAGTCCGCCGTCACCTCCACGGCGCCATCACCTCCGCCAGTTGTGCCCGCGCACGCGCGAGCCTTCCGCGCACCGCCTGCTGCGTGGTGCCGATGGCCTCGGCGATCTCGTCGTACGACCGCCCGTGCACCTCCCGCAGCACCCAGCACGCGCGCTGTTCCGGAGTCAGCCCGCGCAACGCCACGGCCAACGCGTCCATCTGCGCGCTCACCTCCACCGCCCGGTCGGGCCGCTCCCGCGGCGCCGCCGACGGCTGCTCGTCGAGTTCCACGTCGGCCACCGGCCTGCGCTGCCGCAGCACGTTCAAACACCTGTTGGTGGCCGTGCGGTAGAGCCAGCCGACGAACGCGCCGTCGTCCTTGAGCTGCCCGAGCCTGCGCCACGCGGTGAGGAACACGTCCTGCACCACGTCCTCCGCATCACCCGCGCTGCCCACCACCCGCAACGCCAGCCGGTACATCTGCCCCTGGTAGCGGCGCACCAGCAGCTCGTAGGCGCGCATGTCGCCGTCCCGGGACCGCGCCACCAGCGTGGCATCGTCGAGTGCGGCGGCGGCCTCGACGCTCATGGCTGCTCCCACCTGTTCGTCCGTGTCACTCCCTAGGACACCTTCGGCCGTGAAACGTCACGCGGTTCTCCCACCGCAGGTAAACCACCGGTTCGTGCTACAGGCGGGCCCCACGACACCATGGACCCGCGCCCGGCTGTCACCGCGGCGGCCGGCTGCTGTGTCGTGGGAGGTACGCGTGAGTGAACGGTTCCGCGTCGTCGAGGCCCGGGTGCTGCGGTTCGCGCCGCTGGTGCTCGGGCTGTCGCTGGCGGGCTACGCCTGGCGGCTGACGTTCCCCGCGAGCTGGGGGATGATCGACCTCAGGGTGTACTGGAGCCTCGCGCCGAACGTGCTGACCGACCGGCTGTACGCGCTCACCATGCCGTTCACGGCGGACTTCCCGCTGCCGTTCACCTATCCGCCGTTCGGGGCGGTGGTGTTCCTGCCGCTGTCGGCGCTGCCGTGGCTCGCGGCACGGGTCGTCTGGCAGCTGCTGTCGCTGCTGTGCCTGTGGTGGATCGTGCGCACGACGTTGCGCCTGCTGTCCGCGAAGACCACCCACGACCCGCGGCGCGCGCTGCTGTGGACGGGGCTCGCACTGTGGTGTGAGCCGGTGCGCAAGACCCTCGACTTCGGGCAGATCAACCTCGTGCTGGTGGCCTTCGTGTTCGCGGCGATGGTCGCCGCGCGGAGCTCGGTGGCCGGCCTGGGCGTCGGGATCGGCGCCGGGCTCAAGCTGACGCCCGCGATCTCCGGGCTGTACTTCCTGGTCACCCGCCGGTGGGCGGCCGCGGCCTGGTCGTTCGCGGGCTTCGCGCTGACCGTGGCCGCCGGGTTCGCGGTGTCCGCGGCGGACTCGGGGCGCTACTGGTTCGAGCTGCTCGGTGCGGCCGACCGCGTGGGCCCGGTGGGGTCCGCGATCAACCAGTCGCTGCGCGGCGCCCTGTCCCGCTCACTCGGCCACGACGTCGGGATGTCCTGGCCGTGGCTGCTCGCGGTGGCCGTGTCCGCGGTGCTGACCGGTCTCGCGCTGCGCTCGGCCGTGCGCGCGTCGGACACCTTGGCCGCGGTGCTCGCCGTGCAGCTGTTCGGCCTGCTGGTCTCGCCGATCTCGTGGAGCCACCACTGGCTGTGGGCGATCCCGGTGGTGCTGTGGCTCGTGCACGGCGTCACCGGCCGCGCAGCCTGGTGGCTCGCCGGCGCGTGGGTCGTCGTGACCGGCTCGGACGTCATCACGTTCCTGATCGACCAGCAGCCGTCGATCTGGGAGGTCCCGCGGCCCTGGCCGCTGGCCGCGCTCGGCTGGGCGTACCCCGCGCTCGGCCTGCTGACCCTCGCCGCGACCCCGGCCCTGGTCGCGACGGGGGTCAGCGGGCCGACCGGATCCGAACGGGCAGGGCGTCCGTCAGGACCGTCCCGGCGTGGTCAACGCACGCCGGGGCTTCAGCGCTGACCCGGCTGGACCAGTTCGAACCGGACCCGGCTGAGCCCTCCCGGGAGGTCGCTGAGCACGTACAGCTCACCGTGCACGTCGGTGCCGATCGCGCTCGGCTGGGTGGGGAAGTTGCCGATCGTGGCGGTGTCGTAGCCGCCGTCGGACCTGGGGCGCACGGCGAACACGCGGGTCGAGCAGTAGTCGCTCGCCACGTAGGTCCCCCGTGCCTGCGGGGTCCGCGAACCCCGGTACACCACGCCGCCGGTCACCGAGCAGTTGTCGTTGTAGTGGTCGTACTCGAAGACCGGGTCGGTGTACCGGACGCCCGGCTTGCACTGCCCCTGGTCGAACACCGGGGTGCCTTCCCGGCAGGACCAGCCGAGGTTCGCCCCGCCCTGCCACGGGCGGATGTGGTTGACCTCCTCCACCAGGCCCTGGCCGACGTCACCGATCCACAGCGAGCCGTCCACGGGGTCGACGGAGAACCGCCACGGGTTGCGCAGCCCGTAGAGCCAGATCTCCGGCCGCGCGCCTCGCACGCCGACGAACGGGTTGTTGCGGGGCACGCAGTAGGGCTGCGCCCCGCAGGAGCGGTTGACGTCGATCCGCACGATCTTGCCGAGGAGGGTGCCGAGGTCCTGACCGGACTTGAACGGGTCGTCGGCGTGGCCGCCGTCGCCCGTCGACCAGTAGAGGTACCCGTCGCGGCCGAAGGCGACCTGTCCGCCGTTGTGGTTGCCGTACTCGGCGTGCGCCTGGGTGAGCAGCACCTGCAACCGGTCCGGGGCGCCGAGGGGCACGCGGGCCAGGGTGAGCGCGCCGGCCGGCAGGCTCGTGTAGGCCACGTAGAGGAGTCCGGTCCGCGCGAAGTTCGGCGCGGGAGTGATGCCCAGGAGGCCGCGCTCGTTGTCCGACGTGTCGATGCGGGCGGTCAGGTCGAGCACCGGCTCGGCCGCCAGGCCGGTGTCGGGGTGGTAGGCGCGGACGGTGCCGTCCTTCTCGGCGATCAGCATCCGCCCGTCCGGCAGCCCGGTGATCGCGATCGGACGCCGCAGACCGGACGCCACCCGTTCGGACACCACGGTCAACTGGGTGAGTGGCACCGCGCGGGTGCGGTACGTCTCGGCTGCGGCGGTGCCGGCCGCCGGCGACGAGGGTGACGGGAACGCGGACGAGGCCAGGATGAGCAGGCCGGCCAGCAGGGTGGACCGGCGACAACGCCGTCGCGACATGGTTCGGCTCCTCGAGCAGGGTGTGGAGGACACGTTCTGGGAGCGCTCCCAATTTACCGCGCCCTCCCGGCCGCATCGAGCCGCCGTCCTGACGCCTCCGGTCGCAGAAGGAGTACAGGACCGGCCGCCTCCACCGCCCTGGTCACGACGACCGGCCGGCCTCCAGTGCCTCGACCGCGCGATCGGACAACGGCGTGTGCACCGCTCGCCACGCCGATTCCAGCTGAGCGGGCGTGGAACAGCCGACGATCGGCAGGACGGCGGCCGGACGGCGAACCATCCAGGCGAGCACCGCCTGCCCGGCGTCGAGGTCGTGCTCCGCCGCGACGTCGTCCAGCACGGACAACGCGGCCGCGGTGCCCGGCCGGAGGTAGGGGGCCGGGAGGGGGCGGTCCTGGCGGGTGTACGCGCCGCCGAGCAGTACGGAGTGCGCCACGGGGAGGACGCGGCCCGCGCTCGCGGCCGCGAGCACCTCGTCGTCCAGCAGCACGTGCGGGGCCGGGTCGTGGCCGGGATCGGGCAGGAGGTAGGTGAAGCGGTTCTGCACCGCCGCGTAGCGCGGTCCCGGTAGTGCCAGTGCCGCCGACAGGCGGGCGGCGGACGTGTTGCTGCAGGCGATGGCCTGGGTGAGACCCCGCGCGACCAGGTCCTGCAGTGCCCCGACCGTCTCCTCCAGTGCGACCGAGCGGTCGTCGACATGGGCGTACACGAGGTCGACGTGGTCGGTGCGCAGCCGCCGCAGGCTCGCCTCGACCTGCGCCGTGACCGCCGGTGCGCTCAGCCCGAGCGCGGTGGACAGGTCGCCGCCGGGGTGGGACGGACGGGCACCGGCCTTCGTGGCCAGCGTGACGCGGTCCCTGCGCCGTCGGCTCACCAGCCAGTCGCCGATGCAGTTCTCCGACTCGTCGCCGGTGGCGCCGGGGTGCCAGAACGCGTAGTTGTTCGCCGTGTCCACAAAGGATGCGCCGAGCTCGATCGCGTGGTCCAGCAGAACATGCGCTTGTGCGGCGGGCACGCGGGTGCCGAAGTACATCGTGCCGACGGCCAGGGGTGGGAGCGGGGAGTCCAAGAGGGAAAAGGAACTGGTCACGGTGAGTTCTCCTGGTGGGTCAGGACTTCGTCGCCGGCAGGAAGCGGTCCGGAGGGCTGACGCGCGTGCGCGGGTGGACCAGGCTCAGCAGCGGGCCGGTCATCGCCGTGGTCACCACCGCCATGACGACCATCAGCGAGTACAGCGAGGCGTCCAGCAGCCCGGTCTCCAGGCCGACGCCCAGGATGATCAGCTCGGTGAGGCCGCGGGTGTTCATCAGGACGGCGAGCGTGCGGGCGTGCCGGACGTCCTGGCCGCACGCACGGGCGCCGAGATAGGCGCCGAAGAACTTGCCGGCGATCGCGACGAGCAGGATCAGCGCGAGCTCGCCGGCGCCACTCAGGTCCACTGTGGACAGATTGACCCCCAGGCCCGCCACCGCGAAGTACACCGGCAGCAGCACCGAGCCCAGCGGGTCCACCCGGCCGATGACCTCCTCGCGCAGCCTCTCCGTTCCGGCACGCGGGACGACCGCGCCCGCGAAGAACGCCCCGAAGATGAAGTGCAGCCCCAGCCACTCGGTCACCCCGCCGGACACCACCGCGAACACCACGACACCGGCGAGCGCACCCGCGGGCAGGGCCCGGCCGGTGCGCTGGTGCGCGGCGACCAGTCGTGCCAGCACCGGGCGCACGACGAACAGCATGACCAGGACGTACGGCACGACGAGCACGGTCTGCCAGGCGCTCCGGCCCGCGGCGAAGGTCAGCGTCGCGGCCAGCAGGCACCACGCCACCACGTCACCGATCGCCGCGGCCGCGATGGCCAGCCCTCCCACGTTCGTGCGGTGCAGGCCGCGCTCCACCAGGATGCGCGCCAGCACCGGGAACGCGGTGATGGACATCGCCGCGCCGAAGAAGAGGACGAACGCCAGGAGCGGCCCCCGGTGCTCGTGGTCGCCGGCCAGGTGCAGTGCCAGCAGGCACCCCAGGCCGAACGGCAGCACGATGGCCCCCACGGCCACACCGGTGGCGGCACGACCCTTGCCGCGCAACAGCTTCTGGTCGAGCTCCAGCCCGATGACGAACATGAACACCGCGACGCCGACGCTGGCCAGCGCGGTCAGGCCGGGCCGGACGTCCGCGGGGAAGAGCGCGGCGGGAACGGCGCCGCTGAACAGCGTCGGGCCGAGCAGCACACCCGCGACGATCTCGCCGACCACGGCGGGCTGCCCGAGCCGCTTGGCCAGCGCGCCCAGCAGCTGGGCGGCCACCAGGACCACCGCCAGCGCGAACAGGAACAGGAGCGTGTTCAGTGGGGTCATGGGGGAGTCACTCCGGGATCGGTCGTCGGTCGTTCGGGTGGAAGCGGTTGGACAACGCGGGAACGGCGTTGGTATGTTGACCGGCGTGTCCAGCCCAGAGGCTTCCAGTAGGTAGCCACCGGACCTCACCGGTGGCGTTCGTCGCTGTCGCGCTCTTCCGGCGCTGACGCACGTGGACCTCGCCCTTGTCCGGGCTTTCCGGTCCCAGCCACCGCATCGAGATCACCCACACCCCGGATTCGTTCCGGGGCGCTGCCGTGCGCGCACCGCGCACCGCCGGCTGACACCTCTTCTCTTGCGGTTCCAGGAGTTCTGAAATGCCTCTTGCCGTGTACGTCCTCGCTTTGGCGGTCTTCGCCATGGGGATGTCCGAGTTCATGCTGTCCGGGCTCGTGCCCGACATCGCCGTCGAGCTGGGCGTGTCGATCCCCGCCTCGGGTTCGCTGATCTCCGCCTTCGCCGTCGGCATGATCGTCGGCGCGCCCGTGGTGGCGATGCTGAGCCTGCGCTGGCCGCGCCGCACCTCGTTGCTGGCGTTCCTCGTCGTCTTCCTGCTGATGCACGTCGTCGGCGCACTCACCGACAGCTTCTCGGTCCTGCTCGTCACCAGGGTCGTCGCCGCCCTCGCCAACGCCGGCTTCCTCGCCGTGGGCATCGCCGCCGCGGCCTCGATGGTCGACGACAAGACCAAGGGCAAGGCGACCGCGGTCCTGGTCAGCGGCGTGACCATCGCGTGCATCGCGGGCGTGCCCGCGGGCGCGTACATGGGTGAGCTGTGGGGCTGGCGTTCCGCGTTCTGGGCGGTCGCGGTGCTGTCCGTGCCGCCGGTGTTCGCCATCCTGCGGTCGGTTCCGGGCACCGCGCCCGATCCCAACGCCCCGAGCGCACTGCACGAGCTGCGTGCGCTGCGCACGCCACGCCTGATCATCGTGCTGGTGCTGGGCGCTCTCGTGAACGGCGCGACCTTCTGCTCGTTCACGTACCTCGCCCCGGTCGTCACCGACGTCGCGGGCATGTCGCCGAGCTGGGTGCCGCTCGCGTTGCTGTTGTTCGGCCTCGGCTCGTTCGCCGGTGTCACGCTCGGCGGCAAGTTCGCCGACAGCAACCCGACGGGCCTGCTGTCGGTCGGTGCCGTCGCGCTGCTCGCCGGCTGGCTCGTGTTCGCGGCCACGGCGGGCAACCCGGTCGTGGCGCTCGTGTTCATGTTCATCCAGGGCACGCTCTCGTTCGCGGTCGGCTCGACGCTGATCTCCCAGGCCCTCTACTCCGCCGCCGGTGCTCCGACCCTCGCCGGTGGTTTCGCCACCGCGGCGCTCAACGTGGGCGCCGCGGTGGGACCCGTGCTGGGAGGTGCGGCCATCAGCGCGGGCGCGGGCTTCCGCTCTCCGCTGCTGGTCAGCGCCGCACTGGTGGTCGCGGCCCTGCTGGTCGGCGGTGCCGGGCTGCTGGCCGCGCGCACCAGGGCCGGCGCCGGGCAGCGCGCCGAGGTGCAGGCGGTGTGATCCCCGGCTCAGGGGGTCGCCCGCGGGTGACCCCCTGAGCGTTCACCCGGTCCAGGCCAGCCGGTCGAGGAAGTGGGCGATCAGCGCCACCGACTGCTCCGGGTTGAGCCGCGGGTCGCAGGTCGACCGGTAGTCCGGGAAGGACGGTTCGTCGTCCGTTCCGGACACGCACTCGGTCACCGGGTCCGGCGTCAGTTCGAGGTGCAACCCGGCGGGGCGGAGTCCGTACCCGGCGACGACCCGCACGAACGACGTCACCTCTGCCCGCATCGCCGCCATCAGCCGGGTCTTGACCCCGCGCAGCTTGAGTCCGTTGCCGTGCATGGGATCGCACAGCCACACCACCGGCGTGCCCCTCCTGGCGACCGCCGCGACCACGGCGGGCAGCAGCTCGTCGACCTGCTCCGCTCCGTAGCGCAGGATCAGGCTCAACCGGCCGGGAACACCGTCCGGGTTGAGGTGCCGGGTCAGCGCCACGACGTCCTCCGGTGTCGCGGTGGGACCGATCTTGACCCCCAGCGGGTTCCGCACCCCTGCCGCGAGCGCCAGGTGGGCGCCCCCGATCTCCCTCGTGCGCTCGCCGATCCAGCCGAAGTGCGTACCCGCGCTGTACGCACCACGTACGCCGTCACGCACCAATGGCCGCTCGTAGGGCATCAGCAGCATCTCGTGCGCGGTGTAGACGCGTTCCTCCAACGGCTTTCCCCACCAGGCCCGCCGCACCTCGCGCAGCACGACCTGCGAGCAGTCGTAGGCGGTGCGCAGCCGGCGCGGGTCGGGTACCCGCAGCAACGGGTCCGGTTCCGGGTCGTTCACGGCGTCACCGCAGTAGCTGGCCATCAGCCCGGTCTCGAACGGGTCGGGTTCGAACGGTGAGGACCGGGGTTTGCCGTACTGCCCGGCCAGCCTGCCCACCGCCACGCCCGCGAGCCCGCTGCCCGCCCGCATCATCGCGGCGAGCCCCTGCAGGTGGTCGACCTTGCGCCGCACCAGTTCGGGCACGGCCTCGTGGAACCGCTCCGCGCAGTCACCGCCCTGCAGCACGAGCGCGGCGCCCTCGGCGACCAGGGCCATGCCGAGTGCGAGGTCGACCACCTCGTCCTCGGTCGTGAGACCGGGCAGTCCGGCCAGCTCGGCTTCAACCCCGTCCACGGCGTCCTGGTCCGGCCAGACGGGTTGCTGCCGTGCGGTGCGTGCGGCCATCTCCGCCCGCACGAGCGCGGCCGGGGAGTCGAGGACCGGGACCAGCCGGTCGGCGGCGGTCACCTGCCGCTCCCGGCGGCCGCGGCGATCGCGACGTCCTCGACCCGGCACATCTCCTGGATGAGCAGCTCGTAGAGCCGCACCAGGAAACCGGGGTCGATCCCGTGCTCCGCGGCGTACCGGGCCGCGCGTTCCTTCACCAGCCGCACCCGGTGGGGCTGCATCATCGGGACCTCGTTGGCCGACTTGTACGCCGCGATGCGCAGGCCGCAGTCCAGCCGGCCGCGGACGATGTCGAGCAGCTCCGCGTCCAGGCGGTCCAGCTCCTCGCGCAACTGCGCAAGGCCGTCGTGTTCGGTCATCGAAGCTCCTCAGCGTGGCAGTGCATGGTCGTGAACACGTCGTGCGCGCGCCGCTCGTGCTCGGCGCACCTGTCGCCGAGCAGGGCGCGGATCTCACCGAAGGCGGCCGCGACACCGGCCTCGCCCTCCTCCACGGCGGCGGCGAACGCGCGCAGGCCGTCCGCGAGCGCCTGCCGGGCACCCGCCGCGTGCGGGTTGGCCTCCTGGACGTCCAGGTAGACCTCGGGCCGGCCGCTCGTGATGCGGGCGAGCAGGGCCAGCAGGGTCAGGTGCGGTGGCGGTGCCGTGGCGGCCAGCCGGTCCGCCGGCACCCCCAGCCTGGCCAGCGCCAAGCCGAAGGACAGCACCGTCGCGTGGGTCAGCGCCTGGGTGGCGGCCGCCGTGGCGTCGTGCTCGCCGGACGTGCAGCGCACCACCCGCCCGCCCCACCGGCGCACGAGGTCGAGCAGTGCGTCGACACCCGGTCCGCCGCGTGCCACCACGGCGGCCACCGGCCGGCCCGCCATGCCCAGGTCGGGGGCGAACATGGGGTTGAGGCCCACCACCTGCACCTCGCCGGGCAGGTCGGTGAGGCGAGCGCTCAGCCGCGACTTCACCGACAGGGTGTCGGCGAGCACCGCGCCCGGTCCGAGCAGCCCGGCCAGCGGTTTCACCGCCCGCAGCGCCACCGGCTCCGGCACCGCGAGCACCACCAGGTCCGCGGCGGCGACGGCGGCGGCGACCACCGCGTCCGGTGCGGTGATGTCGCCCTGGAGGACGTCGCCGTCGCCGGGGCCGAGGTCCACCGCGGTGACGGTCACGCCGCTGTCCCTCAGAAGGGCGGCGAACAGCGCGCCGACCGCACCTCCGCCCCCGGCCACCACCGCGTGCCGCAGCGCCGTCACGCGACCTCACCCGCGACCGTGCCGGCCGAATGCGCGGCACCCGCCGCCCGGTCGAGCGCGGCGAGCAGCGCGCCCGCCTTGACCACGGTCTCGGTGAACTCCTCCTCGTGGTCGGACAGGGCCACGATGGCACCGCCCACCCCGAACTCCGCCACTCCGGGCGTGAGCACCATGGTGCGGATGACGATGCTGAGGTTGGCCGCTCCGCTGAGCGAGAACCAGCCGAGCGCACCGGAGTACACGCCGCGCGGACCGTCCTCCAGCCGGTCGATGATCTCCATGGTGCGCTTCTTCGGCGCACCGGTCATCGAGCCGCCGGGGAACGCCGCCCGCACGCACTCCACCGCGGTCGCGCCGGGCCGCAGCGTGCCGCGGACGGTCGACACCAGCTGGTGCACCGGGGCGTAGGTCTCCACGTCGAACAGCAGCGGCACGTGCACCGACCCGACAGCGCAGACCGCGTTGAGGTCGTTGCGGACCAGGTCGACGATCATCAGGTTCTCCGCGCGGTCCTTCTCCCGGCTGAGCAGGTCGGCGCGCAGCGCGGCGTCCTCCGCGGGGGAGCCACCGCGCGGCCGGGTGCCCTTGATCGGCTTAGACTCGACGCCGCCGTCCGCGCCCACGGTCAGGAACCGCTCGGGGGAGGCGCTGAGCACCGCCAGCTCCGGGAACTCCAGCAACGCCCCGTAGGGCACCGGGCTGATCTCCCGCAGCGCCGAGTACAGCCGGTCCGGCCGTGCGCGGGACGGCACGGTGATCATGTTGGTCAGGCAGATCTCGTACGACTCCCCGGCCCGGATCTCGGCGAGGCAGTCCTCGATGCGGTCGTGGTAGGCGTCCTTGTCGTGGCGCGGCATCGCGACCTTGCCGAAGGAGTCCCACTCCCGTGCCGCCAGCGCGATCGCACGCCCGCGGGCCGTCGCCGGCTTGATCGCCAGCACCCTCGCCTCGGTGTCGTCGAGCCACGCCGTCGCACCCGGCGCGGCGAGTGCCAGCAGGTAGCAGCACCCCTCGGCGTGGTCGAGCACCACCGCGCGGTCGGCGAACAGCAGTGCCGCGTCCGGATGCGCCGAGACGTGGGCCGGTTCCCCGATCGTCTCGGCCTTCAGCTCGTAGCCCAGGTAGCCGACGTAGCCGAGGTTGAACTCGAACGGCAGTCCCGGTGGAGCGGGCACCCTCCTGCGGTGCAGCTGTTCCTGGAGGTAGTCGAAGAACGGTTGCCGGACGTGGGTCGTGCGGCCGTGCGCGTCCCGCACCGTGACGGTCTGGTCGGCGACCCGGTAGGTGATGTGCTCGGCCAGCGGACCGCTGTCGTCACCGAGGAACGAGAACCGGGACAGTCCGTCGATCACCTCGCTGCTGTCCAGCCAGAACGTCGACCGCGCGCCGGCGAAGCAGGCCTCCCGCACCGACTCGCCGTCCGGCGCCACGTCGACGCGGCGCACCAGGACCTCGTGGGCGGCCCGCTCGTGGGCGAGGGCCAGCCTGCGGAAGTTGGCCAGGACCTCCCTGCCGTACTCGCTCCCGATGGACTCGGGGTGGAACTGCACCCCCCACAGCGGCCGGTGCCGGTGCCGCAGCCCCATGATCACCCCGTCGTCCGTCCACGCCGTCGCGTCGAGCTCGGCGGGCAGGTCGGTGACGGCCAGGGAGTGGTAGCGCACGGCGGTGAACGGCGAGGGCAGGCCGGCGAAGAGGTCCTCGCCGGTGTGCCGCACCTGGGACACGCGGCCGTGCATCGGTTCCGGGGCCAGTGCGACCGTGGCGCCGAACAGCTCCGCGATGCCCTGGTGCCCCAGGCACACCCCGAGCACCGGCAGGTCGCTGTCGAGCACCGCGCGGGCGCTGATGCCGAAGTCCTTCAGCCGTCCGGGACGACCGGGACCGGGGGAGACCACGATGGCGTCGAACTCGGAGAGGTCGATGTCGGACCACTCCGCGTCGTTGCGGACCACCACGGGCGGGCGGCCGGCGACCTCACCGATGTACTGGAAGAGGTTGTAGGTGAACGAGTCGTAGTTGTCGATCAGAAGAGTTCGCATGCGCTGCGCCTTGTCTCGGGCGGGAACGCGCTACCGGGTCAGGGTCCTGCGCATGTGCAGGCGCTCGGCGGCGTTGCCCTGGTTGACCACGTACTTGACCAGCAGATCGCTGTCGACGATGGCGGGGTGCTCCTCGTCGTACTCGATCGCCATGACGGTGCCGAGCCACGGTTCGAGTCCCATGGCGTAGACGTAGACCTCGCTCGGACCGAGTGCGTCCACGATGGACTTCGCCTGCTCGAAGTCCGAACCGTTGAGCCTGCGGCTCTGGTCCTCGCGCCGCGACAGCGGCTTCGGGTACAGCGGGCCGTAGATCCAGCTGGCGGCCGCACCGATGCTCTCCATGCCGATGAACACCGTGTCCACCCGGCCGACGAGCGCGACGACCTCGGCGTAGGTGGCGGGGGAGACGTTGGTCGAGTCGGCGGCGAAGAGCACCTGCCGGTCGCCCAGCCGCAGCAACCAGCCGGTCTTGCTGCGGATGCGCAGGTCCCCGTGCTCGCCCAGGAACGGCAACGCGATCGCGGTCGCGGTGCCGCACGGGCGGGCCTCCAGGTCGTCGACCTCGACCACGTCGGTGAACCCGAGCCTGCGCAGGATTCCGGCGAGCCCGGGGTCCACCAGGCTCGCGTTGGTGGAGCGGGGGACCAGCACCGTGCCGACGCGGTGGCGGATGCGCAGCAGCGTCTCGAACAGCATGTGGTCCTGGTGGTTGTGCGTGATCAGCACGTGGTCGATGCGGTCGGGCAGGTCGGCGTAGGTGAACCTGCCCTCGGTCTCACCCTCGTACCCGGTGTGGCTCAGCACCGGGTCGATGAGGAACGTGCCGCCCTCGTGGCGGATGAACACGCAGGCGTGGCCCGCGTAGTCGAGCACGTCCGGCAGGGACCGCTCGTCCCGTGGTTCCGGCACCTGCGCGAGGGTGAAGTACCCGGCGAAGCGCTGGGCCCGTTCCCCGGAGAGGCCGAGGTTCACGGTGAGCTCGTGCAGGCCCGCGTCGTCGAGGCCGCCGCGGAACACCTGGTCGAGCAGCGGCGAGTCCAGCGGCACGTCGACCAGCAGCTGCTGCGGGGTGTACTCCAGCATCGGCGTGGTGAGCGCGAACTCCCTGGCGTCCTCGGTGACGAAGGAGAACCGCACCTGCTGCAGGCTCTTGTCGTAGTACTCCGAGGCGTACATCAGCGGTTCGATGAACCGGTAGTCCGGGCTGTGGTTGTCCCGGCCGTAGAACACCTCGACCCGGCCGGCCAGCGCCGGGGGCAGCTCCCGGTAGACCGGGTCGAGGCACTGGCCGGTGTAGCGGGGCAGGATCTCGTCCTCCAGCTGCCGGATCGCCTCGAACAGCTCGTCCAGCTTCGCCCGTCGTGGTGCCGTGTCACGCCACCAGCTGACGATGGTGTCGTAGTGCTCGTGGGCGTGGACCCACGGGCCGCCGTGCATGCGGGGCTGGCGCACCGCGGCGGCGTGCACCTCGGGGGAGTCCGAATAGGACTCCATGATCGGGGTGAACCTGTTGCGGAGGAAGCGGGCCAGCGTCTGCGGCGGCAGCAGGTACGACCAGCCGTACCAGCCGGCGACCACCGGTTCGACCGCGACGTCGTCACGCAGGTAGTAGCGCATTTCGGGGCTCCGTTCGTGCGTCGGGGGTCAGGCGCTCACGACGGACGTGCCCGGCAGCAGGGCCAGCAGGTCCGCGAGCACGTCGCGGTCGGTCTCGTGGCGCGCTTCCCGCCAGCCCCGTCCTCCCAGTGCCGACTGCGTCGCGGCGAGCACCCTCGGGTCTGCCGCTCCGCCGGCCCTGGCCAGGTCGAACCAGCCGCCGACGTCGACGACGTCGGACTCGGTCAGCCCGGTGACCGCCAGCAGGTCCGCCAGGCCGTAGGTGCGGTGCACGACGACCTGGGAGCGCGCAGGTGCGCCCTGCACGCCGGCCAGCAGCGCGTCGACCAGCAGACCGACGTCGCAGACGGGCACGTACCCGTCGAGCCGGGGCAGGGCGCGCAGGCGGACCGAGAGGTCGAGCAGGGACGAGAACCAGTCGTCCCGCAGGAACGCCCTGTCCGTCTCGCCGTGGCCGTAGACCAGACCCGCCCGATAGCTGGCGCCCGCGCACCCGACTGCGGCCAGCGCGTCCACATAGGACTCGCAGATGAGCTTGGAACGCGAGTACGGCTCGCCCACCGCCGTGAGCGCCTGGGCGGACAAGGTGCCGAACCGCTCTCCCGCGGACGCCGCCGAGAGGAACGCGAACGACTGAGCGCCCCACGCGGCGGCGGCGCGCACGACGAGAGCGGTGGTGCGCACGCTGCCGGACATGTGCCGGTCCAGCGGCAGCAGGTGGTTGACGTCGTAACCGCAGTGCACGACCGCCTCGACCGCCGGCCCGGTGCCCTGCGCCAGGTGGCGTTCCAGCTCCGGGTAGCCGATGACCTCCACGGCACCGAGTCCGGCCTCCGACCGGCCGAACCTGGCGGCGTGGCCCGCCTTGAGCCGCTGCGCGCTGCTGGTGCTGACCACCAGCACGCGGTGACCGTCGTCGAGCAACCGTTCCAGCACGTGCCCGCCGATGAACCCGGACGCACCGGTCAGCAGCACCGGGCCCGGACCGGTGGGCGCGCCGCGCCGCAGCTCTGGCAGCTCCGCGCGCAGGGCCGCGAGCTCGGTCTCCGCCTGCCGGAAGGCCAGCTCCGCCGGGGAGAGGTCGCGCACGACCTCCTCGCCGCGCACGTGCCGCAGGAAGTCCGCGGCCACGAAGTCGTACTCCATGGCCTCGAACGCCGCCTCCACCGCCTGCTGGCCGAACAGCTCGGCCAGCTTGACCTGGATGCGCATCATCGCGAGCGAGCTGCCGCCCGCGTCGAAGATCGACACGTCCGCGCCGACCTCCTGGCCGAGCACCGCGGCAACCACGTCGAGCACCTGGCCCAGTTCCTCACCGCGGGCGCCGCCGGGCGCGGCCGCGGGTTCGGCCAGCAGCTCACCCAGCGCGTTCTTGTCCAGCTTCCCGCTGGTCGCCAACGGGAACTCGGGAACGACGGCGACCCGGTCCGGCACCTCCCAGGCCGGGAGCAGCTGCCGCAGCCGGACCATCAGCGCGTCCTCGCCGTCCGGTGCCTCCGTCGTGGCGAGCACGAGCTCGTCGTCCAGCTGCACCATGGCGACCTGCACGCCGAGGTGCGCGCTCAGCGCGAACTCCACGTGCGCCAGGTTGACCCGGTGCCCCAGCCGTTTGACCTGCTCGTCGACGCGGCCCATGTAGGTCAGGCCACCCCGGTCGAGCGCGACCCGGTCGCCGGTCCGGTAGGCGCGGCTGCCCCGCACCTCGCCGAACCTCTCCCGCTCGCGCGGGTCCCCGCCCACGTAGCCCAGCGCCACCCCGTCACCGACGATCACGAGCTCGCCGATGCCCGACTCGGTCAACCGGCCGGTGTCGAGGTCGCGCACCAGTGCGGAGAACCCGTCGATGGGCGTGCCGATCGTGGTGGCGAACTCGGTCAGCTCGGCGACCGAGAAGCACACGGTTCCCTCGGTCGGGCCGTAGGCGTTGAACACGCGGCTGTGGCGCGCGGCCGTGTCGAACTCCGCCTTGCCCAGCGCCTCACCCGCGAACTGCACCTTGCGGACGTTGCGCTGAGCCCGTTCGCCAAGCCGGGCGTACACCGACGGCGGCACCATGATCAGGTCACCGCCGTGCTCCGCCAGGTGCTGCGAGAGCGCGCCGAGCCACGACTGCACACCGCGGGCGGGCACGACGACGGTCGCACCCGCGTGCAGCGGCACGACGATCTCGGTGATCGAGGCGTCGAAGGACAGCGAGGCGAACTGCACGACCTCCTGCCCGGGACCGATGTCCAGCAGGCGGGTCAGCGACCGGCAGAGGTTCAGCAGGCCGCCGTGCCCCACGTCGACGAGCTTGGGCGTGCCGGTCGAACCGGAGGTGAAGATCGAGTAGGCGACCGCGCGGTCACCGGCGTCCGGCACGCCGGCCGCCGAGGCGGTGAGCGGCACGGTGCGGGTGTCGAGGGCGGGCACACCCGCCGCGGCGGCTTTCGCCAGCGAGTCGTCGTCGAAGCAGACGGCAAGACCGGGGTCGGCGACGCGCGCCGACTCCACGAACCTCGCCGTGGGCAGCGCGGGGTTGGCCGGGGTGTGCACGGCGTGGCTGCGCAGTGCCGCGAGCGCCCACAGCACGGACTCGGCGGAGTGCTCGCCCACCACCAGCACGCGGCGGCCGGGCGGGCACTCGCGTCCGATCCGCGCGGCCAGTGCGCCGGTGATCCGGTCCAGCTCCGAGTAGGTCCACTCGCGACCGGCACAGCGCAACGCCACCCGGTCGGCGTGGCGCGCGAACGCACCGCTCAGCAGGTCAGGCAGTCGCACGGAGGGCTCCAATTCGCTGTTCGAGTTCGGAGAGGACGACCGCGACGGTGTCCTCGCCGATGAACCGGCTCTTGTACTGCAGCTTCATCAGCGGCGGTCCGGGGAAGGAACGGTCGGCGAGGAACTTCAGGTCCTCGAAGACGCGGTCGCTGCGCACCCGCACCCAGTCCCAGTCGCGCGGCTCTGGACGCATGAAGGTGGTGTCCGAGACGACGATCCGCGGCATCCGGCCCCGGCTGAACGCGGTGGCGAACGCGGTGAGGTCGGACATCGTGTAGCGGCCCAGCCCCTCCAGCCGCGCCCTGGTGGCGGCGAAGTGCTCCGGCGTGTACTCGCCTGCGCGTTCCCGGTGCACGACCAGCGGCCGGATCTCCACGAAGTAGCCGCCCCTGCGGGCGAAGTCCCAGCGGGAGAACGGGTACTGCAGCACGAGTCCTCCGCCGACCACCCGCAGCACGGTGGCGGTCACCGCGGCCAGCAGGTCGTCGAACGAGAGGCCGGGGCGCAGGGGCAGCCAGCGCTCGGAGCTGCCGGAGATCGTGGGCACACCGGGTCGGCCGGGTGTCGGCAGCGCTCCGAGCTCCCGCTGCACCACCTCAGGGTCGGCGGCCGGCAGCGCGGCGAAGCGGGCGAGCATTCCCGAGTGGTCCCGGTAGCGCGACCCCGGCCGCTTCACCGGCTCACCGCGCAGGTGTGCGCGCAGCTGTCCGAGCAACACCACGACGTCGGCGAGGTCGACGACCATGTGGTTGAACTTCGCGAACACCAGGTGCCGGCCGTCGTCGTGGGGCCAGAAGGCGACGTGGACGGCTTCGTCCAGGCCCAGCGGCCGGGTGTTGTGGTAGGCGGTGGTCACCTCGGCCAGGTCGTCCGGGCTGCCCGTCACGCGGGTGTCGTGGACGACGCAGGTGGCTTTGACCTCGTGCTCGGGAACGCCGATGAGGTTGCCCAGCGCGGCGGTGACACCCAGCTCCCGCAGGAAGTCCTCCGTGTCGCGCGGGTCGGTGGCGAGCACGCCCAACGCGGCCGCGCACGGGTTGACGTCGCAGTCGAGGCCGAGGTCGCGCAGGAAGCTGAACAGGTCGCGAACGGCGACCGCGTCCTCGCGCAGGACCGGTGTCGTGGCCACCGCGGTCAGCCCTGCTTCGCCGCGGTCGTGCCCCACGCGAACTCCACCTGGTCCAGGACGTCCATCTCGGACAGCAGCGCGTGCACACCGGAGTGGTCCTGCACCAGGTGCGTGCCGCCCTGCTCCTCGCGGATCTCGGCGGCGGCCTTCTCCCAGCCGGGCAACCCCTCGAAGTCCGCGATGGTCTCCCAGGTGGTGAAGTCGGGGGCCACGAACGCGGCGAGGCCCGCGACCACCTTGTCCAGCACGAACCGCTTCTGGTGCGCGGGCAGGACGTCGTGGACCTGCTTGAGGATCTCCCCGGAGATCGAGGCGTGGCAGTACTCGTCCCGGTTGTGCAGGCGCACGGTGGTGGAGTTGACGACCTGGATGTCCTCGTCGTTCGCGAGCAGGTCCAGGTAGGCGTTGATGGAGATCTCCGCGACGGTCGCGAACGCGAGCGTGGTGAGGCTGCGCTCCCAGCGTTCCGCGCAGCGGTCCACGTGCTCGTCGTGGATGGTGGTGATCAGCGAGTCCGGCAGAACGCGGTCGGAGAACTCGTAGCGGCGCATCCGGCGGGTGGTCGCACTGCCGTTCATGTGCATGAGCGTGTGGTACTGCTCGTCGACCATCGCCTGCGCGATGGCGAGCTCGAGCTCCTGGCCGCCGGCGCCGGGGTACTCACCGGACGCGACGAGCTGGAAGCCCGGGTTCGCGATGCCCTGCTCGATGAGGACCGTGTTGCGGTTGTAGGCGATCCAGCCCCAGCTGGTCATGCGCGACCGTTGCGCGTCGGACCACCGCTCCCACACCGGGTGGGCGCTGAACGGCACCATGTCCACCCGGAAGTCCGGGCGGTCGGGGGCGAACAACGCGTGGACGTCCGGTTCCGCGCGCTTCACCGCCGCGCGCCGGTGCCAATTTCCAACCAACCTGGAAATCACCGCGCTTTCAGCGGAATCAGTCCGGTCGAACGCGGGCAGACCGGCGATTTCGGTCAGCCCTCCGCCTTCGGCATCGGGATCGGCCTGACTGCCCATGGCACACCTCTCTCGCTGTCGAATATCGCAGTGGATTTCCTGCCGCCGAGTTTGTCGAGCGCCCCGAACGGTGACAAGTGGTGTTGAGCGCCGCGCGGACACGTGCGACTGCGGCAGTGCCGCACTCGCACACCGGTGGTGCGTTCAACCTCCGCAAAAGTCGCCGGAGTCGCTTCCGAAGGCCGATATCCGCTGCTAGCGTCCGAAACCGGCAGGCACCCGACGCGGTGCCGCACCCATCCGGCGGCCGGCCCCCCAATCGGGACAGCCCGTGCGGCGGAGGGCCTCCAGACGAGATCGTGAATCCGGCGCAATTCGACGCGCCTGGAGAACCGGTAAGAGGAGAGCACGGTGGACGATCGCATCCTGCAGATCATTGTTTCCGCAATCGAGGAGCTGAACGAAACGCGGGAGGAAAAGATACCGACCGACAATGTGCTCGACCTGCGGCTCTACGGCGGTGACTCAGGGGTGTTCGAGTCCATGCACCTGGTCGGTTTTCTCGCGCTCGTCGAGGAGAAGCTCGAGGACGAGTTCGACGTGGAGGTGGCACTCGCCTCCGAGAAGGCGGTGTCGCAACGGGTCAGCCCGTTCAGCAGCGTCCGGCGGCTCGTCGGCTTCGCCGAGGAGGAACTGCGGCTGGTCGCGGCACCGCGGTGAGGCGGACCGAACCGTGAAGGTCATGATCACCGGTACCCGGACCGGCATCGGCAAGGCGCTGGCCGAGCACCTGCTGGCGGCCGGCCACGAGGTCGTGGGGTGCAGCCGCAAACCGGGCGGCATCGAGCACGAGCGCTACGACCACCACCAGGTCGACCTGACCGACACCACCGCGGTCAAGGCGCTCTTCCGCGAGCTGCGGCGCACCCACGGCCACCTCGACGCCCTGATCAACAACGCCGGCACGTCGGTCATGAACCACTTCATGCTGACGCCGGAGCAGACCACGCGCCGGTTGTTCGACCTGAACTTCTTCGCGGTGCTGAGCTGCTGCCGCGAGGCCGTGAAGCTGCTGCGCCGCTCGGAGCAGCCCAGCACCTCGATCGTCGCGTTGTCCACGGTCGCGGTGCCGTGGGCCATCGACGGGCAGCTCGCCTACTCGGCGAGCAAAGCCGCTGTCGAACAGCTCGTGCGGGTGATGAGCAAGGAACTGGCAGAGCACGGTGTGCGGGTCAACGGCCTCGGCGTGCCGCCGGTGAGCACCACGCTCACGCGCACCGTGCCGCGCGAGCGCATCGACGGACTCGTCGGCAGGCAGGCGATCAAGCGGATGTGCACCACCGCCGACCTGTGCGGGCCGGTGGAGTTCCTGATCGGTTCCCAGTCCGCGTTCGTGACCGGCGAAACGATCTTCCTGGGAGGAGTGAACTGACGTGCGGGAAGCATTTCTGGAGCGAATGGCCGGTTTCGGCGAGCGCACCGCGTTGTGGGTGGACGGTGTCCCGCACAGCTACGCCGCCCTGCTGGACCGGATCGGCGAGATCCGCCGCCTGCTCGCCGAGGCGGGCGCCCGCGCGCACGACGCCGTTGTCCTGGAAGGGGATTTCTCCCCCAACGCGGTCGCGGCGCTGTTCGCGCTCTACCTCGACCGCAACACCGTCGTCCCGATGGTCGGCAGCACACCGGTCACCGCGGACACCGTGCGGGAGACGTGCGCGCCCCGCTTCACCCTCCGCACCGCCGACGCGGTCGAGGTCGTGCCGATGTCCGCCGCGGGTGCGCCGTCGCCCGCCTTCAGCGAGCTGGCCGGGAGGGGCGCCGCCGGACTGGTGCTGCTGAGCAGCGGCAGCACCGGCACCCCGAAGGCGATCCTGCACGACCTCGACGCGCTGGTGGAGCAGAAGCTCGCCAAACGCCCCCGCGGTTCCGTCTCGCTCAACATCCTGATGGTGCTGATGTTCGACCACATCGGCGGCATCAACTCGTTGCTGAGCACCATGCTGGTGGGCGGCGCGGCGGTCCTGCCCGCCAAGCGCACGCCCGACGAGATCTGCGGGCTGATCGAACAGCACCGCATCCGCGTGCTGCCGGCCAGCCCGACGTTCCTGAACCTGATCATGGTCGGCGGCCACCTCGAACGGCACGACGTCAGCAGCCTCCGGCTGATCACCTACGGCACCGAGCCGATGTCGGCCGAGCTGCTCGCCCGCGTCGGCGCGGCGTTCCCCGGCGTGCGGCTGGTGCAGACCTTCGGCACCAGCGAGACCGGCATCGCCGCGACCACGAGCGAGTCGTCCAGCAGCACCTACTTCAAGATCGCGGACGACAGCACCCGCTACCGCGTGGTCGACGGCGAGCTGCAGCTCAAGAGCAGCACGCAGTTCCTCGGCTACCTCAACCACCCGGCCGACGCGGTGACCGAGGACGGCTGGTTCCGCACCGGTGACCTGGTCGAGGAGAACGGCGACGGCTACCTGCGGGTCAAGGGCCGCGCCACCGAGGTCATCAACGTCGGCGGCGAGAAGCTGCTCCCGCTCGAGCTGGAGTCGGTGCTGCTGACCAGCCCGCTCGTCGAGGACTGCGTGGTCTACGGCAGGCCGAACGCCATCACCGGCCAGGCGGTGTGCGTCGACGTCAAACCGGTGGGCAGCCTGACCAGGGCGGAGGCCAGGGCCCACGTGCGGGAGTTCCTGACCGGCCGGGTCGAACCGTTCAAGATCCCGTCCAAGGTGACGGTGATCGACGACATCGGCATGTCCGACCGGCTCAAGAAGGTGCGGCTGCGCCCGCACAGCGACCAGGACTGACCTTCAGGCGGACCATCCGCCTGATGACACCACGAAAACCCTTAGGGGGAGCGGAATGGCACGGTCGAAAGTAGCTGTCGTCGGCGGCGGGCCCGCGGGCTGCGTTGCCGCGTTGACGCTGCACAAGCTCGGGCACGACGTGGAGGTCTTCGAACGGGAGACGTTCCCGAGGTACCGCATCGGTGAGTCGTTGCTGCCGGGGACCATGTCGATCCTCAACCGGCTGGGGCTGCAGGACCGGATCGACGCCGCCGGTTTCGTCAAGAAGCCGTCGGCGACCTTCCTGTGGGGACAGGACCAGGCGCCCTGGACCTTCTCCTTCGCCGCGCCGAAGATCAACCCGTGGGTGTTCGACCACGCGGTGCAGGTCAAGCGCGAGGAGTTCGACCAGATGCTGATGGACGAGGCCAGGTCGCGGGGCATCCCCGTGCACGAGGCCACGACCGTCACCGGTGTCGACGTGTCCGCGGCCGACTCCGTGACGTTGTCGCTGCGGCGCGCCGACGAGCGGTGGGACGTGACGGCGGACTACGTGATCGACGCCGGGGGCTCCGGCGGCCCGCTCAGCCGCAAGCTCAGCGTGCGCCGCTACGACGAGTTCTACCGGAACTTCGCGGTCTGGTCGTACTTCAAGCTGCCCGACCCGTTCACCGGCGACCTCGCGGGCACCACGTACTCGATCACGTTCGAGGACGGCTGGGTGTGGATGATCCCGATGAAGGGGGGCCTCTACAGCGTCGGCCTGGTGGTGGACCGCTCGCGTGCGGCCGAGGTGAGGGAGATGGGCGCGGAGGCGTTCTACCGCGCCACCCTGCCGAAGGCCAAGCGCGCCATGGAGATCCTCGGCGACGCCGAGATGGTCGACGAGGTGCGGATCGTGCAGGACTGGTCCTACGACGCTGACCACTTCTCGGCCGGCCGCTACTTCCTCTGCGGTGACGCGGCCTGCTTCACGGACCCGCTGTTCTCCCAGGGCGTCCACCTGGCCTCGCAGTCGGCGGTCAGCGCCGCCGCGGCGATCGACCGGATGACCGCGAACCCGGCCGAGTCCGAGGCCGTGCACGCCTGGTACAACCGCTCGTACCGGGACGCCTACGAGGGCTACCACCAGTTCCTCGCGTCGTTCTACACCTTCGCCTCGCTCACCGAGCCCGAGTCGGAGTTCTGGCGGCAGCGCCGCATCACCGAGTCCGACGACGACCGGCTGGTGCGCCGGCAGTGGTTCGACCGGCTGTCCGACGGTGACGAGAGCGCGGCGGTGGCGGACTTCCACGACCGCGCCGCGACGATGATCCACATCGGCAAGCACCAGCGCCAGGAGCTCTCGGACGAGTTCTCCGAAGCCGAGCTGGACGCCGCCAGGGTCCGCTGGATCAGCGGCCTGACCCAGCGGCTCAACAGCATCAGCAAGCTCGTCTGGACCGGCAGCAAGGTGCTGCTGAAGCCGCACTACAAGGTCGAACCGCTGAGCATGCGGCTGGAGCCGGTGCACGTGCTGGCCAACGACGCCGACGAGGACCTCACCCAGTACGTGATGGGCGAGGCGGAACGGCAGGTGTTCCAGGAGCTCGCCGAGGAGAACTTCGGCTACCGGGCGCTCGTGAAGAAGCTCGGCGCGATCGGCAAGCAGGAGATCAGCGCTCAGCTGGTCACGCGCCTGATGGAGGCGGGCCTGATCACCGGCTTCGACAGCGCGGGGGAGAAGGTCGTCATCCAGGGCCGGCTGCACTTCGGCGGCGTGGGCGTCGAGTACGAGGTCTGACGCGAGGTCCAGGTACCCCCCCGGTGGAGACCCCACCGGGGGACTGGCGTGTTCCCGGCCCGGTTCCCGGCAATCTTGTTCAACGTCGTGTTGATTTGTTCCGGAACAAGTGTTATGGGAGTCCCACCGGCGGTTCTGATCACGCACGGTCAACGTGCACGAGTCGCGTGGCTGATGCTTAGCGGAAATAAACTTTGACAGAACCGCGGTGTGCTCAGAGTTATTCCATGATCTTGCAGCTTGCGCTGTATGTGAGCGCTCCCACGAGCGTGGGAAAACTGCCGCTTCGCAGGTGGGGGCACTGTTCGACGTGCTGGTCCGATCGGGCGACGAGGTGGATAACCAGCTGGAAACCTGGTTTGTTAAGAAGAAACGAGCTGGACAGCTGGGGGCTGACTGGGGCTGTGCTGCGCGTGACCACAACGAGCCTGAGCGGCTTCCATCACTTTTGTCGCCCAGACCCGCGGCACGGGGTCGGCGATCCACCACACCGGAGTTCTTCATGTCAGGAAAAGCGGCGTCGCACCAACAGGCATCAACGTCCGAAGTAGACATCGACACAGTGCTGCCCGGCGACTCGCCCAGATCCAGGACAGACCCGGAACACGTCCGGATCCTGGTCGAGTGCGACACGGACCTGCCTCCGATCCTGGTGCACCGCCCGACCATGCGCGTCATCGACGGAGCGCACCGCGTGGAGGCGGCCCGTGCCCGCGGCCAGCGCACCATCGCCGTGCAGTGGTTCGACGGCGGCGAGCGCGACGCGTTCCTGCACGCCGTCAAGCTCAACGTCACCCACGGTCTCCCGTTGACCAGGGACGACCGCAAACGCGCCGTGATACGCATCCTGAACACGC
The DNA here is from genome assembly GCF_055607425.1 of Lentzea sp. NPDC037011. Taxonomy (NCBI): domain Bacteria; kingdom Bacillati; phylum Actinomycetota; class Actinomycetes; order Pseudonocardiales; family Pseudonocardiaceae; genus Lentzea; species Lentzea sp. NPDC037011. The sequence goes on along the minus strand of NZ_JBVJRT010000006.1, from coordinate 309,880 downwards.
ACCCCGACCTCTCCGACCGCGCCATCGCACTCGCCGCCGGCCTGGGCGCCAAGAGCGTGGCCGCCCTGCGCCGCGAGACCGTCCCCCGGACCATGGACGTGCGCACCGGCCGTGACGGCCGAGCCCGCCCCATGACCACGGCCTCCGGCCGGACCGCCGCGGCCCAGGTGATCCGCGACCACCCGACCGCGTCGTTGCGCGAAATCGCCCGCCAGTCGGGCATCTCCGTGGGAACGGCTCGCGACGTCCGGCAAAGGCTCGCCGAAGGCCGTGACCCGATACCCGAACGCGAGCGCCTGACAGCGGCCACCTCGGGCCTGACGAACCACCTGTCGGTGCTGGACGTGCTCTGCAACGACCCGTCGTTCCGGCTCAACGAGGTCGGCAGGCAGATCCTGCAACAGCTGCACACCCAGCTGCGCCGCATCGAGGACTGGCGCGACCTGGCACCCGGAATCCCGCCGCACGGCCGCAGCGCCGTGGCCCAGATCCTCGCGAGCTGCGCGGAAGACCTCCGCCGCACCGCCGACACCCTGCGCACCTTCGACCACCGCGACAGCCCTCCGCGCACCACCGAGTGCCACGCGATGGTGCCGATGGCGCGCAGCAAGCCGCGGCACAACCCGCTGTCGTCCAGGAGCAAGCACTCCGCACTCTTCTGACCGTCGCGGTCCGGCCGGCCGGGTTCCGCAAGACCGCGGCGGGGTCCTGCCGGCCGTCCTCGCGGTCGACAGGATGAAGGCCACCTCCGCCAACGGTCGCCACCACCGCCTTTGCTGCGCTCGCCCACAGTCGTCCTGACCGCAGAACCGTGGTCCTGGTCACCGACGCTTGGCAGCCGGCACCGGCGACCGTTGGAACGTCAACGGTGCGTGCGGTGGGCATCAGGTCCCGGTGGCGACAAGCACGAGCGCACGGTCGTCCGGCATGAGGTAGGCCTTGGCGAACCACTTGTCGGCGGTGAAAGCCTGGTCGAGCCGATCACTGGTGAGGAAGCTGCCACTGGGCAGCTCACCGCGCAGGCCATCGACGACGTCCGGCGCCTTGCCGGCAGGCTCGGGGCTGTACGCGGACCTCAGTTCGTCGATCTTGCTCTCCGGCAGCGTGATCACGGCGTCGATCCAGTAGGTCGACGGGCCGGGTGCGCGGTCGGAGCCGAGGGTGCCCGACATCCAGCGGGCCTGCTCCGGGGAGCCCAGTGCCGCGAACCGCTTGGTGAGCGGCTCGAGGTCGGTTCGCAGTTCGCCGGTGCCGGACTTGCCGGCGGCGTCGGTGGTGCGCACGTTCGTTCCTCCGTTCCACAACGACTGACAGCCCGCGGTCAGCACCGCGCACAGCAGCACGGCGGTCAACCTGGTGAACCTCACCGGCGCTCCCTGGGGTTGTCCGGGGTCGGTCCTCGGTCGCGGCCCGACCCGCGTGGCTCACGATCCTCGCCAGGCTCTCCGGTCGGTCCACCGGGTGGGTGACCGGCCTCCCAGGTGACGGTCCTGGTGATCGTGCCGTGCGTGTCGAACGGCTTGGCCCAGCCGATCTCGGTGAAGCGGCCGTTCTCGTTGTCGCCGGCACCGGTGGCGATGTCGGCCTGGTCGCGGTTGAAGTTGTACCGGTCTTCGGCTTTGACGGTGATCTCCATGGTGACCTTGTTGCCCTCCACCCGGACGTTGGAGTGGCTCCACACCTGGTAGCCGCCGACCGCCTTCTGCCAGTTCTCCGTCGTCGGATAGGGCTGGGCGACCGAGGCCTGCCCTGTCATCGGGAAGCTGGTGTTGCCACTGCGGATGAGTTCTTCGGCCGCCGCGGCGGCACGGGTGATCTCGGAGTCGACGCCCTGGCGGATGCCCGAGTCGTCGCGGTACGCCTTCTCGTAGTCGAACTCCTTGGGCTCACCGGTGTTCTTCCAGTAGTGCTCGTACATCTCGGTGCCGTCGGGCATCATGCCGAGCGCCTGGGCACCGCGGAGCTTGGCGAGCCACTTCGCCTTGTCCAGGTGGTCACCGACCGTGGACTCCTTCGAGTCGTAGACGAAGTCCTCGTCGAACTTGATGTCCGGGCGGTCGGGTGGACCGATCCGGTAGCGGCCGTCCTGCGTCTTGTTGCTGACGTCCGCCTCGGCGAGGCTCGTCGCACCGCCGTCGGAGATCTGCGCCTGCTCCGCCTTGGTGAGCGCGCTGTTGAGCACCTCGTCGACCTCGTGGGCCGCCCGCAGGATCCTGCCGACGGCCTCGGTGAGCTCTGCACGGAGACGGGCCCGTTGCTGCACGCTTTCCGGCGTGTCCCGCGCGTCCGGCGGACGTTCGTCGACGACGTCACCCTGAGCGCTGATGGTGAACTGGTTGGACGCCGCGGCGGAGTCGGTGTTGTCGACCTCGTGGCGGAGCGCTGCGAGGGCGTCAGCCGAGTCGTGCAGGGCTCGCAACACCGTGCCTGCCTCGGCGACGACGTGTTCCGCGCGGTCGACGAGGGTGGCGAGCTTGGTCTGGGCCGCGGTCGCCGCGTCGCCGTGCCAATGAACAGGGCCGAACGCGAGGTTGAGCTCGTCCTGCAAGCCGATGATCTTGTCTTTGCGCGCCTTGACGGTGGCGGCCGCGCTGTCGAGCACACCCGAGTTCCAGGTGCGCACGTCGTGGTAGGTGAGGGTCATTTGAACAACCAGCCCAGGATCGAGAGGTCGTCCTCCGCGGCGTTCTCGTCTTTCTCGTATCGATCTGCGGCGGCACGGACGTCCGCGGCGAAGGCCGTGATCTCGCCCGACCACGCGGCAAGCCTCGTGTCCCAAGCCTTGGCCAGGTTGGGTGCGGTGGCCGCGGACCGCGAGCCCCGCATGCCCGCCGGAATCTCGGCCGGCCCCTCGCCCAGCCTGATCTGCTTCGCCTGCTCGCCGGCGCTGACCGCGGACTCCGCGGCTTTGCGCAGTGTGGCGATGTCCACCTCGTATCCGCCCATGGCTGCCTCCTCCGAACGCACCATAGCGTTTGCTGTCAAACAATGCAGCGGATCGGAGAACCACTCATGTGGATCTGCTCTGATTCGCCCGCCGCTCGCCGAGCGCGACTGGAATCAGGCCGAGGGGACTGCGCTGGGAGGTGACGTGACCGTGGTCGTCGGCTCCGCGGACGACGGTGGCGTGGTCGTCACCGTGGTGCTCGGTGGCGCGGTCGTCGTGGGCACGTCGGACGAGGTGGCCGGACGGGAACTTTCCGCCGACGTGGTGTTGAGCGGTGGGGTGGTGGTCGGCGCGGTGCTGGGCAGGGGAACGCCTTCCTGCCGGAGCACGTCGAGGATGCGGGACTTGGCGCCCTCCAAGGCCTGCTGGATCTGTTGCGCGGTCAGGCTCGGCACGTCCGCGGCCAGTCGGGACAGCTCGGCCCACACCGCTTCGAGCCGGGCTTTCGCCTGGGGGCTCAGGTCTTCGGGAAGGCTGACGACCAGTTGCGAGGCCAGCGCGTACGTCACGCACTCGACACACGAGTGGTTGACGGCGACGGCGATGTTCTGCGGCACCACCACGTTCGCCTGGCCCACCACGAGGACCACCTGGAAAGCGACCGCCACCGTCGTGCAGCCCCGGCACGAGGCCAGCGCGTATGCCTCGTTCCTGTTGTCCACCACACCATCGGTCGCCCACACCAGGGCGAAGGACACCTTGTAGCGGACCGCGCCGTCGGTCGTGTTGACGACCAGGACCTGGTTGTCGCCCGGCCCAGGAGGTTTCGGCCGGTCGAACGGGAAGACCCACGTCGGGGCACCCGGCGAGACCGGTTCCAGGACCATCGCCAGGACCGGCTTGTCCCTGCTGGGCAACGGTTTGCCAGCAGGCCACACAGTCTGGGCGGACACCGGTCGCGCCGGTTGGACGGGAGCCGGGCCCGACGCGGCGACGGGCACGACGTCGGTCACGGTGCCGCGCTCGTCGGACCGGATCGGCCGGTACCGGTCGGGTTGCGGCCACCACGCCCACGCCAGGCCCGCGACCACAGCGATCCCGCACAGCACCACGAGCGCGCGCCGGCCAGGCCTGCCCTCAGTGGAGCGCCAGTTACGGGTGACCAGACGACCCGTGAGCCGGGCCAGCAGCAGGCAGACGCCGAGCACGGGCAGCACGATGGCGACCACCCCGAGCACCCGCACCAGCACCAGCGCGAGGTCTCCCTCGCCCAGCGCCGCGTGCGCCGACCGCCACTGCTCACCGGCGCTGTGCCACGCCGTCCCCACCACTCGCGGAAACGCCAGCACCAGCAGGGCCGTGCTCGTCAGCAGGATCGGCACGACGACGAGCACCCACGTCGTCACGACCGCGCGCGCCCACGGCTTGAGGACCTTCGACTCCGGCCTGCCCCAGCGGTGTGGCAACAGGCCCAGCAGCGTGGGCTTGATGTGGTGGAACAGGTCGGGGACACCGGTCAGGTCGGCGAGCACGTGGTATCCGTCGTAGCGCACCATGGGCGCGAGTTGGCGCACCATCTGGAGGATCTGCGTGGCGATCACCAGCAGCAGCGCGTCCCAGCCGGTCAGCCACCAGACACCGTGGACGGCGACCGCGACGAGCGCGTTGAAGTACAGCCCACCCAGGTCGGTGCGCAGCCGGCCGGCCCGGCCGAGCCGGTAGCTGTCGGTGACGTCGGTGTAGAAGGCGGGCCACAGCAGGTAGAGGCCGAAGCCCATCGCGCCGGGCGTCGCGCCGCCGTACCGCGCGGCGGCGGCGTGCCCGAACTCGTGGAAGCCCGCCGAGAGCACTGTCACCCCGAACACGAGCAGCAGCAAGGCGGGTTGGTAGAACGCCTGGTGCGTGGCACCGGCCAGGCCCTTGACGAACAGCACCCAGAACGACATCGCCGCGAACGCCACGAGCACCGCGGCCACGACCAGCGGGTGGAACAACCGCGCGAACGGCGCGGTGACCCGCCGGGTGACGCGGGGCTCGCTGATCACCCGGCGCAGGCGCAGGCCGAGCAGCGGTTCGGCCTTGCGGTGCACGGGTTGAGAGCCATCGGGGAGTTCGAGCACCCCGAGCGGGCGCAGCCTGGTCTCCAGCAGAGTGCGCACGTCTTCCGCGGTGACCGAGCGGCCGATGGCCGGCCCGACGACAGCGGCGATCCCGGCGTGGTCAGCACGCCCGTCCACGGCTTCGAGGACCCGGTACAGCAGCGGGGTGAGCTGGAGGACCTGGCCGTCGGCGCGGCGGACCAGGGCCGGTGGGCGGCGGTAGCCGGAGCCGCACATCTCGCCGATCAGTTCGACGTCGCGCGCCCGGCGCGGCGGGGCCGTGGTGAGCACGTCCCCGCCGGCCGGGTGTGGTGAGGCGTTCATCAGGTCGCTCACTGGTCGATGTCGGACCTCTGCGCGGCATTCGCCTCGGCGGTGCCGTCGATGGTCTGCTGGATGATCGCCTGCTGCTGCGCGACGGCGGTCGCCTCCGAGCCCACGGAGCCGAGGTTGGCGGACACGGCGGCGTCGATCGGGGCGGCCACGTTGGCGTTGAGGGCCACCGCGCCGTTGATCGGGGCGGCCAGGTCGAGGTCGGCGGCGAGGTCGACGTCCACGTTGAGCAGACCGCCGTCCAGCGCGCCGGCCAGGTCCGTGGGTGTCGGGACCTGCGCCCCGCCGGCCGGCGGCTGCGGGGCGGGGGCCGGGGACGTGCCCTGGCCGATGGCACTGTCCTGGTCGGAGTTGGCCACCGCCTCGCCGGTGATGCCCTGCTGGATCGCGACGCCCTGGTCGGCCATGGCCTGCGCGGTGGATCCGTCGGACAGCACGTTCGCGCCCACGGCGGCGTCGATCGGGGCAGCGATGTTGGCGTTGCCCGCGACGGCCAGGCCGATCGGCGCCGCGAGGTCGAGGGCGAGGTCCAGGTCGACGTTCAGGTCGAGCAGCGAGTACACCTCCTTGTCCGGCAACGCCGTGCCACACTCGGCGGCCAGCTCGTCCATCGACAGCGGGGGCAGCTTCGCCTCGCTCATCCGTCACTCCACTCCGTCGGCGCGCCGACCGGATCTCGGTCAGCTGGTGGTCCAGACCTTTGCCGCTCCCTAAGGTCTTGAAACGGCCGGAGCCCGTTGTGAGGGCGAAACCGTCCTGGTGGAGGCTGGTCATTGCGCCGAATGACCGACCGAAAAATGAAAGCCTTTCAGGACAACGCGTTCCGGGACCGGGGCGGCTCGAAAGTTCGCTTCGTGACTTGGGGTTCGAGATCGAGGCGATCGGTCTATCGGGGTGGCTCAAGAACTCCTGACTCAGTGGTCACCGCGCAGCGGCGAACACTGAGGTGACTCCGCATTTGGAGTCCGGACATCATCAGAGTCGGTTGAGTGATGTTGTTGCGAATGCCGCCTGTAAGCGAGATGGTCAGCGCGTCCGTGTCCATGCAAGATCCTGGTGGTCATCCGGTCGCCCGTGTGCCAAATGATCCGCGCCCGAGGCGATCAGCGGTAGTCCAAGATCATTCTGTTAAGAGTGCTTGGGCTGGAGGAGGACCTCTGCCCCACTTTGCCCTCGCACAACGCAAAGGGCCTGCCGATGGTCATCATCGGCAGGCCCTTTGACCAGGTGAAACACGCTGTGGGCGATGCTGGGATCGAGCCAGTGACCTCTTCGGTGTGAACTGTTGCGCTAATACCGCGCTAGCCTGCGGAAACAAGACTCCTGCAGGTCGGCGCGGGTCCGTTAGGTCCATTGAGGACCGCTCCAGTACGTTAAACGGACGGAGTTACTCTCAATCTGCTTCCACCCCTTGCTCCCAGGACTCATCGGCTCTGTCGCGCCTGGGCCTGGCATGCACGCTCGACAGCAGCCACGGACCGTGCGCGAACTGGCGATACAGTTCTACGCCGCCGTACAGCCGCAGTGAGCAGCTGAGTCGGCAAGTCGCACAAGACGTTGCCCCAGCTGCGTTTCTCTTGAGAACACTGACGCGCTGATCACTCACGGCAGGGAAGGCCCTGCGCGAGCACGTCGAAGTGCCGTTGCTTCGACCACTCCGTCCGATCACCGATGACGTAGAGCCTGCGCTTCGCACGGCTGACCGCGACGTTGACGAGGTTGGGTTTCCTCGCCGCCCACTTCTTCGCGCCCGGCCTGCGCGGATCTCCGCCCAAGACCAGGATGACGATGTCCGCTTCCTTGCCCTGAGCTGTGTGGACGGTTCCAGCGACCAGTCCTGGATACCGTCGCCGATGTTTGCCGATCTCCCTTGCGACGTCCCGAAACGGTCCGATCACCATCACCTCGGACATGTCGAACCCGGACTTGGCGAGGTAGGCGAGCATGTCACCGAGCTTCTTGCCCTCGGCCGGCTTCCAATGGCCGCTGCTTTCCTCGCTTGAGATGTGCAACCACTTGCTCTCCGGCAGCGGCTGGTCACCCGACGGAAGCATGAGGTCCTTGCTGCGATGGCCGCCCTTGATCATCATTCCGTCGTACGCGATCTGGTTGACGATGCCGAACATCGGCTCGTCGCACCGCCTGTGCACACGCAGCGGAGACCCGACCCAGATCGGCCCGTCGTCGGTGGGCAGATGGGTGCCGAGCGGCGTCAGCTGATCCGCCAACTGCTGCGCGGATGTCCGTGCGGGCAACCACTTCTCGTCAACGCCGTGGTCGCCCCGGATCGCCTGCTGAACGCGAAAGGGCAGTGAGACGATCGGCTCGAGCTGAAGTGGATCGCCGACGACGACCACCCTCCTGCTGCGCCAGATCGCACCGACAGCGTCCTGCGGGGTGGCCTGTCCCGCCTCGTCGATGAAGAGCCACCCCAGCGACTCAGGACCCAGCCCGGGAAACACCCGGCTGACCGACGCGAACGTCGTGGACACCACCGGAACCAGGAAGAAGAGGGTCTGCCAGGCCGCTCGGATCGTTGCCTCCGGCAGGTCCCTGGGTGCGGCGCCCTGTACGACGTCCACAGCGGCCTGCAGGCTTTGCCGCATCTCGTGCGCGGCATTCTGGAGGAACGCCTTGTGCAGCCGTAAAGCCGCGAAGAACAGGCGGGTTCGCGCGTCGTTCCACGTGCTGTCGGTCCAAGGTGCCTTCAATTCACGTCGTTCATCGTCGTTCCACCATGTGTCACCCGGAAAGAAGTCACCAAGGGACGTTTCGGCGGCACGCAGCGAAGCCTCCAGTCGCCTCACTTCCTGGTCAGCCTCTCGGACCACCCGACCGTGGTGGTCAAGCTCATGCTGTGCCGCAATGGTGTCGCGCTCGAGTTGCTGGAGCCGGTGCCCCCACTGGGCGCTCATCGCAAGTGCCTCCGCGAACTGCGCGGCAAGGCCGTCGTCGACTTGTTGCCAGTTACGCATGGGTCGTCCCCAACCGAACAGCGACTGCACCAGGTTCGGTCGATGGCTGAGATGCTGTTGCCGCGCACTACTTCGCTTGTGCTGTTCCGCTTGCCACGCTGAGATGTTCTGCCGAGCCTCGCTGAGCGCGGCGTTCACCTGCTCCAGTTGCCGACCGGCCCGCTCGAACGCACCCCTACCAGTTTGACCACGGTCACGCGCTTCTTTCAGGCGCAGGAAAGTTCCGTCGACTGCACCAAGATCGGCCTGGATCTGTTGAGCCGCCGCCAACGCACTGCGGAAGTCACGGACCGCATCCGTCCACGACTGGTCGGGACCTTCCGCGATCACGGCTTTGAGCAGGTCGTTCATGCCCGGGATCGGCGGCGGCTCGGCGACATCCTTTTGCTGCTTCTTCTTCGGCTTGGGCTTGATCCCGTACCAGAACGCGGTCGCGAACTTACCGCGGTTGGTCTTGTTGCCAAGCCGCGCGGCGACCATGCCCCAAGCTTGCTTCCAGGTCTTCCGGTCGGCGTCGAGCTGGTCGACGTTGAGCAGAGCGGTTGCGATCTCCGGGAAGTAGTCGACCTCGTCGCGCCACGCGTCGTCGATCGCGCCGACAGCGGGAATCTCGTTGGTCACGTTCTCGACCGCGCCGTTGTTCTTCGAAGCGACCACGATCTCGAACCCGGTGAGGTCCTCTCGCCACAGGTGCACGGTGCGCGTGTAGTCGCCCACCTTCCACTGACGCTTACCTCGGAACGCGGCCGCCGGCCTCGACAGTTCGGCGAGCCGACACGCACGTTCGACCACAATCGCCGCGATCAGATCCCGCAGCATGGTGGTCTTGCCGGTCCCAGGCGGCCCATTCACGCCGAAGATGCCCGCCGACGTGCTGAGCCTGCTCAGCACGTTGTTGACGGCCAGTTGCTGGCTCAGCGCGAGTGGATGTTCGACGTTGCTGGGCCAGCGCCCGAGCGGCACGGCGTCCGGCCGGACAACGTCCAACACTTGGCCCAACTCCTCCCGCACGTCGATCCTCGCCGCTGTGTCGATTTCCCTGTCTCCGCTGAGGTACTGCCGAAGAGCCGTGCCACAGCTACCCGCTCGGACATCGGCCGACACTTGGCGAAGATCCGCGGCGATGAAGCTGTTCAGGAAATCCTGGTCGTCCTCCCGATATGCGTTCGTGTGACTCACGAGCTCGCACTTGATCCGGATCTCGGAACAGCCGAAGTCGCCCGGCAGCCCGAGCTTCGCGCACAACGTCTTCTGGTAACCCATCAGATCTGCGGCGGCGAGCGGCCTGCCTACGGAGATTCCCTGTTCGGCGAGCGCGCGCACACGCGGATCATCCTTGGCGGCAGCCACGAGCTTCCGAAACAGCTCGTCGGCCTCGGCCTCGTCCTCGTCGAACCCGTCAAGCCAGTCACGGCGCCGAGGTCCAGGATCAACCGTCCGACCTGTCGCCCAGGCACAGGTCGACAAGATGTTGCTGTCGAGCAGCGGCCGCCCTTCGGCGTCGAGGACGAACGCCGTCAACGCACTGTGCCCTGCGGGTCGTTCGTCATAGCTGTCCTGGTCCGGCGGGAACACGCGCTCCAGCACGGTGTTCATGTCCTCGAGTGAGAAGACCCCGCAGTAAACCCGGTACCGCCAGGTGAGGTGCTCCTCGAGCTGGACCTTCTGCAGCCGGTGGGTGGGCTCCCAGGGAAGTGGTTGTCCTGGTGCCACCTGGTAGACCCGGTGTTCCTCTCTCACCGCAGGAACATCGGGAGGGCTGAACATCTCGATCGTGTGCCAGTAGTTGATGATCTCGGCTCGACTGACGTCGGCTCCACTCACGCTTTGCTCCCTGTGCGCCTCTGGCTCAGCTCGCGTCGTAGCTCATTCGCAAGTACTGCTCGGCTTCGGTCAGGTCCGCCGGAATTGCGGTACCGAACGCGCTCGATGTTGTGATTGTTCTGGCGCACGGCGTGTTCGTCGTAACGAGTGAAGTCGTCGGCAACACTCGATTGTTCGCCGCAGATGGCGCTCCAGCGCGACCGAGCCACTGGCCAGTTCGTCCGCGCGACCAGCGGTTATCCGGAACAGCCTGAGGTCGATCATCCACCACCCACCCTAAATGGCTTATTCAAACCCAAACGAAAGTACATTAGCACCGCAGATGATCGCCGGCGGGTGCGTCCGGTCCGGTTCGGGTAGGTCCACTTCTTCGCGACCAAGCGTCGGTGCCGTCGCAGGATCGTGCCTGGTGTCACCAACCGGTGTCCGCGCAACTGCTGAGGCAGGCGCCGCACAAGCGCGGCGAGCACCGCACGGTCGGCCCAGCGCAGTCGCGGTCGGGGGTCGGTCCGGCGCAGTACCGCGACCTCGTGCCGCAGCACCACCTCGTCGATCCGAGCCTTCAACCCGTTCCTGCCGAGCACACCAGCGTCGATGTACACCGCACCCTCGAGAACGGCAGCACTTCGACGCGCGAACGTCATCTCAGCACTCCTGACGCCAGCAACGCCAGCCTCGCCCCAAAACTCGCCAGGCGCGAGATCGGAACGGGCAGGACGGTCGCCAGCGCGGATCTCCTTTGAGCAGAAGGAGATCCGTCATCATCGAGCTGGCACGGCTTGGAGACCGGAAGTACACACCTCAACAAGCCGACCAACATGCACGCCTCGTTTCCGTCGCATCGTGGGACGTCGTCATTCCCGTGGACCTACGAGCGAAGGCCCTGCTCGGACACGTCGTGCAGTCGGTGAGGGCGAAGGACCTTCCGCGTTCCTCGCCGCTGCGCTCAGTCCGGAAGTCCACGACGTCGGCGTTCCGCTCTGTCGTTCGAGCGGTGTGCGTGCTGTTCATAGGTCTCGGCCAGGTCGCGGACAATGCGGCGAGTGCATGGCCAGTCACTCGACTGTCCTGCCGTCTTCAAGCCCGACGCGGTCCAGCCGACGATCGCGCGGGAGTAGGCGTCGAACATGAACGCCACGTAGGCCCATCCCGCTCACGTGGAGACGTAGGTGAAGTCAGCGACCCACACCAGGTTCGGCGCGATCGCGGTTGAGTCTGTCTGCGGCGCGTATCCCGTCCTTGGCCGGGATCGTGGTGCGCTGCTTGCGGCCTTTGACCACGCCGTTGAGGCCGAGCCGGCGCATGATCCGATCGATGGTGCAGAACGCCACATCACGGGCCGATGGTGGCCGGCGGCGGGCCTTGCGGTAGGTCCTGGGCGCGATCTGGATTCCGTACTCGGTGAGCACGTCACAGATCGACTCTACGCCGTAGACCTGGCGGTACTCGTCGATGAAGCTGACGATCAGTGGTGCCGCGGGTCGAGTTCCCGCGCGAAAAAAGCCGAGGCCAGCTTCAGGATCTCGTTGGCCTGCTTGAGATCCCGGACTTCCTTCCGCAACCGCAGCAACTCCTCGTGCTCGGCCGGCGGCAGTCCCTGCGACGGCCGAGCAGCGGGCTGGGAGCCCTCCGCAAGCGCCTTCTTGATCCGTACCCGCAACGTCTCGTAGTGCACATCGACCACCGGGCCGATCGCCCTGGCGGCAGCATACGGAGACTCGAACTCATCCAGACGCTCAAGGGCCAGGCGCACGGCCTTCTCACGAACCTCGGGCGGGTAACGCTTCGACATGATGACGACCATCTTCTTCAAGAACGGAAGCGGTCTCAAATCCGTGACGGTTCAAGCTGAGGCGGAGCTGCGTGGGCACGCCGTCACACGATCGGTAGTTCGCGGGCCTTGAGTCGGTGTTTCGCGCGGAGGGCTCGCGTCGGGAGGTAGAAGTTGTCGGCGATGTTGAGGGGAAGCATCGTTATGCGGATGAGTTCGTCTTCGAGAAGCCATGGTTCGTCGTCGAGCATGAACGCTACGCGTGCGTGCTCGGCCATCCACTCTGAGAGCAGTGCTTCGCCTGGCTTGGTGAGGGTCAGCCGCTGCCTGCTCGGCGGAGTTCGATTCCGAGTCGGTCGGCGAGGTGGCAACCGAGTGAGTCGGAGGGTGAAGCCGTAAGCGTTGCCTCTGAGGGCAAAGACGAGGCATGGTGAACACTTATGTGGCAGCGAAGAGGTCACCAGTAGTCTGATGAGCCTCGATTCGCTGACCTGTGGTTTTGTGAGTCTTGGTGACAAGACTTCGCCTAGATCTCGCGAGTTGAGGGAGGACCTCTGCTCCCAATTTGCTCCCACATAACGCAAACGGCCCGCCGATGAGATCATCGACAGGCCGTCTGACTAGGTAAAACACACTGTGGGCGATACTGGGATCGAACCAGTGACCTCTTCGGTGTGAACGGATCCTGTCGAGTGTCAGGTGGTTTGGTCAGTCTCCCTAATTGTGTCCTGAACTGCGTGAATGATCGGATCGCGTCTCAGGGTTCTTCCGGCATCTCGCTTGTGGCTGACTGTTGCAGCTACCAGATTTACTACCGGTTTGGGGCGGATGTCGGCCGTGGCGGACCCGTTCATTGGTCTGGGCGCACTGTCGTGGCAGGTCAGCGCGCCTTGAGAGGTTCTCCGTGGGCTGCGCTGCACGACCTTGGTCTGCGACTTCGAGATGGGGCCACTGGGGATCGGCTTGCGACTTTTGTGCTGCGTGGTCAAATGGGGTTTCCTGCTGATCGAATTTTTATGTAGTGCGACCTTGGTTGTTTGGGCTGGGTGTTGCGGCGGGTTTCTGGGTGATGGTGATGGTATGTGCTCTCGGCTTTCGAATCGAAAGGATTCGGAGGTGGATTCAATCTCGGCTTCGGAATATTCTTCATCTTCTGGATCGGACATGGTTGTGCGAGCTGTGACCCTCATTATGATGACGGTTTTGGGTCTGACTTTCTTGTTCGGGTATGGCAATGTTTTCAGTCTCACCTTCGCATGGGCGTGCCTATTTGGGTGGCTCCGCTCGTCGCGCTGGCGGTGGATCTGTCAATCCTCGGCCTGTTGTTGGGCGTTTGGCATCTTTCTTGACCGGTGCGCCTGCTGCGGTGATCGCCCGGCGGCGACTGCTGATGTTCGCCAGCGCGGTCACTCTCGCGTTGAACACGGCGGAACCTGTGGTTGCCGGCGAGTACGGCAAGGCGGCGTTCGACGCTGTCGGCCCGCTGCTCTTGATCGGCTGGGCTGAGGTGGGGTCGGTGTACCTGCAGACAATCAGTGCGAGCGTTAGGACGCAACGTGACGTAGCTGCGGACGCTGAGCGGGACTGCCTGAGTCGCGAAGAACCGGAGTCAGCACCGACTCGATCAGAGAGCGAGCAAGGGGAGCCAGGCCCATCCGCGGTTGAGCTGCACCCGGTGTCTCAGGGCGGCCTGGGGAGCGATCAGATCGTGCAGAGCGTGCTTCATCAAGGAGGCCAAGGCGACCTGGAACGTGCGCGTCGTGCCCATGCGCGCCACTGGGCGGTTCACAAGCGGTCTATCTCATCGGACTCTCTCCGCAATGAGCTGGAAATCGGAGCTGAGCTTGCTCGTGGGCTCGTGGGCTCGTGGGCTCGTGGGCGAGGTGCTCGCGCGCGCCGCCCGTTCGCCGCCTCGCCGGACGCGGATGTCCTGGTCCTGCCGCTCAGCGCCAGACCTGGGCCATACCTGCGGAGACGACGGAGGCAGGGGCCTCCCGAGATTCTGGAGTTCCTGTGCGACGGGATCTCGCCGAAGACAGTGCTGTGCGTTGTGACGAGCCGAGCTGGCGGCGGACGGGATCACCCTGCTCGTGGTCTCGGTGGACGACGTGTCCAGTCCGGTCGTGGCGATCGAAGAGTGCGACAGGATCGTGGAGCAGCTACGTCTGCTTGACGTTGCGCATGACCGGGTCCTTGTCGATGTCACCGGTGGCAACGTGCCGCTGACCCTAGCGATGATGCGCGTCGGCGCGCTCGTCGGAGCCCGCTGTGTCGACGTGTCGTCCGAAGTGGACTCGGACGGACGGCGGGTTCCGCACACGCAACGTGGACATGCGTTCGAACCGCGTTCGATCAACGAGGGGTGGTGAGGTCCAGGCGTTCCGCCATTCCTCGCGCTGCTCGGAACGAACCCCGGTCACGGGTTCGTTGGCAGATCTCCCGCTCAGCCTGGCGGAGCCATCGGGCTACCATCCCCAGGCGACGCCGTACGACAAGTTGGGGGTCAGCCCCAGGAACCGGACGTTCACCTCGCCCGCGTCGTCGGCGCAGATCGGCTCCCGTGGCGCGGCGTCGTCCTCCACTTCGCCCATGTGCAACCCGTCGACCTTCCAGATCAAGGGCGGTGGCTGTTCCCTTCCGAACCTGATGTGCAGGTCGAACGACCTGCACGGGAAACTGGGCGTGCAGGCGTAGAAGGGCCTCATCTTACTCACGTCCGAGAACCTGTAGCGGATGAAGAACTCGTGCTCCCGGAGACCGGTCAGGGGTTCGGCCGGCTCCAGGTCGAAGACGACCCTCGTCGACGAGTAGTGCAGCCGTGCGCGCAGCGTTCCCCCGCTGAGCACGACGATCTCCGGATCATTGACCGCGGAACCGGCTTTCCAGCCGCTGGGCACCGGTACGGAGACTTCGAGGTGCAGCTCGCGCAGTTCCTTCTCCGTTGTGGTGACGCGGCGCATCTCGTAGATCTCGGGTGCCTCGCGGTCCAGCACGACCCATGTGCGCAACTCCGTGGTCTGCCACGGTGCGACGGGGAGCCGCACGTCCGGAGTGGCTGCACCGGTGGCGTCCGCGACCGCCCGTTCCGCCAGGACGCGCAAGCCCTTGTCGATGTGCCTGGCCGCCGTGCGCGGGTCGCGCTCGAGATGCTCGGCCACCAGGGCCAGCCGATCGTTGTAGAACTTGGTGCGCTTGTCCTCGGACAGCGCGAGCGCGGCCGACACGGCGAACTCGAGGTCGGCGGGCAGCCGCGCGGCCAGTTCCACGAGACCTCGGGTCAGAGTCGTCCGGACCTGGGCCGAGTCGGCTGTCATCGGCAGACCGAACACCTCGCGCAACTCGGGCCCCGTCCGCTTCGCCAGGTCCGGGGTATCCAGGCCTCGGCCCCTGCGCAGCAATTTGAGCTCGTCCACGAGCTTGTCGATGTCGATCTGTCTCTCCTGCCTCGTGCGACTTAGGCGGGAAAGTCTAGCCGGAGTCCGCTCTTGGGCCGGCGCTCACGCGCTGACGACGAAAGCGCGGGTGTACTCGCTTCCGGCGAGATGCTCGTAGATGTAGCTGGTCGTGACCCGGTTCCAGTGGTGCCCCAGCAGGACCGCGAGCCCCAAGGGCCCGATCAGGAACAGGTGCAGCGGTCCGGTGGACGAGTGCTGCCGGGCGATGTCCCTGACCGCGATGGCGAGACCGTTCGCGGCGCGCGGAGTGGGTACGGACGACGGCCCGGTGCCACGGGACGGTGACACCGTTACGGCGGTCCGGACCTCCAGGCCCGAAGCGGTGATCCACCGGAGAGCCTGCCCGGCGGCGTCCGTGGCTACGTTGACGATGATCGCCGTGCCGGTGTCCCCGCCCACGGTCGTCTCGTCCACCGTCACGTCGTACTTCTCCGGTTCGTCGCTGCTCGTCCACAGCTGGTCGCCCTGGCGGATCCCGACCTCGTACCCCATCACGCGCCGCAGTTCCGAGCCGATCAGGAATCCCGTGGCCTGCCGCAGGTGCCCGCTCACCAGCACCCGTTTCGCGCCGCCGAGCCGAGCGGGAACAGAACGTACCTCCGTCGCCAGATCGTCCCAGGTGTTCGGTGGCTCCGGTGCGACGCGGTTCCAGTCCGTGTCACCGCTCATGCGGTCCACCCAGTCGACGGCGACCGCGGCCTGGTGTGCGACTGCGTCGTGCTTGATTGTCGAGATCGAGACGGTCGTCCACGGCGATCCGCGCTCCAGGCCGAGGGCGGTGATCGCGGCCCTGACGTCGTCGAGGACGAGCCGCCGCCGGCCGGCGATGACCTGCCGCGAGATCCAGTCGGCGCCGAGGTTCACCGCGATCGTGTCGGAACGCAGCCCGTTGGCCGTCATGAGCAGGCTGACGTCGCTGCGGAGGCGGTCCAGGTCGTAGGCGACGTCGAGGTGGAAGTGCGCCAGGAAGTCCATCAGTTCCGGCTCGCTCACGCCCGCCTCGGCCGCCCAGCCTGCCCGCGCCTTGCCCCGGCCGGACTTCGGGCCGCCCTGCGACGCACGGGGCACAAGCCGGCCGTCGCGACCGTCCCGGCCTTGCATCAGCTTGTCGCCGGGGTCGATGGTGCGGTTGGTGACCAGGCGCATTTCGGCCGGTGAGCCGGTCGCGGTCAGATCACTGTAGGCCTGCACGATGTTCCGGAGAATTCCGCTGGCCTGGAGGTAGTCGAGACCCACCGCGGTCCGGTGGTCGACCGCGTACTTGACCTGGTGGTAGGAGTTCGGTGGCCGCGTCCGGTGGACCACGACGTCGTCGCCGTTGCCCACGCCCGGTTCCTCCACCCCGACCGCGACGGCGGGGTTGGTGCTGTTGCCGGTGATCGCCTCGTGCAGCATCTCCATGCACCTGCGCCAGGCGTACAACCGCTGGTAGTCGTCGCCTGCGATCCTGGCGCCGCTGGCACTGGGCACGTGGTGGACGGGCAAGGCTCCTCCAGAGGTGTGTCGGGGTGGTTGTCCGGCAGGGGGCAGGCCGCCCGTGGGCTGGATGTCGCACGACCGGGGACGTCCGGCGACGATCCGTCGGGCGTCCAGTTCGTGGCCGGCGCGCGTGGCACGCACCACGACCAGTGTCGGGTTCGGTTCCTTGTGCTGCGGTGAAGAGTTGCGCCTGAGGCTGTCGAGATCCGTTCTGCTCGGTCCGACGTCCTCGGGATGACTGTGCCAGTCGCCGAGGTACCCCAGGCGGTGGTCCGCCGCACGGGCGCTGAGCACGGCCGGCCGAGTCGCCCCGCCGGGGAGCTCGTAGTGGTGAGGACCCCGGATCTCACTCGGGATCTCCACCACGGCCGTGACCCACGGGCGGCCTTCGGACAGCACGCCGAGGAGAATTCCTCCTGTCTCCCAGGGATGTTCGCGCTTGGCCGCCGCGATCATGGTGTCCCAGGCCGCTTCCGACACCAGGAGCCTCGGACGCCGGCTCAAGTCGCGCACGTCTGGCGCTGAGGTCCGCGGTGCACGCCGACGTGATCGAACGGGGGGAGCAGAGGCTCGTGCACGAAGATGTGCTCGTCCGGTAGATGGCGTCGTCCGGTGAGGAGGTCCACGACCAAGCGAGCTATCTCTGCGGCGGTGTGCAGGACGGCGATCGGGGACGCGTTGTGCACGGGCGCGGTGCATCCCAGTTCGAGGAAGCCCGCCTGGGGTTCGGCCGGGTCCTCCGGCGGCAGGGCGAGGTAGGCCGGATCCGCGCTGCGGGCAGCGATGAGCGTGTCGCCCTCCGCCTGTCGCTGGACACGTGCGAGGCGGCCCCCGTGGAACAGCGCTCCTGTGACCAGTGCGGTGTTCGTCCGCCGGCAAACCTCGGCGAGCGCCGCGGTGAGGGAGAAGCGCCCCGTGCAGTCGACGACGACGTCGGCGCCGGTGATCTGGCCGGCCAGCTTGTCCGGTGCGTGGGAGAGTTCACCTTGCTTCTGGGTGTCTGTCCACGGGGCGTGTGACTTGAGCACCTCTGCCACGACCCAGGTCTTCGGGAACCCGATCAGGTGGTCGGGGGCCACGTGCCGAACGACGTTGGCGGAGATGAGGTCGTCGCTGTCGTGCAGGACGATCTTGCCGACTCCGGCGGACGCGAGGGCGACAGCTACGTGCCCGCCGACGGAACCCGCGCCGGCCACCAGCACCTTCTTGCCGGTCAGGTGGCCGGCGTCGGGACCGGCGCGACGCTTGAGCGCGTCAATGTCGTTGGCGGTGGCCGGCAAGGCGAATGTGCGCAACGAACCTTCTTCGTCGTCGTAGCCCACCACGACCGCGTCGTGCGCGCCGTGACGGGGCCAGGCGAGCACCACGAAGTCATGGCCGCCGCTGGGCACCGTCAAGCTCGCCGGAGTCGTTCGCTCCGCCTGGCCGCGGTCGAAGTCTTCTCGCTGCCGGCGGCGCAGAGACGAGCGAAACTCGTCGATGTCTCGTGGCGGGGACTCGATTCCGTGACGCAGGTAGAAGGCACCGCGGAGGCGGGGCGTGTCCTCGCCCGCCTTCACTGGCCCGGCGTGGGTGATGAGCAGGTAAGCCGAGTTCTTTCTCACCGCGGTGAGACCGGTGAGGTAGCCGTCGCTCATACCGCGGACGAGGTCGCCGAGCGGCAGTTCGGCGCGCAAGGTCGAGCCCTCGCTGGTGTACAGGAAGTGGGCGTCGAGCGCTCGGTCCTGGTCGCCGAACCCATCCACCGCGCATGCGGCCCAGCCGTCGAGCCTTGCCCACAGCACTTCGAGGTCACGTGCGGCGACCTGGGCCGGATCGTCCTCGGCCCACAGGCAGATCGTGCCACGGACAGCGTGGTCCGCCCGCAGCCCGTCCACGACGACGTGGGCGTACCTCAGGGGCCAGCCCTCGAAGAACACGATCTTCATGCGGGTGGCCGTCGTGAGGGGCCGGAGGCTCGGGCGAAGCGGGCCGCTCCACTCCTCCAGGGAGCCGTGCAGCGGCGAGAAGCCCGCGTTGACCAGTCCGGCGCGGAAGCGGTCGAACGCGGCCTCGTCGTACGTGTCCACTGTGGTGGTCAGCCTCGCTTGCGGGGGTCACTCGCGAAGCCGCGAGGCTGGTTGCTTCCGACAGCCGTAACGGCGGAGATCGCGCTCAGCGGGAAGCCGTTGGCGTCGCAGCCGTCCGGCAGGATGAGAACCTCGCCCCGTTCGTTGGTGCCCAGGACACTCCGCCAGATCTTGGCCGCCTGGCAGGGATCCGCGTCCAGGGCCTCGCGGCCCTGCTGAGCGAGCCAGGTGAAGGTACTCGCCGCCGCAGTCCACAGGCCGTAGTCGAGTACCGGCTTCATCGGGGTGCCGAAGACGGGGTCTGGCAACCCGGTCTGTTCGTACTCGGTGAACTGTCCGGCGACCTGTTCGAGGGTGGAGGTGAGCAGCTCCGCCCAGGTGCTACCGGTCACCAGCCGGGCGTTCCAGACGTGGTAGGCCGCGACCTCGACGTACAGGCCTCCCGGGCGCTGACTGCCGAGGTGGGTGTGCCGCACCTGACGCAGCAGCCGGACCACTTGCCGGTAAGCGTTCTCAGAGTCCACCTGAGGACTCCACGACGCGACGGCGAGGGCGTTGGTGTCCTTGCCGAACTTGATCGGGTTCGTCTTGATCCAGCGCTTTTCCTCCTTGTTCCACTGGTCGCGGTCGCGGTTGGGGATGCCCCAGTGCTCCTGCCAGGGCACGGCCGGCACCGCGTCGACGGAGAACGAGGTGTCGCCGTCCGGCTCGTCGGGGTCCGGGAAGTCGATGTTCAACGACCGGGCCTGGCGGGTCACCCGGCCGTCGGGGTTCTCGTCCTTCAAGCCGTACGCGGCAACGAGAACGCGTTCCACCGCCGCGTAGATCTTCGCCGGGTCGTGCCGGGCCGACAGCTTCTCGAAGCGTAGGAAGACGTCGACGTCCTTGCCGGGGTAGCGGGCCGTCAGCCTGCCGTACGACCCGATCAAGTACGGGTTGATGCCCCACCCTCGCAGCTCCTCATCCGCGTTGAGCAGAGCGCGGATCTCGGTGTGCGCAGCGATCGCGAGTTCGCGCTTGTTCTCATTGACCGTCACGTTCCTAACGGCTTGGTCGAACTCCGGGTTGAGTGTCGTTGCCACCCGATACCTCCTGTTGGTGCACGGCGAACGCCGATGGAGCCGAAGACTTAGGGGGATGACCTGCGCCGTCGCGGCAGGCGCCGAGGTCTCATGTCCAGAGTAGATGCGTCTCCTGGCCACAAGCGGGCTCAGGGCGCTCAGTACGCGGAGTTGTCACAAAACTGTCCACTTCGAACTTCCCATGTCATCTTTTGGGGTTCCAGCTGATGACGGGACTGCCGCTGCGCCCCGCCGACACGGTCGCCATCTCCACGTATCCCGGAATGTCCGTCTCCCGCTCCCATTCGTAGAGGACCACTCGCATGGTGTTGCACGCCCTGCCCAGGAGCACGGCGATGGGGAACGGCGCGCGGAGGAACAGGTGCACGGGACCGCCGGCCGCGATCTCGCCGATCCGCCTGCGCAGCTCGCGCACCAGTGCAGGGCCTGCTTCGGCGGGGATCACCTCGCGCTCGGCGAGCGTGATCTCCACCGCGCGGGAGAAGGGGCGGCCTTCGGCGTAGCTCCGGAACTCCTTGTTGGGAGGGGCGGGAACGAGGTCCAGGTACACCGCGGCTGGACCGTCCGGCGCGGCGCCGAAAACGATCTCCTCCTCGGTCAGCCCGACCGCCGGGGCGTTTCCGCCACCCCAGACCTGACCCTCCAGATCCACGACGGCCATGGCGATGCCGGAGGTGGTCGGGACCGCGGCACCCAGGGCGAACGCGACGCTCAGGTGAGCGCCGCCCGTGACCAGCACACGGTCGGCCCCCGCCGCCTGCACCAGCCGCGGCAGATCACCCAGGAACGGGGCGATGTCCTGCCACACCTCGGGCGGGGGCACGCTGGTGCCGGAAAGCGGCGCGCGGGTGCGCACCGCCAGCGGCGCCTTCGGCGTGCCGAGCGGGGGAAGGCGCGTCTGGACGTCGAGCCGCAGCTCACCATCCGGTGCGGCGCGGCGCACCCGCCTAACGGCCATCTCGCCGGCCAGCCTGGCCATGCCAACGTGATCGGCGACCGGGAACTGGTCGAACGCCTGGAGCGTCCACCCCGGCTGGGGCAGCAGCCGGTCGGGCGCGCCGTAGTCCAGCGCGCCGGCGGCATCGGTGATCACGTTGCCGATCGCGAAGGTGAAGGCGGGATTCGCCTCCAGCGCGAGGAGCGCGGGCAGCTCCTGCTCCCGGACGATCTCCGAGTGGACGATGTCCGGGGTGAGCAGGAGAACCGCTCCGGACAGGCCTGAGTTCAGCGCTTCGTGCAGCCGCCGGTGAAACTGACCGGGAGCCAGGTGGGTCTGGTCGTGCCAGACGGGAACACCGTAGGAGCGGAGGACCCAGACCATCCTGGCCGCCAGGACGTCGCCGTCCGAATGCCGGTAACTCAGGAAGATCGGGTCCAGGTCGTCCACTTCAGGCACTTCAACCTCGCTGGGGTCATGTTCTCGTGAGACGCGATGAGAACCGTGCTGGAGCCGTCGGTGCCTCGTGGGCGGCGCGGGTGCGCGCATCGGCCGGCTGAACACGGAAAGGTTATCCGGACTCGGTGGTGGCGCTTGGAAGGCGTGCCGCTCCTCGAACTTGACGAGCCTGTGCGGTCCCGCGGGCAAGCGGCTCCGAACCCGTCCGGAGCGTCGCGTGTTCAAGAGAGCAGACGGCGCGCGGACGTCTCCCACACGACCGCCGGGTTCAGGACGGCGTGTTCGTCCGCGGCCGCCCACAGGCGGGCCGCTTCGACTTCGTCCCACGCGCGAGCGGAGATGTTGCCCAGGCTGGTCAGCGCTCTCGCCAGTTCGTACTCGTTCTCCGTCATCTCCGTCGCCCGCTCGGACAGCGCTCGCGCGGTGCTGAGGTCTCCCTCCTGGTACGCCGCCCACGCCAGGCAGTTCAGGGCGCGCATCACGTCGACGGGGGTGGAGGAGATCTCCAGCGCCTCGGCCGCCGCGGCGCGCGCCTCCTCGTGCCGCTTCAGCGTCGCGAGCGCGAAAGCGAGCCCTCGCAACGTGATGACGACGTTGCGTTCGCGACCCGCGTGCCGGTAGCTCTCCAGTGCGGTGGTCAGGTCGCGCAGAGCGTCCTCCGCACAACCTTGGTACAGCCGGGCCCAGGCGAGGCTGGCCAGCGCGTCGGTCGCGCCTGCCTCGTCGCCCGCCTCGACGAAGCAGCCTTGGGCACGCAGATGGTGTTCGGCAGACTCGGCGATCCGTCCCGATTCGAGGTAGGCCATGCCCAGGCTATTCAACAGCATGCCCGTGGCGTGCGGATTGCCGGCCGCGGTCACGAGTGCTTGTTGGTGGGTTTTCGTCCACGCGCCGAAGAGCTTCTCGCGGAAGAAGAATCCGCGCGTGGCCAAGGCTAGCTGCCAGCACCGGTCATCGTCGACCAGCGCGGTGGTCCGCACAAGTGCCGGCCAGGTCGTGCGCAACCACTTGAGCGCGCCCTCCGCGTCGTCGAACGGAGGCTCCGAGTGCTCGGAGGCCTTGTGCTGCGGGCGGAATCTCAGTGGCTCCAGCAGGGCGTCGGCCGCGATGGTGACGTCGAGGTAGTGGTCGGCCAGCCTGTCGATCATGCTGGTGGTGATCCTTTCGTCCGGGTGGGCGTACTGGAACGCGTAGGCCTGCACGAGGTTGTGCAGACGCATGCGGGAGTCGGTGGTTCTCGTGGCCAGGTGTTGTTCGTGCAGCTGGTCGAGCAGCAGATCGGTGGTGGCGCGGTCGAGGCCGCTCAGCGCTCGCGCGGCCGACGTCGTCATCACCGGCCCTGGGTGCAGCGAAAGCGCTCCCAGCAGAGCGCGCAGGTTCGCGGGCAGCGCGTCGATCGTGACGGCGAGCGTGGCGGCGACTCCTCGATCGCCCTCGTTCAGTGCGGAGAACCTGGTGCCGGCACTGGAAAGCCGTCGCAGGAGCTCGTGAGGCTCCCAGCCTCCGTGGAGGATTCGCGTGGCGGCGATCCTGATCGCGAGCGGGAGGTACCCGCACTGCCGCACGATGCCCTCCGCGTCGGAGTCCTCGACTTCGGTGCTGCCGTCCAGCACGGCGCGCAACAGCGACTGCCCGAGCGAGGTTTCCAGCACGTCGAGGGGCACGTGCCACGCGTCGTCCAGACCGGGCAGGCGCGCCCGGCTCGTGACGATCGCCCGGCCAGGGCCCTCCGCAGGCAGCAACGGGCGCACCTGGCCTGCGTCCCGCACGTTGTCGAGCACGAGCAGGACGTGCCTCGAACGGAGCACGTCGCGCAGCAGGTTCAGCCGGCCGCCATGATCGTCCGGGATCAGGTCTTTGCGGACGTCCAAGGCCCCGAGTAGGTGGTGCGCCATTTCGGTGGTGGTCTGGGAGTGCGCGCCCTGTCCTCCTAGATCGAAGAACAGGCAGCCGTCGCGGAAGTCGGCCGCCGCCTGCCACGCCGCCGCCACCGCCAGGGCGGTTTTGCCGACCCCGCCCAGGCCGCTGATCACACAGGCCCGCACACCGGGACGCGAACCCAGTGCCGAAGCGATCGCGGCGAGTTCCGGCGCGCGCCCCACGAAGTGCCGGGTGTGCTCGGGAAGCCCGACCAGGCCGCGGCGCCGCCGTGGGTCTGCCTGACCGTCGACCAGCGCGAGCAGTTCGCCGTTCGCGTCCAGCACGTGGTCGTAGGCAGCCGCCAGAGATCTGCTCACCCGGGTTCTGCCGTTCTCCACCTTGCTCAGGTGGCTTTTCGAGGAGTAGACCGCCGTGGCCATCCGGGACAGGGAATAGCCTGCCGCTTCGCGTCGTCGCCTGAGTTCTGATCCCAATTCCGTCACGGTGTCATGCTCTCGCAATGTGGAACGAGAGGGGAAGAGCGGTCTGCGGAGCTCAGTGCCCGCAGACCGCGTCGCCCCGAATTCAGCCGAGCAATGCGCTCAGCCACAGGATGATGAAATGCGTGTGCATGATCTTCCTCTTTCCTGTGAGTGGATTCGCGCCTCGCGAGGGCTTCTTCGGTGTTTCGTCGACACATCGATCCTGTGGCACGACCCGTGGTGTGCGGAACCGTTTCCCAGTTGCCACTTCGGGAGGAAACCCGGAAACCTGGCGGTGGATGCCAGTCGCGGAGAGTTCGCAGCGCGAGTTCAGTCGACCGGCGGCGGGAAGTCGAGCCGCTCGTTCCACCCGTCGTTCTCGGCGGCGTTCTTCGCCGCTACGACCAGTGCGTTGACCAGGTCCTGATCGCCGAGATGGCCACGTAGGACGTGTTCCCCGAGTCGAGCAGGGCTTAAGCCGTGTCGAGCCCGTCCCTCGCGAGATCGAGCCAGATCTCGCGGTCGACGTGCGGGGCTAGGTGCCGCGCGACGGGCACCAGGCCGGCGTCGATGCCGAGCTCCAGCTGAGCGGGGAGGACCTCCGGCAGGGCACCGAGATCGGCGCCGCGGTGCACGACCATCGCTATGTCGATCACGGCTTCGATGACGTCACCGGTGCGCCGTGCCGCCTGCTCGACAGGGCCCACGTTGCTGACTTCGACGTACTGGTGTTCGACCAGCTCACGTTCGATCAGGGGGAGCGCGACACCGCGGCTCCAGCGCAGGCAGGCGATGCTCCGCCGGGCACGGGCGGCGCCGGCGCTCTGCGGTTCGTGCTCGCCCAGCAACCGGTCCAGCAGCGGTTCGGCGATGTTCTGCTGACGCAGCTTCTGCTTCAGCGCCTGCCACTCCCTGCGCCAGCGGCCGGTGGGCAGCGTGAAGCGCACGTCCACGAGCTCCGCGGCGAGCTGGGCGGCGGCGATCAGGGTCATCCTCGTCAGCTGGGAAGCATCGGCCGCGCGCAGAGCCTCGGCGATGGCGACCACCGAGTCGACGCTCAAGCCGCTGCGGAGCGACACCGCCGCCTCGACGGCCGTGTCCGCCGCAGCCCCCGTCCCGCATCAGCTTCCACCCAGGTCGGAGCCCTCCGGCTGCAGAAGGTCGCGCCGATTGACTACAGCCCGTTCGGCACGCTCGAGGCGGGTTGGCCAGGCTCGGCGAACGGTTCCGCGAGGCCCAACCCTCGCTCAGGCCCTTCGGATACGCGTGCCACGTGCGGGCTGACGGCACCGCGGCCGAAATTCGCGTCGAGTCGCAGAGACGTCCGGTGTACGGGGTGAAGGTCCGGTTGCAGGACTGGCTGGGCACCGACCGGCTGACGGTGTCCTACGGCTTGTCCAGCTCGCTGGGCAACGGGATCAACGCGTGGGCCGCCGCGGAGTGGGACGCGGCGGCCGGTGAGGGCCGGTTCCGGTACAGCGACCTCAGCGCCGGAAGTCCGGGCCGGCTGTTGTCGGCCGACGATCTCTTCGAAGTGCTCTGGGAAAATATCATCGACTACATCGAGCAGACGCACGG
This sequence comes from Lentzea sp. NPDC037011, assembly GCF_055607425.1. Lineage (NCBI taxonomy): Bacteria > Bacillati > Actinomycetota > Actinomycetes > Pseudonocardiales > Pseudonocardiaceae > Lentzea > Lentzea sp. NPDC037011. The sequence goes on along the minus strand of NZ_JBVJRT010000006.1, from coordinate 284,590 downwards.
CCGGGGCGCCTGAGCCCGCGGCCGTGGCGGCCCGTGCGGTCAGTCGACCGGAGGGGGGAAGTCGAACGGCTCGTCCGCCTCGTCGCGCGCGTTGGCTTTCGCCGCGGCGGCGAGCAGGGCGGTGACCAGCGCGGGATCACCGAGGTGCGTGAGCAGGTCGTCCGTGCCCGCTCCGAGGATCGCCTCGGCGGAATCGATGCCGTCGCGCACGAGGTCGAGGCAGGCTTCGCGGTCGGGGCGCGGAGCCAGGTGCCGCAGGACGGGCAGAAGTCCGGCCGGGACGCCCAGTTCGAGTTGGGCGGGCAGGATCTCCGGAAGGGTCCCGAGGTCGGCGTTCCGGTGCACGACCATGGCGATGTCGATGACGGCCTCGATGACGTCGCTCGTCCGCCGCGCCGCCTGCTCCACCGGACCGGTGCCGGTCGCCTCGACGTACTGGTGTTCGGCGAGCTCTCGTTCGATCATTGCCAGGGAAACGGCGTGGCTCCAGCGCACGCACGCGAGGCTGCGCCGGGCGCGCGCGGCTCCCGGACTCATCGGCTCGTAGTCTCCGAGGAGCAGGTCCAGCACCGGTTCCGCGATGTTCTGGTGCCGGAGTTTCCGTTGCAGGGTCTGCCACTCCCGGCGCCATTGGCTCTTGGACCGGGGAAACCGCACGTCCTGGAGTTCGTCGGTGAGCTGAGCGGCGGCGACGAGGGTCATCCTGGTCAGCGCGGTGGGCTCGACGGCGCGGAGCGCCTGCGCGATGACGACGACGGAGTCGACACCGAGGCCGCTGCGGAGCGCGACCTTGCCCAGCGGGGTGAGCGCGTACCCGTCGTCCGCCTTCCTGATCAAGCCGTGGGTGGCGAGGTCGGTCAGCGCGCTGAGGACCTGGCCCGGCGAGAACGAGCGGGGTGAGAGTCCGACCTCGTCCAGGTGCGCCGCGAATGTCCACTTCATGAAGTCCTCGACCAGCGCCGCTGTCAGGGTCTTCTGGTCCGCGGCCGGTCCGGCGAAGGAGAAGAGGATCAACGACCGCAGGTCGTACCCGGTCAGCGTGGACCTGACCGGTTCCGGTGTCGCGGTGACGTAACTGTTCCACTTTCGGCGCGCGTCGGCAGCTCCGCGCGCCACCACGAAAGCGCGGCCTCTGGCCGCCTGTCCGGTGCGGCCCGCACGTCCCGCCATGTTCCGGTACTCCGCCACGGAGTACGGCCGTTCCGGTTCGCCGGGATGGACGAGGCGGTCGAGCACGACGGAGTCCGCGGCGAGGTTCAACCCCTGGGCCAGCGTGGTGGTCGCGACGATGACGCGGACCTCGCTGTCGGGGAAGCGGAAGGTGCGCTCGACCGCGGAGCGGGCGTCCTCCCCGAGGTCGGAGATGTGGAACGCGACCCCGCCTCGCAGGCAGCGCAGAAGGTCTTCGACCAGGCGCCCGTGCCCTCGTCCGCTGAGCAGGTCGGCCGTCTCGGAAGACGGCGCACGGCCGAGTTCGCTCGCGAGCCTCCTCGCGAAGTCGATCGCCTCACGTCGGGTTGCCATGAACACGATCACCTGGTCGCCCTGGTCAACGAGTGCCCGGACCAACCGCGACGGCAGAGCGTCCCCGTCGCCGGAGGGACAGATCTGAACGTGTCGTTCCTGCGCGTTCTCGTCGAGGTGGCGGTACGAACCGTCCTCGGTGATCACGCCCTCCAGCAGCGGAACCTCACGGCGCTCGGTGGCCACCAGCTCTGCGCCGAGCCACTGCGCGAGCTCCTCGGGCTCACCGAGGACAGCGGACAGGCCGATGATCTGGGGAACGGGTCCGGTGAGACGCCGCAGCCTGATCCACGCCAGCAGCAGTTCCAGGCCAGGTCCCCGGTCGGGCAGTGTCAGCGTCTGGATCTCGTCGATGACGAGCACGGTCGTCTTCGTGAGCAGCGAGGGCAGGCCCGACAGCAAGCCGATGTACTTCTCGTAGGTCAGGACGGCGACGTCGAAGTGCCCCTGCACGAATCTCTTTGTCTGATCGCGCAGCTCACCGGTGACCCGGATCACCTGGACGCCGGCGCCTGCGTAGGTGCTGCGGAAGCGGTCGTACTGCTCGTTCACGAGTGCTCGGGTGGGGAGCAGGAAGACCGCCCGTCCGCCGTCCGCGACGGACCGCAGGGCGCCGAGCTCGCCGACCAGGGTCTTTCCCGCCGAGGTCGGCGCGCTGACCAGGACGTTCTCGCCCCGCAGCACCCCGCCCTCGTTGATCGCGCGGAGCTGGAGGTCGTTCAGGCGGTGGTAGTGCTGCCGCCACGCCGCGACGGTGTGGTCCGGCACGCCCAGGGCGATCAGCGACGAGAACGCCCGCGTGGCGCGTGGGGGAGCGGTCTGCTCACCGATGGCCGCGCAGCGGGGGCCGGGGGTGAGGATCGGCAGCGACACGTGCGTCACCCTGCCGGTGACCACCGGTGTCTGGTGCGCCCTGCCGGGCTTGGGCGGGTGCAGGCGGAGCTTGCCAGCGACGTGGTCTGCGAGTTTCAGCAGGGAGATTCGGTTGCCGTCGCGCACCGCGGGGTGCCCGCCCAGGCCCTCGATCAGGTAGTGGGTGAGCAGGCCGTGCCCGAAGTCACCGCTCTCCCGCGCCTCCTGGTCGGTGTCCGCGGCGGCGATGACGAGAATCCCGTCACCGGCGACGGACTCGAACGGGGAGCCTGACCTGCGTGCGGTGTCGCCGTGCTCGGGCTCCCGCAGCACCTTGGCCCCCGCCCGGCCGGAGAAGCAGCAGTCCAGCACGAGCAGGACGACCTTCGCCCTGATTCCGCGCACGAGGTCGAACAGGTGGTCGAGGTGGAGTGCCGTCTCCGCGAGCCGATCAGGCCTCGCATCCCTCGTGGCCAGGAATCCGTCGGGGGTGCCATGCCCCGAATAGGTGATCACGACGACGTCCCGGTCCGTGCTCGCAGCCTGCACGTGTCCGATTTCTGTCGTCAATCTGTCCTTGGTTGCCTGTGCGTCGAGTATTAGGGTGGCGTTCTCGCTGAAAGTGTCCGCAAAAAGCGCGTGCAATGCGATCGCGTCTTTTTTCGCGTACCTCAGCTGTTCGAACGCCGGTGACTCGTAGGTGTCGACCCCGATGAAGAGGCCGTGAAATCTCTGCCCGTCTTCCACGGAACGGCACGATAGCTTAGGCGGAGTGATCGAGCAGTCAGTCGTATCGATTTTCGGTTCAAGGGAATGTGCTGAATGGTTTCGTGGAACGCGCCGGCCGGAGTGGTCGGTGATGAACGGTTGTGGCGAGTGCGTCCTTTCGACGTGCGGAGAGACGAGTATTCGTGTCCTCTGCGCCGAGCGGTCGAGATGAGGCCCGCGCTGCGCGTGGAGTCCGGGGCGCCGGCGCCACGGCAGGCGGGAGCGACCACTGCGCTGGGGAAGGTGCTGGACCACGTGGAGTACGACGGTCTCCCGGTCACCGAGGCGGTGACGAGGTGGCGGAAGCACGCTGATCGGCCGCCGCCACCGATGCTGGTCGGGTGGGTCACCAAGGCGGTACGCCACTACCTCACCGCGTGCGCGGACATCGTCTGGGCCGAGGAGTTGCCGGGCGAGTCCGAGCTCGTTCCCGTGTCGCGCAACTGGGGTCGCCGCCGCCGGGTCGAGAGTGACGGTGGGGAGGTCGTGCACGAGGAGGTCGTGTCCGGCCGTCGCTTCGAGGGGGAAGGTGTGCGCGAACTGCGCCTGTTGCGCACGAGGTCCGTGCGGGATCGGGCACGCGACGAGGCGGAGATCGCGCTGGCAGCGGGTGTCGTCGCGAGCGCCTCGGTCGTGCTGAGCGGGATGTGGGACCGGAAAGCTCTGACGTTGCGGCCCGCCCTCGCGCCGCACCGCGTTCGCGTCGTGGAGATCGGCTGCTCCGACGGCAGCCACAACGTCCTCTTCGAGGGCACGTCCCAGAAAGCGCACGAGATGTACCAGAGGGACGCGGAGTCCCTCGTTCCCGAAGCGGCTTCGGGGACGGAGTACCTGCCCGGTGCGGACTGCGGTGGGTGTGATCTGGTCGGGCAGTGTCCGGCGGTGCCGGTGCGGCCAGGGCTGCTCGGCGTCGACGGCGGCGGTCTGCCGCGACGTTCCTGGTCGTTGTCGTCAGGGCGGTCCTTCGACGACTGCCCTGCCCGCCTCGTGGCGGAGCGGCTGTTCCTCCCGCGTGAACGTGCCGCCGAGGACAGCGACCACACTCGGCGCGGTCAAGCGGTGCACGGGTGGCTCGAAGACCTGCATCGCCGTGTGCCGGCGCGTGCGTGTGCAGCGGACGAGACCCCGCCAACCCCGGACGCGTGGTCTGTCGGCCGGTGGTCCGTGAGCGGCGAGCAGGCGAGGCTCGGCGTGCAGATGATCGCGGACCACTCGCTCACCTGCGCGCTGCGCGGGCCGGTCGGGGACGTCGAAGCGCATCCGGAACGGCCGGTCGTGGTGTTCGACCCGAAGGCGAACGTCGTGGTCGTGGCGAAGACGGACCTGCTCTGCCGGTCGGGAGACGTCTGGAAGGTCCGCGAGACGAAGACGGTCTCCGTGCTGGACGAGAGCGACCTGATGACCCAGTTCCCTCAGCTGGCCCTCGCCGTCGTGCTGTCCGCCGAGGACGGACTCCGGGCGGGCGACCACGTACGCGTCGAGTTGGAGCGGTTGAGCGCGACCGGCCCGGTGGTCACCGAATTGGACGTCGACGACCCCGAGGTCGTCGCGGCGGCGAGGTCGGTGGTCCAGGCCAGGGTCGGGGCCTGGCACGCGTCGCCCGCGCTCACCGCGAAGCCCGGCAGGGTCTGCAAGACGTGTCCCTTCACCCAGTGGTGCCCGGAGAGCAAGGCATGAGCGACGACGAGCTGGGATCGCATTACACCAACGTGCCCGGACAGCGAGTCGTCGCAGCGGCGTTGCGGGCCGCCTACGCGTGGTCGGTTCGTGACGTGCACCGCAACGCCGCCATGCTGGAGATCGCCAGGATGACCGGGGTCGTGATGGGGGCGCACGGGCCCGGCAGGGGACCGGTGACTCCCCTGGAACTGGTCGGCGCTCTCCGCACATCGCTGGGCAGCCTGCTCGCGGGAGTGCGGGGGCGACCGGCGGAACTCGCCGATGTCGTTCTGCTGGACCACGAGGGGCGGCTCACCGAGAACGCCTACGACCTCGTGTGCGAGCATGTCGTGCCCCTCAAGGACGTCGTGGGGTCGCGGCCGTGGCTTCCCTCGTGGACCACGATGCACTCGGACCAGATCCGGCAGCAGGTGTTCACCGCCATGATCGCCTCCACGAAACAGGACGAGTACGTCGCCTCCCGGAGGTTCCTCGTCGAGCACCCGGCTGGTGACGAGCAGGAACTGGTCGAGCTGAAGGACCGTGCCGGTGGTGTGCGACTGGCGAAAGGCGGCTACCGGGACGTCCCCGAGGACCAGCTCTACCGAGCCCCGAACGGAAAGGGCTGGTGGTGGCCGTGCGCGGAGTGCAGGTGGCCGATGGCGGTGGCTTCGTCCGGCAAGGTCAGGTGCCGCTACCGGCCGCACAGCGCCGTGTTCGACCTGGTGCCGGGTGATCGGCCGGTGCTGCGCCGGCGAGACGGTGCGCGCAGGTCCTCTCCACCGGCGGGCAGGCCCGCGGAGGGCGCGAAGTGCGTGGACGCGGGCGTCTGGCGTTTCGTGGTCGTGCCGGGCGCGAGCGAGCTGAGGATCGCGGCGGCCGCCGAGCACGCCGGGGCGAAGGTCCTGCTGTGGCCGTTCCTCGACCGCTTCGACCTGCTGGTCGAGGCGGGAGACGAGAAGTTCTCCGTCGACGTCAAGGAATGCCTGTCCCTGAGCTCTCTGATCGAACGACTGCGGAGGAGACGTCCGAGTGCACGCATCCTGTTGGCCAGGTCGTGCGAGTGGCAGCTCGAGACGCTCCAGGACGCACTGCCCGGACTCGCGGTCCTCACCGAGACGAAGTTCCTGGGACAGGTCCGCTCCGCGATGAGGAAGGCACGATGAAGACCAGGCGCAAGGTGCAACCGCGCATCATCGCGGCGGCGATCGGGTTGGCCGCCAGGCACTTCCCCGAGGAAGCGGACGGCGGCAGCGTGACGGTCACCCGGGAGCACGTGCTGTACGTGCTGGACGGGCACATCACCGATTGGGACCGGTGGCGCCACCGACTGTCCGAAGTGGACGCACTGAGGTTCGCCCGGCTGTTGCGCCGGCGGACCAACCAGCTCGCCAACGCCGACATGGCCAAGCGGGTGCTCGACGGACTTCTGAAGAGCGGTGAGATCCCCGGCTGCGAGCCGGCCGACGACTACGACGAGACGAAGAACCCGCGCATCGTCGTCAACGCCGGCATGCCGCTCACGGACTTCATCGACCAGGCGCTGGCGGACCTCGACGAACTGCACGTCATCGGCCGGAACCCGCTCCCGCCCGCGACTGAGGGGACCTACTCGACGACGACGCGCGTCATCGGGGCCGACGGCACCGATGAGACCTATGTGGACTTCCGCTACCACATTGAGGCCCACCACGAGGAGTCCGCCGGGCCGCTGACCCGGATCGTCGACGCGCCCTCCCGTGCCGAGGTGATCGTGCCGTTCGACGAGCTGGAGTTCATCGCCGGTCGCCTGGACGAGCTGCTGGACGAAGTCAACTCCGACGGCTACCGGGTCACCTCCGTGCGGCGGTTCGAACGTCAGGTGCGCGACCGCGCGGGAGGCGAGATCAAGGAACTCGACCTGGCCGCGGGCGAGCTGAACGAGCTGCTCGCCTACACCGGCTTCGGCAAGTCCGTCGTGCTGATCGAGAGCTTCGCCTGCTGGGCGGTGCGGAACGAGGTTCCCGTGGCGTTCGTGCTGCCCACCAACGCGGACGTCGTCAAGGCCACCTTCCAGATCGAGCGGGCGGTCAGGGCGCTCGGCCAGGAGAACGCGTCGATCGTTCCCCTGGTCTCCCCCAGATCGTTGATCAAGGTCGCGGAGACGGCCGCGGCGCGCGCGTCAGACGGCGGACCCCCGGCCGACTGGATCTGGGAGCGCTTCGGCTACGGCTGCGCGCTCGCGGCGGTCGCCTCCAGCGAGAAGTCCGTGGACGGCTGGGTTCCCGGCCGCGAGCCCTGTGCGGCGTTGCGCCAGCCAGTGCCGAGGCGCAAGGACAAGACGTTCTCCTGCCCGTGGCGCACCACCTGCGGCCGCTACCGCGCGGCGCGCGAGGCCTGCACAGCGGACGTGATCGTGACCTCGCACGTGAACCTCCAGCTCGGCGTGCTGCAGACGCCGGTGGACGACGGACTCGGCCGCAACGACCGGGTCACCGTCGAGGAGTTGGTGCTGCGGCGGTGCCAGGTCGTGGTGATTGACGAGGTCGACTCCTTCCAGCGCTCGATGATCGAACAGGCCGGCCGCGGTCTCGTGCTCGACCACGGCGGCCGGACCAACACGCCGCTGCGCAGGCTGGACCAGGACTTCGGCGCGGCGTTCGGCATGCTCAGCGACGAGGTCGACGCGAGCGTCCGGGACGCCTACTTCACGTTGCGCTACCTGGCGGAGACGTACGTCAGCCATCTCCGGTACGAGCGGCTCGGCACCTCAGGCAAGAACAAGACCCGCAAGCGGCGGCGGGGGCCGGGCAGGGACTGGATCGTGCCCCAGCGGTGGGACAACGAACTCGCCAACCAGCTGTTCGGACAGCCGCTCGACACCGAACCCACCGAGGAGCAGATGCGGTTGTACCTCTCGGTGTTCCCCGAGCAGGCGGGGCCCGAGCCGGGAGACGACGCCAAGTACCAGGACATGCGGGACACGCTGCGAGAGGTGGTGACGAGCGGTCTGGCCGGGCAGACCATCGCCGCCGCGAGAACGCGCCTGGCCGAGTTCTTCGACCTGGTCTCGGACGACGATCAGGCCCTGGTGGCGAACCGCGTCCTGCGCAGGACGATTCTCGAACGCATCAGGTGGTCCCTGCACAGCCTGATGGCCAGCAACGCCCAGCTGGTCGACATCGGCGTGGAATCAGCCCAGGACATCGCCGACGCGCTCGGCACCTACGGCAGGTGGCGGGTCATGCCCACCGGACCGTTGGGACGCCTGGTGTTCGCGTTCACTGAGTACTACGACGACAGCGGCAACGAGCCCGCGCGGCTCTCCACGGCCGCGTTCGGCGGCGACCCGCACCTCTACGCGATCAGCCTCGGTGACATCACGGCGCTGGCGCAGGCCGGAACCAGGCGGATCGTGCTGGGCATGTCCGCCACGTCGTACTTCCCCCACGCCCCGCACAGTCACCTGCACGTCCGTCCGAAGTGGTGGGTATCCGATGACGACGGGAAGGACGACGGCGACATCGAGGAGAAGAAGGTGACCGTCGTGGCGGAGCAGGTGCGGGACGAGGCCGGCCACGTGCTCAAGGTGTCCGGACTGGACGGCAAGGATCGGGCGGACGCGCTGGTGCGGATAGCAAAGCTGTTGTGGCCCAGGCTGGAAGAGGAACTGGCCAGGCTCGTCATGACGGACCCGGACCGTGCCAGGGTGCTGCTGGCGACGACCTCCTACGATGGCGCGAGGCAGGTCGCGCGGGGACTGGTCGACGCCGGTGTGCCTGCCGCGCGCATCTGTCTCGCGACGCGGCCGCGCGGGGAGGAGGACGCCGGGGCGGCTGTCCTGACAGGACAATGGTGGGAGTTGCCCGCCGACCGGCTGGAGAGCTTTCCCGGCATCGAGGGCGCCGACGTCCTGATCGCACCTCTGGGCCGCGTGCAGCGTGGCGTGAACATCATCGGTGCCGGTGACCGCTCCGCCCTGGGGTCGGTGTGGCTGCTCGTCCGGCCCATCCCGCTCATCGACGAGCCCGCCGAGCTGCTCGCGCACATTCAGGCGAGGGCGCTCACCCGCCACCGGGGCCCGGCTGGCGACCCCCTTGGGCTCCTGGAGGAACGGCGCAAGACGGCGGGCACCTACTTCGAGCAGATCGTGCACCGGCCTCCCTACTTCCGCTGCCAGCCCAAGGAGGTGAAGCTCGGTGTGACCGCCGAGATCGTCGTCGGCGCGATCCAGCTCATCGGCCGGGCCCGGCGCGGCGGCACCTCCGCCGTGCTGCACCTCGTGGACGGCGCCTTCACCGACGGCTCGGCGGGCACGAGCTTCGCGTCGTTGATCACCGGGCTGCGCGACGCGTGGAGCGCGAGCGGCGAACTCGGTGAGATGGAGCGCTACTACGGCAGAACCCTGCGGGCCTTCCTGGAGTTCGCGGACCGACCGGACACTGGAGACGAGTCTTGCTGACCAGCCTTGCTTACCGCGTGCCCGCGAAGTACCTGGACGAGGTCTTCGGCGCGGTGACCGCCTACCCGCTCACCGAGGACTTCCACGCCGCGTGGTCGGCCATGCCGTGCACCGAACGCGGCTGGGGACCCCCGTACGCAAGCCTGGCCCGCGGCCTCACCTCGGCCACGGGCAGGCCGGTGACGTTGTTCGACGAGTATGACCTCGACGAGAACGAGCGTGCGGAGGGGAAACGCATGCTCCTGCTCACCGACGACGGTGCGATGGACTACCGGATGAGGGTCGCGACGAACGCCTGGGAGCGTTACGTCCGGGGCGATGCGGCCGTGTCGACCCTCGCGCCCCTGTTGCCGGAGCCCGAACGCGCGCGACCCGTCTCGCAGTTCATCAGGCTGCGCGACGGCGAAGTGCCCGAGGCCCCCAACTGGGTGTTCCGCACGGGAGTGTGGCGCGTCATGCGGACCCTCGCGGCACAACCGCTCGTGATCGACGGACGCGGACCCCTCGCGCTGCGCATGGACACCAGCGGAGCGTTGGTGGCCTGGGAGGACGCGGACCTCATCGCCAACGGAAAAGGGACCGCGTTCAGCATGCTGCGCGTGATGGGGCGCCTCGTCACGAGGGCCGGTGTCGCGGACCCCGTGCTGTGCTTCGACGCCCACCTGTCCCGGATCTCGCCGAAGGGCCACTGGTCCAACCACGTGTGGATCGAGCCGGCCGACGCCGCGTTGCCCGTTCTCCACCTGCCCATGCGGTCGTGTGCGGACGAGGAGTCGGGCGAGCGCACAGTGAGGCTGCACCCGGCGACCGCGGCGATCTACGAGGCGTGCAAGCTCGACCCGTTGGACATCCCGCGGGAACTGCCCGACCGGCCGGGCGCGATCCGGCCGCAGCTCTGGCGCAGCCTCTTCCACTCGCTGGGCAGCGGTCCCGGCCCCCGCCTCCTGATGAGGCTGCAGGAGCACATCTCGGCGGTGCTGCCCCAGCTGGAGCCGCTTCGGTACCCGATCGACAAGTCGATCAAGCTTGCCACAAGGGTCAAGAAGTATCAGAAGGGCGGGTTGCCGGTCGCGGCCGTCGGAGCGAGCGGGTACAAGCGCGTCACGATCGCCTGCGTCTACCGGACGACGGGCGCGCGGCAACGGATGCTCGCGGAGCTGAAGGAGCTGACCGGTGTCCCGGTCCGGCTCGAGCACGGTGAACCCGCGTTCGCAGTGAACGAGCGGTTGGACGTCGTCGCGTGTTACTGCCCGGAGCTGCTGGACCACACCACTCTGAACCGCGCGAGGCTACTCGACGGACTGCCTGTCAGCGAAGGAGAGAACCACCTCGTCGTCGCTTGGCTGGAGACCGAGTACCACCCAGTGGCCCCGCTGGATCGTGACGCGAAGCCGCACCTGCGCAGGCTCCTGGGCCATCGGGGGACTCCCAGCCAGTTCCTGGCCACCGAACCACTGGTGCTGCCGGAACGGGCCGAGGCGCGTTCGGCCTCGGAACGCAAGCACGCCGCGCGGGCGGCCCTGCGGGACCTCCTGCGAGCAGCGGGCGTGCTCGACGAGCGGCTGCCTGGGGCGATCGCTGATCCCAGGCTGCCTCACGCGGTGGACCGTCCCGTGCTGCTGGTCGGCGTGCACGTGCGGGCGCAGAAGGCCGAGCGGGGCAGCGGCCCGCTGGTGGTGACGATGAGCGCTCTGCACGTCGTTCCCGGTGATCTGGAAGCATGGCGGGTGCTGATGTACAGCGACAGGAAGGGAACCTGGTGCCGCACAGGAGAAGCGATCGCGGACTTCCACTCCGGTTCGATCGGCACCTCCTGGCTCGGCCGGTCACAGGCGAAGGTCGAGAGGACCCGCGCCGAGCTCGAGCGGAGGTTGTGCGACCTCGTCACCGGTGAGCTCGCTGACCTTCCGGTCGTGGTGTTCGTCGACGGGTCCGCCGCCCGCAGGATCTGGCCGGGCCTGCCGAACACGAGGCTCGGCAGGGGCCCGCTGCCGGGAGACGTGCTGCGCGAGAACGGAAAGGACGTTGCCGTCGTGCGGGTGAGCACTGGTGTGTCCGAGATCGGTAGGCCGGTGTCGAGGCAGAACGACACCAACATGCCCGCGGACAAGAAGAAACCGGCGGCGCCGGACAGGAAGGTGTACCGGCTCGCCGACAGCGCCGTGCCGTCCTGGCTCTTCGCCGGGAGGTCGACGTCGTTGGCGGCGAAGGGGGGCGACGCGGGGGCGAAGTACACCAGGTGGACGTTGCCAGAGGACGCGAAGGCGGAACTGCGCAAGCCCTGGCACTCCTACACGGCCAAGGAGATCATCGTGGTGCGTGCGGGTTCCTGGACGCCCACTGCTCTCGCCGCGCTGACCGCCAGGCTCTGCGACCAGGCGATCGCCTGGGACGGCCGGACCCTGCTGCCCGGCCCGCTGCACCTCGCGGGCAGGGCCGACCGCGATCACCCCGACCACCGCGTATCGGGTGAGGACGAGGACTGATCGCCGGTCCCCGTCCTCACCCCGGGGATCACGAGTCGGCGAGGGCACGACCGGTGTTCGTCGCGGTGAGCACGACCGGCGAGTTGCTGTCGTCCTCGATCCCGTGCCGGATCGTCGCCAGCAGGTCGCCGAGCGCTTCCTCGGTTAGCTCGTCGATCTCGTAGCGGTCCATCGCCTGCGGCTGTAGGAAGACCGGGATGTTGGTCAGGCTCTCACCGGGTAGCACGACCGGCAGGAGCTTCTGCTCCCAGAGCTTCCGGTTCCCCTGCAGGCGGTCGCGAACGATGCCGAGCTCGCAGTGCATCCCGGGGTTCTTGTTCCGGTCGGCCTTGCCCTCGCCGACCGCGAGGCATTGGGGTGACGCGATCACGATCACGAAGTCCGCGTCGTCGATGTTCTTGGTGGCCCAGAGGAACCAGTCCTTGCGCCCAGGGCCGGAGAACTGGTCGAGCCGGACGTCGAGCCCGCACCTGATCAGGAGGTTCGCGAAGCTCCTGACCAACCGCTTGTGGGCATCGTTGTCGTGCGCGTAGGAGATGAAGACCCGTGGGCCGGAGGGAAGCAGCACCGCGGCGCTGCCACCGACGCTGTGGGTGGTCACCGCGGGGCGCGGATCTGCCGGGGCGGGCAGTTCGATCCGCAGCTCCGCCGGCACGAGCGCGGGCATGACGTTCCAGTCAGGCACCGGCTTCTGGTCGAAGCGGGTGGTCACCGTGAGATCCAGGTGCGTGATGCCCTGCTCGACCAGGGCGACCAACCACGCCACCCGTGATCCCGGCCGCACTCCGCTGTCCGGCGCTGCACAGTGCTGCCACCGCACACTGCCACTGCCGACGCCAAACGCGTGGATCGTCTCGCCTGCGGCAGGAAGGTGCGCGGCGGGCGTCACCCCGTTCGCGGCGGGAACCAGGTTGAGGTGGTCGTTCACCACGTACGACAGTGAGGGCTGCGAGGGCTCTGTGTGGTGGGGGATCGCATCCACCACGGAGCCGTCGCTCAGCTCCACGCCGAACTCGAACCAGTTCATCTCCGGTGTGCCTGGCGTGATTTCCAGCTCGTGGTTGAGCTTGATGAGGTACGCCTCGGCGCTGTCGAACTGTTCTGGCGCAAGCCTGATCGGATGAGCCTGCCAGCTGTGCACCCGCAGCGCTCCGGTCATGATCGGACCCGGTGCGGCGCCGAACCTCTTGCTTTCCTGGTCCACGACCGCGAGATCGATCGTGACGCCTGGCGTTGAATCCACTCGCGAACCTCGTCTGCTCGGTGGGCTGAACCTGTAGAGGCCGTCCAACCTAGCTTCACCAAGGTCGAGGTCGTGGCGGGACACGGCTTGTCGGGGAACTGTCGTGTTGTTGTCCGGCCGGCGTCGATCCGGCCCTTAACCGGACAACCGTTACCTGGGCCGATTTCCTGCGGTCTCAGGCCGAGGCGATCCTGGCAATGGACTTCATCGCGACCATCACGCTGACTGGCCAGCGTCACTACATTCTGGCCGCCATCCACCATGCCAGCCGACGTGTGCACATACTCGGCGCCACCGAACACCCCACCCATGCCTGGGTTATCCAAGCCGTCCGCAACCTGCTCATGGACCTGGAGGACGCCGGACATCTAGGGCGGGTCAGATTCCTCATCCGTGACCGGGACGCCAAATAGCCCGCGTTGATTGACGAGCTTCTTGCCTCCGAAGCGATCGCTGCGGTGCCGACCGGTGTACGGATGCCCCGCATGAACTCTGTCATTGAACGCTGGGCCAAGACACTTCACGCCGAACTGCTGGAGCGCACGCTGATCTGGGATCAGGCCCACCTGCGGCTCGCGCTGCGCGAATACGAGCGACACTACAACGAGCACCGAATCCACCGATCACTTGCTGGCGCGGCACCCCTCCAGGTCCGACCCAGCTGCTCGAGTCTGATCACATCGAACGCCTCACATCGACCGACAGGATCGTCTCGGCGGAGTCATCCGCGAGTATCGTCATGCCGCTTAACCTGCATGGATGTAGTTTTCGGCACACACAGCCCCGGCTCGAGAGTTGCGACGCTAGTCGGAGGTCTCCGAGCTAATGGTTGTGTCGCACGTGTCCGGACGCGTTCTCCGCAACCTCAATCGAACTGTGTGGCACTTATACGCGTCCATGCCGTGCGGGTCAGTGCGGACCTCAAGAGCGCGCTCGCCTCAGGTGGAGCTGGCCACTCCGTGTATATCCAGGACCTTGAACGTGACGCTGCAAGACAGCGATTGGTCTACTTGAGCTGCCTAGTCAACGAGGCTGATGCGACGTGCAACGCGACGGGTTTGCTACCAATTTCACTACCGGGGCACGCGAGCAAGGAGCGGCGAGCACCGAGAGATCTCGATCTGCGCAGGTCAGAGGCTTCAGTAGTGGGAATGATGTTGAGAACGAATCTAGTGACCTCTTCGGTAGCGGCGAACAGATCATGGGCTGGATGGCTGGCAAGTCGCTGACCTGCGGATTCGCAGTCCGCAGACCTGAGGTTGGCAGGGCAGTTCCGCCTTACGCAACGCAAACGGCCTGTCGATGGAATCCATCGACAGGCCGTCTGACCAGGTAAAACACACTGTGGGCGATACTGGGATCGAACCAGTGACCTCTTCGGTGTGAACGGATCCTGTCGAGTGTCAGGTCGTTGCACTCGTCTCAGTATAGTGGCTGCGAGCTGCATGAATGAGCTCAGCATGTCTCACTGTTGCTCCGCTGCCTCACCGGGAGTTGCCCGTCTCAGCTACCGGATTTACTACCAGCCCTAGGTTTCACGAGATCGCCAGCGGCGGGCGTATTGGTTCAATGCGCGGTCTAGTCTCAGTGTCGTGCTGAGGCTAGACCGCGCAAGTACATCTCGGCCTGGGGTGCTCCCGTGGTCTGCTGACGCCGAGGTGTCCGCAGCTAGTTGGAGATCCGCCTGGATTTCAGGCTCAGCTTTCGCTAATGCACATGGACTTTCTGAGCTTGCTCACTTTTGCCCAGTTCCATCCGCTGATATTGTCGCGTGCCAGCCTTCCGGCGATGATGCCTGCTGAGACACCGATCTCGTCAGCAAGTAGCTGTATTTCGACATGGGTGCGCGTTTCCATGAGACGATCCAGCCACTTGGGTGGAATGAGTAGGTCTCGGGCGAAATCGTTCGCTTCATCTTCGATGAAGCTGTCTTCGCTGCCGTCGTGGATATAGCTGGCCTTCTTCGAGTGCAGAAGTAGGTGGCCTATCTCGTGGAAAAAGGAGAACCAGAAAATGTCTTCCTTCTTCTGGCGGTCTGTGAGCTGGATCAATGCTTTTCTGGGGGTGAGCCAGCGTGATGCTCCGTGAACGCGGCTTCCGGATACCTCGGGTTCGAGGACAACTGCGATCCCGGCCGTCGCGCACAGCTGCACTAGCTGATGAATGAAGTCCTTTGATCGAGTTAGCTTGCGGAGCGTGGGTAGCAACTTCCGCACGGCGGATGCGTCGAAAGCTTGGCAGTCGATTTCCTGCGCCTTGATTTCACCGATACGCAGCCAGGTGGCGGTTGCCTCCGCGTTCACGGCGTGCGCCCCGGATCGGCGGAAGGAGGCGATGGGCTGGCTCCACACCTTGTTCCAGGCCTTGATGTCGGCGACGGCGAAGAAGCGCAGGGTCTCACCGAGGGTGCGTCCGTTCGGGGTCGCGTCGCTGATGTAGCCGCGTTCCTGCAAGGTGGTCAGGGGTAGGAGCGAGAGCCATTCGGCCTCGTTCGGCCCGACCGTGCTCAACTTCTCGCGGAGAAGGTGATCGCGGTAGTGCGACTCGAGGCCGTTCCACGTGCTCGCCGGCACGCCGGTGATGCGTTCGAGCGCCACCGCGGTCTCGTAGGTGAGCGGCGCATGCCCCTTCATCATGTGCGAGACGTGTTTCTCCGACATGCCCAACCGGTCTGCCAGGTCGGTCTGCGCCATGCCCAGTTCGGACAGCTTGCTCCGCAGCGTGTCGCCGGGAGGGAACGCATAGTCGGGTGCGAACGTCACCGGTTGGTCGGTCATCGCTGTACGTCCTCCGTCACGTGCGCGGTCACGGCGGTCAACTCGGCGACCGATGCTCGGCGCGCGGGAACGACGTCCGAGTCGGGCCAGGCGAGATCAACACGAAGGCGAACGATAACGCCTTCGCTGAAAGTGATCTCGTAGTCGCTCTGAGTCATAGCTCGGACGTGGGCTCCCGGCAGGTGTGTCAGCGCCGCGACGTCGGCACTGGCCTGAATCTCGCACAAGCGGCGCGCGACCGCCGTCCAGCCCTGGCCCCACCTGACCTCCATGGCTGCCCGTGAGCAGCACAAACGTGCCAAGTCCGAATCGGGGATGCGCAGCTCCACGAGATCGGCTAACCTCTCAGGTAAAGAGATTATCCTTGACCTGCTGGGTCAAGGATACCGGCAGTCGAGTGAACTCGTCTGCCAGTTGAAAGGAGTCAAGCATGCGGCTCTTCGTACACCGCGAGGAACACGCCAACCCCGAGACGATCGAGCTGGACGGGGCGTCCACTGTCGGAGACCTCATCGGACGGGCGGACCTGGGGAATGGCGATGCGGAAGCCACCGCCTGGCTGGAGGACGTCGACGAGTCGCTGGACCGCAGCGCCACGCTGGACGCAGCAGGCCTGACCGACGGCGCCCGCGTGCACGTGGCCCGGCGCAAGAAGATCGAGGTCAGCGTTCGCTACGCAGGCGAGACGAAGACCAGGGGCTTCGGGCCGAACGTCCACGTGCAGCGGGTGTTCAGGTGGGCGGTGGGCGAGTCCGGGTTCGACCTGCCGGCCACCGAGCGGGCCAAGCACACGCTGGCGGTGTGCGGTGCGGAGACCGAGGCTGACCGGTACGCCCACGTCGGTTCGCTGGCGTCGGACGGGCGATTGTGCTTCGACCTGGCTCCGAAGGCCCGGTACCAGGGATGACTCCTGACGAACGGGCCGTGCTGGCTCACCTGGACTCCGCCCGATTCCAAGCGGCGGTCGCGGCGGGGCGCTGGCGGGTCGTCGACTTCGGCTGGCCCGTCCTCGTCGTCGCGGTCGCGGCGGCTCCTCGGCCGGGTGGGCCGGACGAGATCGCTCTGCGCATGGACCTGACCGGCTACCCCCAGCAGGCGCCGACGGCAGAGCCGTGGGACCTGAGTACGGGAGGCCAGCTCGCGGCAGGTCGACGTCCCAGGGGCGAAGGTGTCGGGATGGTGTTCCGGATGGACTGGGAGGCCGGCCGGGCGCTGTACGCACCCTTCGACAGGGTCGCGCTGGCGGGGCACGCCGACTGGCCGAACCGGTACCCAGGCGACATGTGGACTCCAGACCGCGACCTCACGTTCTTCCTGGGAAAGGTCCACACGATGCTCAACGACGACGACTACCTGGGGGCAGCGTGATCCGCGAGCGGCTCTTCGGGAGGAGTGCACGTCTCCGGATCAGCCGCCGCACGTGGCGGCGGCTGATCCGGGGGCTGGGGGAGCGCGCGGGCGGTCGTCGTGAGGCTGGCGCGTTCCTCCTCGGCGACCGCGACTCAGCGCCGAGGACGGTCCGGCGTGTCGTGTTCTACGACGACCTGGACCCGAACTCCTTGACCGGTGCCATCACCTTCGGGTTCGAGGGCTTCCCGAGGTTGTGGGAACTCTGCGACCGCGAGCGGTTGCGCGTGATCGGTGACGTGCACACCCACTTCAACGGCGACGTCTGGCAGAGCCACACCGACGCCGCCAACCCGATGATCGCCAGGAGGGAACACGTGGCACTGATCGTTCCCGACCTCGCCTCCCACCCCGTCCACGCGAAGGAGGTCGGCGTGCACCGGTACCTGGGCGACGACGGGTGGTCGAGCAGCACGGGCAAGGACGCCAAAGCCGCCCTGTACATCGGATGGTGGGCGTGACCATCCCGACGTCGGACACACTGCACCGGACCCTGAAGCTGGAACTGGACGAGGGACGCGCCCGGAACGTCGAGGAGGCTTGGCGACTCGTGGAGCGCTACCGCCTTCAGATCGCCGTCGGTCCCGCGATCACCGGCTCCCGGACGCTCCAGGCGGCCCTGCTCACCGCCGTGGCGACAGGCGTACGAGCCTTTCCGGGCGGAGTTCACGTCGTCACGGATGCCGACCCTGTGCTGTCGGCGGGCTGGGCCAACGGGCTCGGCCTCACCGACGCGGTACGCCGCTTCGGCGGTCGTGTGGTGACCGCTCTCGACACGTCGGTGCCCGTGTTGCGCATCGGCACACCGCCGGACATGGCTCCGCGTCACGAGATCGACGTGACCCTCACCTGGGAGGGATGGGCGGCCGGACTGGTGCCCACCGGTGGCCCACGGCTGGCCGAGTCGCGGGAGTTCCCGCTCTCCGGCGTGGCCGCCGCATCCCTGGCGGTGTGCGAGCTCTTCCAGCACGCCAGGGGCGACAGCAGGGCGGGGCGCCGCGCGCTGGGCATCTCGTTGTGGGAACCGGGCGTGCCGTGGCAGAACCCGGAGGCCGTCGGCGAGACGTGCGAGATCCTGCCGACGAGGCTGTGGCTGATCGGCCTCGGGCACCTCGGCCAGGCGTACGGGTGGAGCCTCGGCATGCTCCCGTACGCGAACCCGGCGGAGGTCGTGTTGTTCTTGCAGGACACCGACTCCGTGGTCGAAGCGAACATCAGCACCGGGCTGCTCAGCGAGCCCGCCGACATCGGCACCTTGAAAACGAGGGTGGTCGGGGGCCGCTTGGAGGCTGCTGGCTTCACCACCCGGCTGATCGAGCGAGCCTTCGACGAGGACACGCGTCCCCAGGGCGCCGACCCGAGCTGGGCCCTCGGCGGGCTCGACAACCGCGCGGCGCGTCAGTGGGCCGCGTCCGCGGGGTTCGGGCGCTACGTCGACGCGGGCATCGGCGACACCGCGGACACCTACTACGACGTGCTCGTCCAGTCGTTCCCGTCCGGGCAGACGACCGACCAGGCGTTCCCTCCTCCGGCAGCTCCGCGAACTGTGGCGGCGCCTGCGTACGACGAGCTGGTGGCCGACGGCGTCCGTTCCGGCCAGACCGAAGCCGAGGCGCGATGCGGTGTCGTCGCGATCGCAGGCCGAGCGGTCGGCGCCTCGTTCGTCGGTACCGCGACTGCGGCCCTCGTGCTGGCGCAGCTCGTCCGAGAGCTGAACACCGGTGAGGCCTGCGCCGAGGTGATCAGCTTCAACCTCCGCGCACCCGAGTTCACGGAACGGGTCGCGAACACGCGAGCCGGCGGTGTGAACCCAGGCTTCACGAATGACCTGATGCCATCCGGTTGACTTGTGGAACTGAGGCTTGCGGTTCGGAACGGTCAGAGGCGGCTCGCCGGAGTCGTCCGGCGATACAGATTCGGCGAGGTGTTCGGGAGGTGACTTCGGTGCCACGTGGCACCGCCCGATCCGGGGCGTGACCAAGTCCGGCGCGCCGGACTTGGTCACGAGGCCTGACGCGCGCAGACGAACCTTCAACGGGGCGTGTGACGCCGCATTGGTCGCTTGCGGCAAGCCGGACAAAGGTGTCCGGTGTGGTGCTCCCGCTGCGTGTGGGCATGGACCTGCGGTCGCCATGCGGGAAGCACCTCAGATCTGGGTGTGATCCGCCACGCCTCAACGCCAGTGGCGGGCTACTGATCCAGAGTTTCCGGGAATCCGGTAGGTCCAGGCAGGGTGGCTCGTGCCCAGCTCTCGCCCAGCAGCCCGTCGAGCTTCAGGGCGTAGAGGAAGAGCAGGTTCGCGTCTTCCTCGAGGTCCTTCAGGGACCCGATGAGCTGAGCGCCATCGTCTCGCCGGTAGAACCTGGATCTGAGCACTCCGCAGCCCGCATAGTTCCACCAGTACGCGTGAATGACGTTGTCACGCCGCTCCTTGATCCGGTTCTCCTCTGCCCAGTCGAGGATGCGCTTGAGTTCGTCACGACGCTTGTCAGCACCCGTGCACTCAGAGACCAGTCCTTTGTGGAGGTCGCTCCAGGTCTTGTCGACCAGAGAGAACTTGCTGTCGTCGCGTCGCAGCAGCAGGAGCAGCCGTTTCATCGAGGTCTCGACGTGCCCGCCTGCGACGGTGACCGCGCCGACCAGGTGGTACAGCTGCCGCCGGAACTCCTGATCCTCGGCGGTGGGGCCTCCGTACCTGGAGACCCGCAGCGTCGCCATGTTGATCTCGCTCATCGAGCCCGGCACCGTCATGTCAAAGGTGATCGGTGCCGAACCGTCGATGTCCATTGTGGTGCGGTAGTGGTGTCCGGGCAGACCCGGAGGCGGCGGAACGCTCGTCATGGTCTCGATGATCGCAGAGCACTCCGTTGAGCTCGGTTGTCGGCCGACCTCGATGAGTTCTTCGGGTCCGGCGTCCTCGACGACTTGGAGCCAACGACCGGCACGATCGGTTCGACCATGCCGCCCCAGCGAGTGGTGGCTTCCCGGATGGCGCATTGAGAGGCGCGCCGGTTACCGGCGCGGATTAGGCATGCGGGCCGTGCGGGTAATAGATCGACTCGCACAACCGTGGGCCGGAGTGTCCACCCGTAGTCATAAGGCGAAAAGCTCACCGCCTCGGGCGGTGAAGGACGCAGCGCCACGCTGACGTCAGCTGCTCGGGCCTTGCACCTGGGGTCGGAATCGTCCGTACAGGCGGCCCCTCAAGCGACGGGGAGGCGGAGACATAACTATGAACACGTCGAGCATCGGCAGCTGCCGCGTCAACCCCGGTCCTGCCCGCCTACGGCGCCACGAAGCGCGACGTCAACAGCCTCACCGAGAGCGCCGCCGCTACGTGGCGAAGGAGGGCATCAGGGGCAACGGCATCACCCCCCGGCGGCACCGCGATGGCGATGATCGGTCAGTGGGGGCCGCGACCCCCCGGCGTCATCGCGCACTACAACGCCTCAAGCCCGCTCGGCAGGATGGCCGAACCGCGCGAGGTGGGCGAGGTGGCGGCCTGGCTGCTCAGCGACAGGGCATCGATGGTGAAACGGGGCGATCATGCCCGTGGATGGGGGAGCGGGCGCGTAGCGTTGTGCGCCGTGAACGATCGTGCGGACGTGCCGGACCGGGTCCTGGACGAGGTGCGGGCCATCTGCGCCGCGCTGCCGGAGGCCACCGAGCAAGCGGCGTGGGTGGGCATCCGGTGGAGCATCCGCAACCGCAGCTTCGTGCACGTCTTCACGGCGCATCCCGGTGAGACCGGGGTATACAGCCGGGCCGCCGAACTCACCGAACCAACAGTGATCATGACGTTCCGCGCCCAGCCCGAGGAGTTCGACGCCCTGGCCGGAGCCGGGGAGCCGTTCTTCCGGGCGGCGTGGGGCAAGGACGTGGTCGGGCTGAAGGTGCTGCCGGACGTGGACTGGGACGAGGTGCGGGAGTTGCTGACTGAGAGCTACCGCGTGCTGGCGCCGGCGAAGCTCGTGAAGCTGCTCGGTTGAGCGGTCAGGGCTCGCGGGTGCTGGGGACGGCGGTCCACGTCCGCTCGTGGCGATTGGCGGTGATCTCGGCGAGTGCCTGGTTCACGGCGGCGGCGGCGGACGGTTGCTTGCGCGGGTGGTTCCTGGTCAGCAGGGCGGACATCGCGGAGGCGAGCGACTTGAACGCCACGTATTCGATGGATCTGTCGGACGTCTAGGGAATGGTCAGGCTGTAGGTCCGTTCGTCGTCGGCGAGCACTCGGCGGCTTGATCAACAAGTACGAACCCGCGGCCGCCTGACGCGCAGGTCAGACCGTCAAGCCTAGCTTTGACACCCCACAGGTTCGTGTTGCAGTAGACGGAAATTCCAATCCGCTGCGCAAAAAGTGTGAGGAGTACGCGAGTTGTGGGCACGCGAGTTGTTCCGCTGAGGCAAGTGTGGCCTATGTGAGCTAGCGGCACTCGCGCCACTCTTGGCCCGCAGTAGCGGCGCGGTCCTCAGCGCCGTCAGGCACCAGGGCGTCGGCGACGAGCACTTCGTACGTCTAGTGTTCTATGTGGAGCAATAGTCGTGGTGACGGGTCACTCCCCGGCGGTCTCGCTCTTCCAGGTCCGCAGCATCGCCCGCGCGAGAGCGGTGATCTCCGTCGACTTGTCGGACCCGTGCTTGCTGAGGCGTAGGACGAGGCGAAGTTCGAACATCGCTGCAGCCGAGTCGCCCAGCAGCTGATGGACGTGCGCGAGGTTCAGCCGGGCCATCAGCGCGTACTCGGAGCCTGGTCCGTGCACGTTCTCCAGGTGCGGTAGCAGATCAGTCAGCTCAGTCAGCGCCCTGGTCACGTCACCCTGCAGCACCAGGCAGGTCGCGGCCTTGGCCTGGGTGACCAGGGCGTCCGGGTGCCTGGCGCCGAACATCCGCTCTTGTGCGGCTGCGGCCGCACGCAGCTCGGCCTCCGCTTCGGGGTAGTGGCCCGCGGCGAACAGGGTGTCCGCGAGCTCGTGCCGGTCGTCCGCCTCGGAGCGTGGGGGTGCGCCTTGTGCCACCGCGATCGCACGTCGCTCGGCCACCGCGGCCGCGAGATCGCCCTCCGCCATGAGCACGTGGACCAGCAGGCTTCGTGCTATGAGCGCGTCGTGGTGGTTCTCGTCGATCTGGTGCCACGCGGACACGACGGCCCTGAGTTCGGCCGCCGCGGCCACGGCGTCGCCGTGCTCCAGCGCCAGACCTGCCAGTTCGGCCCTGGTGACCAGGGTGTTGGGGTGATCGGGTCCCTGGAGTTCGGTCTCGATCGCGAGCAGGTCTTCGAACAGGGCACGCGCCCGCTCGCGATGGCCTCGGCGCAGCGCCAGGCCCGCGAGTTCGTGCCGGGAGGTGAGCGCGATAGGCGACTGTGGTCCGGCGGTTCTGCTCACCGCTTCCAGCACCTCGGTGAACTCGCGTTCCGCGAAGTCGAGATCGCCGAGGTCGAACCGGGTGCGCGCCTGTTCGTGGCGAGCCGCCAGCGTGTGCTCGTGTTCGGATCCGAGCACCGTGGTCATCATCGGCACGATGCTCGCGAACTCTCGTCGTGCGCCTTCGAGATCTCCCCGTGCCCGAAGCAGACGGGCCAGTTCGTGCTTGTGTGCGAGAACACGGGGATGGTCTTCGCCCAGTGTTTCGACGGCTTCGTCGGTGATGCGTCGGAACTGCGACTCAGCCTCGCCGTAGTGCCCGCGGTCCAGCTTGAGCAGTGCGCGGTTGTGGCGCGTGATGAGCACGTCCTCATGTGTGTCCGGCAGCTGCTTCAGCAGGAAGTCGAGTGAGAGGTCGTAAAACTCCTCGGCGGCCGTCCAGAGTCCGGCGGTTCTGGTGTACTCCGCCGCGCAGTAGGCCAGGCGTGCCTGGACGAGGTCGCCGTCACCCGCGGTGTGCGCCGTGTCGTCCGAGGTGAACGTGCAGTGGGGCAGGAGCAGTTGCCAGGTCGCCCGGTTTGCGTGATCTCGTGGGTCGTGTTCGTCCGCAGTCCTGCACAGGAGCGAAAGGCGAAGGCTTCGGTAGATCCGGATGCTGGTTGTGACGTCCGGTTGGATTTTGCTGATCTGCGCCAGGAGCGGGTGCAGGCTGAGCGTGTCCGTTCGTGCGGATGGCATCGCCGAGTGCTGGTGGTCGAGGAGTCCGCACGAGAGCAGGCCGTCGACCGCGTCTTCGAGGCCGTCGGAGTCGAGTTCGCCGAAGAGTGAGGGAGCGATCCTCAGGACGCTCGGCTTGAGGACTGCGGTAGGAACAGGCGCTGACGCGAAGAACGACAGCAGACGGAACACCGGCCGGGCCGCGGTCACGCCCTGGGAGTCCAGCAGGTCCAGAGACTTCTCCCAGGTGCGGGCCAGCACCTCATCGCTCGGCACCCGGCGGCCGAGGGCCGAGATCGTGACGGCGAACTCCGCGTCGAGCGCGGCGGCGTAGCCGGCGAAAGTCCTGGCGTGCCGCGATTCCGGCAACGCCGGCCCGGCGCTCGTGCGCGCCAGGTAGCGGCCAACGAGCATGAGCGCCAGCGGAAGGCCACCGAGCCGGTCGGCCAGGACCTCGGCGTCGGACGCGCTGCCTGCCTCGGGGGCGAGGTCGGTGAGGACGGCGGCGCCGTCAGCCGAGGTGATTGGGAGGAGCTGGTGTAGGACAGCGTTCGGCGACCAGCGCGGCGGCCGGTGGTCGCGAGTGGTCACCAGCAGTGTGTTCCCGCCCGGCGGCTCGCGGATCCATCCTTCGAGCAGGGACGGATCGTCCGCGTTGTCGACCACCAGCAGCCATGGCGTAGGCCGGGAGCCCAGGGTATGCCAGAGGAAGTCCTGCGCGGACTCGCCACGGCTCCACACCTCGCGGGCCTCGGCGCGGTTCGCACCCGCCTGCACGGCAACCTCGAACAAACCCGCCACCAGAGTTGCGCGCGTGGAGCCGTCCACCCACCAGACGGTGCGATGGTCACGCACCTGTTCTGTGGTCGCGCGGGCCAGCGCGCTCTTGCCGCACCCGCCGGTTCCTCGCAGCACCACTGATCCGCCGGTCGTGCCCACCAGGCAGACCAACTCGGCCAGCAGGTCGTCCCGGCCGCGCAGGCGGTGCCCCACCAGGTTGGCTGGCACTGCGGCGGACAGGTCGCTCGCCTCGAACCGGCCTGGTCCGGTCGACGCCTGCCGTTCGAGGGCGCGCTCGACCCGCCGCTCGTGGTCCTGCTTGATGCGCAGGATCAGCTCTCGCGTGTAGTGAAGCGGTTGTTTGTCGATCTTCGTGTGGTCGTCTCCGCACAGGAGGATCAGGTTCTCGTAGTGGTCGACCACGTCCGGATCGCACTCGCCGTGCCGGGCACTGGTCGGTTCCTTCCCCGCGATGTGCGCCTGCTCGCCGAGGATCGCCTCGTGGTCGAGCGGTGTCCGCTCCGCGATCAGCGTTGTGCCGCACATCGCACACCGGCCGCCCGAACGCCCCCAAAGGAGCTTACGGTCAAGGTCGCGGGTGGCCACCCGTCCATCCTGCCGGAAAGCCGGCCACGCTACCGCCACTGTCACGGCTGGTTCACCTGGCAGATTCAGCCGAACCGCCGCTTGAGCCTGTCGTACTCGGCCTGGACACCGGCTGCACCGCGCCGTGCCGCGCGCGGTGCAGCTTGAAGCCTTTCGACGCGGTCCACGCGCCGGAGGCGAGGTCAGTTGCCTCGAAGGGCACGTAGCGGTGGGCGCCGTACTTGTCTATGAACATGTACCTACTTGTTCGCCGCGTTCGACTTGAACAACAGCGGGCCCTCACCGCGGCTGAGCGTGCTCCTGTCGACGCGCTCGGCCGACGCCGTAATTCGTGCTGAAGAGCGAGCCGGACTTCTCACCAAGGATGAACTTGCTGCACGGCGAGGAAGAGTTCTTGTTGCGTTCGTCTTGCTGTGGCGCAGGTCGATCGTCAGGTGCACGCGCAGGGCTTGCCAGCACTGTTGCGTTCAGGGCGTGGTGGCGAGCGTGCCGTGGCACGGAAACTACGGGTGGTGTGTTGGAAGCGATGGCGTGTGGTGTTTCGGTGATCGTCTTGTAGGTCGACGGACAGACCGCGGCCGTGGTCGGGATCGCCGCGCAGCTCGGGTGGACCGTGCCTGTCCTGACCAACGCCGTCAGCTACGACCCGGCGATCATGCGGTCTCCGGTCGCGGCAGCGTTCGCGAAGCAAGTGTTGATCGCAGCGTCTGTCGCACCGTGGAGTGCAGAGGTGGAAGGCGCTCGCGAACTCCGGCAAGCCTTCCAGCAACGCTTTCCTGATGAGGAAGGCACGATGAACACCGTCCACGGCTACACGGTGGCGATGGTCTACGTCGCGGTGATGGAGAGGGCCTGTGCCAAGAAGGACCTCAGTCGTGGGACGTTGCAGGTTAAGGAGAGGCTCTTCGAGTCCGAACTGGTGAGACTCAAGGGCTGGTAGCGGCTCGCGCGGAGGCGGTCGCGGTGCCGGAGACGCTCAGCCACGGCCTGTTTTCATCACCGGTACGTCGAGCGGCATGGGTCATGAGCTGATGTTCCAGTTCGTCCAGCGGGGCTGGAACGTCGCCGCGACCATGCGTGACGTCTCCGTGGCGGACCCGGCGTGGGCCGACTTGTCGCAGGTCGTCGTCTGTTCGAGCCTGTAGGATGGGCGTGGCAAGCCTATCTCATTTCTGAAGGTTTGGTTCGGCTTCCGGGTATTCCAACGGTGACGATGTGCCTGGCGATCGGGTCGCCAGGCACATCGAACACCGTGTGGCCTATGAGCGCGCTCAGGTGCGG
This sequence comes from Lentzea sp. NPDC037011, assembly GCF_055607425.1. NCBI lineage: Bacteria > Bacillati > Actinomycetota > Actinomycetes > Pseudonocardiales > Pseudonocardiaceae > Lentzea > Lentzea sp. NPDC037011. Next base: position 258,689 of record NZ_JBVJRT010000006.1, on the reverse strand, counting down.
CGGTGCCCCGGTGGGGTCGAACGCCTTGTGTCGTAGTGATACCAGGAATCCGATTCGTATGTCAGAGGCTTGATAGGTAACCGCCTGGTTGAGGTATGCCTTCTTGTCACTCAAGGGTTTTCTTAATGAATCCGCCTTCATTTCGATGTGGATGCCGAAGCCGCTGAATTTCAGTCGCAAGTCGATCCGTCCGCCGCCAACGTGTTGAACCTCGTACTCGGTAATCGCACCGTGACTACTTGATCTCAGGTAGTCAAGGAGATCTTGGTGGACGTGCTTCTCGACGGACGCGGGGTCGAACAAATAAGGGTACAGGTCAGACTGGCCGTTGAGTCTCGAGCTTGTGAACTGGATGATGAGCCGAAGAACATCATCCACTGCATCTCTCGGTTCGCCGATGTAGTCAGGGCTGGATTCCAGGCGAGATTGGATATTCGAGTAGACTTCTGCTTCGATCAGGTTCAAGCTATGCCTGCCGATGGTGGCATTACTGATTATTTTTGCCAGTTCAGCAAGCGCCGTGGGTGATAGGTCAACGAGTTCGATAGCCGCTGCGGATCCTGCTGGAACGAGTCGGCTTAGAGGCTGCGGCAGCGACGCGGTCGCCGTGCCGCTATCACCTTTTCCCGGGTCTGCACCGGCCATCGCTTGCGACTTGGCCGCGCGGAGAACGGCTTGGGCTACGGCCAGCTTCTCGGTTAACTCACGTCCGCGGTCGCCTACGGCCGACGCGGCTTCTTCCTGCAGTGCGTACGTGTGATCCTCTAGGTTACTCAAAAGACCTGCGGTCCTCGCGAAACCCGATTCGATGACCGGCTGGACCAGTCGGAGTAAGCCGTCCAGATCTTCCCGGTGGGACACAACCGCTGTAGATCGTGAACCTAAGTAGATCTGGAGCAGGTTGTCGACGACAACCTCCGCCTTGTAGAAGCTGTCTCGCTTGAACTGCTCTCGAAGTCTCCCCAGATCGTCAGCTAGGTGGTTCCACGCGAGCAGCGCTGCGCGCTTCGGATCTCCATACCAGTGGTTCAAGCCCATAGACGCAACGTTGATCCGGCGAACTCGCTCGGCCAGCTCGTCCAGCGCTCGGGGTTCTAGTTGAGGTGTCGACAGACCCTCCACCCTTGGCCGTGGCACGGCTTCATTGAGAAGTGAGCAGAGAACGTCGACCACCGTGAGGAGGACGCCGGCATCTTCGCGCTCGTAGGTGTCCCACGCGCGCTGCAAGTGTGATCCGGATGCTTCGAGTTTGCGGTGCATCGAGGGCAGGTCCGCGGCGCGGAGCGCGCTGACCAGTTCTATCCCCGCGAGCACCCATGAGGCATCAGAGGCTGTGTCTTCTGGATCGGCGCCTGCGCGGGTTCGACCGGTCGGCGCGTCGATGCCAGCGACGAGGCGCACAACAGATACGAGGTTCGCGGCATACGGCCAATGATCGACAGCGACTCCAACCGCTCGAACGACGGCGGTGCCGAGTGGTCTGGGCATCGGCGCGTCGAAGCGCTCAAGAAGCGCGAGCAGTGCGAACGGTGATCCGATCCCGCACAGTGCCAGCCGGGTACGGGCCTCGAGCGCACCCGCCGCTCGTAGTGCGGCGCGACTGTCCGGCTCCGCCAAACCGAGGAAGTCGTGGACAGCTGCTTCCAGTGCAGTAGCGAGGAGTGCTCCGACCTCGTTCAGTGCGGGCCCGCTGGTGATCAGCGCTTCCAGACTGTCGATGAGGATAGCCGGACTCGTTGTGGAGGTGACAGCGGAGGACACGCGGCGCATGGCTTCCGGATAGCTCTCGGTCCTACTGCCAGCATCGGCGGCCACTGCCGTGACCAACTGAACCAGTGGCGGGAGCACCGGACTGTCGGCCAGTTCCGCGGCGTCGCGGGCCAATCGTTCCCAACCACCAAGAGCCGCGAAGGCGTCCTCGACGGATGGCCGACCGCCGCCCGCCGAGAGGATTGCGGTCAGTTCTCCTTCCAAGGCGGTGGCGGTACCGCTGCTCATGACGCTCCTTTCGTCGGTAGCCTCCCACGCAGCCTCTCACCACACGTACGAGTTTCCCTCCGCGACGACCCGATTGGTTTCAGGAAGTAGCTCGACGAGTGGTGCGGCGTTCCGAGTGGCGACGAAGATCTGCATCTCGGCCTCGGCAGCAACCTCCTTCAGCGCCTTGACCATGGTGGCGAGGTCCTCCTCCGGCATCTCTTCCGCGGAAGGCGAGTCAAGTACGAGGAAGCCGGGGTGGCGGCCTACGCCACCCACGTAGCCGTGCTTGATGAGTGCGATGGCAGCCGCGATCTTGACCCGTAGCTTCTCGCCCTCGGTCAGCCCGGAGTAGATCTGTTTTACGCCGTTCTCCCGGAGCGCCAAGGTTGCCGCGCCGCTAAGGGTGAAGTCGCTGAGGTTGTCGGCGCCGAAGCTCCGAGTCAGGCGTTCGATGTCTGCGGAGATCTGACGCAGCATCGGGTCCTGGTCATCCTTCACCCACTTCTTGAGCACCTGCTCGGCTGCTTCCACAACGGCGAGTTGTACAGGGTCGATGGGATCGGCTGCCGTCGGATCGCTTGGTTGTGTGAGTGCTGCTAGAGCGCCTTCAGCGCGCGCCAGATCGAGTTCGAGTGCACGGCGATCACCCGCGGCTGTAAGCAGATCGTCTCCCGCGTCGACCCGAGCAGCAGCTTCATCCCGCTGTCCGGTCAACTCTGCGATCTCAACTTCCAGTGCTGCCAACGCCGCCTCGGCCGAAGCCGCCGCGCGCTCTGCCGCTTCGACGGCGTCCGACTGCGGGTCCTCGGCTTCCTGATGGGAGCCATTCCTTTCAGGTAGACCTGCCACCAAGGTGTTCGCGACGTCGTGAGGTACGGACGCGGCCACGATGACATCTGCCTGTAGTGCTTCGAGGTTCAGTTCACTGGAGCACACCGAACACTCGTGTTTGTCCGGCTCTGCTGCTTGTCGTTCCTGTGTGACCTGCGCCGCGCAACGCGGACAAACAGAGGGGCGCATGTGGTGGAAGAACCTCGCCGCGAGCGCGTCCTCGTACTTGGCATGCACCTGGGCCCTTACCGCTTTCAGCTGCTGACGTGCTGTCTCGGCCAGCGAAGTCTGCGCGATCCGTGCGGCCTCGAGCCGGTGCAACTTCCGCGAAACGTCAGAGGCACGGATTGCGGCGTCTAGCATCGCCTGGACGTCTGGCGCGTCGACAGGCAGCTCTCCGATCTTGGCCTTGATCTCTTCGACTGCCTTCTCTGCGGCTCTCCGACTGGCCTCCACCGCTTCACCCGCCGCTTGGGCCTTCTCCTTCGCGGCAGCCTGCGCGGTGGCCATACCGCGTCGTGCCGTCATTGCGGCGGCTTGTACCGGCGCCCAGTCCGTGCCGATGAACATCTGCATCATCCGCACGCCGATCGTCTGCTCGTTGCCGACGATTGGATCGAGCTGGTTCGCGCGGACGACGAACGAGCTGGAGTACGCGGGCCACGCATGCACTCGAGCCGCGGTGTCGGTCCAGACCGGGATGTTCTCCAAGCGCAGTCTGGCCATCATCAGAGAGCCCATGACACCCTCGAACTCGTCGCCGGCGAACTGCCCGAGGACCGTGAGTCTGGTGGTGGAGTCAGCCTCCTTCACACTCACCACTTGTCCTGTGGCCGATCCGTTTACAGCGTCGAACTCCACCCGGAGCTGTTCAGCCCCCATCTGCCAATCAACTTCGACGTGCTCGATCCAGCTGCGTACGTCGTTCTGGAACTTCGGGCATCGACCGGTCAGCGACCACATGAGAACGTTGAGGAGGGTTGACTTGCCACGGAGATTCCGCCCTGAGCCGATGCCGTTGACCCCAGGTTGAGGCGACCACTCGAAGCGGAAAGGGACGCGTGCCTTCGGGCCCTCCACCGCAGGAGACTCTGGTATTGCAGCAGCTTCCGCTGAACCAACTGTGTGCAGGCGTTCGTTCACGTCGGGTTTGACCCACTCGGGAAGGTCGGCTGCATCAACCAGCGGGTGCCCTTGCGCCTCAGTGTGGTTCGGGTTGAGCCACTTCGTTCCGCTGAAGTGGATGCGGATCGCACGGAGAGGTACCGGAACTGCCTTCGTGCCGAGAAGCGGGATGCGGAGCTTGGTCAGGATTTCGTCGACTTCATCGACGGTGAGAACGATCGAGCCGCCGGCACGACGCTTGGCCAGGACTGCAACGACCTCCTTGCTCAGGATGCTCATGCCTGCTCGACCTCCTCAGCAGCTGCCGTTGCTGCGGCGCTCATCGTGTCCAGCCGTTCACGCACTCGCGGAGCGATGGGCGCAATGTCCACCCCGAGCTCGGTGTCCGCGTAGGTGGCTTGTAGGTATTGGCGATCCTTCAACGCCTGACCGCCATCGTCTCCAGCTACCAACCCGACCAGCTTCACCTGCCGGGCGTACCACCCCAAGGTCGGATCCTTCGCGAGTTCAGCAGCTGCGGCGGCTCCTGTCGTCGTCAGGAAGAACTGGTTTCGCTTGCTCTTCCTGCCTGCCTGGCCCGTACGACGCAGTGTGGCGAGGCCGTACGTTTCCAACAGGGAGAACGCGTCATCTAGCTGCTCGTATGCGCCGAAGAACCAACGTGGCATCGGATACCAGCGCAGGTCAGGTTCCGGATCGTCCAGGAGTGACCGCGCCGTGATCAAGTGGCTCGAACCTGCCGCCCCTGCCTGCACCATCGTCAACAGCTCATCGGCGAGGTAGTCCGGATTTCGCAGCCAGAAGTCCATCGCTTGGAGGCGCAGCTCGCTACGGATGGATTTCACGGTGTCTGGGGGATCGCCGTCTACCGTCTGAACGCCACACCCGTCCAGCAGAGCCAGCAACCTGACGGCGTGCTGAGTCCGTGTGGCGGCTGGCCGACCTTTGATGCTGAGCTCCCGAACGGTAGTCGTCTCGTCCAATGTCGCATCCCCCAAAGCACCGTCACCCGAACGGGTTAAACCTTGAATACGCCGGCGGCAGTCGGCGTGTTCGCAGTGCTGGTGTAGCGCTCATGCGGCGCGTGACCAGGTTGTCAACCACATCGGACGATCACGACTACCCGTTACGGCCACTCCAGCCACTGGGGACAGCAGCTTCGCGCAGCCGGAGTGGTTCGGTTGCGAATGCTTCGTGCGTTGTGCGACTACCCCAGAGTGAGCCAGTAGTCCCAGAACGCTTGCAGGACCGCGATCATGATCATCAGGTACCAGATCGTGAGTCCTACGCCGTGGTACTTGCGCAGCAACGGAATGCGGAGGTTGTGCAGCGTGGTGTACCAGAAGACCGGGATCGTCACGGCCCAGACGACCATGCAGTACGGGCAGAGTGCGCCGATGACGTACAACGACTGGTAGATCAGCCAATGCACGAACACGACGCCGAACGTCACGCCCGCCTGCAGCCCGAGCCAGAACCACCGCGGCAACGACGCGCCGCCGAGCAGCACGGCGCCGATCGTGGCCACGACGGCGAACCCGGCGATGCCGAGCAGTGGGTTCGGGAAACCGAAGACCTCGGCCTGGTCGGTGCGCATGATCGAGCCGCAGCTCAGGATCGGGTCGATGCTGCAGGACGGGATGTAGTCGGGGTCCTTGAGCAGCGCGATCTTCTCGATGGTGAGGACGAGCGAGGCGGCCAGCCCGATCAGGCCGCCCACGCTCAGGATCCACCTGATCACTGGGTCAGGGCTTGGTCGATGGCCGCTTTGAGGCCGTCGTAGCTGGGCCTGCCGGTGAACTGGGTGCCGTTGATGAAGAACGTCGGGGTGCCGCGGACGCCGAGGGCGGTGCCGTCGGCGCGGTCCTTCACCACGCGGTCGAGCGTGGCGGGGTCGTCGAGGTCCTTCTCGAACTTCGCCATGTCGAGGCCGAGTTCGCGGGCGAAGCCGAGGAAGGTGTTGCGGTGGTCGACGCGCTGGTCGCCCCACGACTCCTGGGTCTCGTACATCTTGCGGTACATGGCTTCGAGCTTGTCCTGCTTGAACGCCGCCTCGACCGAGCGTGCGGCGAGCTCGGCGTTGCGGTGGCTGGGCACGGGGAAGTAGCGCATCACGAACGTGACGCGGTCGCCGTACTCCTCGCGCAGCTTCTCGACGCCGGGGTAGGCGGCGCGGCAGGCCTTGCACTCCAGGTCGAGGAACTCGACGACGGTGACCTTCGAGTCTGCGGGCGCGGACAGCTTGTGGCTGTCCGGCCTGACGAGCTTGTCGGCCGGGGCGCCGGCGGCCGGGCCCTGCACGGGGCCGTTGGCGGTGGGTGGCGAGTTGTCAGGGCGGGAGAGGAAGAAAACAGTGCCCACCACGGCGGCGACGACGGCCACGATGATGAGCGAGATCTTGGTGTTGGAGGTCATTGCACACTTCCACAGCTGAAGCGGATACGGGTAATAGGGGACAGCCGCGTGGGCTGCCCTCGATCACGTCCGCGACACGCAGAGCTGTGTCAGGGCCAGAGGTGAGGGAAACAGGGAACGGGCGTGCACCACACGCACCGGCGGGGCGCGCAGCCCGAGCAGCGTCGGTACGCGCGAGATGCCGAGGGCGAGCAGGAGTACCGCCGTGACGATGAGGCACAGATCGAGCGCGGTCTCCGGCTCGACTGGCAGGTCGTCGGCGACGAACGGAATAGAGGAGAGGTCTGTCTGCTGGACGGTGCTTACGCGGTCACAGCAGTCGCTGATGGCCGTACCGGCTCCGCACAGTGAGACCTGCAAGAACGCGATTCCCACCACGAACGCCAGCAGGAGCAGCCGGGAGGCTGCGGTGCGCTGCGGGCGGGTGGATCTCACGAGCACAGGTTAGCGAAGCCGGTACGGATGGTCAGCACGCGTCGCAGCAGCCGGATCCGCCCTTGTCGTTGCTCGCGATCGACAGGGACAGCGTCGCGGGCGTCACCGTCTTGGTCTCAGGTAGTGAGGTGATCTTGGCGGCGCGGATGGCGTTGACGATGACCAGCACCTCCGCGAGCTCACAGGCTGCGGCTGACTCAGATCTCCGCTACGCACCGTTGTCGGCAGAGATCATGAGAGGAAATGGCGAGGCGATTTTTGCGGATGGGTGGACGGAACTGTCGAAGATCGTAACGGCCTCATAGCTCTTTTGAGGGTCTGCTCAACCGCGTGGATGATCTTCCGCTCGTGGGAGGTGGGCAGGCTGGGCGGGACAGCAATTTCGGGACCGCACGCGGCGCGCCTGCCTATTGTTCAGGGCCAGAACTGTCCCAGGGTTGTTCGACCAGTGCCAGGCGGATTCGCGAAGCGGGCGGTTCGACATCGTCGGCGTTCACGGTGACGCTCAGCCGATCGGACACCATAAGACCTGAGGAGGCTCGCCGCGTGAGTTTGCGCCCGCGTCGCGACACCCGATCCCTGGACAGCTGGGCGAGCACCTTCTCCACAGGACGCCACTGGGAAGGCGGTACAGCCAAGGCGGCCGAAGTGAGGACGTGCCACGAATCGGGGTCCGCGAGCTGGATCTCTTCCAACGCCCCGAGGACTTCGCCAGGGACACCAGCGGTCGGACGGACCGGCCTGCTGCCGGTCGCGTAAGCGTAGTAGTCGTTCATGAGACTGGACGTGGTGTCGAGCATGATCAGCTGGCCGGGGCTCGGCGTCTTGGGTGCGATCCGGTGCTTACACCACGCTCCCAACGCGTCGGCTTCCACGAAGATGCGCGGTCCGCCGGCTTTGTTGATGCGGGCGCGGGTGTCGGCGTAGGCGTAGAACTCGGCGGGGTTCCTGAGGATGTCCGCGACCATGAGCAGGTCGGCGAGGTTGACGAACCACGTGCCGTCTTCGGGAACGCTTCCCCGTTTGCCGCTGTCAGGCAGCACAGAGGCGAAGGGGTCCACGCGTTCGAGGGTGACGATGATCGAGACGATGTGAGCCCTGTTGATCGTGCCATGCCACTTCCTGCGGTCTTGCTGGAAGCCGGCAGCGCCTGAGCGGAGATAGGTGACCGTTCGAGCGTTCTGGTCCAACGCCTTGTCGACGAGCTCGGCCGCCTTCTTGCGGACCCGGTCGGGAGCGCCCCGCCGGGCTGGGTCGGTCAGACGGCCGCCCTTGGCCTCGATGACGAGCGTGGCGCCTGGCTGCGCGACGAGAACGTCGATGTCAGGACGTTGCCCGTCCCATGGGTAAGTCACAGCCGCGTGGACGTCATCCGCCCCGAAGACGCTGGACAGCGCGTCACATGTCAGTTCCTCGCATGCGTCTTGTCGGCGCTTGTCGAACACTTCAAGCAGCTTCGGCTCTTGCTGGCACGCCTCGGCGGCCCAGTCCAAGGCGCAGTGGATGAAGTCGCCGGGAACAGCCCAGAGCTGACGGCCGTCAGGCGTCGCGATGATCGGGCGCCGACGCAAGGTGTTGGTGGCGTGGAGGCTGTCCAGGTCTGGTTGGCTCCCCAGAGCGATGCTCATGAAGCTCAGCAGGGGTTCCAACTGCTCCTGCGGGATCGATGTGCGCTGTGCCAGCGCAGAAGCGAGGTCGGTTTCGAGGGGAGCTCCGCCGTAGGTCGCCATGCCGGCGGCATGCGCAGCGAGGTACTGGAACTGAGTGGTGCGGTCCGCCCGTCGGGGGATCTGGTCCAGGACGACCTGGAACTCCGCCTGGACCTCACGGAGACGTTCACACTGCACGTCGAAGTAAGCGTCCGCAACGACAAGTGCGTCCCCCAGCGCGAACCCGAGCGACGATTGGGACTTGTCGGCGAGTGGCCGCACAATCGCGTTGAAGATCGGTCGCAGCTGCTCGGGATAGCCGAGCATGCGGTCGAAGCGCTGCTCGAACTCCAGGAGGTTCCGGGCACTCGTGAGCGAGTCGCGAGGCCCGACCCGGAGAGCTTTGGCCTCGTGCACCTGGTTCTCCGCCACCGCGTACTCGCGGAGGAGCCGGTCAAGGTCGTACAGGACTTGCGGGTGGTAGTCGGCTCCGAGTCGAGCGACGACGTCATCGACCGGCATGCCGGTGACGAGGCCACCGTAGAACTCGAGTACGGCGTCGCTGCCGAAGTTGGCTGGTCCGGGTAGAGCACGGCGCATGCTGGTGAGGACCGTCAACCTGCTGTAGGTCAGAAGAGGGTCTGCAGCCATTGCGGTGGCGCGAATCTCCTCCAGCAGGAGCGGGAGCTTCTGTTCGGCGACTTCGGCCCGCCGAAGCGTCTCCCGCTGCAACGCATGGAGCTCGGCGCCGTTCGGTCGCACGAACCGTCGCAGACCGTTGGAGGTCAGTCCTCCGGCTGTGATCGAGGATGAGCCCAGATACGGCGACGTCAGTCGTTCGCGACGTCGCGCCTCCCGGCCTGGTCGTGCGGCCAATGATCACCAACTAATCGCGTCGTTCGTTCGAACGGACCATACGCCGATGACTGCAGTATTCGGCGGACGTGTGACCGAGCGTGTCGTGTTCGGAACCGCGGTCATCCGTCCTCCGGTGCCCGGCTTCTCGTCGGGCGTTCTGGCTGGCTGGCGCTCATCGTGGATGTTCAGTGCAGCGACGGCATGAGCACCGCAACGCCGATGTCGCACGGCACGATGGGGGAGCACGAGTCCGTTCCAGACGTGAGCACGGGCGAGTCGCTTGCCATTCGGAGAGCAGCACCGCCATGGCGTACGCACCTCTGGGGCGCTCAACCAGGGTCAACGCTCACAACGCCAAGTCTGCACCCACGTACCGATTTCAACGAGACCCGCATCATAGCCGTCTGTCAGGTGCACACTGGAGACGTGGACACGCAGGCAGTTCACGACGACTTCGAGAGAGCGCGCGTGACGTTCCGCGCGTTGCTCGACCGCGCGACCGCGGAGGAGCTGAGGTGCCGCTCAGGCGGAACGCGGTGGACCAACCGGCAACTGCTCTTCCACATGCTGCTCGGCTTTCTGATCATGCGCGCGCTGCTGACGTTGGCGCGGATCGTCGCTCGGTTACCCGCCTGGGTCGGACGTGCCTGGGCGAGGCTGCTCAACGCCGGCACGAAGCCGTTCGACGTCGTCAACTTCGCAGGCTCCTGGCTCGGCGGCAATCTCATGCCCCACAGAGCAATGGTGGTCTTGGCTGATCGCACCATCGCCGCGTTGCACCGGCGCCTTGACCGCGAGGACGACAGCAGCCTTGCCCGAGGTATGCCCTACCCCACGCGTTGGGACCCGTTCTTCCGGGACTTCATGACACTTGCTGATCTGTACCGCTTCCCGGTGCAGCACTTCGACTTCCACCGCGCCCAGCTCTCGCTCACCTGAGGAGACGCCGCACCACGTGTGCCGCGTCGCGGCCAACACCGCGCAAGGTGGCGGAGGACAGGCTGCGCTGCCATTCGAGACCGACGAAGCCAAGACCGCGGTACAGGCGGGAGACGCCTCGGTGGTGCTCGGTGCCCAGCTCGTTCAAGTACGGCAGGTCCGGTCGATACCCGGTGGCCAGGATGATCGCGTCGACATGTTCACGCTGCTCGTCCGGCCAGACCACCTTGGAGCCTTCCAGCGCGGTGAACATCGGCCGGCGGTCCGGGCGGTGCTGGTCAAGTGCCGTTCGGTAACGGCCGGTGTCCAGGACCGGAGTCGTGAACCCGTCGGGTAGCCACGGGCCGATCGGGAGGTGGTCCAGCCCGGTGCGGTCGAGCCAGAAGTGCAGGTCGCGGCCGAACGGGCGTTGCGCGGAGAACTTCACCGGCTTGCGGGTCGCGAGAGTGACGTGGGCGTGTTCGGCGAGCTCGGCGGCGATCTGGACCGCGGAGTTGCCGGCACCGACCACGATGACGCGCTGGTCGTGGAACGGCTCGGGGGAGCGGTACTGCGCGGCGTGCAGGACGGTGCCGGGAAAGCCGTCGAGACCGGGCAGCGCCGGGCGGTGGGGTCTGCCGAAGCCACCTGTCGCGGCGATCACGATGGGCGCGGCGAAGTCGATACCGTCGTCCGTTGTGACGCGGAACCCCTTGTCGTGCACTACCTCCGTGACCCGGTGGCCGGCGCGGATGTCGGCGTCGAGGTGTGAGGCGTAGATGCGGAGGTAGTTGACGACCTCGTCGCGGTGGGGGTAGTGCTCGGGGTCGCCGGGGAACGGTAGGCCGGGCAGTGCGCTGTAGCGGGCGGGGGAGAACAGGGTGAGGCTGTTGTAGTAGTGCGGCCAGGAGCCGACCGGTTCGGTGCCGGCTTCGAGCACCAGCGGGCGCAGGCCGCGGGCGAGCAGGGTGTGGGTGGCGGCGAGTCCGGACTGGCCTGCGCCGATGACGATGGCGTCGTGGCTGTTCATGGGCACCTCGAAGTAGCCGTTGCCGTGTCCGGGAACGGTCGGGGTTGGATGTGGGGTTAGCTGGCTGCTCGGCGTTCGAGGAAGACGGTGTCGCGCCACACGCCATGGTGTTGCGCGATGCGTTCGCGGACGCCGAGGGTGCGGAAACCCGCGGAGTGGTGCAGGGCGAGGCTGGCGCGGTTCTCGGGGAAGATCGAGGTCTGCAACGTCCACAGGCCCGCGTCGTCGGCGGCCAGGACCTGCTTGCGCAGCAACGACTTGCCGACGCCTCGGCCGCGGAAGTCCGCGCCGACGTAGACGGAGGTCTCGGCGACGCCGGCGTAGCAGTCGCGTGTGGACACCGGCGTTGCGGCGGCCCAGCCCGCGACGGAGCCGTCGACCTCGGCGACCCAGCGGTGGTCTGGAAGCCACTTGGCCTCCAGGGACTTCCGGCTGGGCACCTCGGTCTCGAACGTGGCGTCGCCGGTGGCGATGCCCTCGCCGTAGATCCGTCGCACCGCGGTCCAGTCGCCGGGTTCGAGCGGCCGCACGACCACGTCGCCGGGGACGTCGGCTGGGCAGCAGGGCCGGGCTTCGAGCACACCCATCACCACGTCGGCGGCGTGCGGGAGACCCGTGCAGCAGTTCGGGTTGACGGTCACGTGGGTGGCCGTGCCCTCCTTGTGCAGCAGCAGGAAACCGATGTCGGCGAGCTTGCGGACGTGGTGCGAGCAGGTCGACTGGCTGATGCCGAGCAGTTCGGTGAGCTCGCCGACGGTCATCGAGCGTCCGGAGGTCGCGACGGCGTGCAGCAGCCGCACGCGGGTGGGTTCGGCGAGGCTCGCGAACCACTCCGAGTAGGTGGCGGCGTCCTGCGTCGCGAGCAGGCGAGGGGCGGGCACGGTGACCGTCATGGCGCAAGTATCGACGCAAATCGATGGTTGCGTCAATCGATCCACGTCGATAGAGTCCCTGGCATTGATTCGAAGTTCTTCGATGCAAGGGGTGTGCGGTGAACGAGTTGCCGGTCGTCGTGGTGGGTGCCGGACCTTTGGGTTTGTCTGCGGCGGCGCATCTGGCCGAGCGAGGCGAGCGCGTGGTCGTGCTGGAAGCCGGCGACCAGGCTGGTACCGCGGTGTCGCAGTGGAACCACGTGCGGCTGTTCTCGCGATGGAGCGAGCTCATCGACCCCGCGGCTCAGCGCCTGCTGGAGCCGACGGGATGGGTTCGTCCGGACGGCGACACGTACCCGACCGGGGCCGAGTGGGCGGAGAAGTACCTGCGGCCGCTCGCTGAGGCATTGGGTGACCGGGTGCGCCTCGGTGCGCGGGTCGTCGGTGTCGCGCGGCGTGGCCGGGACCGCGTGGTCGACGCCGGTCGCGAGGACGAGCCGCTGACGGTGCACGTGCAGAGCGCGAACGGGGAGGAGCGGTTCACGGCGCGAGCGGTGATCGACGCGTCCGGCACGTGGGGCTCGCCCAACCCGCTGGGCGGTGACGGTCTTCCCGCGGTGGGGGAGCGGGCGGAGGCCACGCGGATCAACTACCGCGTGCCGGACCTGGCGGTGGAACGGGAGAGGTACGCCGGCAAGCGGATCGCGGCGGCAGGCAGCGGGCACTCGGCGTTGACCGCGTTGGTGGCGCTGGCTGACCTGGTCGAGCAGGAACCAGGCACGAAGATCGTGTGGTTGTTGCGCCGCGGTGCGGTCGGCAACGTGTTCGGTGGCGGGGAGTCGGACCAGCTGCCTGCGCGCGGCGCGCTCGGGTTGCGTGCGAAGAAGGCCGCGGAAGCCGGACACATCGAGACCGTCACCGGATTCCGCACCGCGGCGGTCGAGCGGGCGGCTGACGGGAGCCTCGTGCTGGAGTCGTTCGACGGCCACCGCGTCGAGGGCATCGACGAGGTCGTGGTGCTGACCGGCTTCCGGCCGGACCTGTCGTGGCTGTCGGAGGTGCGGCTCGACCTGGACCCGGTCCTGCAGGCGCCCACGAAGCTCGCGCCGCTGATCGACCCGAACGTCCACTCCTGCGGCACCGTCTACCCGCACGGCGAGTCCGAGCTGCGCCATCCGGAGCCGGGCGTTTACCTGGTGGGCATGAAGAGCTACGGCCGCGCGCCGACGTTCCTGGCCCTCACCGGCTACGAGCAGGTGCGGTCGGTCGTCGCGGCGATCGCGGGGGACCACGAGGCGGCCGGACGGGTCGAGCTCGTGCTGCCCGAGACCGGCGTCTGCGGCGGCGCCGGCGTGTTCGACGCCCCGGAAGCGGAAAAGGACAGCGGCGGCTGCTGCGGTGCGCCGGAGGCGGTTGAGGTGTCGATCGGCCTCGCGCCCAGCGCGCGCTGACACCGCGGCGCAGCCCGGCCTCGACGCCGGGCTGCGCCTGGTGCTGGTCGAGCTGTGCACCACCGAGATCATCAGCTGGGGCATCCTCTACTACGCGTTCCCCGTGCTGCCGCCAACGATCAGGGCTCGGACGGGGTGGTCGCTGGCCGCGATCACGGCCGGGTTCTCCGCGAGCCAGATCATGGCGGGGCTGGTCGACATCCCGGTGGGCAGGCTGCTCGACCGGCACGGCCCGCGCGCCATCATGACCACCGGCTCGGTTCCTCGCCGTCACTACGATCCCACTGCACCTGGTCGGCCTGCGCCTGCCATGGCCCGCCTGATCGCGGGCTCAGTGCTCGCGGGCGTCACCCTCGGGATCTTCACGCTCGTGCAGGCCACCGCGATCACAGACCGGTGGGGTGCCGTCCACTACGGACAGCTCATCGGCCCGCTCGCCGCACCCGTCATGCTCACGGCTGCGATTGCGCCGTGGGCGGGCAGTGCGCTGGCGGCATGGCTCGGCAGATTCCCGGCTGTGTTCGTGGTGCTCGGCGTGCTGGAGGCCGCGTTGTCGACCGCCAGCACGCCGCGTTAGTCGAGCAGTTCGGCGACCAGGCCGCGGACTCGGCGGTCGATGTCGTCACGGATCGGCCGCACCGCATCGATGCCCTGGCTCGCGGGGTCGTCGAGCTGCCAGTCGAGGTAGCGCTTGCCGGGGAAGACGGGGCAGGTGTCGCCGCAGCCCATCGTGATGACGACGTCGGAGGCTTCGACGTCCTCGGTCGTGAGCTTTGACGGCACCTCGGCGGTGATGTCGAGACCCCACTCGGCGAGTGCCGCAGCAGCGGCGGGGTTGACCTTCTCAGCAGGCTCGGAACCCGCTGAACGCACCGCGATGCGGCCCATGCCGTAGTGCTGCAGCAGTGCGGCGGCCATCTGGGAGCGGCCCGCGTTGTGCACGCAGACGAACAGCACCTCGGGAGTGGCGGACACGGTGTTCTCCTTCTTCACGGCTTGATCTCGGTCAGCAGGTTGCGGACTCGGCGGTCGATGTCGTCGCGGATCTCCCGCACGGTGTTCAGCGGCGCTCCGGCGGGGTCCGGGACGTCCCAGTCGAGGTAGCGCTTGCCGGGGTAGACGGGGCAGGTGTCGCCGCAGCCCATGGTGACCACGACGTCGGCGGCGCGCAGGACCTCGTCGGTCAGCGGCTTGGGGAAGGCCTCGGTCAGTGCGATGCCCACTTCGTCGAGCGCGTCGGTGACGGTCTGCAGGATCGCGCCGGACGGTTTGCTGCCCGCCGAGCGCACGGAGACCTTGCCGAACGCGTGGTGCTCCAGCAGTGCTGCGGCGATCTGCGAGCGGCCGGCGTTGTGCACGCAGATGAACAGCACCTGCGGAACGGTGATCGTGGTCAAGCCTTCGGCGCGGCCCTGGTCGGTCAGCCGCTGGCGGGCGGACCGCC
The DNA here is from genome assembly GCF_055607425.1 of Lentzea sp. NPDC037011. Taxonomy (NCBI): domain Bacteria; kingdom Bacillati; phylum Actinomycetota; class Actinomycetes; order Pseudonocardiales; family Pseudonocardiaceae; genus Lentzea; species Lentzea sp. NPDC037011. The sequence continues at coordinate 243,681 of NZ_JBVJRT010000006.1, read as the reverse complement.
CAGTCAGGACCGGCAGGTAGGTGATGACGGTGGCGTTCTGCGCGAGGAGGTCGTAGGTCTCGTCCACGACCCTTGCGACGGTCTCGCGGCTGAACACGCCGTGGAAGCGGTCGGAGAGTTCGTCGGTGATCCGGAGCAGCCGGGCGGTGAGCTCGTGCTGGGGGAGTCCGCTGGTGCGGGACATCAGATCTCCTTGGACCGAAGTATGTCGATGCAGATCACACCCCGTGTATCGACTTTTGTCAATCCAAGCCGCTATGGTGCTCATCATGACGAGCCGGGACCAGATGCTGCTCGACTCGGCGACCGCCGCACGCCTGTTCAAGGCGCTCGGCGATCCGATCCGGGTCGAGCTGGTCGGGCTGGTGCGGCGGACCGAGGGGCAAGAGGCGTGCTTCTGCGACCTGGCCGACCAGTTCGACATGCCGCAGTCCTCGCTCAGCCACCACCTCAAGATCCTCGTGCAGGCCGGCGTGCTCAGTCGCGAACGCCGCGGCACCTGGAGCTGGTACCGCATCGACAACGCCGCCATCGACACCCTTGCCGCTGTGCTCGCACCGGGCGGACCGTTGCGCGACACCAGCGCTTGCTGCGACTGACTCGACCACGCCCGAAGCCGCCGATGTCCGTCATCGGGCGGTGCCGCCTGCCCAGACCCAGGAGAACCTGTTGAGCACCACGGAAACCGCGGCACCGGACGTGCTGCACCGACTGTCCTTCCTGGACAGGTTGCTGCCGGTGTGGATCGGCGTCGCCATGGTCGTCGGCCTGCTGCTCGGCCGGTTCGTGCCCGGCCTGCAGGGCGTGCTGGACGCGGTGAAGATCGGTGAGGTGTCGCTGCCGATCGCCCTGGGCCTGCTGTTGATGATGTACCCGGTGCTGGCGAAGGTCCGCTACGACAAGCTCGACACCGTCACCCGCGACCGCCGCACGGTGGTGCTGTCGCTGGTGCTGAACTGGGTTCTCGGCCCCGCGCTGATGTTCGCGCTGGCGTGGATCTTCCTCGCGGACCTGCCCGAGTACCGCACCGGCCTGATCATCGTCGGGCTCGCCCGCTGCATCGCCATGGTCATCATCTGGAACGACCTCGCCTGCGGCGACCGCGAAGCCGCCGCGGTGCTCGTGGCGCTGAACTCGGTGTTCCAGGTCGTCATGTTCGGCGTGCTCGGCTGGTTCTACCTCGACCTGCTGCCCGGCTGGCTCGGGCTGGACACCACCGCGGTCGACTTCTCCGCGTGGGAGATCGCGAAGTCCGTGCTCATCTTCCTCGGCATCCCACTGCTGGCCGGATACCTGAGCCGCAAGCTGGGGGAGCGGTCGCGTGGCCGTGACTGGTACGAGTCGAAGTTCCTGCCCCGCGTCGGCCCGATCGCGCTGTACGGCCTGCTGTTCACGATCGTCATCCTGTTCGCGTTGCAGGGCGAGAACATCACCAATCGGCCGCTCGACGTCGCCCGCATCGCCCTGCCGCTGCTGGTCTACTTCGCCATCATGTGGGCGGGTTCGTACGCACTGGGCAAGGCCTTCGGGCTGTCCTATAAGCGCACCACGACACTCGCATTCACCGCGGCAGGCAACAACTTCGAGCTCGCCATCGCCGTCGCGATCGGCGTGTTCGGCGTCACCTCAGGCCAGGCGCTCGCGGGCGTGGTCGGCCCGTTGATCGAGGTGCCGGTGCTCGTCGGGCTCGTATACGTGAGCCTGTGGTTGCGTCGTCGTTGGGCGGCTCGTGCTCAGCTCTGACGTCGTGGTGGTCGGCGGTGGTCAGGCGGGGCTGGCCGCCGCCTTCTACCTGCACCGAGTCGGCGTCGACCACGTCGTGCTCGACGCACAACCGGTGCCCGGTGGTGATGGGAAGCAGGAGGGCCGCCTTCCGGACGATCGGCGTCCTCGGTTTCGTGATCGGTGCGATCTGGATCGCGGGCGTGGACGTCAAGGTCGAGTGGGTTCAGATCGGCCGCCACGTCAGTGACACGTGCCGAACCCACCGAGATGGTTCATGTGCCTGTCCCGATGCCGGGGCAGGCGCAGGGGCAGCCTCCACCCGCGGTGGTGCCCACCACGCCCGAGGTTTCGGACACGCGTACCTGAAGCTCGGCGGCCGCCTCGTAGCACCGGTGGTGAGCTGCGCTCGTGCAGGCTGCCCACCACCGGCAGGCAGGCCTCGCGACCGTCGTTGACCTGTCAGCGCGCGGACAGATGTAACCACATGCCCAGGAAGTTGGCCGTCAACCGGGTTGCCGGTGCGCGGCTCGTCTTGCCAGCGCCGGAATCGCCGCCACCTGCGCGGCGTCGACCTCGGACCACAGGATGCCTTCGGGCCGCCGCGGAGGCCCGCACTCGATGACCTGGGTCGGTGTGACGATGAAGTCGACCGAGAAGTCGTGGCTGGTCTCCGGCAGGTCGTCCTCCACGACCTGGAGGTCGTGCACCGTCGTGACGATGGGCGTCGTGTCGTCGATGAGGCCGGCTTCCTGCAGCAGCGCGACCTCGATGTCGGCATATCCGGCGCCCTTGCCGAGCCGTGCGCCTCGGCGGTCGACCGCGACCGATCCGCACACGACGAGATCCACCTGAGGCATCTCGTCGGTGTCGACGGTTCGTGCGAACGTCGCGGCGATCTTCGGCTGAGCCGCTTCCGCGGGAGGGACGGGCAGCGAGGCCGAGTCGAGCTCGTAGAACGGCTTCACCTCTGCAAGCCGTGGTACCGCGAGGTAGAGCAGCTTGCCCTGCACCAAGCCCAGCACCCGAACAGGAGCCTGAGGCTTGTCCGGTACCGCCTTCACCACAGTCGCGGACCGCCAGATGCCGAGATCCGCGAGCCGGACCGCCGCAGCCTCGGCTCCCTCGAAGTTCGGGATCGACCCGTGCACGTTCGGTGACGCGACTCCGTGCTTCGCCAGCAGGTCCCAGACGCGGTGACGAACCTCGTTCTTGACCTCGCCGGGACTGCCCACGAAGTAGCCTCCTAGGTTGCCGCCATCACGGTCAGCAGGCGGTCGTACACCTGATCTACCACAGGCTCCGCACGCCAGGGGCGGAGTTCCCGCAGTGCGCGGAAGATCACCTTCAAGCCGCCGCCTCCCCATGTCCCCTCGACCGAGTTGATCGCCAGGTGCAGGGTTGCCGTTGCTTGTTCCAGATCGCGCTGCAGGATGTGGGCAAGGCTGAGGTTGGCCAGGACGATGCTTTGCGACTTCGACCGCGATCGCACCGTCGAGGCCACCCTCTCCAGGACCGGCTGCGCTTTGGTCGCTTCTTCCAGGCGCAGGTAACAGGATCCGGCCAGCCGGTCGTGCTGAGTGTCGGAGAACATCTCCGGGGCCGGTTCCTCCGCGGCCTTCTGGCCGAGGTGGACCTGGGCTCTGTCGAGGGCTCGATCGCAGGCACGGCGCTCGCCGAGCATCGCGTGTGCCTCAGCGGCGTGCAGCACAGCAAGTCCTTCCAGCACCTCGCTGTTCCCGCGCGCCGCCAACGCCGCTTGGTCGGTGAGCAGGAGGCCGTCGCGAGCGTCATCTTCGCCGTAGAGCGCGACATACGAGGTCCGGAGCAGCGCAATGCTCTCCAGCACGGGGTCGTTGATCTCGCGCGCCGCGTCGGCTGCACGGGCGAAGTGGGTCCTCGCCTCGGCGTGATCGCGGCGTTGAGACGCGTCCCAGGCGAACTGTCCCATCAGCGTGGCCGCCTCGGCCTCCGCCGCGAGCAGGTCCCGCTTCACCGCGTACTTCGACGCGTGCTGGCGCAGGAAACGTACTTGGCCCAGCGCTTGTCCCGCTTCCGCAAGCAATGCCGTGGACCGTTCGAGATCGTATCGCCGGCCGAGCGCGGCCACGTGCATGCGGAGTCGGGCGACCACCTCGAAGTCGGCCTTTGAGGGATTCGCGAGCACCCACTTGACTCGATCAGCGTCTTCGTCGTCGAGATGGACGCCCTGGTCGAGGAGATCGATCAACTTGGAGGTGGTGAGCTCCAGCGCCCTGGCCAGACGGCGTTGGTTCAAGGGGTCCGGGATCGACTCCCCGCGTTCCCACTTGCCGATGGTCTTCGGAGCGACTCCGATCTTCTCCGCGAGCGATTCCCGCGAGTCTCCCAGTGCCTTCCGGCGGGCGGTCAGACCCTTCCTCGGCGGTGTCATCGAGGTCTCCCTTGCACGGATTCGCCTGTTCGGCAGTCTAGCCCAAGACGCCTCGTGACCGGCCGTTTTTTTGAGATCGCTCCAATATCACCCAATTGGGGCATCTGCTCGTTTGTGCTGGTAGAGGTTCCGGAAGGGACGTTAGAGGGACATTCAAGGCAACTTCGCGGGATGGTATCGAGATCGGCGCGTTGATTGAGTAAGACATCGCCGGCGCCCGGGGGCGCTTGCTGCTCACAGGTTCACGGGAAGTGATCGGTTATGTCCCGCCCATACAAATGGCAGCCCCATGAAGGGGCACGCCACGCGATACCGCAGGAACTCGTCCTCTGCGAGTCGGGCTGCACGTTGTGTGGTCTGGAAGTAACCGTCGCGGCCGACAAGTGGCCGGACTTCGCACGCTGTTGGCCCACCTGTCCGAAGTGCGACAAGGCGTGGCGTGAGCACGAACGGCTTCTACCGTGGCCCAGGGACAAAGCGTCGGCGATGAAGCCCCGAGCATCTGGTGCAGACGATGCGGATTTGACGCTGCAAGCGCTGGCGACCAGGTCGATGTGAGTGCCTGAGCTGAGCTCGGACGCTTTTGTACCCAGCACACGAGGAACGTGGACATGGCAAAGAGGCTTTCCACCGCACGCGGTCGTGAGTTCGGTCTCGGCATGCGAGCGGCCATCGAGGGCGCCGGACTGAGCGCGCGGACGGTCGCCGAACTGTTGGGCTGGGACCCTTCCAAGGTCTCGAACGTGGTGACCGGCAAGGGCGGCATCAACGAGCGCGAGGTAGCTCTGTTGCTCGGTGCCTGTCGGGTGCACTCCGCAGAGAGGGACCGCCTGCTCGCACTCTTCTCGGCAAGGCACGTGCAGGGGTGGTGGCAGCAGCACGGTGCAGGCGCACCGATGTGGCCGCGTACGGCGCTCACCCAGCTCGCTGCGGCGAAAACTCTGATCTGCTGGCAGCCACACGTGGTGCCTACTGTGCTCCGCACGGTCGGTTACGCGCGAGAACTGCTGGCAGCATCCGCCACTGTGCCTGCCGTGGAAGAGGAAGAGCGGGCACGCGTGCTGCTCGACATGCAGAAGCTGCTGTTGAACAACAGGTTGAATTCAACCTTCTACGTTCACGAGTTTGCCCTCGGCCTTCAGGTGGGTGGACCCGAGGTGCATTCGGACCAGTTGCACCACTTGATGCTCATGGCGAACCGGAAGAACATCGAGATCAGAATCGTGCCTGCGGCGACCGGCGCGCATGCGGGCATCGCTGGTCCGTTCACGCAGTTCGAGTTCGAGAAGCATGGACCGCTGGTTTTGCTGGAAGCGGAGAACTGCAGCCTCTTCGTCGAGGCGGAGGACGCGCTCGGAGGCTACAACGCCGTTGTCCGCCAGATCGACAAGGTCAGCTTGAACCAGCGCGAGTCGATCGACTTCCTAGTGCGAATGTTCGTTGCCTTGCAAGACGCCGCTGGTGAAGAAGCGGCAACACACGAGAAAGATCAAAATAATGACTGAGGTTGCATCGCGTCCGCTCGACCAAGGAGCGGTCCGCCCCGAGATGAATCCCGCCGAGGTCAATCGCATGCTCGCGCCAAACGTCACCGCATGGTCTGATGAGCAGAACCTCCACTGCAGCTTGGTGGTGCGTGGCAACGGTCTCGCCTACGCCAACGAGATGCCTGGTGACCGCGACGAGCACGGCGTTCTCTGGGCCAAGGTCGCGGAACGCTGGCAGCAGGGCAAGCCGGAGTTCGCGCGGGTGCACCCGACCCGGCAGCGGCGCGCGATGAAAATGTTGCTGTGCCAGGTCTGCGCGGGGTCAGCCGACCGAACGACAGATGGTGTTCTGTGGCTGATGAGGGACTTCCGCGAGGAGGAGGGCCCGACCTGGCCCGAGGACATGGCTTCGGTGGAGCCTCCGATCTGTGCCCCGTGCGTTGCGATCTCGATGCAACGGTGCCCTGCGCTTCGGCGAGGAGCGGTCGCGGTGCGGGTTCGGGAGTTCGAAGTCATGGGAGTGTGGGGCGCCCTGTACCAGCCGGGCACGTTCGCGCCGAAGGTGGTCAGGCCGGCACACGTCGTCTATGGCGATCCCGACACGCGTTGGGTGGTCGCGACCGCCTCGTTCCGCTTGCTGCGGGGCTGCAGCTTCGTTCCGTTCGAGGAACTGGCCGCCTCAGTCGGCGCAGGGTGAGTGCGACGTGCCGAAGGACTTCCGAGCGACAACCCTCGAACGCGCAGTCGGGCGGCGGCTGGCTGACTGGCGCGACGAGCGACAGCTCAGTCTGACCGAGGCCGGTCGGCAGGTTGGGTTCAGCAGCGCCAAGCTCTCCATGATGGAGAACGCCGTGCAGCCGTCCGCGGTTCTCGACATCATGGCGCTCGGATACGTCTACGGGGTGTCCACTTCGGAGTGGCAGTTCGTCGTGCGGCAGGCGCAGCACGCCGAGCAGGTGCGCGCCCTCGATGACGGTGGCGTGCTCCTGGATCCCGCTGACGACCTGGTGAACCTGGTGTCCGAGGCGACCCTGTGGCGCACGTTCACGACGGATCTTGTTCCGTCGCTGCTCCAACTCGCCGACTACGCGGACGTGGTGCTGCAGAGCGACCCGGTTCGCGCATCACGGCAGGCCGCAGTCAACGAGACGTGGTTGCGCCGGCTCGGCGGCAAAGACTCGCTCCACGTTCAGGCGGTGTTCCCGGAGTCTGTGTTGCGACTGGTGGTCGGCGGGCCGCGGGTGATGAAAGCGCAGCTGTTGCACCTGATGGAGTCGAGTGAGTTGGAGTCGGTTTCCGTCAGGATCGTGCCGCGCATCGCCGGCGCCTACCCAGCGGCGGGTACGCCATTCATGCTGCTCGGCTTCCCGCATCGCCAGCACAACGACGTGGCCTACTTCGAGACGTTCATCAAGGGTGAGTACGTCGAAGATCCGGTCTTGATCGAGCGATGCGCACAGCTGTTCACGCAGCTGCGTGAGATGGCGTTGACCGAGGCGGAGTCACTGGAACTGATCGCCGAGGCCGCCGCTGAGCTGTGAGAACCGACGAAACACTCGATCGAGTGAAACAGTCGCCTGGGCTTTCGGACTCTTGGAGGAGATCCAAGCGCGGACCCTCCGGCGGAGCTAGCCTGTTTGAGCAGGCCAACCTTCGACCGGGGGGACCGAGCGATGGCGGCCGACTGGTTGTTGGTCGAGACCTTTGGCGGCACTCGCCGTGAGCCAACCGTGCTGGCTGCCGGGAGCAGTCCCAAGCACATGGTCCCGATCCGGTCTGTTCTCGGCCGCGGTCCCTTCCTCCACGATGCGCTGGCCGTGATCGCGCGCGTGGCCGAGCGCGGTGAGCCGGTGGAGACCGGGACGACCACCGGCAAGCGTCGCGTGATCGGGCATCCATTGCCGTCCTACGGCGGTTTGGTCCACGGCGTTCAGCTGTGGATCGGTCCGCTGGACGAAGATCCACCACCGCGGAATCCGGCGGGCGCGTGGCACATCAACCTCACGCGGCACGTCAGCTGCAGGTCCGACGATCTGCTCCGGCTCTACGGGACGAGGACCGACAAGTGGCGCAACGAGCACGATCTCGCGGAGCTCTTCGCCTACCAGCGGCTGCAGACGAACTCGGACGAGGCGAAGGCGCTGGCGCTCATCGTCAACGCGACCTCCGGGGCGGAGCACCTGGCCACGTGGACGGTGAACCGGGACGACGGGGTTCGGCGCGCGGTGCACTTCGCGTGCCGCTGCGTCGAGGCGAGAACACCTCAGGGCCGGGTCGAGCTCGTCGTTCGAGGTATCACCCACGACATCGGACCAGCGGAGTGCGTGCCAGCGGCACCACCGCCGATCCCTGTCCTGCTGGCTCAGCAGGTTCTCGCGGCCGAGGCGACGCCCGGACGCTGGCGGGCGATCGTCGACCTGCGCACGATGAGGCTGCTGAAGTGGCTCGACAGCCCGATGCCGGGAGTCGCGTGGACTCTCGGCGCACCACACCGTCCTGCCGTCCATCGTGAGGACCTGCGGCAGGCGGTCGGCCTGTCCAACGACCTGGCTGCGACCGGGCGCGCCGAGGGTGCGCTGCGGCTTCGAGCAGAGGACGGGACCTGGCTGAAGGTGTCTGTCTCCGCGGCCCTGATGGCGCTGGATCAACACACGACCGCGGCGCTCGTCACCCTGACCGCGCCCGATCGTGGGAAGGTCGGTTGAGCTGCAAGCTGGGGGAGGTGCTCAAGCGTGAGCTGTTTCGAGGGCAAGGTCGCGGTGGTCACCGGCGCTGCTGCGGGGATCGGGCGGGCGCTGGCGATCGAGCTCGCGCGACGTGGTGCGCGGCTCTCGCTGATCGATCAGGATGAGGACGGCCTCGAGGACGTGTCACGCCGTTGCAGAGGGCTCGGGGCGAAAGTGCTCGCCCAGGTTGTTGATGTGACCTCCTGGGAGGAGGTGCAGGCCGCAGCGGCTGCGGCCGACGTCGAGTTGGGAGGTGTCGACTCGGTGTTCGCGGCAGCCGGGATCATCCACCGCGGCAGCCTGCTGGACTCGGACGTCGCGGACATCGAACGCGTCATGGCCGTGAACTGGCGCGGCTTGATGTACACCGTCAAGGCGCATCTCGCATCCCTGGTGGGCTCGGCTGACGGCCGCGTGGTGACGTTTTCGAGTGCGTACGGCCTGATCGCCACTCCGAAGTACAGCGCGTACAACTCGTCGAAGTTCGCTGTCCGCGGCTTCAGCGAGTCTCTGCGTCAGGAGTTGGCAGCCGCGCACGCCGGCGTATCGGTTACCTGTGTGTACCCAGGGGGCGTCAGGACTTCGATCGTGCGCAACGGCCTCTTCGCGAAGGGGGAGAACCGCTATGCAGTCGTTCGCGGCTTCGAGACGAAGGTTGCACGGACCGATCCTGAAGAGGCTGCGAGCGTGGTGCTGGCGGGAGCTGAGCGACGGCGCGCGCGGGTGTTCGTCGGGGCGGATGCACGGTCGGTGGCAGTACTTGCCCGCATCCTCGGTGGCCACTACCAAGATCTTCTTCCGCGTATCGGCAAATTGCTGGGGCGTCGGAAGCGGACTTCGTCTGGCAGACGGTGATCGTGTTGGGTCGCGGGCCGACCGCCTCGGCTGCTGTTGCTTGAGCAGGATGACCGAGATGGACGAATCCGGTTGACGTGACCGGCGTCACTTCTTACTCTGGTCCAATCGGAGCAATCCGATTGGGTCGGCTCTGTCGCTATCGAGCTGATCCCTGAAACGCAGTGGTGAGGCGGCCATCGGGCTGGCCTTGAACGCGATCGGGGATCGACATGTCTCGGCGACTTCCAGCTGGCAGCAACCATCTTCTGGCGTCCGGCGCCGCTCTGCGGCGTTCGAGGCCGCGCTCAGCCGCGTGCGTCCTACCTGTCCGCCGTTCGCCCGCTGGAGCGCGTGATGTCCATGGTGCTGTCCTACTTCTTGCTCGGCGCGGTCCTGGGGCCCATGGTGGTGGTCGTCAGCTTCTCGATCGCGCGACACGAGCCGATCTCGTGGCAGCTCCTCAAGCTCGCAGGCTGGCCGACTTCGCTTGCAGCGAGCGCGTTTCTGGCTTCCGCGCTCACCTACACGACCCAAGTGAGGCCCCTGTCCGCGGCCCTCACCTCTTGGCTTCTGATCGTCGGCCTGGTGCTCGCTCTGGTCGATTGGACATGTCATCGGTTGCCACACCGGGTTGTCGGCATGTTGATGGTCGGGGCCTTGGTCCAGATCACGTTCATGGCGTGCGGTCTTCGCGAAGCCGAATCACTGGTTCGCGCTGTAACCGCTGCGGCCGCGGTGTTCGCGATCAGCCTGCTCATCTACCTCAAGTTGGGCGGTGGGCTGGGCTTCGGCGACGTCACGCTCGCTGCGGTGTCGGCTCTTTTCCTCGGGTGGCGCGGTTGGTCGTATGTCGCTTTAGGACTGACCATCAGCCTGCTGGCTGCCGGAGTCGTGACGTGGAGCTTGCTTGCTCTTCGACGGATCAGTCGCCACGATCCAGTAGCGCTCGGGCCTGCGCTGCTCGGTGGGACCGTCTGCGTGATGTTGCAGGCATGACGGAGGCGGCGTGATGCGCCTTCCACTCCGCGAACCGGATCCCGTCATCCGCCGTGAGGCTCCGCGGGCACTACGTCGAGCTACAGCGCTCTTCGCACTGATTGTTCAGCTTGCACTTGCCGACCAACTTCGGCCGGACACCAGTTTCGATCCAGCCACCTCGGCATCACCCTTCACCTTCCCGGCTTGGAGGCCTCGATGAAGCAGTCGAAGACACTGTTGCTCCTGGGAGGAGCGCTGGCGACGCTGGGCTCATGTGATCAAGGCGCCCCAACGCAAGCACCTCCGCCCGAGGCGCCTCCCGCAACGTCGAAGGCCGACGCTGCACAAGCCAGCGCAATCAGCGCGTACAGAGCGATGTGGGACAGCTTCGCGGCTGCAGGTGCCACGTCCGACTGGAGTTCTCCGCTCCTTGGTCAGCACGCGGGCGGATCGGCGCTGGAGAGGCTGAAGCAAAGCCTTCGAGCTGACCGGGACAAAGGCTTGGTCAGCAAGGGAATGCCCGTCCTGCAGCCGACCGTGACGTCCGCGGATCCGGCCGACGATCCGAGCAAAGTCATGATCTCCGACTGCGGTGACTCCACGAACTGGCTGAAGCACCGCAAAGACACCGGTGAACGGGCTGACACCGTTCCAGGAGGCCGACGGCTCATCAAGGCGGCGGTCGAGAAGCAGGCCGACGGCACGTGGAAGGTGTCCGACTACGGAGTGCACGAGGTTGGGAGTTGTTGAGCGATGAGACGTCCAACTGCCATTGCGGCTCTTGTCATGACCGGCTTTCTCGTCACACCACCAGCGCTCGCCGATGATGCCTGGGGCGGTACGAACTGCAGCCAGTCGCCTTCACCGCTGTGCGACGTCTCCGCCGGTACCCGACCGGACGGCTCGACGAGCCATGGTCAGCGTCCGGGCAACGGCACCGACCAGAACGGCACCAGCGAAGGGCTTCTCGGCTGCCGGTACGTCCCGGCCGGACCTGGCCCGGGACAAGAGACCCCGAAGGAGCCAGGCGGCTGGTTCATGCTGCTGTGCTCGCCTGACGGGAAGGACCCGGACTCGCGAGGCCCGATCTGGGTACCTGCAGCTGCCGATGCTCCGCCACCGCTGACACCCGAACAGGTAGCGCAGATCGCCCGCCGGCAGCTGCGGTTGCCAACGCCGAGGATCATGGCGAACCCGGCCGGAGACCAACTGGTGAACCTGCCCACCTGGATGTGGCTGGACCACGGTGCCTGGGCCGACATCTCGGCAACGGCTTCCGTGCCAGGTGTGTCGGTGACCGCCACCGCGCGACCCATGTCAGCCACATGGTCAATGGGAGACAGCACCTCGATCACCTGCGCCAGCGCAGGAAGTCCGTTCCCCGCGCACGGTGATCCGAGAAGTTCGTCGCCTGACTGCGGGCACACCTACAGGTCCTCGTCAGCAGGACGGCCGGGGCAGACCTTCCCGGTCACCGTCACCGTGCAGTGGACCGTCACCTGGGCCGGCGCAGGGCAGAGCGGAACGTTCCCCAACCTGTCGGCCAGTGCCTCGACCGCGTTCCGAGTGGCCGAGAGCCAGGGAATCACCACGGGCTGACCACCTCTTCCAGGCAGCCTGCGCAACAACATCCATCAATCCATGGCACGTCGATCAGCTGAACCGACGTGTCGCGATGAAGCCATGCCCGAAGGGGGCTGTGATGACCGCGACCGATACCAAAGGACAATCCGACATCTCTCCGCGCTGGGCCGCGCGAGAAGGCCGCCCGCCGACGCGGTGGAGCAATCGCCGCCGCCGCGTTCCACATCTCGTACTGGGACTCGCGTTGGTGCCCGCGTGTGCCGTCGGCGGCGCGGTCCTGGCGACCGAACTGGGCGATCGGCTGAGCGTGCTGGCGCTGGCTCGTCCGGTTGCTGCTGGTCAGATCCTGGTGGCTCAGGATCTCCGCCAGATCGATCTGACAGCGGACGTGCCGATCGAGGTGGTCGCCGCGTCCGCCGCGTCAACGGTTGTGGGGCAGCCGCTCGCGTTCAGCATGCCGGAGGGCTCTCTCGTGACGCGTTCGGTGCTGGGAGCCCTCCGGATACCGGAGCAAGGCAAGTCGATCGCCGCCGTGGGTCTCAAGCCAGGGCAGTTCCCTCCAGAGCTGTCACCGGGCACGACCGTTGCTGTCCTGCTCGCTCCGCAGCAGGCAGAGGCGACGCCGAAGTCCTGGACGGCGGTGGTGCTCGGAGTCGCCGAACGCGAGAACGAGCAGACCACCGTTGTGTCCTTGCGCATGTCCGAGCCGGACGGTCGCGCCATGTCGTTGGCGCCGGCGGGCCAGCTGAGCCTGCTCGTGATCGCGGGAGGGAACCGCTGATGCTCATCGCCGTCTGCTCGTTGAAGAGTTCTCCAGGGGTCACCACCCTCGCGGTGGCGCTGGGTGCGCGGTGGCCGGGACCGCAGGTGCCGATCGTCGTGGAGGCCGACCCCGCCGGAGGTGACCTGCTGACCCGCTTTCGGCTGAGTGCCGAACCGACCCTGGTCGGCTTGGCCACCGCGACCCGCGCCCGCGGTGACGCGGGTCCGGACCAGTTGGCGTGCCATGCGCAACTTCTGCCTGGCGGACTGCGTGTGGTGCCGGGCGCGGTGGAAGCGGAACAAGCCCAGGCGGCGCTGAGCCTCCTGGCGAACGGCTCGTCATCGCTCCTTCGCCGGGCCGGTGACCGGCCGGACACCGTCGTCATCGTCGACTGCGGACGCGTGGACCCGGATTCTCCGGCGTTGTCGATCATTCGCAGCGCGGACGCGATGGTGCTCCTGTCGAGGCCACGTGACGACGAGCTGGCTCACGTTGCGCTCAAGCTCCAGGCTGCGCAGCGGTGGTCACGGAGACCGTGCTTCGTCCTGGTCGGCCACGGCCACAGTGCGAACTACGTGTCCCAGGAACTGCGCATCCCGGTGATGGCGCACATACCGCAGGACGCCAAAGGCGCGGATGCCTTGTGCGGCCGAGGACGAGGCCGGTACGGACCGAGCAAGTCGCTGCTGGGGCGGGCGGCGGCCAAGCTGGCGCTCAGTCTGCAGACCTGCATGAACGCCTCCGCCAGCCAGTTGGCGCCAGTCGCCGCGTTGCGCCCTGTTCTACAGCCGAGCCAGAACGGAGCGGTGTCGTGACCATGACGCACCAGGTGACCGGTGAAGGGGCTGCGGTGGACCGTCTCCGTCACCACCTGCGCAGTTCGCTGTCTGAACAGCTCAGCGAGCGCGTCCGGAACGACGAGGCTGCTGGACGACCGCCGCTGGACGCACGTCAGCGACGACGGCTGGCAGAAGCGATCCTCACCGACGCCGCAGAGGCCCATGCCCGCACCGAGCTCCACAACACCGCGGCCGGAGGAATGCTGGTCGCGCCCGATGTCGAGCAGCGCCTGATCAGCCAGGTGCTCGACGAGATCTTCGGCATGGCCGGCCTCGAACCGCTGCTGGCCGATCGCGGGATCGAGAACATCAACATCAACGGCGAGCGCGTCTTCGTCAGGTGCGCCGACGGCACTCGCAAGCAACTGCCGCCCGTGGTCGGATCCGATACCGAGCTGGTCGACCTCATCCGCGACCTTGCCGCCCGGTCCGGGGTCGAGGAACGCAGGTTCGACCGCGGCTCACCGATCGTGAACTTCCAGCTGCCCGGCGGCGAACGGGTGTCCGCCGTCATGGCGGTAACCGTGCGGCCCTCGGTGTCGATCCGCAGGCACCGCTTCAGCCGAGTGGACTTGGCCCACCTCAGAACGCTCGGAACCATCGACCTCGCCCTGGAGAGCTTTCTGGCCGGCCTCGTGCGGGCCAGACGCAACATCCTGGTCACCGGCGGCACGTCGATCGGCAAGACGACGATGCTGCGAGGCCTGGCGTCTGCTATCCCCTCGTGGGAACGACTCGTCACCATCGAGGACGTCTTCGAACTCGGCCTGGACGAGGACATCGACCTTCACCCGGACGTCGTGGCGCTTCAAGCGCGCGAACCGAACATCGAGGGCCAAGGCGGGATCTCGATGTCCGACCTGGTGTGGCAGTCGCTGCGGATGAGCCCTGACCGGGTCATCGTGGGCGAGGTCCGCGGCCCGGAGGTCATCCCGCTCACGAACGCGATGTCCATGGGCAACGACGGCTCGATGGGCACCCTGCACGCGAGCTCCAGCCAGGGCGCGTTCACCAAGCTCGCCGCGTACGCCGTGCAGGGACCTGAGCGGCTGTCGATCGAGGCGACCAACTTGCTCGTCGCTTCCGCGCTGCACTTCGTCGTGCACCTCGACAAGCCACGCGACGAGAACAGCAAACGTGTCGTGTCGTCGGTGAGAGAGGTGGTCGGTGCCGAGGGAGCCCAGATCATCAGCAACGAGTGCTGGCGTCCAGGCCCAGACAGGCGTGCCGTGCCCGCTGCACCCCTGCGCACCGACACCCTCGACCTGCTCGTCGAAGCGGGCTTCGACCCGGACCTGTGCGGGCGGCGCGATGGCTGGTGGAGGCCATGACCTCGACCACTTTGCTCTTCGGTCTGCTCAGCGCGGGCGTGGCGGTGGGCGTTCTGTTGATCGCCGCCGGACTGCACGGGCGACCCGACGAGGTGATTGCCCGGCAGCGACGCAGGACCGCGGTGCGACTCGACCAGAAGACCCTCGGGCGCTTGGTTGTAGCGCTGGTCGCCGGGATCGGTACGGGCCTGGTCACCGGATGGGTCGTCGGTGGTCTCCTGAGCGTGCTCGCTGTGCTCGGGCTACCGCGGATCCTCGGATCGAACGTTGATCACCATCGTCAGCTCGAACGGATCGAGGCGATCGCCAGTTGGACAGAGATGCTGCGCGACACCCTCGTAGCCGCGGCCGGTCTTGAACAGGCGATCCTCGCCACCGCGGCTACCTCTCCCGCGCCGATCCGCGACGAGATCGCTGATCTCGCGGTGAGGCTCGAGCGCGGCGAACGCCTGGCGGCAGGGCTCCGTGACCTCGCCGAGCAACTTCGTGACCCGACCGCGGACCTGGTCGTGTCCGCGCTGGTGCTGGCCTCCGAGCAGCAGGCCCGTCAGCTCGCAGACCTGCTCGGCGAGCTGGCTGTCGAGGCGCGCGAGCAGGCGACGATGCGGATGCGCGTTGACGCGGGCCGCGCTCGCACACGGACGAGCGTGCGGGTCATCGTCATCACCACCCTCCTGTTCGCGGTCGGCCTCGTCGTGCTCAACCGCCCCTACCTCAGCCCGTTCGACTCGGCGCCCGGCCAGCTCGCGCTCCTGCTCGTCGGGGCGCTGTTCGTGACCGCCTTCGCCTGGTTGGCGAGGATTTCGCGGTTTCGTGCACCGGAGCGGTTCCTCACGGAACTGGGTGTCATCCGGACGTCCGAGCCCAGTGCTGACGATCTGGTCGGCGGCCGAGGAGCAACGACATGATCGGCATGGCTTTGTGGGGCGCCGGCCTCGGACTCGGACTGTGGATGCTCGCGACGTACGCATTCCCGCCGCGGCCCTCGCTCCGCGCTCTCGTCGACCAGCTGCAGGCGGAGCCCACGCCACCCCCGATCCTCCTCGCGAACTCGTCCGGCTGGGTGTTGAACGTCGGCAAGCCCTTCGTCACCGTTCTGGCTTCGGTCGGATTGCCGAGCACGTCGAGCCGGACTGATCTCGCCGTCATCGGCAAGAGCGTCAGCCAGCAGCTGGCGGAGAAAGCGACTCTCGCGCTGGTCGGTTTTCTGCTGCCTTCGCTGGTCCAGCTCGTCCTGGTGATGACCGGCATCGGCATTGGCTGGGAGATCCCGCTCGCCGCCGGAGTCTTGTTCGGTGTGAGCGGCTTCCTGCTGCCTGACATCCAGGTCCGTCGCGAGGCCGAACGACGTCGTTCGACTTTCAGACTCGCCTTGTCCGCCTA
Organism: Lentzea sp. NPDC037011; assembly: GCF_055607425.1. Lineage (NCBI taxonomy): Bacteria > Bacillati > Actinomycetota > Actinomycetes > Pseudonocardiales > Pseudonocardiaceae > Lentzea > Lentzea sp. NPDC037011. The sequence continues at coordinate 227,618 of NZ_JBVJRT010000006.1, read as the reverse complement.
CCTCAACCTGATCCGCGTTCTGCTGGCCGGCGGCGCCGGAGTTGACGGTGCGCTGAACCTCGCGGTGGGCGTGGGCCGAGGCTGGGCGTTCGACCAGCTGCGGCACGCGCTCGTCACGGCGAAGCTCACCAGAACCACCCCTTGGTCGGCACTTCGCAGGCTCGGTGCCGAGCTGAGCGTGCAGCAGCTCGCCGAGCTCGCCGCGTCGGTGAGCCTTGCCGGCACCGAAGGCGCGCGCGTTCGCGCCAGCCTCGCAGCGAAAGCAGCTGCACTTCGCGCGAGAGAGCTCACCCTCATCGAGGGCGAGGCGCAGGCGGCCACTGAACGGATGAGCGTTCCCGTGGTGCTGCTCTGCGCAGGCTTCCTGGTTTTCATCGGCTTTCCAGCGATCGCGAACGTGCTGGAAGGGCTCTGATGAACAACTCTACTCAGGACAGTTGGGAGAAGCTGATGTTCACCGAGATCCAGTTCCTCGTCGTCTACGTCCGAGCCGGTCTGGAACGGCTGCGTCGCGACGATCGCGGCTACTCGACCGAGTTCGTCGTCAGCACCGCCTTGGTGGTGTCTGCGGCGATCGCGGTCGTGGCGATCATCGTCGCCAAGGCCGTCCAGAAGGCCAACAGCATCGAGATGTAGGCGATGACGATGCTCCGGCTCATTCAGCGGGTTTGTGTTGACCAGCGGGGAAGTGGCACAGCCGAACTCGCACTGGCGGCGCCGCTGCTGTTCCTGTTGTTCCTGCTGATCGCGCAGTTCGCGTTGTACATGCACGCGACTCACATCGCTCAGACCGCAGCCGCATACGGCTTGTCTGCAGCCCGTGTCTCGGGCGGCAGCGCGGGTGCCGGGAACGCCGCTGGGCAACAGGTGCTCTCGCAGCTTGGCAGCAAGTCTCTGCAGGCTGCTTCCGTGTCTGCCCAGCGGGGCTCAGCTCAAGTATCCGTGCATGTTCGCGGGAAGGCGGTCAGCGTGGTTCCGCTCGTGTCCCTCGCAGTCCACGCCGAGGCTGTCGGGCCAGTTGAGAAGTTCACCCTGGCGGTGTCGCCATGACCTTGACCGTCGCCGACGCACGAACGCGACTGCGCGATGACCGCGGTTCTGCTGCGGCCGAGCTCGCCTTGGTCGCGCCGTTGATGATCCTCTTGCTGCTCTTCGTCGTGTTCTGCGGACGTCTGGCAGCATCGCAGCTGCGGATCAGCGACGTCGCGCACCAAGCCGCTCGAGCGGCTACTGCGGCTCGAACACCAGCGCAGGCAGACGCTGCAGCTCAAGCGACCGCGGCGGATGCACTGGCCGCAGCCGGGGTCACCTGCAGGACGCTGACGGTGCGCACCGATTCGGCTGGGTTGCGGCCTGGCTCGACGGTGACCGTCACCGTCTGGTGCATCGTCGACCTCCACGACCTGGCAGGGCTGGGCGTGCCAGGAACTCGCACGCTCAGCTGCAGCTTCTCGTCGGTCGTCGACTCCTGGAGAGGAACGGCGCCATGAGGGCGTGCATCGAGCTGAGGCAGCAGGTGGAACGACTCCGCAGCGACCAGCACGGCCGAGTTGCCGCGTACGTGGTCGTCACGACGGTTGCCGCGCTGGCGTTCGGTGGGCTCGTTCTGGACGGTGGGCTCGCGCTGGCAGCCAAGGTTCGCGCGGTGGGACAGGCACAAGAAGCGGCGCGAGCTGGAGCGCAGGAAATCGACCTGGCGGCATATCGCCGGAACGGTGCCCTGCGACTGGATCCAAGCCGCGCCCTCACCGCCGCGCGCAACCACCTGGCCGCCGGTCAGCACGCTGGCTCGGTCTCCGTCGTCGGCAACACCGTGGACGTCACCGTGACGATCCATCAACGCACGCAACTTCTCGGCTTGGTCTCGGTCGACACGATCACCGTCACAGGACGAGGCGAGGCACAACCGCAACGCGGAACCTTTTAACAGGAAGGGAAACGAAGATGGCGACAACCGATGACATCGCCCGCCGGGTCGAAGAAGCTGACTCTGCCCGCAGCGCCCGGCGAACCAAAGCCGCCCAGCTCGTTGGCGAACTGGCACGTGAACGCGCGGAGGTGGTCCGTCGGCTCGTGGACATCGATCAACAGATCGGTGACGTCATCGCCGAGAGCAGCGATGTGATCAGCATCGCCGAGCTGGCGAAGTTCACGGACGTTGCGGCCGCCGAGTTCACCCAGATCCTCGACGGGCGCAAGCAGCCCCGCGCGAGGCGCCGACGTGCCTCTGCGGGAGCAGCCGCCGGGCGACGGGACCGAACACCGCGCCCACCCGCCTCGCTCAAACTCGTGACCTCCTCAGCGCCTGGTTCCGATGCCGTGGAGGAAGCAGGCACATCATGACCGGCGGCCGCCGGTCGGCGTTGCGCAGCTGCGTTGAGATCGTGCGAGGGGTGGTGGCGTTCGTTGCCCTTTCAGCCCTGGTCGTGGGCCTGCCTTGGGCGCTGGTGCACTTCGTGGGCTGGCCGCTCCCAGACAGCATGCCGAGCTGGGACGACGTACGAGCGACGTTGCTGAGCCCGATGAGCGGTCAGTTCTTCATCAACGCATTGACGATCGTCTGTTGGACCACCTGGCTCTTCTTCACCCTGTCCTTGCTGCATTCCGCCGTCGAGATCGGTCGCGGAGTCGCCTGGTCGTCGATCCGTGCACGTGGGCCGCTACAAGCTCTTGCGGCCACGCTCATCGGCGCGGTGGTGCTGACGCTCCTGGGCAACAGGGCCTTGGCGACCACGTCGGTTGCTACGACAGAAGCGCAAGGTTCCGAGCCGACGGTCGCCGCGGTTGCGCCGATGACCCCTGGCCACGTTCGGGTCGTTGATGAAGTCCGACCTCCGCACAACGGGATTCACGACAGCCTGTGGCGCGTTGCTGAACGCGTCTACGGGCCGGGCGACGGCCGGCGGTGGCCGGAGCTCTACCAGCTCAACCGCGGCGTCGAGCAGGCTGACGGCCGTTCTCTCGTCACTCCGGACCTCGTGCATCCGGGCTGGAAGATCACCGCGCACGTTCCCGCACCGTTTGAAGAGCGGCCCCCAGAACAAGTTCCGTCGCCGACCAGCGAGCCGCCTCCCACAACACCTGCCACGGTGGCACCAGCGCGTGAGCCACACGGCGAGCAGGTAGAGCGGGGTCTGGATCTGATGACCGGCGTGTACGTGAGCGCCGGCTTGGCAGGAACGATCTTGGCGGTGCTGACAACGGCGAAGATGCGGCACAGGCGCCGATATCGCATAGGCAGCGGTGAGCGCGCTGACCTTGAGCTGCCGGACGCCCCTGTGGTTCGCGCACTGCGAACCACACATCAGGCCGGCGTGGACCGACAACTCGACGTCGTCGTACTCGAGCCGGACGGGGCCGTACCGGTCGGTGCGCGCCAGGGAGCCGAGGTCGCCGTCAACCTCGCCAGCACATGCGGTCTGGGTCTGGCAGGCCCTGGTGCCGCCGCGGCTGTTCGAGCGATCCTGTTGCACCTGCTTGCCGCGCCGCGGCCTCACGACGACCTCCGCGTTCTCATGCCTGCCGAGGATCTTCATCTGATCTTCGACGGTGCGGATGTCCAAGATCTGCCGCGGGCCGTCGAAGTCGTCACCTCGCTCGACGTCGCGCTGGACGAACTGGAAGCCACGCTGCTGACCCGCACACGTCAAGCACTCAACGATCCGCAGCCCGCCTGGGCTCCGATGGTCCTCGTTGCCCGCTCCGCTGTGCTGAACGAGCGTCGGTTGAGGGCTGTGCTGGACAATGGATCCGCTTTCGGCCTGGCCGGCGTTCTCCTCGGCCAATGGCGTTCCGGCGCGACGGTCAACGTGCGGGTGGACGGCAGCGTGAGCGCGACCAGCCCTGGACTCGGAGACGAACTCGCCGGCACAAGGCTGTTCACCCTGCCCGTTGGGGACGCCAGCGACCTGCTTGCGGTGCTTCGCGGGGTGGAGGTGGTTTCGGAGGCTGAGCAGCACGAGACCTCCGCGTGGCAGGAGAACGCGTGCACCGTGCCGAGCGTCGTCGTGACGCGGCCTCGGCTGTTCATGAAGGTGTTCGGCCGGTTCCAGCTCGCGTTCGCGCAGTCCGACTCGGGGGATCGCATCGATCTCAGCAGCCTGTTCACCCCGAAGCAGCGTGAGGTCCTCGTCCACCTGGCACTGCACGCGCAAGGTGTCCGACGCGAAGCCCTGAACGAGGCCGTGTGGCCGGACAGTCGGCCTCCGCGGCCTTACAACTCGTTCCACAACACGCTGTCGGTGCTGCGTCGCGTCCTTGCTGAGGCCACGGACGGCTCGATGACGAACGTCGTCCTGAACAACGGGGGCCGCTACCAGCTCAACCAAGAGCTCGTGGAGGTGGACCTCTGGGAGTTCCAACAGCTGCTTGAGGGCGCGCAGGCCGCAGACACCGGTCGTGGACCTCGCTTGCAACGTGCCGTCGAGCTGTACGAGGGAGACCTCGCAGAGGACCTGCTGTCCGCGTGGGTGGAGCCACTTCGTGAATCCGTGCGTCGTGACGCGCTGGACGCGCTCAGCGCCCTGATCAACGACCCAGGCGCGGCACCGGGGACGGTGCTGGCGCTGCTTGAGCGGGCGCGCACGCTCGACCGCTACAACGAGGGCATCTACCACGACATCATGCGCACGCAAGCACTTCTTGGACAACACACTGCAGTGCCGCGAACCCTCGCCCTGTTGACGGCGACGCTCGGCGAGATCGACGAAGAGCCCGATCCCGAGACGCGCAATCTCGCCCAGCACCTCCAGCGCCACAGCAGCGAGACGTTGCTCGATCCCGTTGCACGCGCAGCCGCGTTCTGAGCGGAGGAATTCGTCTCCGTCAGGATTATGCCTCCGCCTGGATGTGGATTCATTCAGCCTGCTGAGCCAGTCGGAGAACTCACCGCGAGCTACTTCCGCTGTGGCGACAGCCTCACATTGATCAGAACTCACTGGATTGGGGGAGGCAGTGGAACGCATTGTGCGCCGCTCTGGAAAATCGACTACCGTTATATCGTGCTTAGGGACAAAGTGGTGGCCAACGCGTCTCACTCCGCCGAACGTCGCCGGGCCGCCTGGTAACCAGATGTGCTCGCTATCGCACCCGAAAGCCTGAATCGTAGTCGAACATGTCCTCTGAACAACCTGGGATCCTCGTAACTCGTGGCCGGGGTTCCACGTTCAGCTGGGCTTCCAGGCGGAGGGCCAGCGCAAGGTCCTACCTGGTTTCCTTCTAGATCGGTAGCTGGCGAAGGTGGCTGAGCCCCTGGTCAGATGCGTTTCGGGGTTGCCGATGCTGGGCCCGACTCGGTAGCCGGCAGGCGTTTGAGCAGTCGGTGTGTGGTTGGTGGCGGTTGACGACCCTGCGTTCTGGGGTCTCCGTTTATGCGAACTTTTATTCTTGGGACGACGTCTCCGGTGAATACGTAATTGCTTTGTTTGATTTACATATTTTAGTCTTTCGGTGTTCCCGTCTTGATGTCGTCCGCAGTTTGCGGGCTCGCTGTTCCGATGATCTCTGATCGATGTTCACCGCAGCTAAAGAATCATGGAATCGCACAGGTAATCTATTGAGCATTGGTTGCTTTGGTGCTATCGTAGATGTATAGCGAGACGGGTTCGCACCCCACATGTTTCGCAACCACACAAACTCGATAATCACGGGAGTGGTCATCATGGCTGATGTCATGGTTACCGCGTGGAGCAACGGCGATGGTTGGCTCAGTGTTGATACCGCTGAGTGGATCGCCGAACGCGCGGAACGCTGCGAGGAACTCACTGACGATCTGCGTGAGTGGATGGATGAGAACGGGCACCGGTACCCCACCTCGGACGTGCTGGTCCTGTGGGCGACAGAGCGAGTCGGGGAAGGCCCCGCGGGCCTGTACGGCGACGGGCAGTTCTGGGCGCACAACACGTGCAACGTCGAGAACATCCTGTCTGATGATCTTGGATTCGTGGTGTTCTCGGCCGGCGGAGAGCTGGGCGACCTGATGGTGACGATGAGCGGTGACGGAGGCATGTACGGCCAACCTGAGGTCTACCGCGACACCACCAGCGACACCGCTCACTGGGCGGACTACGCGCACGCGTTCGGTCGCTGCGCGAACGGTCACGAGTGGGAGACCGACGACGGGTACCGGCTGCACCGGTGCGACGGGGGAGCTGCCGACGGCTCTCCGACCATCAGCGGTCAAGCGCGAGTGCCGTTCGGGGATCCCGAGCGCGCCTACATCGCGTGCCCGGAGTGCCGCAGGGCGCTCCGGTTCACGGCCTGAGCTACCGACTTCTCAGCTCTCGATCTTCCCTTCACTCGATGAGGTGTGCCATGTCCGCCACGCTCTACGTTGATCACGAAAACCCGCTGTTCGTCGAGGATGACTCCGTCACCGTCTCCGTTGAGTTCCCGGATGACGTCAACTCCGGTCTTCGCTGTACACGGTGCGGAGAGACCGTTGTTGAAGTCGCGCAGGGCTATGCAACGGAGACGGGAGACGTTGCGTGCGTCCCGGACGATGAGGACGGGGAGGAGGTGGCCCCACACCTTCCGGAACGAACTCCGTTGTCCTGGGCGAACTCGGCGAAGATCGATGCGAACGAGTTCGACGACTCCGTGACGGTGTCGATCAGTGTCGGTGACCCGCGCGGAGCGTTCTGCCTCACCGTACGGCGAGTCCCCGACGACGCGTGCGGTGATCTCGCCGGGCGGTTGGTCCTGCACGTCCCGTACTCCGGTGAGTCGTGTCCACACATGCGGCTGACTGCGCTGCATCCCGGGACGTTCGTGCTCGGCTGACCAGCCCTATACCGGGTTGGCCGGTCCTCAACGGCCTGCCAACGCGCACGGCAAACGGTTGCGCCGGAGATGATGCGCAACCGCTGTGCACGGCGTGAACGCGGAGATCGGAACGGGGCTACGCTGCAGAAGCCCTCCTGTTCGCAGGCGGGTTTGTGTGGTGGCCGGCGGGGGTGCGACACCTCCGCTGCGAGGTGCCCCGTCGGCCCGCACCTACCTTCTTCAAGCGCCACCTCCCGCGCGCAAAGGCGAGTTCCGCTTCGCCTCCGTTCGCGCCCAGGTCGGCGATCTAGATTTCCTGATCTTCGCTCGTGAGAGCAAGTTGAACTAGGGGACCGTCATGGCTGACGTCACCGTTTCACCGCTGGGAACCAACGGGAAGTGGCTTTTGGTCGACACCGCCGAGTGGATTGCCGACCGTGCAGAACTGAGCCAGACCCTCACAGATGATCTCCGCACTTGGATGCGAGAGAACGGCTTGGCAACTGTGAGTGCCGACATCGTGGTCAAGTGGATCAACCACCGCACGGGATCCGACCCGGTAGCACCGGACGGCGAGGGCACTGCATTCTGGTGCGAGGACACGCGTGAGTACTGCACGCTCTTGGCCGAGGACTTCAAGTTCATGGTGTTCAAGGCAGGTGAGGAACTCGGGTCCTTCATGGTCGTTCTCGAAGGTGGACCGCACTTCTTCCCGGATCTGCCGGTGGTCTACGTCAACGCATCGGACGACGTGGATGTCTGGTCCGAGTACTCGCAAGCGATGGCCGGCTGTCGGGCCGGGCACGAGTGGGTGACGGTCGACAGTGTGGTCCTGCAGCCCGGTCGAGCGAACTACGCGCCTGTAACCACAGAGATCAGCGGCCTTGTCCGCACACCCGACGACGATCGAGATCAGGCCTACGCCGCCTGCCCGCTGTGTCGGTGCCCGTTGACCTTCGATGCATGAGCAGCGGATCTATCGCGCCGTGCGCGAACAACCTTCCCTTTGATGCCAGTACATCCGTTAGACGTACCTGAGGGGGCCCTCGTGCTGAGTGCAGCTCCGATCCTTCTGATCACCAGTCAACCGGAGTTCCGCTACGTGATCGATGACTGCGTCAGTGGCGCTCGTGTAGCAGTTCGTCCACCTGGGACAGTGTCCGTGCGAGCCTGGCTTGCGGCCGCGGTGGTCTTGATCGACGGTGCCGACGTCGTGGAGGTGCGCGACGAATACCTACCTCGGCGACCGAAGGTGTACGTCGTGATGGGCGCTGATACCTGCGAATCCGTGCGCCCGAACGCTTTCGAGCTGGGCGCTGGGTTGATGTGTTTGCCTGAAGACACGGCGACCCTGGCGAGCATCCTCAACAACGTCCCCGCGCCAGCCCTGACCATCGCGGTGACAGGCCTTCCGGGTGATGACGGCACGGCCCGGAACACCGTCAGCGCGACACTGGCGGCCGAGTTCCTCAGTCGCCGACGAAGCGTCGCGGTCCTCGCAACGCCCACCACGGCCAAGGAAGCGGCACTCGCCAAGGACGCTCTGCAGGCACCCTTCGACCGCCAGACTCTGAGCGGGTGTCGTCTGGTCGTGCCCACGACCACCGCCGACCACGTCCGCCCACAGGACGTCGTGGCGCTGCTGACCGATCTGCAGGACTCTCAGGACTTCATCGTGGCGAACGTTCCGCCTTCGGCTCGTCCGGCGGACGCACTCGTGATCGGGTGGGCGGACATCGTCGTCACCGCTACGACGGCGGCGGAACTGCTGCGCTGCTACGACGATGGCCTTCGGAGATCTGATCTCGAACCCGACGCGTGCATGCGGTTGCTTGTTCTTGCTGCTGATAATCAGGAAGTGGCCGCCGTTGAGGCCGCGGCCCTTCAGATCGGTTTCGGTGCACTAGACATCGTTATGGTCGACCGTCAGTCCGGCGGTCGGGTCGTCCGCGATGAGACGTTCCGCCGACGCTGCGTACGAGTACTTGATTAGGTCTGAAGGATTGTTCTATCAACCTTGCGGTGAGTTCTGTCGACCAAATTTGGGATCAATCATCACGGCGAGGCCAGTAATCAAGAAGACTATTGTCAGCAGGAGGGTCTCGGGAGGGAATAGCGGGCGTATTGACATGAGCCTAGCTCTGTCCGGAATTGTGGTGGCGTCGATCATTGCCAGCCCAAATCCTGCAATTAACCAGCCGCCGATGCTTGCCGTTCCTGATCTGATTCTCTTAGCGCGCAGCAGAGTTCCACCGATATAGGCCAGGTATAGCGATACGACTCCAACTGCAACCGACATGATCGCGACACCGACAAGCCACGTTCCTTGGGCTACTTTCGCAACTGTGCCGGCTGTGATGGCAACGTTAGCCATAACGCCAACCGTCAAGGCTGCGCCTCTGAATGCGCTTGTGAACCTCATGTTTGCGATGAGGTTTCGATCGTGTTTCATGGTCGCATTTGTATTCGCAGCTGCTGTAAACCTGGTGCTGTCCGCAGGCTGGCCGGCTATCCAGGTCACTGCCGCTGCAATGAACGCTGCAGAAATAGCGCCGGAGAAGGCTGTCGCCAATTCCCATCGGTCGCCATCGTCCTTCGGGAGTCCAGCAAAATCTACTGCTCGGACGAGTGCTGTGCACCCAATGAAGATCACGGCGGTGGCCAGAATAAGGCCCAGCCAGCCAAGGATCGGCACGCTGTTCAAGCGACTCGAGTTGTCGAGTCGCCTAAGATTACTAACCACTGCAGCACCCGCCCTCGCCTACATGGCAACCAGCTGATTATCGCGCAAAGGTGGTATGGCGTTACTCGTCCGCTGTCTCGATAGTACGTGCAGGTAGAAGGGGCTTGTGTGGAAGCTACAAAGGCGCGCCAGCTGCTGGACGCGAGGCGGCGAGGTAGTCATCGCCGCTCCACCGGTACGGGGCGACTTGAACGGGCTGGCCGAACGTCGGTGCGTGCACCATCTTGCCTGCGCCGATGTAGAGGCCAACGTGGTGGACATCGCGTGGTGTGCCGTAAAGGACCAGATCTCCCGGCATGAGAGGCTGTCCGCTGGGGACCAGCGGACCGGCCTGGTACTGAGCCTGAGTATGGCGGGGCAGGCGGATTCCGGCTGCGGCGTACGCGGCCGTGGTGAGACCGGAGCAGTCCCAGCCGGTCTCACCATTGCCACCCCAGACGTAGGGCTCGCCAAGCTGCTCGCACGCGAACCTGATCGCGATCGCCGCGGCGGGGCTCGGCGCCTGGACGTTGTTGCAGTCGCCGGTGCCTGTCATCGCCTCCCCGTACCGTCGTGCTTGTTCGAGCACCTTGTTCACGTACCAGTCCGCGTGGTTGTACGCGAGGATCGCCTTGCGGAGGTCCTTCGACGCACCGGAGTCACAGAGGTAGTGGCCTGCAGCGTAGATCGCGTCGTGCTTGTCCCACGGCGACGGCGGCGTCCTGCCACCCGGTGGGAGGGGGTGTCGCGCGACGACGCCGTCGAACGTGGGCTGGAGGAACTGCATCGGTCCGCGGGCGCCTGCGGAGTTCTCGGTCCCTTCGGCGATGCCGGCCAAGGTGCTGCGGCCGTGGTTGCTCTCGATCTTGCCGATGGCGGCGAGGATCGACCAGTCGAGGCCGGGGCACACGGACGTTGTCGCTCGGTACAGCGCCAGGTAGTCAGCCGGGATGTCTGCCAGCGCTTCGTTGCTGGGCTGGGTGCTGCTGGAGCCGAAGACACCTTTCACGACGGCTTGGCCGATGCCGCCGATGACCATCGGCACGGCGATGACCGCAGCTGCGGCGGCTATGGCGATCTTCATCTGTCATCTCCGGGTGCGACTGGCGGTCGGGACTGGAGGAAGCGGAGACGGCGGGACGAGGGTCTGCTGATGCTGCGCTGCGGTCGACGGCAGAGGCGCGTTGGACGGCACGGTGTACGTCCAGAGTTCAGCGAGCTCGGCGAGACGAAGTCGGCCTGGTTGATGCGCGGCCATGCCTGGCAGCCAGCGAGCAGCGGCGGGAGTGTCATGGCCAGGAACCCCGGTCACGTCCGCAGCGCTGGTCGCCAGCGGCACGAGCGCTGGGTGGTCCAGTTGTGCGGAGACCTCGGCAAGAGTTCTCCGGGCGTTGGCCTCACGACGGTGGGTCGGTAGCCACACGAGGACGGGCGTCGTGATCCCTGTTGCGCGGGCGAGTTTCTCGTAGCCGTGGAGCTTGCTGGCGAGGGTGCTGAGGCTTTCTGTGCCGAAGTCGAACTCCAGAAAGAACTCGATCTGCTTTCCATCCTCCTGCCAACGGCCGTAGGCGTCGGGACGGACCATGTCGCCGAACAGGCGCTTGCACCGCTGCTCCGACCACCACGCCGTCAGCTGGCCGCCAGCACCGTCCTGCTGGCCCAGCGCGACCAAGGCGGTGAAGAAGCCGTTGGTTCCGACGGTGTGGGCGAGGCGCAGCGAGTGCGCGATGCCGATGGCGTCTTCGTGGCGGTAGTTGATCTCCTTGGGGTTGATGCCGTCTTCGTATGCCAGGGCGACGGCGCCGGCGATGTCAAGGACGTAGTGCATCGGCGCGGTACCCGAGCTGACGAACGGCTGGAACCGGTCGATGACCCGCCACTTGAACAGGTCGAGCAGACGATGATTCGCTGCTCGTACGCTTGGGAAGCACATCTCAGCGATCTGGTACGTCGTGAGGACCTTGTGCTCGTGCAGCATGCGGGCCAACCAGCGGTCGCGGAGGGTGAGGCGGCCAGCAAGTTGGGCGTGATGGGTCCCGCTCGTCGCGGACCTGGGAGTGGGCCGCCGCGGCATGTGGCCGCGGAGCGCTCGTTGCGGCGTGGGATTGGTGATCACAGGCTCACCCCTGGGTTGCTCTGCGCGGATCCGCGACCGGCAAGGTGGCCGGGGCCGTTGCGCGAACGGTCTTGGATTGGCGCGCGTTCACCTTGGCGGCTTCGCGGATCGATTTGGAGCGGCCTGGCACTGCGGGCCGCAGCTTCTCCGTCACCGCGGTGAACGGTGGCGCCTCTTCGCCGCCGAGAACGAGGCGTGCGGCGATGTGGAAGGCGCCGAGGTTGGACAGGTCGTGTTCGTTGAGCCGGGGCATCGTGTGCCGGGCCAAGCGACGGGCGTCCTCCGGCGAGGCGTTGAAGAAGATCTTCGACCTGGCGTTGGTGCTGATGCCTTCTTCGAGCTCCTTGGGGAGCTGGCCGAGGTACTGGTGCGCCAGCGTCATCGACAGGCGGTAGCCGCGGGCCTCGGCCAGCATGTCTTCGAGCGGGTAGGCGAGGTTGAGGAAGTTGTGGCACTCGTCCACGTAGAGGCTGCAGTCGCGTCGCTTCCGTTGAGGGACACGGGCTCGACGGGTGGCTGCCTGCCAGGTGCGGGCTACGACGATCGAGCCGACGAGCCGGGCGGTCTCCATGCCGAGTGCGTCGCGGGCGATGCGGACGAGGCAGATGCCGCCGGTGTTGAGCACGTCGTCTATGTCCACCGTGGATTGGCCGCCGGCGATCGCGGCACGGACGAAGGGACGGAGCAGGAAGCCCCGGACCTTGTTCATCAGCGGTGCGATCACTTGTGCGCGGCTGGCTTCGGAGAGGCTGTCGTACCAGGACCAGAAGCCCTTGAGCACGTCGTCGTCGATCTGGCTGCAGGCTCGGTGCCGGAACGCCTGGGTGGTCAACAGCTTGGGCAGGTCTGCAAGGGTCGGCGTGCCCGGCAGCGCGGTGAGGGTGAGCAGGCCGGCGCGCAGGATGTCGTCGGTACGTGGTCCCCACGACGAGGCGTAGATACGGGAGAAGATGCTGACCAGGTTGTCGACCGCGCGGAACTTGTCCTCGCCCTCCAAGGGGTTGAGCACCGGTGGGCGGGAGCGGGAGTCGGCGTCGAACAGCACCACCTTCTCGCCGAGTTCCTCCGGTAGCCGCATCAGGACGTCGGTGATGAGGTCGCCTTTCGGGTCGATCACGACCACGCCGCGGCCGGCTTCGGCGTCGTCGAGGATCATGCGGGCCATCAGCTCGGACTTGCCGGATCCGGTGGCGCCGAGGATGTGCATGTGGTGGCGGGCGTCGGCGACGTGCAGGCCGACTGGACGAGAGTGGCCGGAGTCGGACCGTCCCAGGGGCTTGATGTTGTCGCCGGTCGTGGCGATGCCGGGTGGTGGCGGCACGGCCTTGGCGCCAGCCCGTTGCAGGCCCGGTGTGGCCTCGTCGATCGGTAGGTGGGCGATGGCGGCCAGCTCCGGGATCGAAAGCAGGTCGCCCTTGCCGAGGCGACGTTCGGCGAGCACGGCAAGTGGGTCGCGTAGCCGGATCCGGCGGTAGTAGTTGTGTTCGGAGTAGGCGGCGAAGGCGGAGGCGATCGCGTGCCCACGGCCTCGTAGAACCTCCCGCGCCGCGCGGAGCTCGGCGGGAGGCGCGTTTTCAGGGACGGTGGTGGCGACCGCGTAGCGGATGCGGGTCTCGAACGGGTTCGCGCGCAGTTTGTGCACGACGGCACGGTCCTGGGCCGAGTGCTCCAGGCTGGTCTGGCGATCGAGTGCGCGAGGATGCCTGCTGGCTGACCGTGTCGGGCTCCTGTCCGGCGTGATGACGTCGAGGAGTCGGCCGATCAGGTGGGCTGAGCCTCCTGTGTGCACTCGTCGCGCTGCCCGGCGCGCCTTGGTCACCCGGTGCCCAGCGACCGGGCGAGCCAGAATCTGTACGCAAACCCGCTCGTGCGGGCCGAGTCCCACCGGGGCACCCAGCATCGCGCGGACCGGATCGGCTGGATGGTCGGTGCGGATCGGCAGTGCCTCCGACCTGGCCAGCCGCAGCTCGCCGCCAACCGCCTCCACGCGGCGGCCTGCCGGTGCCGCCGCGGGGATCGGCGCCTCTGCAGGCGTCGTGCTGGTGTGCGCGCCAGGCCACGCGGCCTCGATTGCTCGTTCGACCATGCCGGGCGGCACGGGTCCAGGCACCCAAAGGCTGATCCGCACGCTGTCGTTGCTGAAGATCAGCTCGAAGGTGACGTGCGGTTGTCCGGAAAAGCGGCGGAGCCAGCCAGGCCGCAGCAGGCCCACGAGGTTCGACCAGACGGTGACCGCTCCTGCCGGATCGACAGTCGGAGGCACCAGGACGGTGACCAACCGAGCGTCGGCAACCAGACGTCGGTGATGGCGCCGAAGCCACTGGCGTCGCAGGATCGCCGCGGCGGTCAGCACGGTGGTGAGCACTGGTCCGGCGATCGGCCACCAGGTGAGCGTGAGGCCGCGGAAGTAGGTGACCGCGTTCTGGAACGCCCCCAGCGGGTCGCGAAGGTAGTCACCGATGAGAGGGGAGATCAGCGGAGCGGTGCGGAATATGGACATGGAGCCTCCTCACGCGGCTTGCGGTCGTTCGGTGGTGCCCGCCACGAGTCGGAGCCGCCGAGACGCGCGCGCGGCGTCTACTTCTGCTTGCCACTCGGAGAATCGGCGACCGGCCAAACGCCTGAGGAAGAAGGGAATGCGGTTGGCCGGTACGCCAACGAGCCGTGGACCGAGGACTGCGAGCAGATCGCTGGCCTCCTGCGACGACCACCCGGCCGCTGCGATCGCGGCCTCGCTCGGGAAGATGTCGGCAACGCGGTCGACGGCGGGATCGAGCGCGCCGTCCTGGGTTCCGCCGTAGGAGAAGACCCAGAGGAAGTTGGGCGGCGGGTCGGGCTCCACGAGAGTCCGGAAACGCAATATCTCCTTGGTGTAGGCGTAGAAGTTCGTGTCGGGCCGCGCGCGGCAGATCTCCAGCCACGTACGGACGTAGGCGTCGGACAAGAAGTCGCCGGAGTCGTGGATCCGGACCCACGCACCGAGGAACTTGCGCGCACCGAGTTCAGCGACCATCGCCGACTTCCACCCGGCCAGGTCGTCCAAGACGTACATGAGGTTCGCCTCGTGCTTGGCGCGCACGACGGGCCAGGTGTAGGTGCCATGACGCGCGTAGCAGACCTGCGCGCAGATGCCCGCGCTCGGACAGGTGTTGTAGGTGCGGCCATCGGGCAGTCGTCCCGCCCAAGCAGGGAGGGACCAGTTCCACACGCCGATCCGGCGCATTTCGCGGTTCTGGGTGAGCAGGCGGACGGGGCGAGGTGTTTCAGGCATGGAAGTCCCCGGTGGCTAGGCGGCGTCGAGGTCGACGAAGGCGTTCTCCAGCTCCGGCGAGTTCTCGGCGTACTCGGCGATCTCGGCTGGGTCCGACGTGACGAGGTGGTGCTCGACCGGCGAGGCGATGGACTGGAAGGCGACCCGTTGTCGTCCGGTGCTGAGCAGTCCTTGGCCGCGGTCGGCGGTGAGCAGAAACTGGCGTTCGCCCATCGAGAGGTCGAACGTGCGGGTGATCTCGTCGATCGCCTGTGAGGCCTGGCGCAGCAGGATCTGCGTCGCGGCGTTCGCGACGACCGCTTTGCCGAGATCCGTCCCGAGCACGTCGGCGGTGTCCTGCGTCGCAACGGTCAAGCCGGCCCATTGCTTGCGCGAGGCCTTGGCCATGCGCACCAGGAACTCGGCACCGGCCGGTTGCTTCATCAGCAGCCACGCCTCGTCGACCACGACCAGACGCGGCTTGCGGATGGCGGGGTTCGACACCTGCCGCCACACCGCGTCCAGCGTCAGCAAGGTGCCGATCGGCTTGAGCTCGTCAGCGAGATCCCGCAGCGAGAACACCACCAGGTGCCCCTCGGGCCGGGTCGAGGTCGGACCGGAGAACAGCCCGGAGAACGCGCCCGTGATGTACGGATGCAGCCGCGCGGCCAGGTCGGCACCGGTCGGGTCACCGCCGTGGAGGACGTCCGCGAGGTCGGCGAGCAGCGGTGCTGGTCGGGTCCAAGTCCGCGGATCCGACGTGATGCCGGCGCGTTGATAGGTCGTCGCGACTGCGCGGTCGAGCGCGGCGCGTTCAGCCGCGGTGAGCTCGCTGTCGAGCAGGACCGAGAGGACGGTGTGCAAGAAGAGGCTGCGGCGGATGAGCGCGTCTCGAGGCGCGGTGCGGCGGCCGTCCGGGCGGGTGTGGATGGGCAGGTCCATCGGGTTGAGCCGCACGTGCTCGGCGCCGAGGTGCACGTAGGTGCCGCCGACCGCGGTGGCGAGCCGCGCGTACTCGTCCTCGGGGTCGATCACGTGGATCTCGATGCCGCAGTACAGCGACCGCAGCAGCTCCAGCTTCACCAGGTACGACTTGCCGGCGCCCGACCGGCCGAGGATCACCGAGTTGTGGTTGTCCAGCGCGAACCGGTCGTGGTGCACGAGGCCCTGGCTGCCGATGTTGAAGCCGTAAAGCACTCCGTTCGGCGCGCCGACCGAGGCCGGGTCCGGTGGTGGCAGGTCCGGTGAGGTGAACGGGAACGCCGCGGACAGTGCGCTGGTGTCAAAGGTGCGGCGCATGCCTACGAGGTCCAAGCCCATGGGCAGGCTGGTGATCCAGCCCTGCAGGCTGCGGTAGGTCGTCGGTTTGCAGTCCAGCAGCAGCGACGCCGCGAGGGAGCGGACTGCGGCGACCTCGTCGGCGAGCGCGACCTCGGTCGGCGCGTGCACGGTCAGGTAGAGGCCAAGCCGGTAGAGCTTGCCCTCGCCGCGGGCGACCCGCGCGGACAGATCGTAGGCGTCCTCGGTGGCGGCCTCGACGTGCGGGTCGGCGAGCCGGCCTTTCTCGCTGGTGTGGCGGCGTCCGGACTCCAGTTTGGACAGCTGTTTCTTGAGGCGGTTCGCCGCGGTGACGGGGTCGACCGGCTCGATGTGCAGCGAGACGTCGACCCGGCCGGGGTAGGTGAGCAACGGCTGCAACCAGCCGGGGTGCACCTCACGTGGGTAGCCGACCACTGCGAACGACGCGACCCACTCGCCACCGACCTCAAGTGCTCGCGGGCGCACCGAGAGCGAGTCCGGCATGAACGCACTGGCTCGGCCGGGTCCCGGCTGCGACGGCTTGACGCGGCGCCTGAGCTTGGTTCTCATCACCGGTTCTCCTCGTCGAAGTCGTCCCAGGCGTCGAGTGCGGAAGTGCCGAACGAGGAGTCGTCCCAGCTCTCGTCCGGAACGCTCGTGATGACCTCGTCCGAGCCGGCGAGACCGGCGCTCGGCGGGATCAGGCTGTCGGGGTTGCATGCGGCCGCGAGCACGGCGGTGGCCTGTCCGGGGTCCAGTGGGCTCACGACGATCCCCGACGGGGAGAGCAGCTCCACCGCCTCGCCGAGCCGCCGCACCAGCCGGGCCTCCGCAGCCCGCTTGCCGGGGTCGTCGACCGCTGGCAGCGGTTCGCGAAGCACCAGCAGGACCTGACGGCGCAGCAGTTCGGTGGCGCTGCCCAACTGGTCGAGGTAGTCGGCGTGCTCGCGTGCTGCTCGTTCGAGCGCTGGGTGCGGCAGACCGCCGGCTTGCTCGCGAAGCTCGGCGATTTGGCCGGACAGGTCCAGTCGCTCGGCTCGCACCAGCACTTGAACCGGCGCGGTCAGCGAGTGCAGGTAGCGGCCGAACGAGCCGACGAGCGATTCCTGCTCGGCGGGCGTGCGCAGGCTGAAGTTGACCGTCGAGCAGACCGCGACCGCGGCCATGCCGTCCTTGTCGAGGTCGATGACACCGGTGTCGGTGACCGCCTCGGCGGGGAGCCGCAGCTCGGCCGGTGCGACCGCGGACGATGATGCGCTCGAAGCACGGCCCAACCACTCGGGCGCAGGCCGTACGCCTTCCGGAGCGGACACCTGGTGCCGCGGAATCATCCGCTGCCGCAGCGCGGCGAGCACCAGGCGGTCCAGAGAGATGCCGTCGCGCTCTCCCAGTGCGAGGAACGCGGCGAGCACGCCGATGGGGATGGCGATGACGAGGAATACCGCGAGCGGGACGAACGCGCGGGTCGTCGAGTAAGCCACGTAAAGCGTCATCCCGGTGGCGGTCAGGATGAGCAGTTGACGTGCGGTCAACGGGCCGATCACGCGGTCCTCGCGGTCGACATCAGCGGGAATCCTGACGGGTTGGCTCACTTCTTCTCACCTCCTGCGGCTGGTTTCGGTGCGCGGAACACCGGGGACGGGACGGAGTGGACTCGTTGACGTGCGTCACCGATTCGGGGCGCCGGTTGTGCTTGCCTGAATGCCGGAGGCGGAGGTGCGGACGTCGGTTTGCGCGGCGGGGACGGGGGTGTTGGCGGGGCTAGCGATTGGAATCGCAGCTGCGCCGGCACCGCGGCCACCCGGATCGGTGGTACGGGAGCCGAGCCTCGTTGGCGCGGGCGTCCGGCTGTTTGGAACGTCGGCTGCGTTCCTGGCTTCGGCCCTTGCAGGGGGACCGGTGTGGCCGGCTTCGGTGCGGAGCTGAACTCCGGTGTTGCCGCCGCCGGCGTGGCGGGCATGACTGCAGGTTCGTGAACCGTGCGTTGAGGCTGCGGTTGCAAGAACCGCGGGGACTGAGACGGCACACGCGGCTTTTGCGCGGTGCGCAAGCGTTCCGCGTCGTACGCCTCCTTGAGGCGCTTGGTGACCATCTCCGGTGTTGGCGCGAGGCGCGGTTGGGCAGGCCACGGTGGATCTGCTGAACCCGCAGATGCACGCGCGGTTCCTGTGGCGGATGCCTTGACCGCATGCGTGCCAGCAACCCGTCCGTTTATCAGCGCCATGGCTTTGCCGAAGACGAACGCGCGTGCCAGCCCACCCAGGAACGAGCGGCCGCCACCGCCGACTCGGACCTGTTGCAGAACCCAGGTGGGAATCTTCACGAGGATCCACACCAGAGCGATGAGCACGATCAGGTTGACGGTGCCATCGGTGGTCGGCGTGCCGAAGAACGTGAAGCCGCCCGGCTGCAAGAAGACCTTCAGCGCGCAAATGAGCGTCAGACTCTGCCCCACCTGGATTCCGAGCACGCCCGCTCCGGCTCGCCAGAACCAGTGCGCCACGCCCTCTGTCTGCGGCAAGCCGTGGCACATCAACGCCAGCGGAGCACCGGCCAGGAGAAGCACTGTGAGCGCGATCCGCACGACGTAACCGATCAGAAGGCCGAGCAACAGGATCGCCAGCGCGAGCGACAGCAGTCCGGCGAACAGGCCACCGTCGAGCAGCGACCTGCTCACGAGCGCCACAAGCAACTCGGACAGCGCCTGGCCGGCTGTCTGCGGATTCAGGCCGTCGCCGAGCACGGCCAGCGAGGCGGCGTTGGCGAACCTGATCGCCTGGTCACTTAGCAGCAGGCTGAGGTTGGCGGCGAGGAAGCCGACCACGAGGCGCGGCGCGATCTCGCGGATGGAGTGCCGCGTCTGGACGCTCTGGTGGCTCATCACCAGGATCCCGGCGACCAGCACCAACAGTGAATAGGCCGCGACTACGAACAGCCGTGACTGCTCCCAGATCTCGCCGACGCGCGGCAACTGGTCGAGCGTTGGCGTCGACAGCAGGGTGCTGCCGACGAACCGGAGCAACCAGTTCAGCGACTCGCCAACGAGCAGGTTGACGAACGAGCTGAAGCCTTCGCTCACACACGCCGTCAGGTCGGTGATACCGCACTTGGTGTCCACGGTTCCTGGCTGAGGCAGGTCGATGATTGGTGGTGGCGGAGGTGGCGACGGTGCTGTCGGCGGCTGTGCGAAGTACGGGGTGCCGGCCATCCGTCAGGCCCCCACGATTCCTTTGAGGATCTCCACGACGAGCGGCGACAGTGCGGCAAGGCCGTAGCCCCAGCCTGCGGACTTGAAGCAGTCCTTCGCCTTCTCGTGCTCGCCGGGATCGCCGCCGGCCATGACCCGCCGGACGCCGCCGATGGTCAGCAACACCGTCGCGAGGCCCGCGAGGATTCCCATGATCCAGTTGCGGATGTTGTTGAGGACCTCGCTCACGGAGGCCGCGAGGGCGACGACCGCGGTGTCGGCGTGGGCAACGGACGCCGACAGCAGCAGCGCGCCGAGCACCAGCTGGACGAGCAGCGCCGCACGAAGCGATGGCTTCGAGGTGGTGGAGTGGTCGATCAGGCGCATCGCGGCACCTCCGGAGACGAAGCGGAACGCGGGTGTGTCCCGCAGCTCTGAACTCCGGAATTCGCCTCCGCTTTGGACACTCGCGGCTTGGACTTCCGCTGTGACAGAGCCTCTGCGGCGGCGACCTGATCGGCCAGATCGGTCTCCGCGATGCCGTCGCGCAGGTACTCGACGAGCCGGTTCTCAGCTCGTTTGCGCGCCTTGTAGACCGCCCACTCGCTCGTCTGACGCTGTGCCGCCCAGTCGCGAACGGTGACCTCTTCCAACCGAGTGGCGCCGATCAGCGCAGCCTCGATCTGGGTCAGGACTCCGTCATCCACGGCACGCGCGAGCACGAGGTCTGGATGTCCCCACGGAGCGTGCGGAGGTACGGAACGGAACCCCGGCGCCACGGGCGTCGGACTGGCTAGCGCTTCGCTCAGCGCCTTGTGCCCCGCCCGGTAGGCAGCCCAGCGCAGACGCAACATGATGCGCGGCGCGCACAGATCGATGGTCGCCAACGCGCTGAGAAAGCCGCGCAGCACCTCGGCGTGAACGTCGGCCGGATCGCCGGCGAAACGAGCTGACAGCGTGGCGGCGACGGAGGTCAGTGCCGGCAATGCGACCCCGACCGCGGCGACAGTCCACGTCGCGCCTTCGGTGCGCGAGCGCAGCACCAGGTGTGACCACACGGAGTCCCTCGTCGTCTGCGAGCACGAGCGGGCGAGCAGGTGGTCGCGGACCTCGTCCAGCGGCAGCTGCCGGTTCGGCAGGCCCTCGAAGTGGTGCCCGTCGAGTGACACCGGGTGGGGGCCGGTAACCAGCCAGGTGAAGGTGTCGCGAGCGATGTCCAGCGAGTTGGGGGCGCAGTCAGCGCTGCGTCGGACAAAGCGTTTCGGTGCCATGACATGACTCCTCAGGCGTAGAAGCGGAAACAACGACGCCATGGAGCCACGGTGGATACCACGCAAATACCAAGCCATTGCTATGTGTTAGCTTGCTATTTGCGTGCATCTGCTAGTTGTCAACTATTTGATCCACTGCTCTAGTTGCGGCTGCGATCTTGCCATTCGCTGCCCTGAGCAGGGGTTTTAGTCGGTCGATAAGTTTGTCCTAGTAGGGGGTAGGCCGTCTGCGGCAGGTTGTGGGATCTCTGCTTTTCCAGTTGTCCAAAACTGGTCTCGGATCCGGAGTTAAGGGATGTCAGGAAGCGACATCCGCTTGACTGAGGAGATCTGCGATGGTCCCGATTCACTGCCGATCACCGCGTCCACGCACCCAGCGTCGCGTGTTGCGGCGACCTCGCCCGGCACCTCCGGGAACCGTGTGGCTGTGCGGTCAAGACGACCTGCGCGAAGGCACTGGTCTGCTCGCCGACTGGCTGCTGAACGCCGTCATCAAGACCGTCACGACCTACACCGAGCCCGGTCAACGCGTACTGCTTGTCGAACCAGCGCAGTACCTCGCGCGACCGTCGGCAGCCGGTCGCGGTTCGGGTCAGCCCGGCCCGTACGCCGGACTACACGAAGCGGGCTGGACTGTTGTTCGGCTTGGCCGCGGCGTTCAGGCGAGCACAGCGGTCAAGTCCGACTTCGGGCTTCGGTCGGACCCCAGTTCGGATGTCGTGACCGGGGGCTACGACCTCGTGCTCGTCGCCGCCGAACCACACGTCCTCGACTGGCTGCGTCCGGCCGACTGGGCAGATCTACTCAACTCGGCTGGCGCCCTCGCGGTCATCACCCGCGGTACTCACACCGGTGGTCGGTTCAGTGAGCCCGTCGGCCAGCTCGTGCGCGCCGCACACGAAACCGGACTGCGCTACCTCGACCGGATCGCACTGCTGCGTGCACCTGCCCACGATGTGCTGCGCGCTGCTGAGACCCGACTTCGGCACATCCAGGTGCACGACGACCTGCTGCTGTTCGGCCAGCGCGCCGGCTCGGTCAGCACTGTCGAGCAGGAAGGCGATAGTCGGTGACCGCGCGCGTCACGTCGGTGTGGCCGACCGGCCAGCTCAGCCCGCACGCACAGTTGCGGGAGGCAGGTTGCGTGTCCGGTACCGAGTCGGACAGTGAGCGAATTCCGCCTGCTGTTGCGGCTCAGGTCATCGCGACCCATACCCACGCGGGCGACCTCGTACTCGACCCCGACTGCGGCGCAGGCACCGTGCTGACCGCGGCACTTCGTGCCGATCGCCACGCACTCGGCCTGACCATCCACAAGCAGTGGTGGGCGATCGCGAGGGCCAACATCTCGACCGCCAAGAACGCGGGCGCCTGGCGGGACGGGTCCGTCCTCGACGCCCGGCCGAACGTATTGGCGACCTCGTGCGCAGCCGGGTTGGTCGGACGAGTCGGACTCGTACTCACTTCCCTGCGAACCACGCCGGACCGCGACGGAGAACTCGTCAAAGCACTCTCCTACTGCGAGCCGCTGCTGCGAGCCGGCGGACATGTCGTGGTTGTCGTGCGGCCACGCCGTCAACCAGATGGTGCTCTGGCGGACATGACCACGTCGGTCCTCGCGGCAGGCGTCGCCGCGGGACTGACTCCGGTTGACCGATGCATCGCTCTCACCGCCGAGCTGCGCGGCAGTCGACTCGTCACGTACGCAGCGCTCGCCGAGCGCCGTGCCGCTGCTGCCGCGCGGGTCGCCGGTCAGCCGATCGCGCTCAACGCTCATCACGAAGTGCTCGTCTTCCGGCTCGCGCACGAGGTCGAGCTCATGGCAGCGAGCGCCAAGGCACCTCGGTCCGCAACACGCGAAGAGCGGTGTCTGGTTCTCGGGGCCGCGGCATGAACACCAACCGGAGGACTGCTGCTTCGCCGTGGAACCTGGTGCTGGGGGACTGCGACGTCGTCGTGGGCTCGGTGTGCACCGGCTACGCCGGACTGGATCTCGGACTGCTCGCGGCTCTGGGACGTGGACGCCTTGCCTGGGTCGCGGATACCGATCCACACGTCAGAACCATCCTCGAAGCGCGAATGCCGAGTGTGCCGAACCTCGGCGACATCCGGCAGATCGACTGGGCCGAGGTCGAGCCAGTTGACGTTCTCACTGCCGGCTTCCCGTGCCAGGACATCTCCGCGGCCGGTCGGCGCGCGGGCATCGAGAAGGGCGAACGCAGTGGCATCTGGACCGACATCATGGCGGGCGTTCGCGTACTACGACCAGGGCTGCTCGTCGTGGAGAACGTCGCCGCGCTTCGCTGGAAAGACGGAGGCCTCCACCGTGTACTCGGCGACCTGGCCGAAGCAGGGTATGACGCGCTCTGGCGTAGCGTCCGCGCCTCCGAAGTCGGTGCAGCGCACCAACGCGAACGAGTCTTCCTGCTCGCTTGGCCCCGAGACGCTGTCCTCCCGCATGCTGCCGACACCACAAGCACGCGACGGCGACAACCGCGGCGCCGCGGACCCGGTGCGTCGTCGGCTGCTCGGCCATCAAGTCAGCCTTCACGACGTGGTGAGTTCGGTGATCAAGCTCTTTCCGACTCCGACGGCTGCCAACCCGAACGACTACGAGGACCCCGCTCACTGGCTGGAACGCTACGAGAAGCACCGCTGCAAGGAGTCCGACAGCACTCGGGCGGGGATGCCGTTGTCCATCGCGGTCCGGTTGCTGCCGACGCCGACAGCGTCCGATGCGAACGCGTCCACGCACCACGGGCAGGATGGTGGTCCGTCGCTGACCGACCAGTGTCGTCTCCTGCCGACTCCTCGGGCCACCGATGGGACGAAGGGCTGTCCTGCCCAACGCGGGTCGAAGGGCGACATGATGCTGCCGTCGGCCGTCATACAGCTGCTGGCCTGCAACGAGCTGGACAAAGCCGCCTAGCGGACTGGGGCGAATACGACCTGGCCGTGCGCCGGTGGGAACGACTCCTCGGTCGTCCCGCGCCGTTCCCGACACAGCCGGGCCGCCATGGCCGGCCGGTACTGGCACCCGCCTTCGTCGAGCACCTCATGGGCTTGCCCGCGGGATGGGTCACCGACTTGCCGTTGCCCAGGACGGCACAGCTGCGCGCGTTGGGCAACGGTGTTGTGCCTCAACAGGCCGCCTGTGCGCTGGCTCTGCTCCTTGCTGATCTTGCGGAACTCATCAATCAGGCTCACGGCAGGAGTGGGCAGAGGTGACTGCGGCATGAACTCCCGACACTCAGTTCCAAAACCTGGCCCAGCCCTGAGATTGTTTTCGCTCAGCGCAGGAGTCCAGAGCACCGCGGTTTTGCTGCTCGCGTGCGAACGCGTGATCCGGCCATTCGATTGTGCCCTGTTCGCCGACACTCGTTGGGAGCCGCGAGCCGTCTACGCGAACCTTGCTCGGCTTGCCGACTTCGCCGAACGTGCGGGCATCCCGTTGCGCACCGTCTCAGCAGGCGACATCCGTACCGATGCGCTCGACCCGCGGCATCGATTCGTGTCGATGCCGCTGCACGTGCTGAACCCGGACGGTTCAAAGGGACTGGCTCGACGCCAGTGCACTGGCGAATACAAGATCCGCCCGTTCAAGCAGGCCGCTCGGCAGCTGCTTGGCCACCCGTATCCACGCCGAGTCCCACGCGGTGTCTATGCCGAGCAGGCGATCGGGATCCACGGTTACCCACACGCCGCCGACCACGGCCAGCCAGCGCGTGGCCAGTACTTCCTGCACCGGTCCTGCATGCCGCTCGACGAAGTCAACCTTGAGCCACGCACCGCATCACGACGGGGGCTGCATCTCGTCGCCGATGTGGAGGACGTGGCCGATCCAGACGGATGCTCGCCGTGGACGGGCCACTCTGGCACGGCCATCACAGAGGACGCGGCATGATGGCTCCGCGCGTTCACCGGTTGCTGCAGGGAGCAGCACGTTTTCGCGGTCGGTCTTCCGGCGTCGTGGTCCTGAGCCGAATCCTGGTCGTGGCTGCCTACGTAGGATCAGTGGTCTTCGCAAACGTTGCGTCCACATGCTCGCCTGCAGTCGCCCTCGGACCGCTGGTCGTTCCAGCCGGGACAGTCTGGGCGGGCGTGACCCTCACGCTCCGCGATCTGCTGCACGAAACGCTCGGCGTGCCAGGTGTAACTGCTGCTGTTGTGACAGGGGCAGGGTTGTCGTGGCTCCTGGCATCGCCGCAGATTGCGGTGGCCAGCGTCGTGGCGTTCGCAGCGTCCGAGTTGGTCGACTCGGCGCTTTACGCCGTGCTGCGCCCAGGCCCGCAGCTACGCGCGGTTCTGGTATCGAACCTGTCTGGGTTGGTCGTCGACAGTCTGCTGTTCGTGCCGCTTGCGTTCGGCTCCTTCACCGCCGTACCAGGGCAAGTCGCGGGCAAGACCGCTGCAACGGTGCTCACGCTCGCTGTTCTGTGGGCTATGCGGCGTACCCGGTTCCGGGCGGTGCCGCGATGAGGTTCTACCTAGGTACCCATCAGCCCGCCTGGTTGAGCCGCGACCTCGGTGTGCCGCTGCTGGTTTCTCATCGACGGTTGGCTGGCCGGCGCAGCTTGCCACGTGCGAGTGGTCCATGGGCTCTGGACTCGGGCGGCTTCACGGAGCTATCACTCCACGGTCGGTGGAGGTTCGACGAGCGAACCTACGTAACCGCGGTTAGGCGCTACGCCACCGAGATCGGGCAGCTTGCCTTTGCCGCGCCTATGGACAGCATGACGGAACGGTCTGTTCTGGCGCGTATCGGCGCGAGTCTGCGTATGCACCAACGCATGACCGTGACGAACTACTTGCGCCTGAGGGATCTGGCTTCCGAGCTGCCGTTCATACCTGTCTTGCAGGGTGACAGCGTGGCGGACTACCACAGGTGCGCTGACTGGTACGAGCATCATGGTGTCGACCTTGCTGCTCTGCCTTTGATTGGTATCGGCAGCATCTGTCGCCGCCAGCACACGGCCGAGGTCGAATGGATCGTGCGATCGCTTGCCGCCCGCGGATACCGGCTGCACGCCTTCGGTGCCAAAGTGCTCGGGCTTGAGCGGTATGGCAACTCGATCGTCAGCAGTGACTCCATGTCATGGAGCATGCGCGGCCGATACGTGCCCGGCTGTGGGCCCAGTCATCGCAGTGAATCCAACTGCCTGCGCTTTGCGCTCAACT
Source organism: Lentzea sp. NPDC037011 (assembly GCF_055607425.1). Lineage (NCBI taxonomy): Bacteria > Bacillati > Actinomycetota > Actinomycetes > Pseudonocardiales > Pseudonocardiaceae > Lentzea > Lentzea sp. NPDC037011. The sequence goes on along the minus strand of NZ_JBVJRT010000006.1, from coordinate 201,833 downwards.
GGCACCGCCGGATCCAGGCAGCGGTCGGCATCGAATCTGCAGACGCTGGTAAGAAGGAGGGCCTCCTGCTGGTGAAGGCGGCATGATCACCGTCAGCCCGTAGCGGGCGTGTCAGGTGGGGGCTGCTCGTTCGCCAACGAGATCTCACGTGGAGCGGTCACTCCGTACAACTCGTTCGGCGTGCACTGGAGCGCGGTGCACAGCGCCTGCAGGGTGTCGGTTTTGACTTGCGTTGGCTCGTTGTTGATCAATGCGTACACCGACGGCCCGGACAGAGTGAAGTCGGCGCGGTCGGCAAGAAGCTCGCGCAGCTCTTTGCCTGTCCACACCTCGCGGGAGGCCATAACCTGCCTGAGCCGCCATCGAAGCTGCACCGTCATGCTCCTTCTGCGCTTGCGTATACCGAGTGCTCATCCTGAGCGCCAAGTGCTGCTCAGTGTCCCCGATCTGTACTCAGAACCCACCAAGCATCTCCGCAAGTACGGGCACTCCGACTGGAAGGTAACCCTGACCTCCTTGGGATAGGTAGCACCTATCTATGATAGGTGCTACCTTGTTAGGTGACCGGCATGAGCGGCGCCTTCCGGTCTGCGTGCGGCGCCTGCGTCCGGCATGAGTACATAGCGCCGTCGACCCGCGATGAGGCGTGAGGAGGTTCGTAGTCCAATCAGGACGCCCTTCGGCAGGGCACAGTTTCGGTCATGCCCATGGGCGGGCGTGCAGTTGAGGTTGACCCAATCAGGGCACGCGAACTGACAGTTCAAATTGCTGATTTCGGTCATTTCTCGTACCCTATTTGCGTTTGGAGAAAATGATGTTCGATGAACGCGGTCCTGCTCTTGTGTCCGTTCCAGAAGCTGCCAGGTTGTTGGGCATCAGCCGAGCCTCGGCTTATCGATACGCTCACTCAGGGCTGCTGCCCGGTGTCCGCCGGATGGGACGCAGGGTCTACGTGGTTCGTGCCCGGCTTGTCGAGTTCCTCGAACCCGGACAGGACGGCGCTGCGGGGGCTGAGGCGGCATGACTGGCAAGAAAAAGCGGTCCCGCAAGCGTCCTGATGGATCGGTGTATCGGCGCGGCCGGAAGTGGGCGTATGCCTTCCAAGGGCCTGAGCACCCTCTCACTGGTGTACGAGAGCAGATCAGGAAGAGCGGCTACGAGACTGAGGACGAAGCGTGGGCGGGGATGGAGGCAGCGCGTGCTGCACTCGCCACCGAGACCTATGTGAAGCCGTCTCGCGCCACGATCAACGACTTCTTCGAGCAGTACTTTCCGTACGTCCGCCTCACTACTGAACCGACGACGGCGGCCAACTATGAGACGTTGGCGCGGACCTACGTGATGCCGATCGTGGGAAAGCGCCTGATGCAGGACTTCGTGCCATCGGTGGTAGCTGCGCTCTACGACTACCTGCTTACGGAAGGGCGTCAGAAGCGCAATACCAACGGCGAGATGTACGAGCTGTGGAAGGAAGCTCGTGCCGCAGATCGGGAGATTCGGCCGCGGGAGATCGCTGACAAGGTAGGTGTGACCTACGCCGCTGCACGCCGTGCCGTCCGGCGCTACGAGGTCGGTCGCATCCCAAAGCCCCATGTACCTGGGCTCGCGCCGAAGACCGTGAAGAGCGTCCACATCATGCTCAGCTCTGCGATGAGCGTGGCGGTGATGTGGAAGTACCTCAGCCTCAACCCGGTTCGAAGTGTGAAGGCTCCATCGGTCCCGAGGCGGAACCACAGCACCTGGACTCCGGAGCAGATGATGCTCTTCCTCGAGCACGCGCGACATCACCGCTGGTATGCGTTGTGGGTCCTGGAGGCGTCGACCGGGGTTCGCCGCTCCGAGTTGAGCGGTGTTGAGATTGCCGCCTTCGACCTGTCGAAGAAGGTGGTTCGTATGGCGGCGACCACACGAGTTATTGCTGGCGGAAGAGCGGTGAAGGGCTCGGGCAAGAGTCAGAAGAGCCGCCGGCTGCTCGCGCTGGACAGCTTCACCACCGGGGTGCTGACCGTGCATTTTCAGCAGGTGGAGAAGGAGAAGCGGGAGTGGGGCGAGGCCTATCGGGACCACGGGCTGGCGTTCTGCTGGGAAGATGGTCGACCGATCTACCCGGACACCATCACCGAGGAGTTCAACAGGCTGGTCGATCTCCTGGGGCTGCCGAAGATTCGATTCCATGACATCCGGCACACCTACGCGACCATCTCGCTGCGAGCGGGTGTGCACCCGAAGATTGTCAGCTCTCGCCTCGGACACGCGACGGTGGCGTTCACGCTCGACACCTACTCCGCGGACATCGAGGACCTTGATCGCGACGCCGCGGAGGCAGTGATTGGTCTGTTCCTGCCGCCCTCGCAGAAGGGGCTGGTCTGACGTGGGACGACACCGGTTTAGCACCACTTTCTGCACCGACGCCTCGGAACCAGGGGTCTACGGGTGCCCGAGAAAGCCGAAAGCCCCCGACCTTCGCAGGTCAGAGGCTTTCGGGGTGTGTGGGCGATACTGGGATCGAACCAGTGACCTCTTCGGTGTGAACGAAGCGCTCTCCCGCTGAGCTAAACGCCCGTGTTCTGTTGTCCTGCTGTCCCGCTCTCGCGGTGTGGCCATAGCTTACAACATCATCAACGAGAACCAAAAATCGGGCTCTGCAACCAGGCCCAGTCGAGGTCGAACCAGCCTCCTACCAGCGCAAACACGTTGAGGAAGTAGCAGGTGACCAGGACGATGGCGCAGACGCCGGCCATCACGAGGCCGCGGACCCAGGCCGGTTGGCGCTTCAGCCACTCCACCCAGCGGTCGTAGTAGCGCTTGGCGAACTTCAGGACGCGGCCGGCCCACTCGAACTCGGTCGCGAGGATGGCGAGGCCCGCGAAGACCACCAGCCAGCCGGGGCCGGGGTACGGGATCATGATGACGCCCGCGACCAGCACGACGCCGCCGATCACGCCGACGCCGATGCGGTAGGCGAGGTTCAGCGCCGGGTTGCGGTGGAACCAGTTGCGCCAGCCCTTGTGCTCGGTGGGCTTCGCGTCGGGCTTGGTCATGTGTCGATCATCCTGTTGGGACTCAGGCGGACGCAACCTGGCCGAGTGCCAGCACTTCCGAGGGGCTCGGAGGGGCCTGGCGGCCGGGTTCCAGTGATACCGCGAAGGTCGTGTGCTTGTGGGCGTCGGCCGACCACGAGAGGAGCTGCGGGTCGGTCGAGCCGGCGCGTACGTCGAACACGGCCAACGGTACCGGCGCCTTCGTGCTCGCACCCCACACCACGTAAACGTGGCCCGAGTCGTTCGGTTTCAGGTTCATCGGCATGACGGCCGCGGTGGTCGGGCCGGAGAGGACCACGGCCGCGTCGGTGCCGGAGCCGGTGCGCAGCAGGGCGCGGTTCGTGGTCGGGTCGGCGGCCAGGACCAGGGCCTTGTTCAGGTCGTCGGTGCGGGCCTTCGAGGCGGCGACCTCGTCGGAGAGCTGGGTCACGCGCACGCCGAGGAAGCCGCCTGCCGCGAGGACCACGATCGCGGCGGCTGCGGCCAGCAGGAGCCGGCCGGTGCGGCGGCGCGGTTGCGGGCGCAGCGGGGTCGGGGCCGCTGGGCGCGGGTGGGGTGAGGCGGGGGGCTCCTGCGGGGTGTGTTCGATCTGCTCCAGCAGTCGCGCGCGCAGGTGGGCAGGGGGCTGTTCCTGGCGGACCGCGCCGCCGATGCCCGCGAGGACCTCCTCCGTCGAACGGACGGTGGCCCGGCAGGTGGAGCAGGTCGGCAGGTGGTCGCGGGCCACCGCCTCCTCGTCGGGCTCCAGGGAGTGCATCGCCCAGCCGACGGCGAGCTCCTCGTGAGCGCACAGCTCGCCGTTCACCGGTTCACTCCCGTCGTCTCGCCGGTCTCGCCGGCCCACAGGTTCCCCAACGTGCCTCTCAGGCGTCTTATCGCCGCGAACGTGCGCGATTTCACAGTTCCCAGTGGGACGCCGGTCAGTTTCGCCACCTCGCACTGCGTGTAGCCACCGAGGTAGGCGAGCGTGATGACCTGGCGCTGCTCCTCGGGCAACGTGCGCAGCGCCGCCCGGACCTCGGCGCCCACCACGCTCACCAACGCTTCGTGGTCGGAACCGTCCGTCGGAGGTGACACGTCCTCGGTCAAGGGAACAGTTCGACGACGCTGGGTGTTTTCCTTACGGACGGCATCCACCGCTCGGTGGTGCACCAGGGTCATCAACCAGGTCCCGAAACCGCCCCGCGCGGGGTCGAACCTGGCGGGGTGCCGCCACAGCGCGAGGAAGGCCTCCTGGACGACGTCCTCGGCGAGTTCGGCGTCCACGCAGATGCGCCTGGCCAGCGAGTACGCGGGCGTGCCGTACCTGTCGTACAGCTCGCCGAACGCCGACCGGTCGCCCTGCGCGAGCCTCTGCACGAGCTCGAAGTCGGTCGGCCGGTCGCTACGTGGCGCAGCGGTCGGGCCGGGCGAGTCAGCCACCAGAGATGTCCTCACGTCCAACATTCGCGCAACAGCCGGTACCGGGTTCAGGTTAGACCCAGCAAGATGGGGGTCGCTGAACGTGGGCTGACGACGAGGAAGGCACGGAACGCGCACGAATGGTCGCCGAGTGCAGCAAAGCTGACCCGAAGGGGTGATCTGCGGCCGGACGGCGAGCGTTCCTCGCCACATGCACGTCACAACTGAGGTGCTCGGTCGTTTCATTGACCGGGAAGGGAGAAGAGGGTAACGACGATGCGCAACGACCACGTGACGCTCCGCTCGACAGCGGTCTTCGACCTGCTGGCGCCCAGGACCCCGGCGGTCCCGGTCCAGGTGGAGCTGCGATATGACACAAAGGACCCGTACGCGGTCGTGGCCGCGTTCCGCACGGGTCGCGCGGGCTGGGTCGAGTGGGTGTTCGCCCGCGACCTGCTCGCGGACGGCCTGATCGCGGACGCCGGTGACGGTGACGTCCGGATCCGCCCCGCCGCCGACGACCCCGAGGTCGTCGTGATCGAGCTCAGCTCGCCGTCCGGGCACGCCATGTTCGAGGCGTCGGCCCAGGAGCTCGCGGACTTCCTCGACCGGACCTACGACGTCGTCGTGCCCGGCAACGAGCACCTGTGGGTCAACGTCGACGAGGCGCTCACGCACCTGATCTCGAACGACCTGAGCTGAAAACCCGAGGTAGGGGGCCCGCGGAGGCGGTGCGGGTACCCCCGGTGAAAGTGGGTTGCACCCCTCGTATAAGGTTTGTTCAACATCACGAAGTCAGTGATGTACGCGGATGTAGCGCAGTTGGTAGCGCATCACCTTGCCAAGGTGAGGGTCGCGAGTTCGAGTCTCGTCATCCGCTCTGTGGGTTCACGATGGGTGTCCATCGAGGACTCATGCTCCTGGCGGAGTGGCCGAGTGGCTTAGGCAAGGGCCTGCAAAGCCCTGTACACGGGTTCGATTCCCGTCTCCGCCTCGGACGATTAGCTCAGCGGGAGAGCACTACCTTGACACGGTAGGGGTCACTGGTTCAATCCCAGTATCGTCCATCGGATCGACAGCGGGGCGAGGTGCACAACGCACCTCGCCCCGTTCTCGTTCCACGGCCTCTGCATCGCGCTCCGGGGGCCTTCCGGAGGCGCCGGCAGGCTCAAGATCAGCCGATTTGGAACTTCCGGGGAGCGTCGGATAAAGTTCCTCCCGCACCGAGGGAAACCCCACAAGGGAATCCTGAGGGGCACGCGGATGTAGCGCAGTTGGTAGCGCATCACCTTGCCAAGGTGAGGGTCGCGAGTTCGAGTCTCGTCATCCGCTCGGACGATTAGCTCAGCGGGAGAGCACTACCTTGACACGGTAGGGGTCACTGGTTCAATCCCAGTATCGTCCACTTCGCACGAGAAGCCCCCGGTCCACCAGGACCGGGGGCTTCTTGCTGGTTGCAGGCTGCCCGGTTTATGTCCACTTTATGGACAGAACAGCCGAAACCGGCCTCTTTTTTGTCTTTTTTTGCCGGATATCGGCATCTATCGTTGGCCGCTGTGTCCGGCTACAAATATGACTTCTTCATCAGCTACAGCCGAACGGGCAGCGTGCAGAAATGGTTGCTCAACCACTTCTACAACAAGCTCGTCGAGTACCTCGCTGACGAGTGTGCGCCGGCGCCCAAGGTCTACATGGACCGGGTGATGCCGCGGGCGGTGGACTGGTCGCACCACCTGGTGAACTCGCTGCACCGCAGCAAGATCATGATCCAGCTCATGACGCCGCACTACTTCGAGTCCCACTGGTGCATGGCCGAGCTGGAGAGCATGCGGGCGCGCGAGGCCGTGCTCGGTCTGGCCTCCGCTGACTTCCCGCAGGGGCTGGTCTACCCGATTCTCTACTCGGACTCGCACAAATTCGCGGTCAAAGAACGCATGCGCTCCTGGCAGGACTTCAAGGAGTACTCCTACACCGAACCCGTTTATCAGGACGCGGTGGAGTACATCCACTTCTGCCGCCGGGTGAGGGAGCTCGCCCGCGATCTCGTGGAACTGGCGCAGCAGGTGCCGGACTGGAGTCCGGACTGGCCGATCGTCGAGCACCCGGAGCCGGTGCTCATCCCTCCTCCGCCGTTGCCGAGGTTCGAGTGATGACCGGGACTGTGATCACGTTCTACTCCTACAAAGGCGGCGTCGGACGCAGCTTCACCCTGGCCAACACGGCGGTGTTGCTCGCTCGGTGGGGTTATCGCGTGCTCGCCGTGGACTGGGACCTGGAAGCCCCCGGACTGCACCTCTACTTCGACCCGCACCTGCCGGAGAAACCGCGCAGCGGTGTGGTCGACATCGCACACGAGTTCCTGGCCGGGGTGAGGACGCCCGGCGCGCACGAAGTGCGGGTCGCGGTGGACGGCGGGGTGCTCGACCTGATCGCCGCGGGGCGGACCGAGGACCGCCGGCTGGACGGCTCGTACTCGCGCCGGATGCAGTCGATCGACTGGGAGGACCTGTACGAGCGCGGGTTCGCGGCGCACCTGGAGGCCTACCGCGAGGAGTGGACCGCCAAGTACGACTTCGTGCTGATCGACAGCCGCACCGGTGTGTCCGACATCGCGAGCATCTGCACGGCCCAGCTGCCCGACCGCCTGGTCGTCGTGTTCACCGCCAACGACCAGAACCTCAACGAGGTGGTGGACATCGTCCGCCTCGCCGACAGGGCGAGGGACCGGCTGCCCTACGACCGGCCCCGGCACCAGGTGCTGCCGGTGCTGTCCAGGCTGGACAACCGGGTCGAGTACGAGCGGGCAGAAGACTGGCAGAAGAAGTGCGCCGGGGTCGTCGCGCCGCTGTTCGGCAACTGGCTGATCAAGGGCGTGACGCCGGAGCAGATGATGCGGCACCTCACCGTGCCCTACATCTCGTACTGGAGCTTCGGCGAGCAGCTGCCCGTCGTGGCGGAGCAGCCGCCGTCCTCGGACCAGATCTCGTTCGCGCTGGAGACGGTCGCCGCGGTGGTCGCGCAGGAGTTCGACCGGACCGACCTGCTGGCGGACAACCGCGACGCCTACGTGGCCGCCGCGCGTTCCCGGCGCCGCCAATTCGACCTGGACCTGCTGGTGTCCAGCCCGCGGTCGCTGTGGCAGACCTCGACCGAGCTGATCACCGAGCTGCGCCTGCTGGGGGTGCGCGCGGAGCACTCGCTGTCGGGTGACCCCGGCATCCTCGACCAGGCGAACGATCCCGCCGAGCACCTGTGCCTGCTGGTCGACGGTCGGCTGAGCCGGTGGCAGCAGACCGAGGCGGAACGGTTCGCGCGGCGGGCGCTGGGACCCGACGGAACGGAGCGGCGGCTGTTCTGCCTGGTCAGCCCGCACACGTCACGCGACCTGCTGCCGGGTTTCCTGCGAAACCTGCAGCTCGGGGAGTTCGACCCGGACGTGCGGCCCGTGCGGGTGGCCAGGGAGCTGCACGACCTGCTCAAGGCGGTTCCGGCCACGGAGGCCGAGCCGGACCAGGAGGCGTTGCGGGCTGCGGAAGTGGCGTTGCGGGAGGTGCCGGAGCAGCTGCCGTCCTCCGCAAGGCTGGCGTTGGTCAGGGAGACCGTGCAGGGGATCGCTGTCGCGCTCGACGACGGCGACATGGACGCGGTGCGGGTCCTGACGGCGGATCTGGCCCTGCTGACCAAATCGCACCTCAAAGGGACCGCCGTGGTGGTTCCTGGGCAGCTGCGCGCCGAGGTGCGCGCTCTGCTCGCCCGGATCGAGCGACGAGTCAACGCGTTCACCGACTGAAAGGCGGCGTGATGCCGGAGAAGTACGGACCCACCGCACGAGCGGCGCTGCTGCAGCTCATGGTGGAGGACCGGGCGATCCCGAACGTGGAGCTGACGAAGACGTTCAAGATCGAGCTCGGGAAGCAGGACAGGGAGGCGCTGAACGGCGACGGGCTGCTGCGGACCACCACCGAGGGCAGGCGGCTGGTCCACGAGATCACCGACAGCGGCGTCGCCTGGTGCCTGAACGATCTCATCGACGGGGAGGCACCGAACAGGATGGGACCACTCGCGAGGGTGCACGGGCTGGTGCTCAGGGTTCTCGCGCTCTTCCTGCGCGACCGGGGCTCGCTCGCCGAGGCGCTCAAGTCATCCCAGGACCTCGAGGACGTGATCCGGCGCGCGTACCTGGAGCTCGGTGACGGCTACCAGGACTGGGTGCGGCTCGCGAAGCTGCGGCCGCGGCTCGACGGCGCGGAACGCGAGGAGGTCGACCAGACGTTGTTGAAGATGGTCAAGGACGGCTCCACGCACCTGGTGGCGAGCGCGAACCGCAAGGTGCTGACCGACGAGGACCACGCGGCGGCCATCCGGATCGGCGGCGAGGACAAGCACCTCGTGGCGATCGAGGAATCATGACCGAGCACCTGCGCGAGGCGCTGGCGGTCGTGCGGTTCAACTCCGCCGAGACACCCGACGACGTGTGGCACACCTCGCCGTTCCACGTCGACGGCCTGCACACGCGGGCGGAGCACCGCCTGCGCGCCGGCATCGCGGACGCGCGGGCCAGCGTCGGGCCGAGCATCGGCGGGCTGGTGCTGCAGGGCGAGAAGGGCGTGGGCAAGACGCACCTGCTGGGGTCCGTGCGCCGCATGGTCCAGCAGGAGGGCGGCTACTTCTTCCTCGTCGAGGTGACGTCGGGGAAGGCGTTCTGGGACGACATCGCCGACGCGCTGCGCAGCGAGCTCCGCAGGGCCGACGACGAGGGCGAGCTGCAGCTCACCGTGCTGCTGCGGCAGCTGTGCATGGGCGCCGACGTGTCCGAGGACGTCGCCAGGGCCGTGGTGGGGCAGGCGGACCTGACACCGGAGCACCTGCGGGCGTTCCTGAGCGGACTGCGCACTGTGGACAGCCGGATCGCGGTGGAGTGCGGTGACACGATCAGGGCGCTGGTGCTGTACGCGTCCGAGCACGCCGAGATCGCGCGGTCCTACCTCAAGGGCGGCGACGACACGGGCGAGGAACGCAGGCGGTGGGGGCTGCCCGCCGAGCCGAAGCCGTCGCGGGAGCTGGTCCGCGACGTGTCCCGCGTCCTCGCGATGACCGGGCCGTGCGTGATCGCGGTCGACCAGCTGGACACGCTGGTGAACAAGGGCCGCGACGCGGTCGGGGACATCGTCACGAACCCCGAGCTCCGCCAGGAGATCAGTGACATCTCCGACGGTCTGATGCAGCTCCGTGAGACCACGAGGCGCACGCTCACGGTGGTGGCCTGCCTGCCCGACACGTGGACGATGCTGAAGTCGATCGCGACCAGCACCGTCGAGGACCGGTTCACCAGAACCCCGATCCTCGCCGCCATCGCGGACCCCGTGCTGGGCAGGCGGTTGCTGGAGAAGTGGCTCGGCGTGATCTACCAGCGCAACGGGATCACGCCGCCGCACCCGACGTGGCCGGTGGCGCCGAGCGCGTTCGACGCCGCGACGTGGGCCAACCGGACGCCGCGGCAGCTGCTCAAGCGGGTGCACGCGCACGCGGAGGCCTGCCTGTACGGCGAGATCAGGGAGCTGACGTCGTTCGACGAGGCACAGCCGGCCGAGGCGCCGGAGCCCGCCGTGCGGGAGCAGGACCACCTGGCCGAGTTCGACGCGCGGTTCGCGCGGCTGCGGGAGCAGTCCGGGGTCGTCGCCGGGGACATCCGGCCGCACAACGAGGACGAGGTCGTCCCGCCGCTGCTGCTGGCCGGGCTGAAGTCGTGGATCACCGAGGTGGGCAACGACGACCTGAAGTGGCACCCGGAGCCGCAGTCCGAGGACGGGCGCCTGCACGCCGGGCTGCGCCTCACGGTCAACGAGGAGCTGGACACCCAGGAGCGCTGGGGGCTGGTGTTCATCGCGAGCAGCCACGGCAACCGGGTGTTGCGCAAGCTGCGCGACGCCCGTGCCGCCGCCGAGGGCACGCACGGCGGGCAGGGCCGGCACCTGGTCATCATCCGCAACGGCGCCAAGGGCTGGACCGGTGCGAAGACCCGGCAGGAGGTCGCCGCGCTGGAGCAGGCGGGTGGCCGGTGCGTCGACATCAGCGACGACGACCTGCGGACGTTCAGCGCCCTCAAGGAGATCTGCGCGGTGCAGACCCACCAGCTGCTGTCGTGGCTGGTGGCGCGCAGACCGGCCAGCGGTGCCACGTTCCTGCGCTCGGTCCTGCCCGCGCAGGAGCGGACGGCGGCCTCGCACCAGGAGACCCGGCCACCGCCGGTGCCGGAGGCGGCGCCGGGGGAGATCGTGCTCGGCATGGACGGGGAGATCCGCATCGAGCTGGAGTCGTTGCGCAAGCACGCCATCGTGTTCGCCGGGTCCGGCAGCGGGAAGACGGTGCTGCTGCGGCGGATCGTCGAGGAGTGCGCGTTGCGCGGGGTGTCGGCGATCGTGCTGGACCCCAACAACGACCTGGCGCGGCTGGGGGACGCGTGGCCGGAGCCGCCGGGGGAGTGGCGGCCGGGGGACGCGGAGCGCGCGGCGGAGTACCTGGCGCACACCGAGGTCGTGGTGTGGACGCCGGGGCGTGCGGGCGGGCGGCCGCTGAGCTTCCACCCGTTGCCGGACTTCGCGGAGGTGCGGGGAGATCCCGACGAGTTCGGTGCCGCCGTCGAAGCGGCGGTGGCGCGGTTGGTGCCGCACGCGCGGGTGGCCAGCGAGTCGCGGTTCGCGGTGCGTGGGCGTGCAGTGCTCAGAGAGGCGCTGACGTACTACGCGCGCAGGGACCGGCGTGACCTCAACGGGTTCGTCGAGGTGCTGGCCGAGCTGCCGGACGGGGTGAGCAAGCTCAACTCGGCGCCGGCGACGGCGGTGGAGCTGGCGGAGACGCTCAGGGCCGCGATGGTGAACGACCCGCTGCTCGGCGGGCAGGGCGAGCCGACCGACCCCGGGGTGCTGCTCACGCCGTCGGACGGCAGGCGCGCGCGGGTGTCGGTGATCAGCTTCGTCGGGTTGCCGTCGGAGGAGCAGCGGCAGGGGTTCATCAGCCAGCTGCAGCTGGAGGTGTTCGCCTGGATCAAGCGCAACCCGGCGGCCGACCGGCCGCTGGGCGGGTTGCTGGTGATGGACGAGGCGCAGACCATCGCGCCGTCCGGGGCGTGGACGGCGAGCACGCAGAGCACGATCCTGCTGGCCTCGCAGGCGCGCAAGTACGGGCTGGGGCTGCTGCTCGCCACGCAGGCGCCGAAAGGCGTGCACAACCAGGTGACCGGCAACGCGACCACGCAGTTCTTCGGCCGGCTCAACAGCCCGGCGCAGATCGCGGCGGCGACGGAGATGGCGCGCGCGAAGGGCAGCACGGTCGCGGACATCTCGCGGCTGGAACGCGGGCGGTTCTACGTCACCGGGGACACGTTCGGGTTCCGGCGGATGCGCGCGCCGCTGTGCCTGAGCCACCACCCGCCGAGCCCGTTGCGGCTGGAGGACGTGGTCGAGCGCGCGCGGAGGTAGAGCGCGGACTGTGGTGAACGAGGCGGTGCCCTGAACCGGGGCACCGCCTTTCTGCTGTCCTGGTGGATGAGAAGTGGAACAGGTGTGGAGGCCGTTGCCCGCTGTGCCGGGCAACGGGAAACATCTGGTTGCGCGCTTTTCGGTGATGGATTCTCGAAGTAGCCCGAAATCGAACGGGCGAAATCCAGAAATCAAACTGCGATTTCCTTCGGAGGATTCGTCATGTCCAAAACCCTGTCCACTTTCGGTGTGACCGTCGCCGCCCTGGTGACCGCGCTCAGCTTCGCCGCCGCCGTTTCCGGGCCCGCGGCCACCGCCGACGGGACCCCGCCGCCGCCCACCACGACCACCACGGACGCGCCCAACGGCGGTGGGAACCCGTGGCACGACTGAGCTGAGAGCAATTCGCCCCGGTCGACCGCCGTTATTCGGTGGAAGGCCGGGGCATTGCGCTGAACTCGTCGGGGTGTTGTACTCGGGGAACGTCTGAGCGGGAGGCAGTCGTGGCGGAGAACTTTGGTGAGCTGTTGCGGGAACGACGTCTCGCCGCAGGATTGTCGATGGGGCAGCTGGCAAAGCTGGTGCACTACAGCAAGGGATATCTCAGCAAGATCGAGAATGGGCTGAAACCGCCGAACACCGCGTTCGCCCGGCTGTGCGACAGCGCGCTCGGCACCGGCGGGGAGCTGGTCGCCGCCGCCACCCGGCCGCAGCCGACGCGGCGCCAGCTGCTGGTGGCGGGCACGATGCTCGGCGTCGGGGCGCTCACCGGCACCGGGCAGGGGCCCGACCTCGCGGTGCGGATCCGCGACCGGTTCGAGCACCTGCAGGGCCTCGGGCTGCGGACGAGTCCGACGATGCTCCTGGAACCGTTGAAGGAGCTGCAGTACAAGGTCGACGCCACCGCGCGCAGGGACGGCAGCGTCGCGTTGCAGCGGCTGGCCGCGCGGATCGCCGAGTACACCGGCTGGATGAGCCAGGAGGCGGGCGACGAGCAGAACGCGCTGTGGTGGACGCGGCACGCCTCCGAGCTGTCCCGCGCGGCCGGTGACCCGGAGATCGCCTGCTACGCGTTCGTGCGGGAGGCGGGGCTCGCGCTCTACCGGCAGGAGGCGGCCACCACGATCAACCTCGCCCAGCAGGCGCAGTGGATCGGACGGGCCGGAGCGCGCACACTCGCGCTGGCCGCACGCCGTGAGGCACAAGGCCACGCGTTGGCGGGAGACCGTTATGCGGCCGAAAGCGCGTTCGAACGCGCGGCCGAGCTGATGCAGGACGCACCACGCGACGACCGGCCGTACCCGGTGCTCGGGTCGAGCGTGCCGGACCCGCTGGAGCTGGCGCGCGGCTGGTCGTTGGTGGACCTGGGGCGCAACGCCGAGGCCGCGGAGCTGCTGGACCGGCAGATCGAGCTGATCCCGGCGCAGTCACGGCGGTCCAGGGCGCGGTTCGGGGCCCGGCGGTCGCTCGCCCACGCGTTGGCGGGCGAGGTGGACGAGGGCTGCCGCACGCTGGCCGCGACGCTGACCGACGCCGAGGCCGTGGACTCGGCGACGATCAGGACCGACCTGCGGCAGCTCGCGCGGACGCTGGGGCGCTGGCACAACCACGATGCCGTGCGCGCGGTGTACCCCGATCTCAAGCGGCTGGTTCACCGCTGACCGCAGGCGCACGTCATGTCCGCGCGCTGGGCCCGCACCTCCCGCACCTCCGGCTGGTCGAGCGCCGCGTACACCTCCTCCGCCACGTCCCAGTGCGCCGCGGCCTCCCGGTGCCGGCCCAGCGCGTGCAGGGCGCGGGCGATGCCGGCCTCCGCGTGCGAGCGGTGCGTCGGGTTGCCGGTGGCGTCGGCGACGTCCAGTGAGGACTGGAAGAGCCGCAGCGCCGCCAGGTGGTCGCGGCCGTCCAGTGCCACGAGGCCGCGGTCGCGGAACAGGCGGGCCCGCAGGTCCGCGTCGACGACCTCGGACGCGTGGGACGTGGCGAGCTCGTGGTGGCGCACCGCCTCGGTGAGGCGGCCCGCGAGCCGGTGCGCGTCGGCGATGTTCGTCAACGCGTAGGCGGCCAGCACCGAGTCGCCGAGCTCGGAGGCGATCTCGTAGGCCTCGACGTGCTCGGGGATCGCGTCGTCGAGCCCGCCGAGGTGCTGGCGGCTCGCGCCGAGGTTGTTCAACGCGTGGGCGAGACCGCGCCGGTTGCCGATCGAGCGCTGGATGCGGACGGCGGCCTCGTGCCGGCGCAACGCCGTCTCGAACTCGCCGTGCTGTTCGTCGAGGTAACCGAGGTGGCTCAGCATGTGCGCCTGGCCGCGCAGGTCGTCGCACTGCTCGTACTTGCGCAACGCGGTCTCGAACTGCCCGGTCGCCTTCTCGTGGTCGCCGAGCTGCATGGTGCAGATCGCCATCGTGGCGAGCGTCGCGGCCTCGCCCCGCACGTCGGGCAGCTCGGTCCACAGCGGCAGCGCCTTCGTGGCCAGCTCCAGCGCCTGCGCGTGGTGGCCCAGCCGGTCGTGCGTGGAGGCGAGCCGCAGCAGCACGTGGGCCCGGCCGTACCGGTCGGTGCCCACCGCCTCCCGCGCCAGCTCCGTGGCCTCGATCCAGTCGTGGAACCGGTTGGCCGACGCGAACCGCCGCCACACCAGCACGGCGACCCGCCACGCGTGCCCCGCCAGCCCGGTGCGGCTCGCGTGGTGCACGGCGGCCACCAGGTTGTCGCGCTCGGTGGTCACCCACGCCAGCGCGGTCTCCTCGCTCCCGAACTCCAGCGCGTACGGGCTCGTGCGGTCCACCGACGGCCGGCCGGCCTGGTCGAACGGGTACGCGGTGCCCACCGCCGACGCGAGCGTGACGACGTAGAAGTCGAGCAGCCGCAGCAACGCCTCCGGTCCCGTCGCGGGCGGGTCGGCGGAGGCGTACTCCTTCAGCACGTCGAGCATCTGGTAGCGGTCGGGCGCGACCTCCTCCAGCAGGCACACCTCGTGCAGGTCGTCGAGCAGCTCGCGGGTGACAGCGATGTCGCGGCCCAGCAGCGCGGCCGCACCCCTCAGGTCGACGTCCGGTCCCGGCAGCTGCCCGAAGAGCCGGAACGCCTCCTGCTGGGCGGCGTCGAGCTGGCGGAACGACGCGCGGACCGCCGCGGTGCCGTCCTCCTGCCACGGGCCGCTCTCGTCGATCAGGCCCAGGAGGTGGTCGAGCGACCACCGGTCGTGCCTGCGGAACAGCGCCGCGGCCACGTTGATCGGCATCGGCAGGTAGCCGCAGCGCTTGACCAGCCCCGCCACGTCGGCGGAGCGGCCCTGCACGCGGAACGGGTCGATGAGCGCGGTGAACAGGGAAAAGGCGTCGTCCGGCGGCAACGGGGACAGCCGGACGTGGGCGCTGATGTCCGGCTCGCCCATCTGCCGGCTCGTCACGATCGCGAAGCAGCCCTCGGCCTCGGGCAGCAGCGGCCGCACCTGCTCGGCCGAGACAGCGTTGTCGAGCACCACCAACGTCTTCGTGCCGTAGAGACGCGTCTGGTAGAGGGTGGCCTTGCGGTTCACGGTGTCCGGGATCTGCTCAGGTGGCACGCCCAGCTCGGTCAGCAGCTGGGTCAGCGCGTCGGAGACCGACGTCGGGGCCACACCGGGCGTGAACCCGTTCAGGCGCACCTGCAGCTGACCGTCGGGAAACCGGCGCTTGAGCCGGTGCGCGGCCTCGACCGCCAGTCCCGTCTTGCCGACGCCGGGAGCGCCGCTGACCCACACCGCGCGCCGCTCGCCCGTTCCCGCCGCGGCCCGTTCGACCGCGGCCAGCTCCGCCGCGCGCCCGGTGAACCGTCCGGGACGGGAGGGCAGCGAGCTCACCGGTTCGCCGCGGCGGGCCCGTTCGGCGAGGTTGCGCAGCAGCGGACCCGGTTCGAACCCGGCCTGCGCCAGCGCCTCACCGGCCGCCTCGAACACCTTGATCGCACCGACCTGGTCGCCGCCCGCGATCAGCGCGCGCATCAGCAGCTCGGCGTACTTCTGGTGGTCAGGGCGGGAACGCACGGCGCGGCGCATCCGGTCGCGCGCCGAGCGGTGGTCGCCGATCACCAGCTCCTGCTCGGCCAGGTCACCGATCGCGTCGTGGTGGCCCTCGTCGGAGAAGACGACGTCGGCGCCACCGACCCGGTCGATGTCGATGTCCTCGATGAACCGGCCGCGCCACAGCGCCACGGCCTCCCGCAGCAGGTCGACGGCACGGCGCCCGTCGTTGTCGTGCACCGCCCGCGCGGCCTGGTCGCGCAGCCGGTCGAACCGGACGGTGTCGATCTTCTCCTCGGCGACGCGCAGCACGTACCCGGTGGGCGTCGTCTCGATCACGACGTCGTAGGCACCGGCCTCGGCGAACGCCTTGCGCAGCTTGTTCACGTACCCGCGGACCAGGTTCTTGCGCTCGGGCTGGTCCGGCCAGACGATCTCGGTGATCCGCTCCGGCGTCATCGGCCTGTTCGCGTTGAGGAGCAGGACCACGAGGACGTAGCGCTGCTGGAGGTCCCCCAGTGGTACCGGCGCGCCGTCCTGCCACGCCTCCAGCGGACCCAGCATCCGGAATTCCACTCCGCCTCCTTCGAGCCAGCTTCACTTCTGGCATGGATGTCGCACAAGGGCCCTTTGGTGTGTCGCGAATCAGCATTCTTTCCACTTTTGGTCTACACGGGAGCGGAAAGCTGGGGTCACGTGAAGTGACTTGGGGGAGACGCATGGTGTCCGAAGTGCTGCCGTGTTATGTGGTCTGCGACGTGTCGTTCTCGATGACCGACCACCTCGACGAGGTCAACGCCGGGCTGCGCGAGTTCCGCGGTGCCGTGCACGCGGAGGGCCTGGGCCTCACGCAGGTCCGCGTGTGCGTGGTGGCGTTCGCGCGGAGCCCGTGCGTCGTGCAGCCGCTGAGACCCGCGCTGGAGGGCGTGGAGATCATTCGCCCCCGCCAAGAATCCGGAACGGACTTCGGCGCGACGTTCACCCTCATGCGCACCACCATCGACCGTGACGTGACGGTGCTGAAAGCGCAACAGATCCGAGTCCGGCGTCCCGTGCTGTTCTTCATCTCGGACGGACGGGCCACCGACGCGGTCTGGGAGACACCGCTCTCCGGCCTCACCACCTCGGACAACGGCCCCGAGATGATCGCCTTCGGGGTCGGTGCCGTCGACGTGCCCGCGCTGGACCGCATCGGCGTCTCACGCGTCTTCCTCGCCCGCGACGGCGTCCGGCTGGGCATCGCGCTCGCCGCGTCGGTGCTGCGTCCAGAACACCACTGATCAATCCACGGTGTGTCCACTTCCCGTCCACGCCCCCGTCGCACGCTGCGCCGCACACGAAGGGGAGGGCGAACGGTGACGACGCACAAGAACCTGGTCCGCGAGCTGAAGAGGGTGCGCAAGGGGCGTGGTGTGCACGCGGGAGGGATCGACGAGAAGATCGGGCCGACGCTGCGCGCCGCGTGCGGCATCACCCGCTCGGACGGGCCGCTGGCCGCGCGGCAGAAGCTGATCACGCGGCTGACCGAGCTGGTCGAGCAGCTGCCGGACGACCTGCAGCTCGCCGCGCGCGCGGCGTTCGCGCTGACCCCGGAGACCCGCCTGCCGCTGTACCAGGACCGGGTCGTCTGGGTGGCCGCCGAGGTCGACCGTGACGCGCGCACCGTGCGCCGCCGCGTCGACGAGGCCGTCGAGCAGCTGGCCGAGCTCGCCGCCACGACCACGCGCCGCGAGACCGGGGGCTGGCACCTCGCGGAGCTGAACGTGTCGGTGGTCCTCGACCACGGCAGGCCCGAGGTCGTCGAACGGCACCGGCTCGTGATCGACGCCGAGCACGTCGACGAGGTCGAGTTCACCGCGCTGTTCGCGGTGCCGCGCCGCGACACCCGGCTCCTCTACGGCGGCACGCTGCAGGACCACGGCGTCGTCACCCACGCCCGGCCCGGGTTCACGGTGGTGCCCGCCGAGCCGTTGCCGCGCGGCGAGACCTTCGAGTTCGCGCTGCGCTACCCGCTCGACCGCGAGTCGCTGCTGCCCGAGCTGCTGCACGTGCCGGAACGCCCGTGCGAGCAGTTCGACCTGCGGGTGCGCTTCGGCCCCGACCACAAGCCGCAGGTACAGCGCTTCGACGGCGCCTACCGCCGCGACCCGGCAGGGCAGCCGTTCCCGGTGGACGCCGCGGGCGAGGTGCACCTGCGGTTCCGGCGGCTCCTGCCGGGCCTGATCTACGGCGTGCGGTGGGAACGGCGCGGCTCGTACCAGGAGGCCCCGGCCGGCTCACCGGCCGTGTTCCACGCCCGGGACGCGGTCGGCCTGATGCGGCAGTAGCGGCCCGGCGGGCCGGGGGCCGTCTCCCGTCCGGGAAACGGTCCCCGGCCCGCCGGGTCAGATCGACTGGAGGTTCCAGCGCTGGTTGAGCGCGGGGTTGTCCAGGCAGTCCCACATCTGCACGCGGGCCCCGTTGTTCGTGCCACCGCCGAACGTGTCGACGTCGAGGCACTTCTGGTTGAGCGCCGACACGACCTCGTAGTGGCCGGCCCCGTCGAAGCCGAACCCCCACTCCTGGTGCTTCGCCCCGGCGGTGCAGGTGAACTCGATGACGTCGGCGCCGGTGGCCGGGTTGGCGCCGCGGATGTCGAGGCACCTGTTCGTGGAGACGTTCCTGATCCGGTGGTTGCCGTTGGGCAGCGGGTCCAGCACGAAGATCTGGTTCTGCTGCTGGAAGCCCCCGCACGTCGACTGCACGGCGGTGGTGCCGCCGCTGACCTGCAGGCACTTCAGCGTGTGCTGGACCTTGAGCTGGAAGAAGATCGTGCCGGCCGAGGCCGAGGTCGCGAACCCGGTGCAGAGCGCGACGACGGTGGCGAGCAACAAGGTGATCCTGCGCAATTCGGTTTCTCCCCTTGGGTGTTCTTGCGGACACCACCGAGGTTGGCGTGCTCGCCGCGGCACGGCACGGACCTTCCGGCAGGGCGGAAAGTCGGAAAAGCACAGGACAACGCCCGGTGGTGTGTGCTGCACTCGCGCGCGTGCTGAGGATCCGGTTCACGGCCGAGGACCTGCTGCGCACGCGGTTCCTGCCCGCGCCGGCGCCGCTGGTGGAGTTGTCGCTGGCGGCCGGTGCGCTGTGCGGGAACGGCCGCGGCCTGCTGGGGCCGTGGGTCGCCCGGACCCGGAGGGCGCTGCCGCGGGAGGCGCTGCCGCTGCTGGAGCTCGTGTCCGACGCGGGCGCCGTCGAGTACCTGTGGGCGCTCGACCACGACTTCGACACCGCCGTCGACCGGGTGCTGGCCTCGCCACCGGCGTACGTGCGCGAGTCGCTGGCCGCGGTGGGCCGCCCCGGCTCGGCGTGGACGCGCGGCCTGGCCTCGGGCGACCGCTCGGCGCAGGCCGTGCTGGAACGGGCGTTGCGCAGCGCCCGGCCGGTGCTCGACCACCAGCGGGTGCGGGCGGCGTGGCACACGGACGTGGCGCACCGCAGGGAGGTGCTGATGACCGCCGGACTCGGCGCGGCGCTGGAGAGCGTCTTTCCGGCGGCGCGGTGGCACGGTGACGTGCTGGAGGTCCCGCACGCGCGGGAGCTGGCGATCGACCTGGGCGGGGAGGGGGTGGTGCTCCTGCCGACGGCGTTCCGGCTCGGCTCGACCCTGCTGGGCAGCGCCATGCCCGGACAACCGCGGGTGGTCGTCTACCCGGCGCGCGTGCCGATGCCGTTGATCGAGGCCAGCGAGCGGACGCCGGCACTGACCCCGCTGCTCGGCCGGACGCGGACCGCGGTGCTGCGGACGATCACGCGCAACCCGTCGAGCACGACCAGCCAGATCGCGGCGGCGCTGGGGATCTCGCCGGGACGGGCCAGCGAGCACGCCGGGGTGCTGCGCGACGCCGGGCTGATCACGAGCCACCGGCACCGCAACACCGTGCGGCACGTGCCGACGCCGCTGGGGCTGGAGATCGGGTGACGTCCGCCCACCTCGCCGTTCCGCCTGCGGCTCCAGTTGAGACGGCCCTCCCGGGGTCGTCGGCGGCCGGCCGGCCGGGCAGGGCCCGGGTTCGTCTACAAGCGACGGTGCCGGACCGGTTTCCCGGTACGGCACCCGCGCGCCTCCGAGAATTCACCGCAGGAGTCGAGAAGGTCTCAACCGGCGCGGCTGGCTTGACAACGAAAGCATCCCGCGCGAATCCTCCGCTCGTGCTGAAGCGACGGAACGTCACGACGAAGTTGATCGGCGTCGGCGCGGTGGTGCTGGCGGTGGCTGCCTGTGGCGCCCCGCCCGCCAAGGAGACGCCGGCCGGTGCTGCCGGAACCGCGAAGTCGGCGAGTGAGCTCGGCGGCATGGACAAGCTGGTCGAGGCGGCCAAGAAGGAGGGCAAGCTCAACGTCATCGCGCTGCCCCCGGACTGGGCGAACTACGGCAAGGTCATCGAGGCGTTCAAGGCGAAGTACGGCATCGAGGTCAAGTCGGACCAGCCGGACGCCTCCAGCCAGGAGGAGATCAACGCCGCCAAGCAGCTCAAGGGCACCGACCGGGCGCCCGACGTGTTCGACCTCGGGCTGAACGTGGCGCTGGCCAACAAGGACCTGTTCGCGCCCTACAAGGTCAGCACCTGGGACGACATCCCCGCCGAGCTCAAGGACGCGGACGGCGCCTACTACGGCGACTACGGCGGCTTCATGTCGATCGGCTACGACGCCGCGAAGGTGCCGGCGCCGGCGAGCGTGAAGGACCTGCTCAAGCCCGAGTACAAGGGCAAGGTCGCGCTCAACGGCAACCCGACGCAGGCCGGTGCCGCGTTCGCCGGTGTCGTGATGGCCGCGCTGGGCAACGGCGGGTCCGCCGACGACATCGCGCCCGGTGTCGAGTTCTTCAAGCAGCTCAAGGCGGCCGGGAACTTCCAGCCGGTCGACCCGTCGCCCGCCACGATCGAGTCCGGTCAGACGCCCGTCGTCATCGACTGGGACTACACCAACGCCGCCCAGACCGACAAGCTCAAGGGCAAGCTCGACTGGAAGGTCGTCGTGCCCGCCGAGGCGCAGATCGGCGGCTACTACAACCAGGCCATCAGCAAGGACGCGCCGCACCCCGCGGCCGCGCGCCTGTGGCAGGAGTTCCTCTACTCCGACGAGGGGCAGAACCTGTACCTGCAGGGCTTGGCCCGGCCGGTGCGCCTCGACAAGATGGGGGACAAGGCGGACAAGGCGGCGAAGGACAAGCTGCCGAAGACCGACGGCAAGCAGGTGTTCCAGACGCAGGAGCAGGCCGACAAGGCCAAGGCCGTCCTGACCGCGACCTGGGCCCAGGCCATCGGATGACCTCCGTCGCTCCCGTAGCGGCGACGCCCGGCGGTTCCACCCGGCAGAAGGGTGGGGCCGCCGGTCGGCCGTCTGCGGCCGCCTGGCTCGTCGTGGTGCCGTTCCTCGCGTTCGTCGGCACGTTCCTCGTCTACCCCACGGTGCTCGTGCTGGTCGGCGCCTTCCAGGACTCGGACGGCGCGTTCACGCTCGGCAACCTCTCCACCCTGTTCACCGGTGTCGTCTTCGACGCGTTCGTGCTCAGCATCGAGCTGTCCGCGCTCACCGCGGTCATCGGCGCGATCTTCGGCGCCCTGCTCACGTGGGCGGTCGCCGTCGGCAACCCCGACGGGATGCTGCGCAGGACCGTCGTGGCCGGGTCCGGTGTGCTCGCCCAGTTCGGTGGCGTGCCGCTGGCGTTCGCGTTCCTCGCGACGATCGGCTTCGAGGGCCTGGTCACGAAGTTCCTGCGCGACAGCGCCGGCGTCGACCTGTTCGCCGGCAGCGCGTGGCTGTTCGAGCTGCCCGGTCTGACGCTCGTCTACACGTTCTTCCAGATCCCGCTGATGGTGATCGTGTTCCTGCCCGCCCTGGAGGGCCTGCGCCCGCAGTGGCGGGAGGCCAACGCGAGCCTCGGCGGCACCACCTGGACGTTCTGGCGGCACGTCGGCGGGCCGATCCTCGCCCCGCCGTTCCTCGGCGCGCTGCTGTTGTTGTTCGCCAACGCCTTCAGCGCCTACGCCACGGCCGCCGCGCTCGTGTCGCAGGGCAGCCCGATCGTGCCGCTGCAGATCCGCGGGTTCCTCACCGGCGAGGTCGTGCTCGGCCAGGAGAACCTCGGCAAGGCCCTCGGCCTGGGCATGGTCGTCGTGGTCAGCATCGCCATGGGCGTCAACGTGCTGCTGCAGCGGAGGGTGGCCAAGTGGGTTCGCTAGTCAGGCAGCGCGTCCTGCGCACGGTCGTCCTGCTGGTCCTGGGCGTCTACTTCGTCCTGCCGCTGATCGCGATGGCGGAGTTCTCCACCCGCGGTGCCGGCGGCACCCGCAGCCTCGGCTCCTGGACGTCGATCGTCGAGGACGAGGGCCTGATGGCGGCGCTGGGCAACTCGCTGCTGCTGTCGGTCACGTCCGCGGTGCTGATGCTCGTGCTGCTGGTGCCGACGATGGCGTGGATCCGCCTTCGGCTGCCGCAGCTGCAACGGCTCGTGGAGTTCCTCTGCCTGCTGCCGCTCGCGATCCCCGCGATCGTGCTCGTGGTCGGCATGGCGCCGCTGTACGCGTGGGTGAACTACTTCCTCGGCGACTCGGCGCTGACGCTCACGTTCGCGTACACCGTCCTGGTGCTGCCGTTCGCCTACCGGGCGATCGACGCCGGTCTGAGCGCCATCGACCTCAAGACGCTGTCGGAGGCCGCGCGCAGCCTGGGCGCGTCGTGGCTCACGGTGCTGTGGAAGGTCGTCGTGCCGAACATCCGCGTCGCGCTCATCGGCGCGTCGCTGCTGAGCGTCGCGTTGGTGCTCGGCGAGTTCACCATCGCGTCGCTGCTGAACTTCGACACGCTGCAGGTGCAGGTCAACCTGCTCGGCAAGCGCAACGCGGGCGTGTCCATCGCGGTGTCGCTGCTGTGCCTGGTCTTCGCGTTCGTCCTTCTGTTCGCACTTTCCTACGTCGGCCAGCGGCGCCGTCAGACCGTGGTCGAGGAGTGAAGATGGGTCATCTGGAACTGAAGGGGCTGCGGAAGTCCTTCGGCGGCAACACGGCGCTGGCCGGTCTCGACCTCGACCTGGCCGAGGGCGAGCTGGTCTCGCTGCTCGGACCGTCGGGCTGCGGCAAGACGACGGCGCTGCGCATCGTCGCCGGTTTCGAGACCGCCGACTCCGGCACGGTCACCGTGGGCGGCAAGGACGTCACGAAGGTCCCGGCCAACAAGCGGGACATGGGCATGGTCTTCCAGGCCTACAGCCTCTTCCCGAACATGACCGCCGCGCAGAACGTCGCGTTCGGGCTGAAGCTGCGCAAGGGCGACACCAAGCGGACCGGTGAACTGCTGGAGCTGGTCGGCCTGTCGCACCTCGGCGGCCGCTACCCGCACCAGATGTCGGGCGGTCAGCAGCAGCGGGTCGCACTGGCGCGGGCACTCGCGATCCAGCCGCGCGTGCTGCTGCTGGACGAGCCGTTGTCCGCGCTGGACGCCAAGGTCCGCGTGAACCTGCGTGACGAGATCCGGCGCATCCAGACCGAGCTCGGCATGACGACGCTGTTCGTCACGCACGACCAGGAGGAGGCGCTCGCCGTCTCCGACCGCGTCGGCGTCATGTCGCACGGCCGGCTGGAGCAGCTCGACACGCCGTCGGTCGTGTACCGCGAGCCCGCGTCGGCGTTCGTGGCGCAGTTCGTCGGCGTCACGAACTCGGTGGAGGCCAAGGCGCAGGGCCAGACCGTCGTGATCAACGGCGTCACCGTGCCCGTGCCGCACGACCAGCCGTCCGGCAGCGACGTGCGCGTCATCGTGCGCCCGGAGGACATCGGGGTGTCCGAGCAGACCGGCGACACCGGTGGCAAGATCGTGGGCGACGTGCTGACCCAGTCGTTCCTCGGGCCGGTCACGCGGATCTCGGTGAGGGTCGGTGAGCAGGTGCTGCGCGTCGACCAGCCCTCCAACACCGCCTCCGCGTACCAGCCGGGCACACGGGTCGCACTGGACCTCACCGAGTCGAGGATCATGGTGGTGCCCGGATGATCAGGAAGCTCCTCGCGCGCGACACGGCGGAGGCCCACCGGGTCGCGACGCCGTTGGAGCTGTTGTTCGACCTGAGCTTCGTGGTGGCGGTCGCCCAGGCCGCCGCCTCGTTGCACCACGCCGTCTCCGAGAACCACGTCGGTGCCGGTGTCGTGGCGTTCTGCATGGCGTTCTTCGCGCTGTGGCTGCCGTGGCTCAACTTCACCTGGTTCGCGAGCGCGTTCGACAACGACGACACGCTCTACCGGATCATCACGATGGTCCAGATCGCTGGCGTGCTCGTGGTCGCCTCGGGCATCCCGGCCGTCTTCGAGCACCAGGACTACCGGGTCGTCGTCGGCGGCTACGTCGTCATCCGCCTCGCGATGGTCGCGCACTGGCTGCGCGCGTCGCGGGACAACCCGGAGCACCGCGCCTGCACCCTCCGGTACGCGGCCGGGATCACCTTCATGCAGGTGCTCTGGGTGCTGTGGGTGCTCGTCGCGCCGCCCGCCCTGCAGATCCCGCTGTGGGTGCTGTTCATGCTCGGCGAGCTGGTGGTGCCGGCCTGGGCGGAACGCGCGTCGGCCACGACCTGGCACCCGCACCACATCGCCGAGCGGCACGGCCTGTTCACGCTGATCGTGCTCGGCGAGTCGATCCTGGCGGCCACCCTCGCGTTCCAGAAGGGCTTCGACAGCGGCGTCAACCTGATCTCGCTGGCCGCGGCGTCGCTGGTCATCGTGTTCTCGGTGTGGTGGCTGTACTTCGAGGCACCGACCAGCCTGCTCGACCTGCGCAGGGCGTTCCTGTGGGGGTACGCGCACCTGTTCGTCCTCGGCTCGGTCGCCGCGCTCGGTGCCGGTCTCGCCGCGAGCGTCGACTACGATCTGCACGTCTCGCACGCACCGGGCACGACGGTGGCGGCGTTCACCACGGTGCCGCTCGCGATCTTCCTGCTGTGCGTCTGGTACGTGCAGGACTGTCCCGGTCAGGACGGCCTCCGCAAGTACCTGCTGCCGGCCGGTGCGGTGGCGGTGCTGGCGGCGACGTTCGGGCCGGCGCCGATCCACGTGACGGCGGGGATCGCGCTGGTGCTGGTGGTGGCGACGAGGGTGGTGGCCGGTTCCGATGACTGATCTCGCGGACTCGATCGAGTCGGTGCGGCAGCTGACCGCGGGCTGGCGGCCCGTGGTGCTCGACCGCGACCCCGCGGCCGACGTGCGGGACCTGCCCGGTGTCGCCGTCCGCTGGGCCGACAGCCGGTTCCCGTTCTGGAACGCCGTCACGCTCACCGAGCCGGGGCTGGCCGCCGGGCTGCTCGACCAGCGGCTGCACACGGCGGCGGAGGTCATGCGGTCGAAGCAGCGGCCGGGTTTCCTGTGGCTCTTCGAGGACCTGCTCGACGACGGCGCACGCGCCGCCCTGCTCCCCGCGGCGCAGCGGGCGGGCCTGGAGCACGCCTTCCCCGGAACGGGCATGGCCGCGGACCTGCCCTCGATCCCCGAGCCGGTGCACCCCGAGCTGACGTTCGCCCGCGTGCGGACCGACGACCAGCTGCTGACCTACGCGGACATCAACTCCGCGGCCTACGGGTTCGCGCCCGAGGACGGCCGCGACGGGCTCGCGGGCTCCGCGCTGTGGAAGAACGACGTCCACGCCTACCTGGCGCTGAACGACGGCGTCGCGGTGGCGTGCGCGGCGTGCGTGGAGGTCGAGGGACGGCTGTTCGTCGTGCTCGTCGCGACCCTGCCCGGGTGGCAGCGCCGGGGCTACGGCGAGGCCGTGACCAGGAAGGCGTTGTACGAGGGCGCCCGTGCCACGGGGATCACCCGCGCGACCCTGCACGCGACCGAGGCCGGTGCGCCGGTGTACCCGCGGATCGGTTTCCGGCCGGGCTCGCGGATTCACTTCTTCGCCCTGCGGGGCTGAGGCGCCGGACTTTCGGCGGGCACCGCTCCCGCGGTCGCGGGTGGTGAAATGATCGTCACCATGACCGGTGTCCGCGAACCCCGTGCAGTCGTCACCGCCGCCGACTGCGCCGATGCCCCCGACGTGCCGGGCCTGCCGGAGCGGGCGGCGCTCAGCCAGGGCGGCGCGCGGTGACGATCTCCGCCGCGGGCTACCGCGACCTCGCCAACCGCGACGTGCTCACCACGGCCGTCGTCACGGTCGCGGCGAAGCTGCCGATGTCGATGACGCCGCTGATGATGGTGTTCCTGACCAGAAACCTGCCCGGCGGCTACGTCCTCGCGGCGTCGCTGACCGCCGTCTACGTGCTCGGCGAGGTCCTCGGCGCCGGGGTGCTCGGCCTGCTGCTCGACCCGTCGCGGATGCGCGGGCAGCTCAGCGCCGGGCTGCTCGTGGGCGCGGGCGCGTTCACGACGCTCGCCCTGACCGGCAACGTGACCGTCATGGTGGTCGCGGCGTTCATCGCGGGCGCCGGGCCGTCGACGACACCGGGCGGGCTGCGCGCGATGCTGCTCGGGCTGGTGCCGGACGCGCTGGTGCCCAAGGCGATGGGCTTCGACGCCATGATCACGCAGGTGGTGTGGGCGGTGGCGCCCGCACTGGTGACGGCACTGGCGCTGGGCGTCGACCGCCGTGCGCCGGTGGTGGTGTCGGTCAGCCTGATCGTCGTCGCGGCGTGGCTGGTGTTCATCCTGCCGCGCGGGCACGTGACGTCCCGGTCGGGCACGGCGAAGGTGCGCGTGGTGGCGTCGGCGTGGCCGATCTACCTGGTGAGCGCGGCGGCGCTGGCGCAGCTGGCGGTCGCGGAGCTGGTGCTGCCGGCGTTGCTGGAGCACCGGGGGATCGGCATCGGCTGGACCGGCCCGCTGCTGACCGGGTTCGCGGCGTGCAGTGCGCTCGGGGCGGTGCTCTACGGGTTGCGGCCGTGGCCGGGATCGCTGCGCACGCAGGGGCTGGTGCTGCTCGTCGTCACGGCGACCTGCGTGGGCGCGGTGGCGTTGTTCCCGAACCTGCCCGGCATCGCGGGCGCGCTGCTCGCGGCGGGGTTGTTCCAGTCCGGTGTGCTCGTGACGCGGAGCCTCGCGTTGCGCGAACGGCTGCCGGTCGGCGCGCACGCGGCCGGGTTCTCGATGATGTACGCGGTGACCGGCGCGGGCTACGGCCTGACCGCCGTGGTGGCCGCGTGGGCGCTGGACGCCGGCTCACCGGTGTGGGCGGTGCTCGGTGGCGTCACCGTCACCCTGGTCCTGACAGCGATCAGCGCGGCTGCCGAACGCCGGCAGCCGCGCTGATCTGGGTGGGAACCCCTACCCGCGGTAGAAGTTGCCCTGGGTCTGCACGTTCAGCTCGTCCGTGCGGAACAGCTTCGCCACGAACGTGCGCGGGTCGCGCATGTCGATGACGTCGAAGCCGCGGCCCATCTCCGAGGAGTAGATGTAGCCGTTGTACCAGTACGTGGACCACGTACCGCCGCCCGCGCCGTTCGGCATCGGGCCGCGCTCGAAGAAGCCGATCTCACGCGGCTTGGTCGAGTCGGTGAAGTCCCACACCGAGATGCCGCCCTGGTACCAGGACTGCACCATGATGTCCTTGCCGGGCACCGGGATCAGCGACCCGTTGTGCGCGACGCAGTTCTCGGTGTCGCCCTGCATGCGCGGGATCTTGTAGTAGGACTTGAAGACCAGCTTGCGGTTCTTGCCCTTGCCCACGATGTCGTAGATGCCGTTGGCACCGCGGTTCGGGCCGATCTTCTCGTTGCACGTCGCGGCGCCACCGCCACCGAGCTCGTCGGTGAAGACGACCTTGGTGCCGCTGTTGTTGAACGTGGCGGAGTGCCAGAACGCGAAGTGCGCGTCGTCCTGGACCCGGTTGATCTCGACCAGCTTCTCCCGGTCGGAGATGTCCCACAGCACGCCGTCACCCATGCACGCGCCGGCCGCGAGGTCGAGCTGCGGGTAGACGGTGATGTCGTGGCAACCGGTGGTGGCCGAGGTGTAGCCGTCCTCGATGGTGCCGGGGACGCCGGGGTTGGCGCCGTCCGGGAACACGACCTGGGCCTTGAGCAGCGCGGCCGCGGCCGGGTTCTTCACCGGGACCTTGACGATCGAGATGAGGTCGTGCGGCGGCTGGCAGTCGGGGAACGTCGCGTTCGGCGAGTAGGACGAGACGTAGAGGTACACGTCCTTCTTGTTCTTGCCCGGCACCATCGTGTGGGTGTGCGAGCCGCACGCGGTCTCGACGGCGGCGACGTAGCGCGGGGCGCTCTTGTCGCTGATGTCGAAGACCTTGATGCCCTCCCACGACTCCTTGATCGTCGCCGACTGGGCGACGCTGGAGCAGGAGTTGTCGCTGCGCGACGAGTCAGTCGACAGGAACAGCAGGTTCCCGTACACCGAGATGTCGTTCTGCGAGCCGGGGCACAGCACCTGCGACTTGATCGTCGGCTTCTTCGGGTTGCGGATGTCGTAGATGACGAAGCCGTTGTAGTTGCCGACGAACGCGTAGTTGTCCTGGAACGCGATGTCGGTCTGCGTCGAGTCGAGCGGAGCCTGCTTGTCCAGGTGGGCGACCGGGACCATGTTGCGGCTGCGGGAGATCTCGTCGACACCGGGGAGGCCGTCGACCGCTTCCGCCTGCGCTTCGAGTTGAGCCTCGGTCAGACCCCTGCCGTCAGCGGGCAGGTCGGGCTCGGCGTACGCGGGCGCGGTCATCGTCGACAGCGTCAGCGCGAGCGCCCCCAGAACCGCCAACGGCGCTCTGCGCCGCCGGGCCGTTGCGCGTGAAGTCACTGCTTTACCCCCTCATCACAGGTTGGTGAGGGGGAGTATGACCCTTCGCCTTGCTAAAGGCCAGCGTCTTTCGGAGGGTTGTGGGGGTGTTCGTCCCCCTCGCGAAAAGCCGGGCAACGCCCGCCGCCGCGGACTGTATTGTCCGGTGCATGCGTTCTGGGCTCGTGGCGATCGTGGCGGCATTCGCCCTGCTGGCAGGCTGTACGTCGGAGCCGGAGCAGGCACCGGTCATCGCGCCGGACACCCCCGGCGGGTCGGCGCCGACCATCGCGGCGTCGGAGGCGACGGCCGCCGTCGTGCCGCCGCCCAAC
The DNA here is from genome assembly GCF_055607425.1 of Lentzea sp. NPDC037011. Classification (NCBI taxonomy): domain Bacteria; kingdom Bacillati; phylum Actinomycetota; class Actinomycetes; order Pseudonocardiales; family Pseudonocardiaceae; genus Lentzea; species Lentzea sp. NPDC037011. The sequence goes on along the minus strand of NZ_JBVJRT010000006.1, from coordinate 172,829 downwards.
GACGCGGACCGCGAGTACGTGTCGATGATGATCGTGCACCACGAGCAGGCGCTGGCGATGACCAGGTTCGCGCCCGACCGCGCGGAGAACGCGACGGTCAAGGGCCTTGCCGACCGCATCCGGTACAGCCAGGAACCCGAGATCGGTGCCATGAAGCAGTGGCAGCGCACCAACAACATCGTCGGCTCGCACGGCGACCACGGGTCGATGCCCGGCATGGCCACGCAGGACCAGTTGACCGCGCTGGGGGCCGCACGCGGCAAGGACTTCGACCGGATGTTCCTGGAGTTGATGATCAAGCACCACGAGGGTGCGATCAAGATGGCCACCGACGTGCGCGCGGCCGGCCACAACGTCCAGGTCGAGGAGATGGCGGACGACGTGGTGGCCACGCAGTCCGACGAGATCAACCGGATGAGGGCCCTGCTGTCCACCCTGTGAGACGGTGCAGGGCTCGCTGCCCGGTCAGGACGCCTCGGTGCGCTGCCGCGGCAGCACCAGGTCCTCCGCGTGCGTGAACCGCTCGGGCTCGTTGCCCGTCACGAGACGTGCGATCGTGCGGTGGCCCTTGTGCGCCTCGCGGAACGCGTCGGAGGCGACCCAGGCGTGGAAGGCGTCCTCGGACTCGAACTCGTTGACCGACACGTACGGCTGGTCGTCGCGCACCGGCTTGAGCAGCGTGCTGCGCAGCAGGCCGGGGACTCCGGGCAGGTGGGTGCGCATGGTGCCGCGGAAGTAGCGCTCGAACTCCTCGGACATGTCCGGGTTGACGAACATCCGGTTGGTCGCGATGAACATGCTGGCCTCCCTGATCCCGACGCTCTGTCGGGAACTATTCCAACACCCCGTCGGGAAAGCAAGCGCGATACGATCCACGGGTGCCGAGGATCAGCGCCGACACCGTTGCCGAGCACCGCGCCAACCGGTTGCGCGCCCTGCTGGACGCGGGGCGCGACATCGTGGCGTCCGAGGGCGCCGAGGCGCTGACGCTCGCGTCGCTGGCCAGGCGGGTGGGCCTGTCCCGGCCGAGCCTCTACGAGTACTTCCGCTCACGCGAGGAGCTGGTCGCCGCGATCGTGTCCGACGCGCTGCCCGAGTGGGCGGACAAGCTGGACGACGCGGTCAACAGCGCGGACAGCGTGCCCGGCAAGATCGAGGCGTACGTGCGGACCGAACTCGCGATCATCACAGACGGCAGCCACGGCGCGGTCGTCGCGTTGTCCGCGCACGCGCTGCCGGACGCCTCGCGCGAGCAGATCAGGGCCGAGCACGAACGACTGCTGGCGCCGCTCGTGTCGGTGTTCAAGACCGCGGGGGTGCAGCGCGCGCAGCTGCGGGCGATGCTGGTGCACGCCATGGTCGAGGCCTCGTCGCGCATGATCACGCCGGGGCGGACCGAGCACAACGAGGCCGTCATCCAGACGTTGCTCGACCAGGCGGTGCACGGGTTGCACCAGCCGCTCAGCTGAACGGCACGACCTCGCCGTACCGCACCAGCTCCCCGTAATGCGCCGGCTCGACCGGACCCAGCGCCAGGTCGAGCAGCGGTCCGGCGGCCCGGTCCGGGGTGGGTGCGGCGCTGACGTCCCACCACAGCGCGGACGTCGGCGTGTTGATCATCCCGGGGCAGGCCGCGGCGACCAGGACCCCGCGCGCCGCATCGGTGTCCCGGCGCAGGGCGGCCAGCGCCCGGACGGCGGCGACCTGGCCGATCTTCGACGGGATGTTGACGAACGCGGGCCACGCGCCGGGACGGCCCGCCTTCACGTCGTCGCGCCACCGGGTGATCTGCGCGTCGACCTCGTCCACTGTGGACGGGTCGGCGAACCGCCCGTGCAGCACGGGTGCCAGGTGGTGGAGGGTGCCGAGCGAGCTGGCGACCACGAGCAGCCGGCCGCCGTCGTTGAGCATCGGCGCGAAGGCGTTCAGCAACCTCGTGGTGCCGAAGTTGTTGACCTGCGTGTACTCGTCGATGATCACGCGCGGGTCGTCGTCGGGGCCGATGCGCATGACGGCGTTGCCGAAGACGACGTCGATGCCGCCGTGGCGCTCCTGGACGCGTGCCGCGAACCGGTCGATCGGGCCCGCCACGTCGAGCACCTCGCCGCGGACCTCGGCCCCACCCGCGGGGACGGCCGCGACGGCGTCGGCGACCCGCGTGGCGTCGCGGCCGGTCAGGTAGACGGTGTCCCGCGGGGTCAGCCGCCGCGCCAGGCCTTCGGCGAGCGCGCGGCCGAGGCCCTGGGTGGCACCGGTGACGAGGGCGATCATGCCTTCGCCAGCAGGGTCTCGGAGTACGTCCACAGCCGGGCGGCGGCGTCCGGGTCGAGTGCGAAGCGGGCGACCCCGCGCATCGGTGGCGTCTCGTCGCGGTGGTCGGCGACGCGCGTCTCGGCGCAGTCGTCGAAGTAACGGCCGCCGATGCCCTCCAGCAACGGTGAGGTGGCCACGAAGACCGAGGTCGCCGCGCCCTGCTCGACCGTCTTGACGATGGCCGGGTCGACCTCGCTCTGACCGATGTGGCGTTGCAGGCCGGTGAGGACGGCACCGGGCATGACGGCGTTCGCGGTGATGCCGTCGGCCGCCCACCGGCGCGTCGCCTCGACCGCGAACAGGACGTTGGCGGTCTTGCTCTGGCCGTAGGCGCCCCACGGTTCGTAGGGGCGGAACGCGTAGTGGACGTCGTCGAACACCACGGGCGAGAGCATGTGGCCGCGCGAGGTGAGGGAGACGACGCGGGCGCCCCCGGCGGCCCGCAGCGCGCCGTGCAGACCGGTGGCCAGGGCGAAGTGCCCGAGGTGGTTGGTGGCGAACTGCCACTCCCAGCCCTGCTCGGTGTGCCGCTCGGGGCTCGCCATGACACCGGCGTTGTTGACCAGGACGTGCAGCGGTCCGCTCCAGCTCCGCGCGAACTCCTCGACGGACACCAGGTCGGTCAGGTCGAGGCGGGCGACCCCGGCCGCGCCGACCTCCCCGGCGACCCGCTCCCCGGCGGCGACGTTGCGCACCGCGAGGGTCACCTCGGCGCCCGCTCCGGCCAGTGCGCGGGCGGTCTCGACGCCGATGCCGGACGACGCGCCGGTCACGACGACGCGCTTGCCGGTGAGGTCGATCCCGTCGACGACCTCGGCGGCGGTGGTGCTGAACCCGAACTCCGTTTCGATCACGCCCTCGACGCTAGGCTCGGCCCAGCCATGCCGGTAGCGAAAGTTCGACAGACGGGGTATGCGTAAAAATCATGTCTTTGGCCAATGCGTCGCTGACCGCGCTGAGGGTGTTCCGCGAGGTGGCCGAACGCGGCACGCTGACGGCGGCGGCCACCGCGCTGGGGTACACGCAGTCCGCGGTGTCCCGGCAGATCGCGACCCTGGAGCGGGCGGCCGGTGCCGTGCTGCTGGAACGGCGGCACGACGGCGTGCGGCTCACCGCGGCCGGCCGGGTCGTGCTGCGCCGGGCCGCTGCCGCCCTGGACCAGGTCGACGCGGGTGCGCGCGAGCTGGAGGGCCTGCCGGCCTCCGGCGAGAGCACGGTGCGGCTCGGCTGGTTCGCGACGGCCGGGGCGTGGCTGCTCCCGCGGGCGCTGACGGCGCTGGCGCGCACCCACCCGTCGATCACGGTGGTGACGCGGGAGGGCAGCACGCCCGCGCTGGTGCGCGCGGTGCGGGCGGGCACCCTCGACGTCGCGCTGATCGCCTCGGCGCCGCCGTTCCGGGCCCCGGACGACGAGATCCCCGCGCTGGCCGTCGACACCCTCGTCGAACGCAGCCTGCGGGTCGCCGTCCCGACCACGCACCCGTTGGCGCGCAACGACTTCATCGACGTGGCCGACCTGCACGGACAGCGCTGGATCTCCGGGCCCGGTGACCCGTCGGTGATGGGCGTGTGGCCGGGGCTGCCCGAACGGCCCGTCGTCGCGCACACCGCCCGCGACTGGCTGGCGAAGCTGCAGCTGGTCGCGGCGGGCCTCGGCATCACGACGGTGCCCGCGTCGCTGGTCCAGGTCGCGCCCGCCGGGGTGCGGGTCCTGCCCGTGCGCGGTGGGCCCGCCGAACAGCGCCGGGTGCTGCTCGCCCGGCTGCCGGGACCGGTGCCGGACCCCGTCGCGCGCCTGGCGGCCGCGGTGCGCACCGCCTTCGTGGAGACCGAGTAGCGCATCGACCGATCGGTTGATGCCGGTGCCGCCCGTCGTTCGATGATCCCCGGCGCGCGCTGCCCCATCGTGGTGGCATGGCGATCATCGAAGTGCGCGACATCGGGAAGAGGTACGGGCCGAAGGTCGCGGTGGACTCGGTGTCGTTCTCGGTGGCCGAGGGGGAGATCTTCGGCGTGCTCGGGCCGAACGGCGCGGGCAAGACGACGACGGTCGAGTGCGTGGCCGGGCTGCGGACACCGGACCGGGGGAGCGTGACCGTGCTGGGGCGGCCACCGGCGCACTCGCGTGCGGCGATCGGGGTGCAGCTGCAGGCCTCCGAGCTGCCCGAGCGGATCAGGGTCGGGGAGGCGCTGCGGCTGTTCTCGTCGTTCTACCCGAAGCCGGTCGACTGGTCGGAGCGGCTGGGGCTGACCGAGCACCTGACCGCGGAGTACGGGCGGCTCTCCGGCGGGCTGAAGCAGCGGCTGTCGATCGCGCTGGCGCTCGTCGGCGGGCCGCGGGTGGCGATCCTCGACGAGCTGACCACCGGGCTCGACCCGCAGGCACGGCGGGACACGTGGTCGGTGATCGAGGACGTGCGCGCCGCCGGCGTGACGGTCCTGCTCGTCACGCACTTCATGGAGGAAGCCGAGCGGTTGTGCGACCGCGTGGCCGTGATCCGCGACGGACGCGTTGCCGCACTGGACACCCCGGCCGGTCTCGTGTCGAGCGTGGACGGTTCGACGCGGGTGCGGTTCGTGCCCTCGGCGCCGGTGGACGTGCCGGCGCTGCTGGCGTTGCCGGACGTGGCCGGGGTGGACCTGGCGGGGGAGCAGGTGGTGGTCACCGGCGGCGAGAACGTGCTGGCGGCCGTGACGTCGTGGCTGGCGCGCAACCAGCTCGTGGCGCGGCGGCTGCGGGTGGACCAGGTGTCGCTGGACGACGCGTACGTGGAGCTGACCGGGGGTCGTGATGATGCGGATCGTTGAGGTCGAGGCGCGGTTGTTCCTGCGGGACCGGCTGAACTCGTTGTTCGCGGTGGTGTTCCCGTCGCTGCTGCTGCTCGTGCTGGGGGCGGTTCCGGCGTTGCGGACGCCCGCGCCCGAGTTCGACGGGATGCGGTTCATCGACGCGTACATGTCGTCGTTGGTCGTGTTCACCTTGGCGTTCATCGGGTTGCAGCGCGTGCCCACGGTCGTGGCGACCTATCGGGAGAAAGGCGTGCTGCGGCGGCTGTCCACGACGCCGATGCACCCGGCGCGGTTGCTGGTGGGACAGCTGGTCGTGAACTCCTGCGCCGCGATCCTGTCGGTGCTGCTGACCACACTGGTGGGACATCTGGTGTTCGGCGTGGACCTGCCGCACCACCCGGTGGGCCTGGCGGCGGCGGTGGTGCTGGGTGGCGCGGGCACGTTCGCGCTGGGACTGGTGATCGCCGCACTGGCCCCGAACGCGCGTGCGGCCGGTGGCTGGGCGACGGCGGTGTTCATGCTGCTGATGTTCTTCGGCGGCGTGTACCTGCCGCGGTTCATGCTGCCCCCGGTCGTGCAGGCGATCGGTTCCTTCACACCGCCCGGTGTGGAGGCGTTGCACCAGGCGTGGCTCGGCACCGCGCCGGGGTGGGGGCATTTGGTGATCATGGGGCTCGTGGGTCTCGTGGCGGGTAGCGTCGCGGCCACGACGTTCCGCTGGGAGTAGCTCGTGGACCAGGCCGCGCTGGACAGGTGGGAGCACAGGCTCGCTTCCGTCGCACACGTGATCCCGTACTTCGTGCTGACCGTGACAACCGCGCTGTACGCGATCTTCACCGAGCAGCCGGTGGCGGAGCGCTGGTTCACGTACGGCGTCGTGGCGTTCGGGTACGCGTGGATGCTGTGGTGGTTCACGCTGCACCCGCAGTGGCGCGGCCGGACCGAGCTGATGGCCGTGTTCGTGGCGGGCATGGTCGTCTTCTACGCGGTCCTCGGCATGCGCGAGCACTGGTTCGGCGCCGTGTCGTACGCGGTGTACGTCTTCGCGAGCGAGCTGCTGCGCCCGCGCTGGATGTTCCTCGCGACGGCGGGCACGGCCGTGCTGGCGACCCTGTCGTTGTTCGGCGGCTACCCGCCACCGGAGGCGCGGCCGGCGTTCTGGTTGCTGCTGCTCGTGTTCGTGGTGGTGGCGTCCGTGTTCACGTTCGTCGGCCACGTGACGACCGAGCAGGCCCGGCTGCGCAAGGTGCTCCTCGACGAGAACTCCGGGCTGCAGGCCCAGCTGCTGGTGCAGGCGCACGAGGCCGGCGTGCAGGACGAACGCCAGCGCATGGCCGGCGAGATCCACGACACCCTGGCCCAGGACCTGGCCGGGATCGTCACGCAGCTGTCCGCGGCCACCCCCGCGGACTGGGAACACCGCGTCACGACGGCGGTGTCGCTGGCGCGCTCCGGCCTCGACGAGGCCCGCCGCTCCGTCCACGCCCTGCGCCCGCCCGCGCTGGAGGAGGCCGCCCTGCCGGAGGCGCTGGGCGAGGTCGCGTCCGGCTGGTCGGTCCTGCACGGCGTCCCGGTGGCGGTGACCTGCACCGGTTCCGCCCGCGCCATGCACCCCGAGGTGGAGGTCGCCCTGCTGCGCACCGCCCAGGAAGCCCTCGCCAACGTCGCGAAGCACGCCTCGGCCTCGCGCGTCGGCCTGACCCTGTCGTACATGGAGGACGTGGTGACCCTGGACGTGCGCGACGACGGCATCGGCTTCGACCTCGCGGAGCCCTCCGCGGGGTTCGGCCTGACGGCGATGCGGCACCGGGTGTCGCGGCTGTCGGGCGACCTCGACGTGGAGTCGGAACCGGGTGCCGGTACCGCGATCTCGGCGCGGGTGCCCGCGTGATCCGCCTCGTCATCGTCGACGACCACCCCGTCGTCCGCGACGGGTTGCGCGGCATGCTGGCCTCGCCGTCGTTCGAGGTGGTCGGCGAGGCCGCGTCGGGGGACGAGGCCGTCGCCGTGGTGCGCGCGCTCTCGCCCGACGTGGTGCTGATGGACCTGCGGATGCCCGGTTCCGACGGGCTGTCCGCCATCGAACGCCTCCGCGGCCACCCCTGCCGCATCCTGGTGCTCACCACCTACGACACCGACCGCGACGTGCTGCCCGCCATCAAGGCGGGCGCCACCGGCTACCTGCTCAAGGACACCCCGCGCGACGAGCTGCACCGGGCGGTCGTGGCGGCGTCGGCGGGGGAGGCGGTGCTGTCGCCGGCGGTGGCGACGCGGTTGCTGGGGCAGGTGCGGGAGCCGGCGTTGTCGGCGCGGGAGCTCGACGTGCTGGGCCTGGTCGCGCGCGGGTCGACGAACCGGGCGGTGGCGGCGGCGCTGTTCATCTCCGAGGCGACGGTGAAGACGCACCTGCTGCACGTCTACGCGAAGCTGCGGGTGTCGGACCGCGCGGCCGCTGTCGCCGTGGCGTACGAACGAGGGCTGCTGAGCAGCCGCGGGCGCTGACGCGGCGGCGAGCCGTCGCGGGTGCGGCCGGAAGGAGGTCGAGCGGTGGTGCCGGGTCTGGGTGGTGGTCAGACCCGGTCGAGCAGCGGCGTCGCCGTCCCCCCGCGGCGGGACCACCGTCGGTGGTCCCGCCGCCTGCGGCAACTCCCCCTTGCCACTCCCTCACCCCTCGACGTGTAAGAAGGCCCGCCAGTCGCCGAGATACGAGATGTCCTCGATGTCACCCGATCGGAGCAACGGATCGACGACCGCGTCGCGCAGCACGGTGGCCAGGGCGGCGCTGCCGTCCTCCAGCTCGATGACGCCGATCTCCAGCTCCGGCGGTTCCGCGGGGACGAGGTGGTCGCGCAGGACCTTCAGCGGCAGGTCGTAGAGCTCACCGACCACCGCCGCCGTGCCCGACTCGTGCATGGCGGGGAACGTCCCCCGCACCGAGAAGTACCGGTACCTCGGGGCACTGCGGGCTCGGCACACCATCGGCGTGCCCTGCAGCTGGGAGTGCAGCGGGCCGCCCCGCATGCCGCCGCCGTTGAGGAAGATCAGCGCCATCTCGCTCCTTGTGGATGGGGGTGGTCAGGTCGGACAGGGGCGCGCCGGTGCCGCCGTGGCGCAGGGCCACCAGCTCGGCCGCGATGGACACCGCGGTCTCGGCCGGGGTGCGGCCGCCCAGGTCGAGACCGACCGGGGACCGCAGGCGGGCCAGCGCCGCGGCGGGGACACCGGCCTCGCGCAGGCGGTCGAGGCGTTCCAGGTGCGTGCGACGGGAACCCAGCGCGCCGACGAACGCGAGCGGGCGGGACAGGGCCTCGGTCAGCACCGGGACGTCGAACTTCGGGTCGTGGGTCAGCACGACCACGGCGGTGGTCGCGTCGGTGCGGGTCGAGGCGAGGTAGCGGTGCGGCCAGTCGACGACGACCTCGTGCGCCGCGGGGAAGCGCTCGGGGGTCGCGAAGACGGGGCGGGCGTCGCACACGGTGACGTGGAAACCGAGGAACCGGCCGATCTCGGCCACGGCGGCGGCGTGGTCGATGGCGCCGAACACCAGCAGCCGGGGCGGCGGCAGCCAGGTCTCGGTGAACACGCGGTCCTCGAACGAGAACCGCACCGACACCGGCAGGGCGTCCACCGAGGCCTGGAGCGCTGCCCGCAACGACGGGTTGTCGCGCTGCACCAGGACGTCCAGCGAGCCGCCGCACGTCAGACCGGCCGCGAACGCCGTGTCGTCGGAGTACCCGAACGTGGCGAACGCGGGAACGGACGTCCTCAGCACCTCGCACGCCAGCTCGTAGACCTCGGCCTCCACGCAGCCGCCGGACACGCTGCCGGCGACCTCGCCGGACGGGCCGACGGCCAGCGCGGCGCCGACCGGACGGGGCGCGCTGCCCCGCACGGCCACCACCGAGGCGACCGCGAACCGGTCCCACGACAGCAAAGTCGAAGCGAGCTCACGCATCGAACCTCCCCACACGGTCGCCCGGCCGCCCGAGCGTCACTTGCCGGTGATCGCGTCCACGCCGAAGTACACGGCGAACATCAGCGCGAGACCGGTCATCAGCCAGCCCGGCCAGCGGCCCTTGCAGATGCGCAGCACCACGTAGGACACGAGGCCGGCGCCGATGCCGTTGGTGATCGAGTAGGTGAACGGGATGACCGCGACGGTCAGGAACACCGGGATGGTGAAGTCCGCCTCCTGCCAGGGGATGCGGCGGATCTGGGTCATCATCAGCCCGCCGATCACCACCAGCGCCGGTGCCGCGGCCTGGGCGGGCACCACGGTCGCCAGCGGCGTGAACAGCAGTGCCACCAGGAACAGCCCGCCGGTGACCACCGAGGCCAGGCCGGTCCTGGCGCCTTCGCCGACGCCCGCCGCCGACTCCAGGAACACCGTGTTCGGTGCCGATCCCGTGACACCACCGGCGATCGCGCCGGCGCCGTCGACCACGAGGATCCTGCCCATCCCCTCCACGCGGCCGTCACGGGTGAGGCCCGCCTCGTCCGCCACCGACGTGATGGTGCCCATGGCGTCGAAGAAACCGGACAGCACCAGCGTGAACAGGAAGATCGTCGCCGCGATCACGCCCGCCGACACGAACCCGCCGAACAGGTCGATCCGGCCGAACAGCCCGAAGTCCGGGTGCCCGACGACCGACGAGGGCAGCCTCGGTGTCACGAGTCCCCAGTTCGGCACGGTGAACGCGGAGTTCACGACGACCGCCACGACCGTCGCCACCACGATGCTGATCAGCACCGCGCCGGGCACCCCGCGGGCCATCAGCACGATCATCAGCAGCAGCCCGAGGCAGAAGATCGCGATCGGCCAGCCGCTGAGGTGGCCGTCGACGCCCATCCGCACGGGCACGGTCGAGCCGGCGGCGTCCGGCGTGCGGGTCACGAACCCCGCGGACACCAGTCCCACCAGCGCGATGTAGAGCCCGATGCCCACGGTGATCGCGATCTTCAACGGTTCCGGGATCGCGTTGATGATCCGCTCGCGGACACCGGAGGCGGCCATGACCACGATGCACACGCCCTCCAGCACCACCAGCCCGAAGGCCTGCGCCCACGTCATCGCCGGTGCCATCTGGAACGCCACCACGCCGTTCACGCCGAGGCCGGCCGCGATCGCCAGCGGTGCGTTGCCGACCAGTCCCATGAGGACGGTCATCACACCGGCGGCGAGCGCGGTGGCCGTGGTGATCTCGGCGGTGGTGAGCTTGGCGCCGGTGATGTCGGCGGAGGCACCGAGGATCAGCGGGTTGAGCAGGACGATGTACGACATCGCGACGAACGTCGTGATGCCACCGCGGACCTCGCGACTGACCGTGCTGCCGCGTTCGGTGATGCGGAAGAACTGGTCGAAGGCGGACGACTGCCGCGTCCGTAACTGGGTCATGACGGCCTTTCCCATGCCGGTGGGCGCGTTCCAGCGCCGGAACGCAATTGAGCGATGCAAGCTCCGGTCAGCGAATAGCAGGCTTGTGGCCCTGGTGGTCGAGCTCAGTAGTCGATTCGGGTCGCGAGTGACGTCCAGGCGGTGAACGGGGCGGTGTCCTCGCCCGTGGAGATCTGGTGCACCGGCAGGTCCCACTCGTCGCGGGACCTGCTGAACAGCTCGTAGAACTCGCGGTCGTCGAACCCGGCCGCGGCGGCGTCGTCCCGGTCTGCGGCGTACACGACGTGGTCCACGCGGGCCCACAGAGCAGCGGACAGGCACAGCGGGCACGGTTCGCACGAGGAGATCAGCGTGCAGCCGGTGAGCTTGAAGTCGCCGAGCACCCGGCAGGCCGCGCGGATCGCGACGACCTCGGCGTGGGCGGTGGGGTCGAGCGTGGGCGTGACCTGGTTGACGCCGGTGGCGACGACCTGGCCGGCGCGGACGATCATCGCGCCGAACGGGCCACCGCCGGCGGCCACGTTGCGGGTGGCCAGGTCGATGGTGGCGAGCAGATGTGCGTTCACAGCAACGAACTCCAGGAACTCAGGTACCGGTGAGGTGTTCCGGGCGGACCGGGACGCGGGTGAGCGCCAGGCCGGTCGCCGCGCGGATCGCCGCCACGATCGCCGGGGTCGACGAGATGGTGGGCGGTTCGCCGACTCCCCGGATGCCGTACGGGGCGTGGGGGTCGGCCAGTTCGAGCACGTCGATGCTCATCGGGGGCATGTCGAGCACGGTCGGGATGAGGTAGTCGGTGAACGACGGGTTGCGCACCTTGCCGCCGGAGGTCTGGATCTCCTCCATCACGGCGAGGCCGAGGCCCTGCGCGGACCCGCCCTGGATCTGCCCGACGACGGCCTGCGGGTTGAGCGCCTTGCCGACGTCCTGGGCGCAGTCCAGTGCCACCACGCGCACGAGTCCGAGCTCGACGTCCACGTCCACGACGGCGCGGTGGGCGGCGAACCCGTACTGCACGTGCGCGTTGCCCTGGCCGGTCTCGGGGTCGAGCGGTTCGGTGGCGCGGTGCCGCCACTCGACCGTCTCGTCGATGACCTCGTCGCCGATGTCCGCGCGGTCGCCGAGCCTGTCGCGCACGGCCAGGCACGCGGCACGGACCGCGCCCCCGGTCACGTACGTCTGGCGGGACGCGGACGTGGAACCGCCGTTGCCGATCGTGGTGTCCATCGGCAGCACGGTCACGGTCTCGATGCCGAGCTCGGTCCGCACGATCTGCTGCATGATCGTCACCAGGCCCTGGCCGACCTCGCACGCCGCGGTGTGCACGGCGGCGACCAGCGAACCGTTCACCATCGAGACGCGCACCCGCGCGGTCGAGTAGTCGTCGTAGCCCTCGGAGAAGCAGATGTTCTTGATGCCGACGGCGTAACCGACGCCGCGCACGACGCCCTCGCCGTGCGTGGTGTTCGAGACACCGCCGGGCAGCTCGCGGATGTCGGCCGACCTCCCGGCCGGCAACGGCTTGCCCTGCACCAGCTTCAGCAGCTGCGCGACCGGTGCCGCCGAGTCGACGACCTGCCCGGTCGGCATCACCGAACCCTCGGTCATCGCGTTGCGCACGCGGATGTCGACCGGCGACATCCCCAGCGCCTCGGCCAGTTTGTCCATCTGGGACTCGTAGGCGAAACCCGCCTGCACGGCACCGAACCCGCGCATCGCACCGCAGGGCGGGTTGTTCGTGTAGACGCCGTACGCGTCGACCGTCACGTTGTCGACCTCGTACGGCCCGACGCCCAGCGTCGCCGCGTTGGCCACGACAGCGGGGGTCGAGGAGGCGTACGCGCCGCCGTCGAGGTACATCTTCGTGCGGACGTAGACCAGCTTGCCGGTGCGGTCGGCGCCGTGCTCGTAGTACAGCACGGCCGGGTGCCGGTGCACGTGCCCGTAGAACGACTCCTCGCGGTTGTAGACCATCTTGACCGGCTTGCCGGTGTGCAACGCGAGCAGGCACGCGTGCACCTGCATCGACAGGTCCTCGCGGCCACCGAACGCGCCACCGACGCCGGACAGCGTCAGCCGCACCTGTTCCTCGGGCAGTCCCAGCGCGGACGCGATCTGCGCGCGGTCGACGTGCAGCCACTGCGTTGCGATGTACAGGTCGACCGAGCCGTCGGTCGCCGGCACCGCGAGCCCGGACTCCGGCCCGAGGAACGCCTGGTCCTGCATGCCGACCTCGTACCGGCCGGTGACCACGACGTCCGCGGTGACGTCCTGCGCGCCGCGCCGGATCGGCACGTGCCGCACGAGGTTCCCGCCGGGGTGCAGCGGGGTGTCGTCGACCGCGGTCTCCATGTCCACCACGGGTTCCAGCACGTCGTAGGTGACGACGATCTTCTTCATCGCCCGCAGCGCGGTCTCCGGGTGGTCCGCGCCGACCAGCGCGACCGGTTCACCCTGGTAGCGCACGACGTCCACGGCCAGCACCGGCTGGTCCTTGTGCTCCAGCCCGTACAGGTTGCGGCCCGGCACGTCCGAGTGCGTGAGCACCGCGTACACGCCCGGCACCTTCAAGGCCTCGGTGAGGTCCACCGACGTGATGCGGGCGTACGGGTGCGGTGAGCGCAGGGTCGCGCCCCAGATCATGTCCTCGTGCCACAGGTCCGACGCGTACGCGAACTCGCCGCGCACCTTGAGGTTGCCGTCCGGGCGTTGCGGTGACGTGCCGATGCCACCCGAGACCGCGGAGGTGAGCTCAGTGGGGGTGAGGGTCATCGCGCTGCCTCCTGGAGCTTGGTGCCGGCCGCGGAGAGGTCCCGCGCCAGCTCGTCGGTCGACGCCGTGAGCAGGACCCCGTCCCGCACCACGACCTCTCCGCCCACGACCAGCAGTTTCACCGGCGGCGGCGGGCCCAGCACCAGTGCCGCCACCGGGTCCGCGATGCCCGCGTGGTCCAGTCCGGACAGGTCCCACACCGCGAGGTCCGCCACCTTGCCCGGTTCGATCGAACCCAGCTCGCCGGCCCTGCCGAGCACCTGCGCGCCGCCCATCGTGCCCATCCACAACGCCTTGCGGGCGTCGAGCGCACCCGGCCCGCCGCGCTGCCGTGCCTGGTAGAGCGCCGACCGCAGCTCGACGACCAGGCCACCGTCCTCGTTGGACGCCGCGCCGTCGACCCCGAGACCGACCGGCGCACCCGCGTCGAGCAGGTCCCGCACCGGCGCGATCCCGGTGCCCAGCCGGCCGTTGGACGTCGGGCAGTGCGCCGACCCCGTCGAGGTCGCGCCCAGCCGCTTCACCGCGTCGGCGTTGAGGTGCACGGTGTGCGCGAGCCACACGTCCGGTCCCAGCCAGCCGAGCTGCTCGGCGTACTCGGTCGGCGTGCAGCCGTTCTCCGCCAGGCACTGCTCTTCCTCGTCCAGCGTCTCGGCGAGGTGCGTGTGCAGCCGGACGCCGTGCCGCCGAGCCAGCGCGGCCGCCCCGGTCATCAGCTCCTTCGACACCGAGAACGGCGAGCACGGCCCCACGGCCACGCGGACCAGCGCGTCGTCCGCGGTCGAGTGGTAGGCGCCGATCGCGCGTTCCGTGGCGGCCAACGCGGCCTCGGTCTCCTCGACCAGGTTGTCCGGCGGCAGGCCACCGGAGGACTCGCCCCGGTCCATCGACCCGCGGACCGCCTCCAGCCGGATGCCGATCCGCCGCCCCGCCGACACCAGCGCGTCGAACACGTCCCCGCCACCGGAGGGGAAGACGTAGTGGTGGTCGGCGGCGAGCGTGCAGCCGGTCAGCGCCAGCTTCGCGAGCCCGGCCGACGCCGCCGCGTGCGTCACGGTGTCGTCCAGCCCGCGCCACACCGGGTAGAGCGCGGTCAGCCACTCGAACAGCGTCGCGTCGGTCGCGAGGCCCCGCGTCGCCCACTGGTACAGGTGGTGGTGGGTGTTGATCAGGCCGGGCGTGACCAGGCACGACGACGCGTCCACGTACGTGTGCGGCTCAGCTGGCCGCGGTGCGGGACCGGAGCCGACGGCCTTGATCCGCCCGTTCTCGACGACGACGTGCCCGGACGCGTGCTCGGTCCCGGCCTCGTCCACAGTGGACACCGCGCAGCGGTCCAGGACGATCATCGGCGGGCCGCCGCGAGCCGCACGGCGTCCAGGATCTTCTCGTACCCCGTGCAGCGGCACAGGTTCCCGGCCAGCGCCTCCCGGATCTCCGGGTCGGACGGGTTCGGCACCCGGTCGAGCAGGTCGTGCGCCTGGACCACGAGACCGGGCGTGCAGAACCCGCACTGCACCGCGCCCGCCTCGACGAACGCCTCCTGCACCGGGTCGAGCCGGTCACCGTCGGCGAGGCCCTCGACCGTGCGCACCTCCCGGTCCTGCGCCTGTCCGGCCGCGACCAGGCACGCGCACACCGGCGCGCCGTCCAGGTACACCGTGCACGAACCGCACTCACCCTGCTCGCAGGCGTTCTTCGAGCCGGGCAGCCCGAGGCGCTCGCGCAGCAGGAACAGCAGCGACTCGCCCTCCCACACGTCGTCGGCCTGGCGCTGCTCGCCGTTGACCGTCAGGTTCACGCGCATGCCTGTTCCCCGTCCAAGAGTTCCTGCCACACCCAGCCCAGCGTCCTGCGTGCCAGCACGGCCAGCGCGTGCCTGCGGTACTCCGCCGACCCGCGCACGTCGTCGATCGGCGCGGCCGCCGTCGCCACCAGCTCCCCGAACCGCCGCTTCACCGAGTCCAGCAGTGGCGCCGGAGAGGAGAAGTCCAGCTCGGCGGCCAGGAACTCCTCCGCCTCGTGCGCCCGCCGCGGTGTCGGCGCCGCCGACCCGACCGCGGCGCCGGCCCGGTTCTCCGCCGGGAACAGCGAGATCGCGAACGAGCACACCGCGATCACCATGGCGTTGCGCGTGCCGACCTTGGAGAACTGCTGCGGCCCCTGCGCGGGTGCCAGGTGCACGGCCACGATCAGCTCGTCCGGCTCCAGCGCGTTCCGCTTGACCCCCAGGTAGAACTCGGCGGCCGGGATCATCCGCGTGCCGCGCGCGGAGGCCACCTCGACCACCGCGTCCGACGCCAGCAGCACCGGGTGCGTGTCCCCGGCGGGCGAGGCGGCGCCCAGGTTGCCGCCGACCGTGCCGCGGTTGCGGATCTGCGGCGAACCGACGGTCCGCGACGCCATCGCGAGCCCGGGGTGCGTGGTCCCGAGCTCGTCGATGATCCGCGCGTACGGCACCCCGGAGCCGATCCGCGCCTCGGTGACCGTGCGCAGCTCCTCGACGCGCGTCAGGTCGAGCAGCGCGGCCGGTCTGCGGTGGTCGAAGTTCAGTTCCACCATCACGTCCGTGCCACCGGCGATCGGCACGGCGTCGGGGCGCGCGGCCTTCAGTTCCAGCGCTTCGGCGAGCGTGGCCGGTCGGAGGAAGTCCATCGTCAGCTACCTCGGTAGGTGGAGTAGGCGAACGGCGAGAGGAGCAGCGGCACGTGGTAGTGCTGCGCCGGGTCGGAGTAGTCGAACGTGAGCACGACCTCGGGGAAGAACGGCGCGGCCTGCGCCGTGTCGAACACCAGCCGGTACACCCCGGCCTCCAGGCCGTCACCCCACCCGGTGACCCGGCCGTCCGCGTTCGTCTCGGCGGCGGCCACCTCGGTCCCGTCTCGGCGCTGCAGCGACACGGCGATGCCGGCGAACGGCCTTCCGCGGGCCGCGTCCAGCACGTGCGTGGAGATCGTCACTCGCCCTCCCCTCCGGTTGTGAGCCAGTACACAGACTCAGTGGTACAGGCAGCTACGGCGTGGCACATGAATCCGAGGACTCCTGGAGGTAACGAATTTGTGCTTTCCTACAAACCCGGATGGACGAGAGTGACACCCCATGTTGCTGCTGCGGACGTTGCTCGGCATGACGGAACTGCGGCTGAGCCTGCGGACCGGTGCGGACCAGCTCGACCGCGCGGTCACCCGCGTGTACGGAACGGAGCTGCCCGACCCCAGCCGGTACCTCTCCGGCGGTGAGCTGGTGCTGTCCGGGCTGCTGTGGCACCACGGCCCGCGCGACTCCGAGACGTTCGTCCGCTCACTGGCCGCCGCGGACGTCGCCGGCCTCGCCGCCAGCGAGACCGAGGACAGGCAGCTGCCCGCCGACCTCGTGACCGCCTGCGAACGCCACCGCGTGCCGTTGCTGGAGGTCCCCGTCGACCTGTCGTTCGCGACGATCACCGAACGCGTGTCGACGGAGCTCGTCGGCCTGAGCCGCCACCGGCGCCTGCTGAACGTCGTCGCGGAGGGCGCCGGACTGCCCGCGCTGCTGACCGCGGGCAGCCACGAGCTCCGCGCCCGCTGCTGGGTGCTGTCCACGACCGGCCGGGTCGTCGCGGGCGGCGAGCTGCCGGACCGGGTGGCGCTGGTGAAGGAGTTCCTGCAGGCCGACCGGCTGCCGAAGGCGGTCAGGGGCACCACGCTCGTGCCCGTCTCCGAACGCGGCGGCACCCGGCTCACCAGCTGGATCCTCGTCGTCGCCGGCGAACCGCAGCCGGAGGCCGCCGCCGAGCTCGCCTCGCTCGTCGCACTCGAACGCCTGCGCCAGGCCCAGGGCCGCCGGATCGAGAACCGCACCGCGGCACCGCTGCTGACCGCCGTGCTCACCGGCGCACCCGACCTCGACTCCCGCCTCGCCGCCGCCGGTCTGGAGAACACCCCGCTGCGCGTCCTGTGCGCGGTCACCGGGGACCAGCGCGCCGACCTCGCCGCCGCCGTGCTGGAGGAGGCGCTGCCGCAGGCGCTCGTCACCCCGGTCGGCGACACCGTCTACGCCGTCGCGAAAGCCGATGACTCGGTGCCCGCCGAGGTGCGCGAGGCGCTGAGGGTCGTGGAACCCGGCCTCGGCTCGTCCCGCGTGCTCGTCGGCATCAGCTCCCCGGTCACCGCACGAGGCCTGCGCGGCGCGGCCGAGGAGGCGACCCACGCCCGCCGGCTCGGCGAACGGCGCGGCGGCCGCACGTGCGTGGTGGCGGGCGAGGAGATCGCCCTGCACCAGCTGCTGCTCGCCGGGGTGCCCGAGGAGCTGCGGTCCTCGTTGCGGCGCAGGCTCCTCGGCCCGGTGCTCGACTACGACGCCGAGCACGGGTCCGACCTGGCCGGGACGCTGCGGGTGTTCCTCGGCTGCGGCGGTTCGTGGACGACGGCGGCGCAGAAGCTGCACGTGCACGTCAACACGCTGCGGTACCGGGTGGGCCGGGTGGAGGAGCTGCTCGGCGTCGACCTGACCGAGTTCGAGTCCCGCGTAGACCTGTTCCTGGCACTGCAAACGCACTAGAACCCGTGTCGCGTTGTCAGTCTGACGGCTGATCCCGGTCGAGCCTTCAGGCTGATGCCGCCGGACACCCGCGTTTCCTACCGTTCCCGGACATGAGGATCGTCGTGGTCGCCGTGCTGGTGCTGATGAGCGGCTGCTCGGCCACCACCGACGCCCGGCTGGTCGTGGAGGGGACGGGAACCGCCGACCAGCTCACGTACATGTTCCCCGGCGAGGACGAGCGCACCCTCAAGAACCCGGACGTGCCGTGGCAGCGCAGGGGAGCGCGCAAGGGCCGGTTCGTGGTGCGGCTGGAGGGCGTGCGGGGCGAGCTGACCTGCAAGATCATCATCAACGGCCGCCAGGTCAAGACCGCGACCTCCGCCTCCGGCGCCGCGCTCGCGTGCGATCACTCGATGGCCGTCTGATGTAAGCGGTGCGAAAGACCGTAGCTTCACCTACTCGGGGAGGTTACCGGTGATGAGTGACGTTGTGGCTGGTAGGAACGCTGCCGGCGAGGTTCGTTCCCGCGGTTCGCACGGCATTCCGGCGCAGTTGCGGCCACCGGCGCCGCCGAAGCACTTCGTCGGGCGCGCGGGAGAACTCGAACAGTTGCGGCCCAACGGGGTGACGGTCATCAGCGGCCCTGCCGGCGTGGGCAAGACCGCGCTGGCCCTGAAGTGGCTGCGCGACCGCGGCAGCGGCGACCAGCTGCACGTCGACCTGACCGTGCGCGAACCGGTCGAGGTCCGGCTCGGCCGCCTGCTGCGCGCACTGCGGCTCACCCACGTCGACCGCGCCGACCGCGCGGCGGCGTTCCGGTCGATCGTGCTGCGGCAGAGGATCACCCTGCTGCTGGACAACGCGAGCAGCGCCGAGCAGGTGCGGCCGTTCCTGCCCGCCCGCGGCACGGTCCTCGTGACGAGCCGCGCACCGCTGGACCTCGACGCGCCCGTGGTCGAGCTCGACCCGCTGACCGACGAGGACGGCAGCCTCCCGCCCCTGCTCGACCTGTCCTACGTGGAGCTCCCGGAACGGCAGGCCCGCCTGTACCGGCTGTGCGCGTGGCACCCCGGCGCCCACTTCGACGTGCCCGAGGCGGCGGCGATCGCCGGCGAGTCCGAGTGCGACGTCGAGGACGCGCTGGACGACCTCGTCGAGAAGGCATTGCTGACCGAAGTGGGCGACGACGCGTTCCGCTTCCATGACCTCGTGCGTGCCCATGCGCGCGCAAAACGCCATGCGAGTTAAATGTCTTTCGACGCGATCTAACGGCATTGCTCATCAGTGAAGGAACAGGTCGGCCATTTAACGGTTGTCCACAGCGGGTGGCCCATTCGGGAATCCGATTCGGTCTTATCCTTCGCGGCATGCCGAAGGATTTCCGGGCCACGACCCTCGAACGCGCCATCGGCCGGCGCCTGGCAGGGTGGCGGGACGAGCGGCAGCTCAGCCTGACCGAGGCCGGGCAGCGGGTGGGCTTCAGCAGCGCCAAGCTGTCGATGATGGAGAACGCCGTGCAGCCCTCCGCGGTGCTCGACATCATGGCGCTCGGATACGTGTACCAACTGCCGTCCGAGGAATGGCAGGCCGTGGTGCGACAGGCGCAGTATGCGGAACAGGTGCGCGCGCTCGACAATGCGCCGTTGTTCGACCCGGCCGCCGACTTCGCGAATCTTGTGTTCGAGGCAACGGTGTTGCGGACGTTCACGACGGACCTCGTCCCACCCCTGTTCCAGCTCGCCGACTACGCGAGGGCCGTGCTGCACCACGACCCGCCGCGCGCCGAGCACCAGGCGGCGGCGCGGGAGGCGTGGACGAGCCGCGTCGGTGGCCGCGACCCGTTGCGGGTGCAGGCGGTCCTCGCCGAACCGGTGCTGCGGCCCGTGGTCGGCGGCCCGCGGGTGATGAAGGCGCAGCTGCTGCACCTGATGGAGCTGAGCGAGCTGGACGGGGTGTCGCTGCGGATCGTGCCGCACAGCGCGGGCGCACACCCGGCGATGGGCACGCCGTTCACGTTGCTCAGCTTCGCGCACCGCCAGCACAACGACGTGGCGTACTTCGAGACGTTCGTCCAGGGGACGTACGTCGAGGACCCCGTGCAGACCGAGGGGTGTGCGCGGAGGTTCGGGGCGGTGAGCGACCTCGCGCTGGGGGAGGGCGAGTCGCTGGAGCTGATCGCGGAGGCGGCGGCGGAGCTGTGAAGCACGCCCCACCAGCGTTGATGTCGGGTTGCTGAGAAAAGTCCGGATCAGCTGCTGACCTGCGACAGGATCGGGACGCACCCCACCCCGACTCCAGGAGGCGGCATGTACCGCAGATTCGGTGTCCTGTTCGCGGCGGTTCTGGGCGTCACGCTCACCGCTGCCGCGCCGGCCACCGCAGACGCGTCCGGGCAGCACGGGCGGTTCCCGGCGGAGTTCTCCCTGCCCGCCGGGTGGCAGCCCGAGGGCATCGCGATCGCCGGGACCACCGCCTACTTCGGTTCGCGGGCCGACGGCTCCATCTACGCGGCCGACCTGCGGACCGGCAAGGGCGCGGTGCTGGCCAAGGGACCCGGCACGCCCTCGCTCGGCATGAAGGTCGACGAGCGCAAACGGCTGTGGGTCGCGGGCGGTGCCGGTGGCGACGCACGGGTCTACGACACGCGCACGGGTGCGCTGCTGGCGAAGTTCCAGTTCGCCACCGCGGACACGTTCGTCAACGACGTCATACTCACGGACAAGTCGGCGTGGTTCACCGACTCGCGCAAGGCGGTGCTGTACCAGGTGCCGCTGAGCCTCACGCCGCACTCGACGCTCGACCTCACCGGTGACCTCGTCGTCACCCCCGGCGCGACGAACCTGAACGGCATCGTGACCGGACTCGACGGCGGCCTGATCGTCGTCCAGAGCAACACCGGAATGCTGTTCCGCGTCGACCCGCGCACCGGTAAGACCACCGGCATCGATTTGAACGGTCAAACACTCACCAATGGTGACGGTCTGTTGCGTGAGGGACGTCAGTTGTACGTGGTGCAAAACCGCTTGAACAAAGTCGCGCGCTACACGCTCAGCCGTGATGGCGCGACGCTGGCCGCGGAACGAACTGACGCGCGGTTCGACGTGCCGACCACGGTGGCCGCGTTCGGAAAGCGCCTGTACCTGCCGAACGCCCGGTTCACGACCCTGCCCACGCCGGAGACCACCTACGACGTGGTCTCCGTGACCCGCCCGTAGAACTAGGCCGTCCGGGGGTTCTCGCAGGGCAAGAACCCCCGGACTGGGTGTTGCGGCAGTCACCTGACTGGGTAGCCTGCTGACCGCGTACAGCAGGTGATCGCTGCCATTCGGTGACGAAGATCTTTTCTTGTTACCATTTTGCAGCCGAAGGAGTGACGTGGATAACCCGCAGCGCTAGCCGTGGGACACATGGAGACGAAGAGCGCTGTGAACGAGAAGAGCGGCTACGCACCGACCGACTACCGGACCATTAGGTCGCGGTTGGCCGGAGTGGTCGTCGTTCCCAGCGTCGTCCTGCTGGTCATGTGGGCGGTCTTCTCCTCGTACACCGTTTTCGACGGTTTCCACATGCGCTCCGCCGCAGCCGAGGTGAAGGACGTGACGATCCCGTCCGTGCAGGCGTTCGTCGGCCTCCAGCAGGAACGCCGGCTGAGCCTCGTGCTGCTCAGCAAGGCCGGCGGCACCGACGCGAGCGCGCTGCGGCAGCAGCAGGCCGAGACCGACGAGTCCGTCACCAGGATGAAAGCGGCGTTCGCGGACCTGACCGACGGCGCGCCGCAGGACGTCATCGACCGGGTCACCGCGCTCACCACCGCGCTGGACGAGCTCGGGCAGCACCGCTCGCGGGTCGAGTCGGGCACCGGCAACCCGCAGGAGGTCTACGACTACTACAACGGTCTCGTCGACGCGGGCGTCGCGCTGTTCTCCCGGCAGGCGCGGCAGGTGCCCGACGCCGAGGCCGGCCAGTCCACCGTGCAGGCCGTCACGATCTTCCAGTCCGCCGACTGGATGTCCCGCGCCGCCACCGTCGGCTCCCGCGGCCTGCTCAACCGGTCGTTCACCCCCGCGGAGCGCGTGGAGTTCGCCCGCCTGGTCGGCGCCTACCACTCCGGTGTCGACGCCACGATCCCGTTCGCGCTGGAGCAGCCCCGCCTGCAGTACGACGCGCTGCGCACCAGCTCCGAGTACCGCGCGCTGACCGACCTCGAGGGCCGCATCATCAACGGCGACACCGCCGTCAGCGACCAGCAGTGGCGGGCCGCTGCCGGTCCGGTGCACGAGCGGCTCGTCGCCATCGCCGTCCGGCAGGCGGAGGACGCCACGAACCTGGGGCTGGAGAAGGCCGGCAACCGGTTGACCGCCGTGCTCGTCGGCAGCCTGGTCGCGTTGCTCGCGGTCGTCGTCGGCATCGTGCTCGCGCTGCGCATCTCCCACCGGCTGGTGAGCCGGGCGCTGGTCACGCGGCTCGCCTCGCTGCGGGAGGACACGCTGCGGCTCGCGCAGGAACGGCTGCCGCACATCGTGGCCCGCCTGCGCGGGGGCGAGCAGGTCGACGTCCACCGCGACATGCCGCCGCTGGACTACGGCAACGACGAGATCGGCCAGGTCGCTGACGCGTTCAACACCGCCCAGTACACGGCGGTCGCGGCCGCGGTGAAGGAGACGCAGGCCCGCGAGGGCGTGAACCGGGTGTTCCTCGACATCGCGCACCGCAACCAGGGGCTCGTGCACCGCCAGCTCAAGATCCTCGACAAGCTGGAGCGCGAGGAGGAGAACCCGGACCAGCTCGACTCGCTGTTCCAGCTCGACCACCTCGCCACCCGCGCCCGCCGCAACGCCGAGAACCTGATCATCCTCGCCGGTGAGCAGCCCGGCAGGCAGTGGCGCAAGCCGGTGCGGCTGAGCGACGTCCTGCGCGCCGCCGTCGCCGAGACCGAGCAGTACGTCCGGGTCAAGGTCAACCCGGTGCCCGACCGCGCGCTCGTGGGCGTGGCCGTCGCCGACACCATCCACCTGCTCGCCGAGCTCGTCGACAACGCCACGGCGTTCTCCTCGCCGCGCTCCGAGGTCGTCGTCCACTCGAACGCCGCGCCGCACGGCATCGTGATCG
The DNA here is from genome assembly GCF_055607425.1 of Lentzea sp. NPDC037011. NCBI lineage: Bacteria > Bacillati > Actinomycetota > Actinomycetes > Pseudonocardiales > Pseudonocardiaceae > Lentzea > Lentzea sp. NPDC037011. The sequence goes on along the minus strand of NZ_JBVJRT010000006.1, from coordinate 149,929 downwards.
AGATCGAGGACCACGGGCTCGGCATGACGCGGGAAGAACGCCTGCAGGCCAACGCGAAGCTCTCCAACCCGCCGGACTTCGAGACCATGGCGTTCCGCGGCGAGTCGCGGCTGGGCCTCTTCGTCGTCGCCCGGCTCGCGGCCCGCCGCGGCATCAAGGTGGAGCTGCGCGACTCGCCCTACGGCGGCACGGTCGCGCTGTGCGTGCTGCCGCCGCAGCTGGTGGCGCCGCACAACACCGCGGGCGACATCAGCGAGACCACGCAGATGCCGGTGCGGTCGTTCCACGACCAGCACCACGGCCACGCCGAGGAACACCCGAGCTTCCCGGTCAGGCTGCCGCAGAGGACGGTGAGCGCGGCGGCGCCGGACGAGGTGGCGGAGGCGCTCGTGAACCCGCGGCCCGTCCCGTCCGTTCCCGAAGCGGGTGGTCCGGTGGCGCCGGAACAGACGGCGCCGCAACCGGGTACCCCGGAACCGGCCCCGGACGGGAAGCCTGCGCTTCCCCGCAGGAAGAAGCGGCAGAACCTGGCGCCGCAGCTCGTGCAACCGGGCGAGGTGCCGCATGCTGAGCCGGTGACCGGCGAAAGGTCGGCCGAGCGGACCCGTGACGGGCTCGCCGCGTTCCAGCGCGGCACCCGTGACGCCCGGCTGACCGACGACTGGAGATCAGAAGGAGCCCCCTCGTCATGAAGGACAAGACCAGCCAGCACGGTGAGCTCAACTGGCTGCTGGAGGACCTGATCCAGCGGGTGGTCGGCGCGCGGCACGCGGTGGTGCTGTCCGCCGACGGACTCCTGCTCGGCCGTTCGGCCGGGCTCTCCCGCGACGACTCGGAGCACCTGTCGGCGATGGCGTCGGCGTTCCAGTCGCTCGCCCGCGGCACCGGGCGCCACTTCGGCGGTGGCGCGGTGCGGCAGACCATCGTCGAGATGGAGCACGCCTACCTGTTCGTCACGGCGGCGGGGCACGGTGCGTGCCTCGCGCTGCTCGGCGAGGAGGACGCGGACATGGGCATGATCGCCTACGAGATGAACATGCTGGTGAAACGGGTGGGCACGTACCTCTCGTCGGCCCCCCGCGCAGAAACGGCGCCCGTGCCCTCGGCACGAGAGTCCCGCTGATGTCCTCCCGCGAGGACTGGTGGTACGACGAGGCCGCGGGGCCGCTGGTGCGGCCCTACGCCATGGTGCGCGGCCGCACCCGGCCGAACGCGCCGGACCTGCACCTCGTGACGCAGGTCCGCACGTCCTCGTTTGCGTCCGACCAGACGTCGCTGACGGTCGAGCATCGCGAGATCATGTCGTTGTGCGTGCGCCCGCTGTCGGTCGCCGAGGTGGCCGCCTACCTCGACGTCCCGCTCGTCGTGGTCAAGGTGCTGCTCTCGGACCTCATCGAGCGCGGCGACGTGATCGTGCAGAACTCCGCACCGCGAGTTCCCGACCGGGATCTCCTGCAGGCCGTACTGGATGGTGTTCGTGGGATCTGACGACCAGCTGACCGTGCCGACCTCGGTCAAGATCGTCATCGCGGGCGGTTTCGGCACCGGCAAGACCACCATGGTCTCGTCGGTCTCCGAGATCCCGCCGCTGAAGACCGAGGAGCTGCTCACCGAGGCCGGTGTGCACGTCGACGACCTGGCCGGCATCGAGGGCAAGAACACCACGACGGTGGCGCTCGACTTCGGCCGCATCACGATCAACGCGAGCGTGGTGCTCTACCTGTTCGGGACGCCCGGCCAGAACAGGTTCTGGTTCATGTGGGACGAGCTGGCCCACGGGGCGATCGGCGCCGTCGTGCTGGTCGACACCCGTCGGCTCGACTCGTCGTTCCCGTCCATCGACTTCTTCGAGCACCGCGGCATCCCGTTCATCGTGGCGGTCAACTGCTTCGACGGCGGGCAGCTCTACACCGTGGACGAGGTGCGCCACGCCCTCGACCTCGACGACGCGATCCCGGTGCTGCTGTGCGACGCCCGCGACCGCGAGTCGTCGAAGGCGGTGCTGGTCGGCCTGATCCAGCACTCGATGAACCGCCTGGCACCGGCCTGAGGGTCAGCTCGTCAGCGCGGAAGACGCCAAGCCCGGCCCGGCCTCCGCAACACCGGCACCCCGCCCCCTGCCTGCGAACGCACGCGGGGACCTTTCGTACTCTCAGAGGGTACGAAAGGTCCCCGCGTGCGTTCTACCGGGCGTAGTTGTGGAACCCGCGGCCGGACTTCTTGCCCAGCAGACCCGCGTCCACCATGCGCAGCAGCAGCGGCGGCGGCGAGTACAGCGGCTCCTTGAACTCCTCGTACATCGACTCGGCGATGGCCTTCGTGGTGTCGAGGCCGATCAGGTCGGTCAGCCGCAGCGGCCCCATCGGGTGGGCGCAGCCGAGCACCATGCCGTTGTCGATGTCGTCGGCCGAGGCGAACCCGGACTCCAGCATGCGGATCGAGGAGAGCAGGTAGGGGATCAGCAGCGCGTTGACCACGAAGCCGGCGCGGTCCTGCGAGCGGATGACCTCCTTGTGCAGGGTGCCGCGCACGAACGCCTCGGCGCGCTCCTGCGTGGCGGCGCCGGTCAGCAGCGACGGCACGATCTCGACGAGCTTCAGCACCGGCACCGGGTTGAAGAAGTGCACGCCGATGACGTGCTCCGGCCGGTTGGTGGCCATGCCGAGCTTCATGATCGGGATCGATGACGTGTTGGAGGCGAAGATCGCGTCCTCGTCCGTCACGACCTTGTCGAGCGCGGCGAAGACCTCGGTCTTGACCTGCTCGTTCTCCGCGACCGCCTCGACCACGAACTGCCGGTCGGCGAAGTCGCCGATGTCCGTGGTGAACCGGATCCGCCCCAGCGCGGCAGCCCGGTCGTCCTCGGTCAGCTTGCCCGACTTCACGCCCCTGGCCAGCGACGAGGCGATCCGCCCCTGCGCTGCCTCGGCCGCACCCGCGTTGACCTCGACGACGATGACGTCGAGCCCCGCACGAGCGCTCACCTCGGCGATCCCGGAGCCCATGAGGCCGGAACCGACGACTCCCACACGTTGAATGTCACTCACGGGCCCGATCCTGCCACGACCGGCTCGAAACGAGGTGGTGCTGGTCCGGACGGGGGTGTGGTCCTCCGCAGTTCCGCAGCTGCGGACGAGCACCACAAAACGAACGGTCTTCCTCATGGTGACCGGAAAAAGGAGTTGAAAAGATCGAGCTCACCGAAAAGGAATTGGGGGAGTTCGATGTTCTCAGTTGTCGCGCCCACCGCCCACGAACCGGTCGGCGGACTCGCCGGGTGGGCCGTGGGCCTGATGGAGTCGCTCGGCGGCGTGGGCGCTGCCGTGGTGGTCGGCTTGGACAACCTCTTCCCGCCCATCCCGAGCGAGATCGTCCTGCCACTGGCGGGTTTCTCCGCGGCCAGGGGCGTGTTCAGCCTGGGGGAGGCGCTCTTCTGGACCACGGTCGGCTCCGTCGTGGGCGCGGTCGTCGTGTACCTCGCCGGAATGCTGCTCGGCCGCGAACGCACCCGCACCCTCGTCGCGAAGATCCCGCTCGTGCAGGTCTCCGATTTCGACCGGACCGAGAAGTGGTTCGCCGAACACGGCGCGAAAGCGGTTTTCTTCGGGCGCATGGTGCCGTTGTTCCGCAGTTTCATCTCGCTGCCCGCGGGAGTGGAGCGGATGGGCTTCGCGAAGTTCCTGCTGCTGACCACGCTGGGCAGCCTGATCTGGAACACGGTGTTCGTGGGCGCGGGGTACCTGCTCGGCGCGAACTGGTACCTGGTCGACGAGTACGCCGGGGTGTTCCAGAAGGCCGTGCTCGCGGCGGTCGTGCTGGCCGCCGGGTGGTTCGTGGTCATCCGCCTGCGGGAACGGCGGTCGGCGCGTGCCCGGTGACGGCTACGCTGCCGGGGTGCTGTTCGACCGCGGTGGGCTGCTGCGCCGTGCCGCGCGCCGGACGGCCGGGCTGGCGGTCGGGGGAGCGTCCGCGTTCGCCGAGCTCGCCTTCGTGGTCTGCGCCGCGGCCCTGCTGGGGGTGAGGTCCGCGCGACCAGCGGTGTTCACGACGGCCAGGGTGCTCGCCGAGTTCGAGGGCCGGCGGATCGAGCGCTTCCACGGGCAGGGCAGCGCGGGGGACTTCACCGGCCGGCGGGCGTTGCGGTACCTGGGTGTGCGCTGGCTCGTCGGCGGGCTCGGCGCGGGCGTGCTGCTGCTGATCGTCCTCGGTGCCGGCACGGCCGCGGTCATGGTGTGGCAGATGGTCTTCGGCACGGGCAGCCCGAGCCGGATGAGCTGGTACGACCCGATCACGTTCGTGCTGTTCGGCACGCTGCTGGTGTTCATGACGGTGCAGGCGCTGCTCGGTGTGGAGCGCCTCGACCTCGGGCTGGCGCGCCACTTCCTCGGCCCGACCGCGCAGGAGGTGTTGCGGCGCAGGGTCTCCGAGCTGACCGTGAGCCGCGCGGAGGTGGTCGAGGCGATCACCGAGGAGCGCCGGCGCATCGAACGCGACCTGCACGACGGCGTGCAGCAGCGGGTGGTCGCGCTGGGCGTGCTGCTGGGCCGCGCGAGCCGCCGTGCCGACCAGGCGCCGGAACTGCTGGAGCAGGCCCGCGCGGAGGCCGGACGGGTGCTGCTGGAGCTGCGCGAGGTGAGCTGGCGGGTGTACCCGGCCGGGTTGGACAGCGGCGGGCTGCACGCGGCACTGGAGTCACTGGCCGAACGCGCCGGCGTTCCGGTGCGCCTGCGCTACGCGCTCACCGAACGCCCTCCCGGCACCGTCGAGGTGCCCGCGTACTTCGTCGCCTCCGAGGCCGTCACCAACGTCGGCAAGCACGCCGGCGCCACCCGGATCGACCTGTCGGTGAGCAGGCGGGGCAGCATGGTCGTCGTGCGGATCGAGGACGACGGCGCGGGTGGCGCCGACCCGGCGGGCAGCGGGCTGTCCGGACTGGCGCGGCGGGTGGCCGCGGTGGACGGCGTGTTCACAGTGGACAGTCCGCCCGGTGGCCCGACCGTGATCACCGCGGAGCTGCCGTGCGCGTCGTGATCGCCGAGGACTCGACGCTGCTGCGCGAGGGCCTGGTCCGGTTGCTGGCCGAGGAGGGGCACGAGGTGGTGGCCGCCGTCGGTGACGCCACCGCGTTGCTGGAGCGGACCGAGGAACACCGGCCCGACCTGGTGCTCACCGACGTGCGGATGCCGCCCGGCCACACCGACGAGGGGCTGCGGGCGGCGCTGGAGATCCGCCGGCGCTGGCCGGAGGTCGCCGTCCTGGTGCTGTCGCAGTACGTCGAGAAGCGCTACGCGACCGAGCTGATCACCACCGGGGGTGGCCGCGTCGGGTACCTGCTCAAGGACCGGGTGATGGACGTCGGCGAGTTCCTCGGCGCGCTGGAACGGGTGGCCGCCGGCGGCGAGGCGTTCGACCCGGACGTGGTCCGCGCGCTGATCACCCGCAGCGCGCACGCCGACCCGCTGGCCGGGTTGACCGCGCGAGAACGCGACGTGCTGGAGAAGATGGCGCAGGGGCACAGCAACCCCGGCATCGGCCAAGCGCTCAGCATCTCGCGCAGCGCCGTGGAGAAGCACATCAACGCGATCTTCGAGAAGCTCGGCCTCACCGACAGCGCCGCCTACAGCAGGCGGGTGCTCGCGATCGTGCGCTACCTGCAGGGCTGACCGCCGCACGAAACCGCGCGGCGGCCGGCCCAAGTCCTAATCCAGCTCCGCCTCCGCCTTGGCGATGGCGGCGAACTCCTCCTCCGGCGCGTTCGCCACGAGGTGGTGCCGGCTGTAGAACCAGAAGTACGCCACCGCGATCAGCACGATGCCCGCGGTGACGCCCGCCGCGACCTCGTCCACGAAGAACGTCGCGATGACCGCCGCGACCGCCAGCACCAGCGCCACACCGGTGGTCGCGGTGCCACCGGGGGTCCGGTAGGGCCGCGGCAGGTCCGGTGCCGTCTTCCGCAGGACGATGTGCGACACCATCATCAGCACGTACGACAGCGCCGCGCCGAACACCGCGATGTTGATGATCCGCGCGCCGCCGTTCACCGGGTCGACCGTCTTCATCGTGGTGGCCAGGACGAAACCGATGGTGCCCGGCACGATCAACGCGAGGTACGGCGTCTTGCGCCTGCCGGTCTTCGACAGCCAGCGCGGCAGGTACCCGGCGCGCGACAACGCGAACAGCTGCCGCGAGTAGGCGTAGATGATCGAGAAGAACGACGCCACCAGACCGGCGAGGCCGACGTAGTTCACGAGCTGTGCCAGGAAGGTGTCCCCGCCGTAGGCCGCGCGCACCGCCTCCGGCAACGGGTTGCCCGACTCCTTCAGCGCGTTCGCGCCCGCACCGCCCGGTGCGACGAGCAGGATCGCCGCCGCGAACACCAGCAGCGCGATCATCGCGGCGATGATGCCGCGCGGCATGTCGCGCTTGGGGTCGCGGGCCTCCTCCGCGGCGAGCGGAACCCCTTCCACCGCCAGGAAGAACCAGATCGCGAACACGATCGCGCCCCACGCCCCCGTGACGCCCATCGGCAGGAACGAGCCGTCGCCGATGTCGAACAGCTTCGCGGAGTCGAACTTCGGGATCATGCCCGCCACGAACGCCACCAGCGCGACCACGGCGACACCGGTGATGACGAACATCAGCCGCAGCGCCTCGCCCACGCCGTACAGGTGGATGCCCACGAAGACCACGTAGCACGCCAGGTACACCGGCCACGTCGCGTCGAGCAGGCCGAGCGCCTTGACGTAGTCGCCGATGAACACCGAGATCGCCGCAGGCGCCATGGCGTACTCGATGAGGATCGCGATACCCGTTGCGTAGCCGCCCAACGGGCCGAGCGCGCGCCGTGCGAAGCCGTAGCCCGCACCGGCGACGGGGAGTGCGGAGGCGAGCTCGGCCAGGCCGAACACCATGCACGTGTACATCGTGGCCATCAGGACGGTGGCGACGAGCAACCCGCCCCAGCCGCCCTGCGCGAGGCCGAAGTTCCACCCGGCGAAGTCACCGGAGATCACGTACGAGACACCCAGCCCGGCGAGCAGGACCCAGCCCGCCGCCCCTCGCTTCAGCTGCCGGTGCTCCAGGTAGTCGCTGCTCACCTTCTCGTACTCGACATGCTTGGCCATATGGACTCCCATTAGTCCTTTAAGCAGTGGTTGAGGGTGGCGCTCATCACCCGGCGGTGTCAAGATGATGCCGCCAATGGCTCGCATGCATACCTTTGGAGGAACGCGGAATGCTGACCGTCGAGGAGTTGCGCGCGGCCGTGGACACCGGGGAGATCGACACCGTCCTCGTCGCGATCGTGGACATGCAGGGGCGCCTGCAGGGCAAGCGGTGCGCGGCGCGGTACTTCCTCGACGAGGTCCTCGGGCACTCCGCGGAGGGCTGCAACTACCTCATGGCGGTCGACGTCGAGATGAACCCGGCCAGCGGCTTCGCGATGTCGAGCTGGGAGCACGGGTACGGCGACTTCGTGATGAAGCCGGACGTGGACACCCTGCGCCGGGTGCCGTGGCAGGAGGGCACCGCGCTGATCATGTGCGACGTGGTGTGGGAGAACGGCGACCCGGTCGTCGCCTCGCCGCGGCAGGTCCTGCGCAGGCAGCTCGACCGGCTCTCGGAACTCGGCCTGGAGGCCCACGTCGGCACCGAGCTGGAGTTCATCGTCTTCGACGACACCTACGAGCAGGCTTGGAACTCCGGCTACCGCAACCTCACGCCCTCCAACCAGTACAACGTCGACTACTCGTTGCTGGGCACCGCGCGCGTGGAACCGTTGCTGCGCGCCATCCGCAACGGCATGACGGGCGCGGGCATGGTCGTCGAGTCCGCCAAGGGCGAGTGCAACCCCGGCCAGCACGAGATCGCCTTCCGCTACACCACGGCGCTGCGCACGTGCGACCAGCACGCCATCTACAAGAACGGCGCCAAGGAGATCGCCGCGCAGCAGGGCAAGTCGCTCACGTTCATGGCGAAGTACAACGAGCGCGAGGGCAACTCGTGCCACATCCACCTGTCGTTGCGCTCCCGGGACGGCGACCCGGTCTTCGCGCAGGGTCACGGCATGTCGGAGCTGATGCGGCACTTCCTCGCGGGCCAGCTGGCCGCGCTGCGCGAGCTCACCTACTTCCTCGCCCCGAACGTCAACTCCTACAAGCGGTACGTCGAGGGCTCGTTCGCGCCGACCGCGGTGGCGTGGGGCCGGGACAACCGCACGTGCGCGTTGCGGGTCGTCGGCCACGGCCAGTCGCTGCGGTTCGAGAACCGCGTGCCCGGCGGTGACGTGAACCCCTACCTCGCGGTGGCGGCGTTGATCGCGGCGGGCCTGCGCGGTGTGGAGCGGAAGCTCCCGCTGGAGGACGAGTTCGTCGGCAACGCCTACGTCTCCGACCGGCCGACCGTGCCGACGACCCTGCGCGAGGCGGCGGACCTGCTGGCGGCCAGCGAGCTCGCCCGCGACGCGTTCGGCGCCGAGGTGGTCGACCACTACCTCAACGCCGCGAAGGTGGAGCTGAAGGCGTTCGACGCGGCGGTCACCGACTGGGAGAAGGTGCGCGGTTTTGAGCGCCTCTGAGCCCCTCGTCGGCATCAGCACCTACCTGGAGCGCACCCGGTTCGGCCACTGGGACGTGGAGGCCGCCGTGCTCCACCGCGGCTACCTCGACTGCGTGGTCGCGGCCGGTGCCAACCCGGTGATGCTGCCGCCGGTTGGCACGTGGACCGCCCAGAGCGTCGCGTTCCTCGACGCGCTGGTGATCGCCGGCGGCGCCGACGTCGACCCCGCCACCTACGGTGCCGAACCGGACCCGCGCACCGGGCCACCGCGCCGCGACCGCGACGAGGCCGAGTTCGCGCTGGTCGAGGCGGCGCTGAAGCTCGACCTGCCGGTGCTGGGCGTGTGCCGCGGCATGCAGGTGCTCAACGTGGCGCTCGGCGGCACGCTGCACCAGCACGTCGAGGGCCACAACCCGGCGCCCGGCGTGTTCGAGCACACCGACGTCGCGGTCGAACCGGGCACCGCGCTGCACCGGGTCCTCGGCGACCGGACCACCGTGCAATGCCACCACCACCAGGCGCTGGACCGGGTCGCCGACGGCCTGCGGGTCACGGCGCTGGCCCCGGACGGGACGGTCGAGGCCGTGGAGCTGGAGGGCGCGCGGTTCGTCGTCGGCGTGCAGTCGCACCCGGAGCAGGACATCGAGGACCTGAGGCTGTTCGAAGCACTCGTGGACGTGGCAAGGAGCGCAACGCTGTGACCTTTGACGTCATCAACCCGGCCACCGAGGAGGTTGTGCGGTCCGTGCCGCACACCACCCTCGGCGACACGGACGCGGCGATCGGCCGGGCGCACAAGGCGTTCCAGGGCTGGCGCGCCGTCGCCCCCGGTGACCGCGCGCGGTTGCTGCGCCGGTTCGCCGAGGTCGTCGACGCGCACGTCGAGGAGCTGGCGCGGCTGGAGGTCGAGAACTCCGGGCACACCATCGGCAACGCCCGCTGGGAGGCCGGCAACGTCCGCGACGTGCTGCAGTACTACTCCGCGGCACCGGAGCGGTTGTTCGGCAAGCAGATCCCGGTCGCCGGCGGGCTGGACGTGACGTTCCACGAACCGCTCGGCGTCGTCGGCGTGATCGTGCCGTGGAACTTCCCGATGCCCATCGCCGGCTGGGGCTTCGCACCCGCGCTCGCCGCGGGGAACACGGTGGTGCTCAAGCCCGCGGAGGTCACGCCGCTCACCGCGATCCGGCTCGGCGAGCTCGCGCTGGAGGCGGGCCTGCCCGAGGGCGTCTTCCAGGTGCTGCCGGGCAAGGGCAGCGTCGTCGGCACCCGGTTCGTCACGCACCCGTTGGTGCGCAAGGTCGTGTTCACCGGCTCCACGCAGGTGGGCAAGCAGATCATGGCCGGCTGCGCGGACCAGGTGAAGCGGGTGACGCTGGAGCTCGGCGGCAAGTCGGCCAACATCGTCTTCGCGGACTCCGACCTGGAGAAGGCGGCCGCGACCGCGCCGTACGGGGTGTTCGACAACGCCGGGCAGGACTGCTGCGCCCGGTCCCGGATTCTGGTGCAGGCGAGCGCCTACGACCGGTTCATGGAACTGCTGGAGCCCGCGGTCAAGGGCGTGAAGGTCGGCGCACCGGGCGACGAGGCGACCGAGATGGGGCCGCTGATCTCCGCTGCGCACCTCGGCAAGGTGGCGTCCTACGTGCCAGACGACACGCACGTCGCGTTCCGCGGCGAAGCCCCGGCCGGTCCCGGTTTCTGGTTCCCGCCGACGGTCCTCACGCCGGGCTACGGCCACCGCACGGTCACCGAGGAGATCTTCGGGCCGGTCGTCGTCGTCCTGCCGTTCACCGACGAGGAGGATGCGGTTCGGATCGCGAACGACTCCGAGTACGGCCTGTCCGGTTCGATCTGGACGAACGACGTCGGCCGCGCGATCCGGGTGTCGCGGGCCGTGGAGGCCGGCACCCTGTCGGTGAACTCGCACTCGTCCGTCCGCTACTGGACGCCGTTCGGCGGGGTGAAGCAGTCCGGGCTCGGCCGTGAGCTCGGACCCGACGCGCTCGACGCCTTCACCGAGGTCAAGAACGTCTTCATCGCCACCTGACTTCCGGCACGTCTGACAGGAGAACAACACATGGTGCAGCGACTCGAGGGCCGCGTGGCCGTCGTGACGGGTGGCGGCAGCGGCATCGGTCTCGCGACCGCGCGCAGGTTCGCGAGCGAGGGCGCGGAGGTCGTCGTCGCCGACCTCGACCCGGCGACCGGCAAGGCAGCGGCCGACGAGGTGGGCGGGCTGTTCGTCCAGGTCGACGTGACCGACGAGGAGCAGGTCAAGGCGCTCTTCCAGACCACAGTGGACACGTACGGCAAGCTGGACATCGCGTTCAACAACGCCGGGATCTCGCCGCCCGACGACGACTCGATCCTCACGACGGGACTTGAGGCGTGGGAACGCGTGCAGAAGGTGAACCTCACGTCGGTCTACCTGTGCTGCAAGTACGCCATCCCGCACATGCAGGCCAACGGCAAGGGCTCCATCATCAACACGGCGTCGTTCGTGGCGACGATGGGCGCGGCGACGTCGCAGATCTCCTACACGGCGTCGAAGGGCGGCGTGCTCGCGATGTCGCGTGAGCTGGGCGTGCAGTTCGCACGCGAGGGCATCCGCGTGAACGCGCTCTCTCCCGGCCCGGTCAACACGCCCCTGCTGCGGGAGCTGTTCGCGAAGGACCCGGAACGGGCCGCGCGCCGGCTCGTCCACGTGCCGCTCGGCCGGTTCGCCGAACCCGAGGAGATCGCCGCGGCGGTCGCGTTCCTGGCCTCCGACGACTCCTCGTTCATGACCGCGTCGAACTTCCTCGTGGACGGCGGCATCTCCGGCGCCTACGTGACCCCCCTCTAAGGGACGTCACAGCAGATGGAGCACGCGCAGGAGGCGTTGTTCCGCCCGGTGCGGGCGGGCAACGCCTTCGAGGAGACCGTCGAACGGCTCATGCAGGCCATCCGGCTCGGCGTCGTCGCGCCGGGCGAGCGGCTGCCGTCCGAACGGGAGCTCGCCACCCGGCTCGGCGTGAGCCGGGTGACCGTGCGCGAGGCCATCAGGTCGCTGCAGGAGAACAACTACGTCGAGTCGCGCCGCGGCCGCTACGGCGGCACGTTCGTGACCGAGGAGGTCCCGGAGTCCGCGCCCGGCAAGGAGCTCGGCGACCTGCACGACGCGCTGACGCTGCGCAAGGTCCTGGAGACCGGTGCGGCGGAGGCGGCGGCCGGCCGGTCGCTGGGCCCCGCCGAACGCCGCGGTCTGCGGAGCAGGCTGGCGGAGGCGTCCACGGCGGCGCTGGCCGAGTACCGGCGCAAGGACTCGCGGCTGCACCTGGCCATCGCGGAGGCCACCGGGTCGGCCTCGCTCACCGCGGCGGTCGCGGACTCGCGGATGCGGGTCAACGAGCTGCTCGACACCATCCCGCTGCTCGAACCGAACCTCGCCCACTCCAACGCCCAGCACGAGCGCATCATCGCTTCCATTTTGGACGGTGACCCGGCCGCGGCGCGCAGGGAGATGGCCGAGCACCTCGACGGGACGGCGTCACTGCTGCGGGGCTTCCTGGTCTGACCGCCCAGACCGCCTCTTGGGGCGCTCACAGCGCGCCGGTCCGGCCACTCCGCTAACATGAAAACGTTTGCAGGTTCGGTTGTCGTGTTGTCATGCTCATTCCGCGTGGAACAACACTTGGCGTCCGGCTTGCCGACAGTTACCGTCCGAACACCTCGGGGGACTTGCAGCGCGAGGAGCTGTTGATGCCAGGGTTGCGCAAGGTGTTCCGCGACGCCGTGGGCCGGGTGCACTCACTCCGCGTCTTGTCCGACGCGGGCATGGTCAACCTCACGAACGTCAAGATGTCCGTGCAGGCGTTGCGCGAGGTGGCGGTCTGGGGCCCGAACGTCACGGCGCTGCGCCGTGCGGTGCGGCTGAACCCGGACGGCATCGCGCTGGTCGACGACCGCGGGTCCGTCACGTACCGGCAGCTCGACCGGCGGTCCACCGCGATCGCGCAGGGCCTGCGGTCGCTCGGCGTGCAGCACACCCACGTCGTCGCGCTGATGTGCCGCAACCACCGCGGCATGGTCGAGTCCCTGCTGGCGTGCGCGAAGCTCGGCGTCCGGGTGCTGCTCGTCAACACCGGCTTCGGCGCGCCGGTCGTGCTGGACCTCCTGCAGCGCGAACGCGCGTCCGTCGTCATCCACGACGAGGAGTTCACCCCGCTGTTCCACCAGCTGCCGCCGTCGGTCCCGCGCTGGCTCGCCTGGTCGCGCGACGGCCTCGACCGGCGCACGCCGACGCTCGACCAGCTGGTCGCCAAGGCACCGCGCGGTGAGCTCGACCCGCCGCGCGAGCCCGGTGTGGTGATCCAGCTGACCTCCGGCACCACCGGCGTTCCCAAGGGCACCGCGCGGGAGATCAAGTCGGTGCTCACGGCGTCGGACTTCCTCGACCGCATCCCGATGAGGGCGAACGAGTCGACGTTCATCGCCGCCCCCATCTTCCACTCCGTCGGCTACTCGCACCTGACGCTCGCGATGTCGCTCGGCTCGCGCGCGGTGCTGCACCGCCGGTTCGACCCGCGCAAGACGCTGTGGTCGGTGCAGGGCCAGCGCTGCACCACGCTGGTGCTGGTCCCGACGATGCTGCAGCGGATCATGGAGCTGGACCGCTCGGTGATCGACTCGTTCGACCTGGGCCACCTGAGGGTGGTGTTCTCCTCGGGCTCGCCCATCGCGCCCGAGCTCGTCCAGCGCACCATGGCCGTGCTCGGCCCGGTGCTCTACAACCTCTACGGCTCAACGGAAGTCGCCGTCGCCACCGTCGCCACCCCCGAGGACCTGGCCGCCGCGCCGTCCAGCGTCGGCATGCCGCCGCACAACTGCCTCGTGCGGATCTACGACGAGTCCGGGCAGCGGATCACCCGCTCGTTCGTGACCGGCCGCATCTACGTGCGCGGCTCGCTGACCGTCGACCTGTACACCGACGGCACGCAGAAGGAGTCCATCGACGGGCTCGTCGCGACCGGCGACCTCGGGCACTTCGACCCCAACGGCCGGCTCCACTTCGACGGCCGCGAGGACGACATGATCGTCTCCGGCGGCGAGAACGTGTACCCGGTCGAGGTGGAGAACCTGCTCATGACGCACTACCGGGTGCGCGACGCCGCGGTGCTCGGCGTGCCGGACCCCGAGTACGGGCAACGGTTGCGCGCGTTCGTGGTGCCGGTGGCCGGCACGCGGATCGACGTGCGGGAGCTGCGCGAGTTCGTGCGCACCCGGCTCGCGCGGCACAAGGTCCCGCGCGAGGTCGTGGTCGTGCCGAAGCTGCCGCGCAACGCGACCGGCAAGGTGGTGCGGCGCCAGCTGCTGGCGATCCGGCTGGGACCGCAGGCCCAGTAGCCGGCGGCGTGCGTTCCCGGCCCCGGGTGAGCGCGCGACCCGCGGTCGGGGACTCGGTGCGCGAGTCGCGCGCTCGGCCGGTGTCACCGCTCGAAGCGGTCGCCCCGCTGGTCGAGCGGGCCGCGCTGGTCGAAGCGGTCCGGCCCGCGTTCGCCGCGGTCGTGCACGCGGTGGTGACCCGGTCCGCCGCGGTCGTCGAAGCGGTTGGCGGTCACCGCGCCGACGATGCCGCCGCCCAGCACCAGGCCCAGCAGGCCCACGGCGACCAGCTGGGTGGCCCGGTGGCGCGCGAACCCCCTCAACCGGGACCGCGTGACCGGCGGCGCCGGGGGAGGCGGGGCAGCGGCCGGTGTGGCCGCGGCCGGGTCCGGCTGAGGCGGTGCCCGGTGGGGCGTCGTCGGCTGGTCCGCGGCGGGCCGGTCCTCCGGTGGTTCGTTGCGCGGCGGCTCCGGTGGGGGAGGCGCCTGTCCCTGCTCGCTCATGGCACCAACGATGCGCCGCTCGACTGAGCACAGCCTGACAGCTGCCTGTTCGTTTCCTGAAGCCGCGAGTTCATGATCGGCCGGGAGGCCGCGAAGACGTGGCGCTGGTCGGCGTAGGTGGCGCCGAACAGCTCGGCGTCCAGCACACCCGACCACAGGAAGTGCAGCGTGGTGCGGGTGCCGTCCCGGGCGTCGCGGCGGGCGTAGTGGTCGCGCAGGTCGGCGTAGAGCAGGCGCAGCTCGTCCCGGTTGGACGCCGTGCGGCGGACGGGGCATTCGACCACGGGATCGTGCATGTCAGCGCTCCTCACATCGGCGGACGGGCCCACAGCGTGCCCGCCCCGGCCGCTGGAACGCATCCGGAAAACCACTCAGACGAGCGTGCGTATGACAAACCGGTTGCGTCGACCGGCTTCAATCGAAGGCATGGAACTCGTACCCCTCCGCAGGGCGTTCGCCCAGGCCATGGCCGACGGCGGGCCGCACGCCGACGAGGTCAACCGGTTCACCGGCACGCACGGCACGTTCACCCTGGAGGACTACGAGGCCTACATCGAGCGCACGCTGGCCGACCCCAACCGCTACACCCGCGCCATCACCGTGGACGGCAGGTACCTGGGCGAGGTCGTGCTCAGCCCGATCGACGACGTCAACCGCAAGTCCGGGCTGCGGATCGCGCTGCAGGACGGGTTCGGCAAGGGCTACGGCACGGCGGCGGTCAAGCACGTCCTGCACCACGCGTTCACCGAGCGCAACCTCCACCGGGTGGACCTGGAGGTGTACGAGTTCAACGAGCGGGCGCTGCACGTCTACCGCAAGTGCGGCTTCCGCGAGGAGGGCCGGCTGCGCGACGTGCTGCTCTGGGACGGCGTCTTCCACGACGCGATCGTCATGTCGGTTTTGAGCACCGATAACATCTGACCTGCTGAACACAAAGTTCCAGCCCGAGAGTCACACCGAGGAGTCATCGTGTCCGAGTCGCGCCCAGCAGTCGCCCAGAACCCGCCGCGCGTGGTGGTTCCGGCTGGGACGACGGCGGGCACGGCCGTGCGCGAGGCAGGTCTGCCCGGCAAGGGCGCCGACGCGATCGTCGTCGTGAAGGACGCGGAGGGCCACCTGCGCGACCTGTCGTGGACCCCGCAGGTCGACGTCGAGGTCGAAGCGGTCGCCGCGGACACCGAGGACGGCCGCAGCGTCCTCCGCCACTCCGCCGCGCACGTGCTGGCGCAGGCGGTGCAGCAGCAGTTCCCCGAGGCCAAGCTCGGCATCGGCCCGCCGGTGAAGGACGGCTTCTACTACGACTTCCAGGTCGAGAAGCCCTTCACCCCCGAGGACCTGCAGGCGCTCGAGAAGCGCATGAAGCAGATCATCAAGTCCTCGCAGCGGTTCTCCCGGCGCGTCGTCGAGTCGGTCGACGCCGCGAAGGCCGAGCTGGCGTCCGAGCCGTTCAAGCTGGAGCTGGTCGACCTCAAGAGCGACGTCGACACCAGCGAGGTCATGGAGGTCGGCGGCGGCGAGCTGACGATCTACGACAACCTCGACCCGCGCTCCGGCGAGCAGGTCTGGGGCGACCTGTGCCGCGGCCCGCACGTGCCGACCACCAAGCACATCCCGGCGTTCAAGCTCACCCGCGTGGCCGCCGCGTACTGGCGCGGCAACGAGAACAACCCGCAGCTGCAGCGCATCTACGGCACCGCGTGGGAGTCGCAGGAGGCGCAGGACGCCCACCTGGAGCGCCTGGCCGAGGCCGAGCGCCGCGACCACCGCAAGCTCGGCGTGGAGCTGGACCTGTTCTCGTTCCCCGACGAGATCGGCTCCGGCCTGGCGGTGTTCCACCCCAAGGGCGGCATCATCCGCAAGGCCATGGAGGACTACTCCCGCCAGCGGCACACCGAAGAGGGCTACGAGTTCGTCTACTCGCCCCACATCACCAAGGGCAACCTGTTCGAGGTCTCCGGCCACCTCGACTGGTACAAGGACGGCATGTACCCGGCGATGCACCTCGACGCCGAGCTGAACGAGGACGGCACCGTCCGCAAGCCGGGCCAGGACTACTACCTCAAGCCGATGAACTGCCCGTTCCACGACCTGATCTTCAAGTCGCGCGGGCGGTCGTACCGCGAGCTGCCGCTGCGCATGTTCGAGTTCGGCGGCGTGTACCGGTACGAGAAGTCCGGCGTGGTGCACGGCCTCACCCGCGTGCGCGGCATGACGCAGGACGACGCGCACATCTTCTGCACCCGCGACCAGGTCCGCGACGAGCTGGCCTCGCTGCTGGAGTTCGTGCTCGGCCTGCTGCGCGACTACGGCCTCGACGACTTCTACCTGGAGCTCTCGACCAAGAACCCGGAGAAGTACGTGGGAGAGGACGAGATCTGGGACGAGGCGACCGAGACGCTCGCGTCGGTGGCGCGGGAGTCCGGCCTGGAGCTGGTGCCCGACCCCGGTGGCGCCGCGTTCTACGGCCCGAAGATCTCCGTCCAGTGCCGCGACGCCCTCGGCCGCACCTGGCAGATGTCGACCATCCAGCTCGACTTCAACCTGCCGGAGCGGTTCGAGCTGGAGTACACCGGGCCCGACGGCTCGCGCGTGCGCCCGGTCATGATCCACCGCGCGCTGTTCGGGTCGGTGGAGCGGTTCTTCGGCGTGATGACCGAGCACTACGCGGGCGCGTTCCCGGCGTGGCTCGCGCCGGTGCAGGTCGTGGGCATCCCGGTGACCTCCGAGAACGCCGACCACCTGTTCGCGGTGCGCGACGTCCTCAAGCGCCAGGGCATCCGGGTCGAGGTCGACGCCTCGGACGACCGGATGCAGAAGAAGATCCGCAACCACACCCTGCAGAAGGTGCCGTTCATGCTCCTGGCCGGCGCCAAGGACGTGGAGGCGAACGCGGTGTCGTTCCGGTTCCGCGACGGCACGCAGATCAACGGCGTCCCGGTGGAGCGCGCCGTCGAGCAGATCGTCGAGTGGGTCGGTCGCCGCGAGAACGCCTCGCCGACGGCGGAACTGCTCTCGTGACGTCCGAGTTCGAGCAGCCGGAACTTTCCGGTCAGGAGGGTGTCGGTGTCCACGACGCATTGCAGCGGTTGTGGACACCGCACCGCCTGTCCTATGTGAAGGGCGAGGGCAAAGCGGTCGGCGATGAACCGGCCGGTTGTCCGTTTTGCCGAGTGGTCGAACTGGACGACGAATCGGGCCTGATCATCGCCCGCGGGTCGGAAGTGTTCGCGGTGCTGAACCTCTACCCGTACAACCCGGGGCACCTGATGGTGCTGCCGTATCGGCACGTGCCTGACTACGCGGACCTGACGGTTTCCGAAACCGCCGAGTTCGCCGCGTTCACGCAGAAGGCGATGCGCGTGGTGCGCCGGGTGGCCGCGCCGCACGGGTTCAACATCGGCATGAACCAGGGCGTCGTCGCCGGTGCCGGGATCGCCGCGCACCTGCACCAGCACGTGGTGCCGCGGTGGGGCGGGGACGCGAACTTCATGCCGGTCATCGGGCACACGAAGGTGCTGCCGCAGCTGCTGGGGGAGACCAGGCAGCTGCTGGCCGACGGCTGGCGGGCGCTCGACTGACGCTGCGGACACAGATCGACTACCACTCGCTATCTATTGACTTTCGATAGCTGACGAGTGATAGTCGATCTATGCCTCGACTGCTGCTGTCCCTGCTGGGCTGTGTCCTGCTCATCGCGCTCGGCGTGAGCGCCCTCCTGTACGCCCAGGCCGACGACGCGCCGGGGCTCGGGCTCATCGCGTTCGCCCTCGTGTTCGGCGGCATCGGACTGGGTGTGCGCGCGGTATTGCGCTGGCGAAAGCCGGTATGAGCGCGCGGTCGCGCGTGCTTGAAGCCCGTACCATTTCTTGGACAAAAAAGTGACAAAAAGCACCCCCGTTGTCCTGGTAGGACAATCGGCGGAGTTTCCATGCGGTGCGGAATAGGTTGCGTTGCAACTTTCGGGTGCATTTAGTCGGGTGATCGAGACATTCGGCCAGCGCATAGCGATTCCAGGTAGGTGAGATCACCCACCTGGAGGTGTCAACTGGAAGTCAAGTCCCCGCCTATGGCCGATCGTCTCAGCGTGTCCGAATGGTTACGGTGCGAACATGACCGCACCTGAGCGTTCGCGATTAGCGAGAGAACGGCTTTCGCGTGAACTACGCCGGTTGCGCACCGAGGCGAAGATGACCGGCACGGCCACCGCCCGTGCCACCGGGATGAGCCAGTCCAAGCTGTCGAAGATAGAGAACGGCATGCTGCTCCCGTCCGTCACCGACGTGGAGCGCCTCGTCGCGGAGCTCGCCGCGACGAGGGAGACGCGGGTCGAACTGGTCGAACTCGCCCGGTCGCTGCACGCGGAGGCGGAGACCCGCCGCGTCGTGCTGCACCGGGGTGCGCACCGCCACCAGCAGACGATCAGCCGGGTCGAGGCCCGCGCGGCGACGTCGAGGTTCTTCCAGCTGAACCTCGTGCCGTCGCTGCTGCAGTCCGAGGCCTACCTGCGCACCGTGCTGGCGACGATGCCGCCGTCCGAACAGGAGGCGGCCGTCGCGGCGCTGCGGGTGCGGCGGTCCCGGATGGACGACCTGGCGAAGCAGTTCGTGTTCGTGCTCACCGAGAGCGCGCTGCGCTGGCGGATGGGGTCGTCGGAGCTGATGGCGGAGCAGGTCGAGCACCTGGCCGCGATCCAGCGCCGGCCCAACGTCCGGCTCGGCGTCGTGCCCTGGTCGGCGGACACGAACGTGGTGGCGCTGCACGGTTTCCACATCTACGACGAGCGCGTCGTCACGGTCAGCGTGCTGACCGGCAACGCCACCATCACCGACCCGCTGGACGTGCGCGAGTACCTCGCGCTGTTCGGCCGGCTGGAGCGGACGGCGGTGCGGGGAGAGGAGCTGCAGGGGTTGCTGAAGAAGATCGCAGAGGACCACCGCAGGTTCACGTAGCGGCCGAGGGGCCGCGGCAGCCGCTGCGGCCGGCGCCCGCTCACCCGCGGGAGGCACGTTTCAGCAGTCCAGCTAGGCTGCGAACCGCCATGCTGAACATCTTCGCTCGCGCGTCCGTCTCGCGCGTCACCGATCCGATCGGGGCGTGGCTGCTGGCGCGTGGCCTCACGCCCAACGTCGTCACCGTCGTCGGCACCGTGGGCGCCGTCGCGAGCGCGCTGTGGTTCATCCCCCGCGGGCAGCTGTTCCTCGGCAGCGCGCTGGTCGCGTTCTTCGTGCTGCTCGACCTGATCGACGGCGCGATGGCCCGCGCGGCCGGCCCGACGAAGTTCGGCGCGGTCCTCGACGCCACCTGCGACCGCATCGCCGACGGCGCCCTGTTCGCGGCGCTCACCTGGTACGCGCTCGACTCCGGCGCCCGCTGGACGGCGGCCGCCGGGTTCGTCTGCCTGGTCGCGGCGCAGGTCATCTCGTACGTGAAGGCGCGGGCGGAGGCCACCGGGCTCTCCGCCGACGGCGGCATCGCCGAGCGGGCGGAGCGGTTCATCGTGGCCCTCGTCGGCGCCGGTGTGCAGGGCCTGGGCGTGCCGCACCTGCTGGACGTGGCGTTGTGGCTGCTCGCGGTCATGACGGTCGCGACGGTGGTGCAGCGCGTCCTCGCCGTGTCGAGGTCGGCGCGGGAGGCCGCGTGAACCTCGCGACGCTCGGGTACACCGCCGGCTGGCAGCTGATCCGGCTGCTGCCGGAGCCGTGGGCGCGCGGCCTGTTCCAGGCGGGCGCCGACCACGCGGCCCGCAGGGGCGGTGCGAGCGTCCAGCAGCTGCGCAAGAACCTGAGCCGGGTCGTCCCGCGGGCGGGCGACGAGGAGCTCGACGAGCTCGTGCGGGAGTCGCTGCGGTCGTACGCGCGCTACTGGCGCGAGGCGTTCCGCCTGCCGACGATGGACCACCGCGCGGTGGTCCAGAAGTGCGACCAGCTGATCTCCGGCACGGAAAACCTGGACGCGGCACTGCGTGAAGGCACCGGCGCCGTGGTGGCGTTGCCGCACAGCGGGAACTGGGACATGGCCGGTGTCTGGCTCGTCGCCCACTCCGGCACGTTCACCACCGTCGCCGAGCGGCTGAAGCCCGAGTCGCTGTACCGCCGGTTCGTGGAGTACCGCGAGACTCTGGGCTTCGAGGTGCTGCCGCTGACCGGCGGCGACCGTCCGCCCACGGCCGTGCTGACCGAACGCCTGCGCGCCAACAAGGTCGTGTGCCTGCTCGGCGACCGCGACCTGACCTCCTCCGGCGTGCCCGTGACGTTCTTCGGCGAGCAGACCCTGATGCCCGCGGGCCCCGCGCACCTGGCCGCCACCACCGGCGCCGCCCTGCTGCCGGTCGGCTGCTGGAACACCGAGGACGGCTGGCAGTTCCGCATCCACCCGCCGATCAAGGTGAGCACCGTCCCCGCCGCCACCCAGGCCCTCGCGGACGTCTTCGCCGCCGACATCGCCGCGCACCCCACCGACTGGCACATGCTCCAGAAGCTCTGGCTCGCGGACCTGCCGGAGAGCCGCCGCGCCGCGCTGGCCCGCCGGCACGTCCGGTGAGACCACGGGATCCCGCCCAGGTGGAGGTCGTGCCCCGGTGAAGATCGGAATCGTCTGCCCGTACTCGTTGGACGTGCCCGGCGGAGTGCAGGCCCACGTCGTCGACCTGGCCCGCGCCCTGATCGGCCTGGGCCACGAGGTGAACGTCCTCGCCCCCGCCGACGACGACCAGTCGCTGCCCCCGTTCGTCACCTCGGCGGGCCGTGCCGTCGGCATCCCCTACAACGGCTCCGTCGCACGCCTGTCGTTCGGCCCGGTGTCCTACGCGCGCGTGCGCCGCTGGATCGACGAGCACTCCTTCGACGTCCTGCACCTGCACGAGCCGACGGCCCCGTCCCTGTCGTTCCTGGCCCTGGTGGTCGCCGACGGCCCGATCGTCGCCACCTTCCACACCTCCACCCCGCGCTCGAAGATGCTGGCCGCGTTCCAGGGCGTGCTGCAGCCGTTCCTGGAGAAGGTCACCGCCCGCATCGCCGTCTCCGCACTGGCCCGCCGCGTCCAGGTCGAACACCTCGGCGGCGACGCCGTGGAGATCCCGAACGGCGTCGACGTCGACTTCTTCGCCTCCGCCTCCACTTTGGACGGCTACCCGCGCCCCGGCGGCACCATCGGCTTCGTCGGCCGCTACGACGAACCCCGCAAGGGCATGCCGATCCTCTGGGAGGCCTTCGGCCTGATCGCCGACGAGTTCCCCGACCTCCGCCTGCTCGTCGTCGGCCGCGGCGAACACGAGCTCACCGGCCCCCTCGCCGCCCGCGTCGACCTGCTCGGCCAGGTCAGCGACGAGGACAAGGCCCGCATGCTGCGCAGCATCGACGTCTACGTCGCCCCGAACACCGGCGGCGAGTCCTTCGGCATCATCCTCACCGAAGCCATGTCCGCCGGCACCGCGGTCGTCGCCTCCGACCTCGACGCCTTCCGCCGAGTCCTCGACGACGGCAAGGCCGGCGCGCTGTTCCCGGTCGGCGACGCCGCGGCCCTGGCCGACGCCCTCCGCTCCGTCCTGCGCGACACCGCGCTGCGCGCCGAGTACGTGGCCGCCGCCTCCGACCGCGTGCAGACCTTCGACTGGTCCGTGGTCGCCAGCCAGGTCCTGCGCGTGTACGAGACCGCCATCGCCGCCGACCCGCGCCGGGTGGCCGAGGCATGACCCGCGCCGACCGCTGCCCGCTCGCGGTGCCGGGTGCCCGCGTGGTCGCGGTTCCGGGTGCCACGGCTCGGGCTGCCACGGCTCGGGCTGCCACGGCTCGGGCTGCCACGGCTCGGGCTGCCACGGCTCGGGCTGCCACGGCTCGGGCTGCCACGGCTCGGGCTGCCGCGGTTCCGGCTGCCACGGCTCGGGTGGCGTCCGTCGCTCCGGCCGTGGCGGGTGCCGCGTCCGCCGGTGCACACGGCCGCCGTCTCGCTCTCGGCCACCGCCTCTGCCGTCGTACCGCGGCTGCGTTGGCCGCGCTTTCGACCGCTGCGCCGAGCCCCCGCCTCTGCCGTCGCACAGCGGGTGCGATGGCTGCGCTCCCGACCGCTGCGCCGAGCCTCCGCCGCGACGGCACCGGCCGCGCGGTCGCGGACCCCACCACCCAGGTGAGCGCCCCATGACCACCGTCGTCGTCGCCATCGTCATCGCACTGGTGCTGGCCGCCTGGATCCTGGCGATCGCCAACCGCCTCGACCGCCTCCACGTCCGCACCGATGCCGCCTGGGCCGCCCTCGACGCCGCCTTGGCCCGCCGCGCCGTCGTGACGCGTGCCCTGCTCGACCCCTCGCTGTCCGCCGCGGCCTCCCGTGCCGAGGCCGCCTCACGTGCCGACCGTGAGATGGCCGAGAACGAGCTGTCCGGACTCCTGGGTGCGCTCGACCGTTCGTCCCTCCCTCCTGCCGCGCTCGCTGAACTGGCTGACGCCGAGGAACGCGTCGTGCTCGCCCGCCGGGTCCACAACGACGCCGTCCGCGACACGCTGCTGCAGCGCCGCCGGCGCATCGTCCGCTGGCTGCGTCTGGCCGGCACCGCACCGCAGCCGTCCTACTTCGAGATCGCCGAACCCACCGCGCCCTCTGACGCGGTGATGCTGACGCCGCGCCCGTCCGCCCGCATCGTGCTCACCGACCCCGCCGGCCGCGTGCTGCTCTTCCAGGGCTTCGACCCCGCCCGGCCCCAGGAGCTCTTCTGGTTCACGGTCGGCGGTGGCGTCGAGAAGGACGAGGAGCTGCGCGACACGGCACTGCGCGAGGCGTTCGAGGAGACCGGCCTCCGGCTCGCCGCCGACGACCTGGTCGGGCCGGTGTGGCGGCGGCGCGCGGTGTTCAGCTTCGCCGGGCAGACGTTCGACGCCGAGGAGTGGTTCTTCTACGCCTCCGTTCCCGAGTTCACCGTGGACCTGTCCGGGTTCAACGACGTCGAGGAGACCAGCATCTCCGCGTTCCGATGGTGGACCGCGGAGGAGCTGGCCGCCACCGAGGACACCGTCTACCCGGTGCAGCTGGCGGAGCTGCTGCCCGCGCTCGCGGCGGGCGAGTGGGACGGCCAGACCCGCACGATCCGCTGACCGCTTGGCCGTGCCAGGCGCTGGGCGGCGGCGTCGGCCAATGCCTCCGCAGCCGGACGTAGGACGAGCGTCGCTGCTGCGGAGGGCCGTCTGCCCGGTCCGTCGGGCGGAGCTGTTCCGCGCGCCGCGGCGGGCGAGCGGAACACTAAACCCACACGATCCGCTGACGGCTCGGCTGTGCCTGGGGCTCGGCGGCAACGGCACCTGGCGATCCGCGGCGGTGGCGTCGAACAAGGCCTTCGTGGCCCAGCGCGGGACGAGCGTGGCCGCCACGGACGGCCGTTTGCCCGGCACAGCTGGCGGGTGCTGCCCGCGCTCGCGGTGGGCGAGCGGAACACCAGGTCCGCACTATCCGCCAAGAGTCTGGCGCTCCGCGGCAACGGTGTCGGGCAAGAACCCCGTCGCGTCGCCGCAAGCGAGCGGGACCGCCAGACCCGTGCGGGCCCGCTGGCGGCCTAGCGGTCCGCGCCGACAGCGTCGGGTAAGGCCTCCGTGGCCTGCCGCAGGACGAGCATGTCCGCCACGAAGCACGCCACCTCGCCGTCCGCCGACCGGCCGATCCACACCGGGTACGTGCCGTCGCCCCAGCCCGAGTGGTAGGCGACCAGGGTGGCGCCCGACGCCGGTTCGGTCAGCACCGCCGTCGTCGGGCCCATCGGGGTCATCAGCAGGTCCTCGGCCTCCTGCGACTCCTCGATCAGCTCGGCCAGCGCGGTGCACGCCGCGGCGTCCGTGAAACAGCCCACGCCGCCGTCGACGCCGAAGCCGTAGAACTCGCCCTCGCCGAGCACCACCACGTCCTGGCCCTCCTTGAGCGCCGGCTCCCACAACACGACCGGCGCAGGGGACACCACCAGCCTGGCCGCCGCGACACGGGCGTGGTCCGGCTGGTCCGCGAACCGCACCACCGACAGCTCGACCGGGTAGTCGCCCGGCGCGACCGCGGTCGAGAACGGCTGGCTCGTGCCGAGGTACGAGGGGTCAGCCGCGACCACCTGACCGCTCGGCATCCGGACCGTGCCACCGGCCACCAGCTCGACCACCACGGTCTCGTCCCTGCGCGGCAGCGTCCAGCGCGTCCCCGCCCGGAACGCGCCGTCGATCCCCAGCGGACGCAGCGGTGCCGAGGGCTGCCACGGCGGATCGGCCGGCTCCTGCTCCGCAACGTCCACCGGCACCAGCTCCAGCTCCAGCTCATCGGCCGAGGACAGCCCGGCCCAGTCGGAGAACGCGGGCACCTCCCCGTAGCACCCGCTGACGTCCTCCTGCTGCCAGTCGCTCCGCGAACCGCCGCGCTTGCCGTTCGGGCGCTCCACCCGCTTCACGTCGCCGTCGGGGGAGTAGGTGACCTGGGCGAACCCGCAGCCGTCGTCGAACTCGGGCTGCTCGTCGTCCCAGTAGGTCCACTCGCGACCGCGCAGCAGGAACAGCCGCCCGTCGAGCACCCGGTACTCGTGCATCCGCCGGCGTCTGCCCCGCGGGTCGAGGAACCACCACCGTGCGAAGTGGACGCCCCACGCGATCTCGGCCACGACGGTGACACGGCCCGTTTCCGGCTCCACCAAGCAGAACGCGTACTGCTCACCGGCGCGGTCGCGCTCCCGTGCGACCGCCACCGGCAACCGGCCCGAGATCTCCCTCCGGTCGGGGTCCCAGCCCTCGCAGTACACGACTTCCAGCGTTGTGGTCATGGGGGCAACGGTAGCGGCGGGGTCTGACAGTTCTGGATCGCCGCAGGTCAGCTCACACCGCTGGGATCACCGACGACCCGTAGGCGTCGCGCGTCTTGTCCTTCTCGTCGTGCATCAGGTACAGCGCGAAGTTGTCGACCCCGATCTCCTTCAGCTCCTGCAACCGTTCCACGTGCGCCGACTCCGGTCCCACGAGGCAGAACCGGTCCACGATCGCGTCCGGCACGAAGTCCGTGGACCGGTTGCCCGCCTTGCCGTGGTGGGAGTAGTCGTAGCCCTCGCGGTCCTTGATGTAGTCGGTGAGCGCCTTCGGCACCGCGCCCGAGTCCCCGTACCGCGCGACGAGGTCCGCGACGTGGTTGCCGACCATCCCGCCGAACCACCGCAGCTGGTCCCGCTGGTGCGCCAGGTCCGTCCCGACGTACGCGGGGGCCGCCACGCACATCGTGATGGCGGACGGGTCCCTGCCCGCCGCGACGGCCGCCTCGCGCACCGAGCCGATCGTCCAGCGGGCGATGTCCGGGTCCGCGGTCTGCAGGATGAACCCGTCGGCCTGCTCACCGACCATCTTCAGCGCGCGCGGACCGTAGGCGGCCATCCACACTTCGAGCTTTCCGTTGCGCACCCACGGGATCTGCACCGCCGTGCCGTGGTGTTCCACGGAACGGCCCTCGGCCAGTTCCTTGATCACGTGCATCGCGGAGCCCAGGGTGGCCAGCGAGGAGGGCTTCTGGCCGATCACGCGGCGGGCCGAGTCGCCGCGGCCGATGCCGCAGACCGTGCGGTTGCCGAACATGTCGTTCAAGGTCGCGAACAACGACGCCGTCACCGACCAGTCGCGGGTGGACGGGTTGGTGACCATCGGGCCGACGACGAGGTCGCGGGTAGCGGCCAGGACCTGCGAGTAGATGACGAACGGCTCCTGCCACAGCACGCAGGAGTCGAACGTCCAGCCGTAGCGGAAACCGCAGTCCTCGGCCGCGCGGAGGCCCTCCACCACGTCCCGTGCCGGCGGGTCGGTCTGCAGCACTACACCGAAGTCCACGACGGACTCCTCTCAGACGAGGTACTGGTTGAGGTCACGCGACACGAAGCGGCCGTGGCCCGTCGAACCGCGGTAGGCGCCGTCCGAAACCACCTTGCGGCCGCGGGAGAACACCGTGTCCACGCGGCCGGTGACCTCGAAGCCCTCGTAGGCCGAGTAGTCCACGGCCATGTGGTGGGTCTCCGCGGAGATCGTCTGCGTGGCCGACGGGTCGTAGACCACCACGTCCGCGTCGGCTCCCGGTGCGATCACGCCCTTGCGCGGGTACATGCCGAACATGCGCGCCGGCGTCGTCGACACGATCTCCACCCAGCGCTCGCGGGTGATCTCGCCCTTCACCACGCCCTGGTGCAGCAGGTCGACGCGGTGCTCGACGCCGGGCATGCCGTTGGGGATCTTGGAGAAGTCGCCGACGCCCAGCTGCTTCTGGTCCTTGAAGCAGAACGGGCAGTGGTCGGTGCTCACGACGGACAGGTCGTTCGTCCGCAGGCCCCGCCACAGCGACGACTGGTGCTCCTTGGGGCGCAACGGCGGCGACGCCACGTACTTCGCACCTTCGAAACCGGGCCGGGCCATGTCCTCCAGCGACAGGTACAGGTACTGCGGGCACGTCTCGGCGAACACGTTCTGGCCGGTGTCCCGCGCGGCTGTGACGGCGTCCAGCGCCTGCGCGGCCGACAGGTGCACGACGTACAACGGAGCACCGGTGACGCGGGCCAGCTGGATGGCGCGGGACGTGGCCTCGCCCTCCAGCTCCGGCGGGCGGGTCAGGCCGTGCTGCACCGGGTCGCCCAGGCCGTTCGCCAGCGCCTGCGCGACGAGCTGGTCGATCGCGATGCCGTTCTCCGCGTGCATCATGATCGTGGCACCGGTCTCGCGGGCCTTCTGCATGGCGCGCAGGATCTCGCCGTCGGTGGCGTAGAAGACACCGGGGTAGGCCATGAACATTTTGAAGCTGTTCACGCCTTGAGCGATGCAGGACTCCACCTCCTTGAGCGACTGGTCGTTCACGTCGGAGATGATCATGTGGAAGCCGTAGTCGACCGCGCAGTTGCCGTCGGCCTTGGCATGCCACCTGTCCAGTGTGGACAGCAACGAGGAACCCTTGGGCTGCAAGGCGAAGTCGACGATCGTGGTGGTGCCGCCCCACGCCGCCGCGGTCGTGCCGGTCTCGAACGTGTCGGCGGACTGCGTGCCGCCGAACGGCATCTCCATGTGAGTGTGCACGTCGATGCCGCCGGGGATCACGTACTTCCCGGCCGCGTCGACCACCTCGTCCGCCTGGACGGGGAAACCGGGCGTCACGAGGGCGGCGATGTGCTCGCCGTCGATCAGCACGTCCGCGGCGTGCGAACCGGTCGCGTTGATCACCAGGCCGTTCTTGACCAGGACGCTCACGGCGTCACCAGGCCCTCGTAGGTGTCCGGGCGGCGGTCGCGGTAGAACGCCCACGTGTCGCGGACCTCGGTGAGCAGGTCGAGGTCGAGGTCGCGCACCACGAGCTCCTCCTCGGTGTCCGAAGCGGCCTCGCCGACGAGCTGCCCGCGCGGCGAGACGAAGTACGTCTGGCCGTAGAACTCGTTGTCGCCCAGCGGTTCCACGCCGACCCGGTTGATGGCGCCGACGAAGTACTCGTTCGCCACGGCCGCGGCGGGCTGCTCCAGCCTCCACAGGTACTCCGACAGCGACCGCGACGTCGCCGACGGGTTGAACACGATCTTCGCGCCCGCGAGGCCGAGCGCGCGCCAGCCCTCGGGGAAGTGGCGTTCGTAGCAGATGTAGACGCCGATGCGGCCCACGGCGGTGTCGAACACCGGGTACCCGAGGTTGCCCGGCTTGAAGTAGAACTTCTCCCAGAAGCCCTTGACCTGCGGGATGTGGTTCTTGCGGTACTTGCCGAGGTAGGTGCCGTCGGCGTCGATCACCGCGGCGGTGTTGTAGTACACGCCCGGCTGCTCCACCTCGTACATCGGCACGATCAGCACGATGTTGTTCTGCGCGGCGATCTCCTTCATCAGCTCCGTCGTGGGGCCGTCCGGGATCGCCTCGGTGTAGGAGTAGAAGTCCGCGTCCTGCACCTGGCAGAAGTACGGGCCGTAGAAGAGCTCCTGGAGACACAGGACCTGTGCGCCCTGCGATGCGGCGGTGCGGATGTGCTCGACCGCGTTCGCGATCATCGACTCCTTGTCGCCCGTCCACTTCTGCTGGACGAGCGCCGCCCGGATGACGTTGCTCACCTGGTCGTCTCCTTCGCCTTGGTGTCCTTGAGTGCGAGGAAAACCAGGAAGCCGGCGGCGAAGCCGACGACCCAGTTGTAGTCGTAGAGCGGCTTGAGGAACGGGATGAGCCCGTCCGCGGGGAACGGCCCGCCGTGGGCGCCGCCGACCGCGAGCACGCCGCCTGCCAGCGTCGCCACCACGGCCCGCCAGTTCCAGCCGCCGTTGAACCAGTACGCGCCGCGCCCGTCGAGGTAGAGGTCCTCCAGGTGCAACCGGGTCTTCTTGATCACCCAGTACCCGGCCACGAACACGCCTGCCACGCTCGCCAGCAGGCCGCCGTAGAACCCGAGCCACGCGAAGATGTAGATGCTCGGGTCGGAGATCAGCCGCCACGGCTGGATCAGGATGCCGACCACACCGGTGATCAGGCCGCCGACCGCGAACGTGATGCGCCGCGGGAACGCGTTCGAGAAGTCGTAGGAGGGGCTGACCACGTTCGCCGCGAGGTTCGCCGAGATCGTCGCGAGCACCAGCGAGATCAGTGCGACCAGCACGAGCGGCGTGCTGTCGAACCGGGACGCGAGATCCGCCGGGTCCCAGATCGCCTCGCCGTAGAGCGCCTGCGCGCCCGACGTCGTGAGGATGGCGACGATCGCGATGAACGACATCGTGGTCGGCAGCCCGAGGACCTGACCGGTCACCTGCTTGCGCTGGCTGCCGCCGAACCGGGTGAAGTCCGGCATGTTGAGGCTGAGCGTCGACCAGAACGCGATCATGCCCATCAGCGCGGGGAAGAACACCTTCCAGAAGTCCGGTCCCCAGCCGAGCTTGCTGCCGGTCTGCAGGATCGGCCCGAACCCGCCCGCCTTGACCAGCACGTACCCCAGCAGGACCAGGAAGCCGACGCTCACCAGCGGCGCCGTCCAGTTCTCGAACCGCCGGATCGCCTCCATGCCGCGCCAGATCACCAGCATCTGCACGACCCAGAAACCGAGGAAGCACAACCACAGCGTCCACGGCTGACCGCCCACTTCGGACGCTCCCGTCCAGCCCTCGCCGGCCAGCCGGCCGATGATGACGTGCAGCGCCTTGCCGCCCACCCACGTCTGGATGCCGAACCACGCGCACGCGATGAACGCCCGCAGCAACGCCACCAGGTTCGCGCCGCGGATGCCGTAGAAGGCCCGCGCGAACACCGGGAACGGGATGCCGTACTTCGTACCCGCGTGGCTGTTCAGCAGCATCGGGACCAGCACGACCAGGTTGCCGAGCGTGATCGTGAGGAACGCCTGCACCCAGTCCATCCCCAGCGCGATCAGGCTCGCGGCGAGCGTGTAGCTCGGGATGTTGTGCGCCATGCCCATCCACAGCGCGAAGAAGTTGTACGTCGACCACGTCCGCTGCTCGACCGGCACGGGCGCGAGCTCGGGGTTGTAGAACCTGCTGTCCTGGATGGGACGAACATCGCTGAGCTCGACGCGGCCATCGGGTGTGACCTGGGGCGATGAGGCCTCAACTGCCATCGTTCAACCCCCTGTTACGCTGCTGAAACAACGCGAACGCGGTCGGTTCCATCCCGGAATCCTGGGTCCACCGCTGTATGCGTGGCAGTGTCAGAGTGTCCACGCTTCGCATGATCGGCGCACATTGTGTGCGTTGCGTGGAAGACTCGTCCCATGGGGATCTCGCGCCGCGCGCTGCTACTCGGGGGAGCCGGCGCGCTCGGAGCCGCCGGAGTGGCCGGTGCCCTGACTCCGCGCGGCCGCCGCCTGCTGGGCTGGACCGGCCCCGACGGCGTGGTGCCCGAGGTGGCGCCGGTTTCCGTGACACCGGCGCCGTGGGGTGCGTGGATGGGCGGCGGTGACGGTCCGGTGGTGCTCGTGCTGCACGGCCGTGGCGGCAGCGTGCGGTGGTGGGAGCAGGTGGGCCTGCCCGAGTTCCTCGCCGCCTCCGGTCTCCGCCTGCGCCTCGCCGTCCTCAACGGCGCCGACGACTACTGGGTCGGCCTGACGCCACCGGTGCCGTTCGACGCCGCGCTGGGCATCTCGATGGGCGGCTTCGGCGTGCTCGGCATCGCGACCAGGCAGCCGTTGCGCGCGGTGGCGGCGATCAGCCCGGCCGTCTTCCCCACCTGGCAGGACGCCGAACGCATCCACGGCTTCGCCTCACGCGAGGCGTGGGAGGCGAACGAGCCGCTGCTGCGCGCCACGTCGATCGACTCGCCCGTCGGCATCTGGTGCGGGCAGGAGGACCCGTTCCACGACGCGGCCGCGGACCTGGCGCGCAAGGCGCGGGCGCAGGTGGGGTCGTTCGAGCACGGCGCGCACGACGTGCACTACTGGCGGCGGGTGCTGCCGGAGGCGCTGCGGTTCATCGGCGACCGCCTCGGTGGGAGTGCACTGCCCTGACCCGCACGACGGCTGTGCCCGCCTTCCTGTCGTGCCACGTCCGCGTGCCCCGCAGGTCCAGGCTCTCCACCGCCGACAACGCCAGCAGCGTCACCCCGCTGACCAGCACCAGCGGCCCCAGCCACCCCGCCTGCCCGGTGCCGAGGTGCTCACCGGCCACGACCCACGGCTGCTGCCACCCCAGCCCCGCCATGAACGCCGGCTCGCGCCACCCGAGGCCGGTCAGGACGAGCGCGACCCCCGCACCCGGCAACGCCGTCGTGATCAGCGCGCGGGCCAGCACCTTCTTGTTCCGGAAGCCCGTGGCGGGACCGACGACGCGCAGGCCGGTCAGGGCCTTGCCGAGGGTGTTGAGGCGCAGCAGGGCGGCGTCGTAGACAGCGGCGACGGCCACCACGGCCACCGGTTCGTGCACCAGCGGCCAGGTCACGACCAGCACGAGGAGCCAGTCGAGAAGGCGGGCCGTGAACCGACGAGCGAGCATGACTCACGCTAAGCGCCTGCAACGGGCCATAAGGTGCCAGTTCAAGGCCACTTAGCGGCAGCCCGTCTCCTCCATTGCGCGGATCATGCTGCGGAGTCGATCTTGTTTTTGTGCGTTTTCCAGGTCCTCGTAGACCACCAAGGCCTTCTGGGCGTGGAAGATCGCTTCAGCGCTGCGGTCAAGGCGGTGAAGCGCCGAGGCGAGGCCGTGATGAGCGCTCGCGGTGAGCGAGTGGCCGGACTGGCTGCCCGCCAATTCCTTCAGCGCGCGCTGAAAGTGGTGTACAGCTTTATCGGGGCGATCCAACATCGCCCATGTGGAAGCCAGCACGATGGAAGCTGCGCCGGCTTGCTGTGAGTCGCGGTTCGCAGTCGCGAAGTCGCGAATTTCCTCGAAACCCTTGAGGAGCTCTTTCTCGCTGAACGCGATGAGGAAACTCGCGATAGCGTGTTCGCGGCCGAGCAGCTTGTCCGCGTTGTCGGCGAGATTCGCATCTTCAATCCGTTTTCGCGCAAGCTGAACAGCTGCGACCCATCCGGTTGCGGCGGAGACGAAGTAAGCCGGAGCTTCCGATCGGATTCGGGCGAAGTCGGCCAGCGCCCAAGCCAGCACGAGGGATTC
This sequence comes from Lentzea sp. NPDC037011, assembly GCF_055607425.1. Classification (NCBI taxonomy): domain Bacteria; kingdom Bacillati; phylum Actinomycetota; class Actinomycetes; order Pseudonocardiales; family Pseudonocardiaceae; genus Lentzea; species Lentzea sp. NPDC037011. Next base: position 117,952 of record NZ_JBVJRT010000006.1, on the reverse strand, counting down.
CGCGGGGCGGCCGGACTGGTGAGCCATGGCCGCTGTCGCGATCAGTGCCTTCACGTGCGCTTCTGCCCACCCCACGCTGTCGGGATCCGCGTCGGCCAGAGCGGCGAGTGCGCGCTCGCCGAAGTGGCGGACCAGCCGGTCTTCGGCTTCGGTGCGCAGGTCGACCGGATCGGCTTCGATGCTGTGCAGCGCGTAGTCCCGGATGAGGTCGTGGAACCGGTTCTGCTGGTCCACGAGGCTCGCGTTGCGCAGGTCGCGCAGCATGCGCTTCGCCGTCATCAGGTCGACCTCGGCGAGCGCGGCGGCTCCTTCGACGGTCACCTCGTCGCCGGGGTGCAGGGCGAGCAGGCCGAAGAACCGTTGGTGCTGCTGTGAAAGCATCTGGTACGACAGGTCGAACGCGGCCCGGACGTCCCTGTCGTCGTCGACGAGCAAACCCAGTCGCGCCGAGCGGAAGTCAGCGGCCCAGTCGTTGTCCGGATCGCTCGCCTTGAGCGCCCGCATGATCGACAAGGCGAGCGGGAGGCGTCCGCACAACGTGGCCAGCTCGCGGTCACCGACGAGCTCTGCCGCGGCCGGGGCGTCGAGCACGCCGAGGTCGAGCGGGACCGCTCCGTCCAGGCTGGTGAGCCGATGGCGGCTCGTCACGACGACCTGGTGTTCCGCGACGATGAGCGGCCGGACCTGAGCGGCGGTGTGCACGTTGTCGAGGACGATCAGCATGCGGTCACACGCGGCGACCAGGGAGCGGAAGAGAGCGGCTTTGTCCGCCTCGGCGGGCGGGATGTCGGCGACGCCCAGCGACCGCAGGAACGAGTCGAGGGCGTGGGACGCCGTCGTGCGCCGAGACCTGTCGTAGCCGTGGAAGTTCCAGAACAGCCGCCCGCCGGGGAACTCCTGGCACTCGGCGTGCCGCAGCACCAGCTCGGTCTTGCCGGTTCCCGCGAGCCCGGACACGACGACGAACCGGGTCGCGGCCAGCACCGCCAACTCGTCGGAGCGGCCGACGAAGGCAGCGGTGGACGGGGGCAGGCCGGCGAGTGCGGTCATCGGGGCGGCCGCGTGCACGGCGTCGATGTTCACGGTGCCGATCTGGGTGGCCTGCACGGCCTGACCATGGTTGTTGCCGTGCAGTTCGTTCATCCCGGCATTGTGCCATCCGACCCCGAACGAGGTCAGCGCGCGAACTCGGCCACCCACCGCCCGTCCGCGCGCCGGATCGACCGCGCGCTCAGCCCGTCCGTCGCGAACGCCTCGACCTCGGCCGGCGTCAACGGCCACGGTGGGCCGTCCGGCTCCGGGCCCTCGTCCCGCGCCACGGCCAGCACCAGCAGCGTCGACCTCACGAGCGAGGCGACGCGTCCGGTGGCCTGAGCGTGCAGCGCCACAGGCAGCGCCTGCACGGTCATGTTCTCCACCACCAGGTCGAACGCGCGGTGCCACGCGGCCGGCGGGGCGAGCAGGTCGGCCACCTCGTAGGAGACCTTCGTCTGCGGAAACCGCGCGCGGGTCGTGGCGATGGCACTGGGGGAGATGTCGAACGCGGTCACGTCGAAGCCGAGTGTGGCCAGGTACTCGGAGTCGCGGCCGTAGCCGCAGCCCACGACCAGCGCGGTGCGGCCGCTGCCGTCGATGCCGTCGGCCCACTCGACCAGGTGCGGTTGCGGGGTGTTCTTGTCCCAGGGGACGGCGGCCGTGCCGGCGTCGGCCTCCGCGTACAGGTCCTCGAACCACCCGGTGGGGTTGGCGGCGGCCAAGCGGCGGGTGTCGTCGTCAGCGGACATGACACCTTTCTACCGGGTACTTGCAGACGCCAGCGAAGCCAGGAGCGGGAGCTCGGGGCGGCGAAGGCGCAACAGCTGGCAACCTGCTCAGCGTGCCGCGCGGGCCTGTGCCAGGTAGTCGAGCAGCCCGTCGTCCGCGGGCCACCCGAGCTGCGCGCTGGTCGCCGCCCGGTTCTCCGCCCACGACCGCTGCGCCGCCGCCTTGACCGCCGGGTCGTCGCCGGTGAACCGCGCGCCCAGCGCGTCCCACTGCCGGGACAGCTCGACGACGCGGGGGTCGGTCGCGGGGGTGCCGTCGGCCAGGTGGCCGCGCAGCCGGGAGACCAGGTCGAGCCACGAGGCCTTCAGCGCCTCCACGGCCTCGCCGCCCATCTCGGCGGCACGGGAACGCAGGTCCGACAGCTGGTCTGCGGTGAAGTAGCTCTCGTACACGGACATCAACTCCAAAGTGGACAGAAGGGACTCCGGTGAGTCCTCGGTGAGCAGGCCGGCGATCCGCGAGCGCAATGCCTCCACCTGCCGCGCCCGGGCCGTCAGGGCCGCCAGCTGCGCCTCGAAGAGCGGGCGCAGCGAGTCCGAAGAGGACAGTGCGGACCGCACCTCCTCCAGGGAGAGACCGAGCTGGCGCAGTGATCTCACCTGATAGAGGCGGCGGACGTCGGCGGGTGTGTACCGACGGTGACCGGACGGCGTGCGCTCCGAGGCGACGACCAGGGCGATCTCGTCGTAGTGGTGAAGGGTGCGGACGGTCAGGCCACTTGCTCTGGCCAGGTCACCGATGCTCCAGCGGGTCACATGACGACGGTAGGACCTCCCGTGGGGTGAGGTTCAACCTCCGGATCACACGATCGAGCGCCTAAACATCCGAACCGGAACAGCCGATGAAATCGAAGATCGGTCCCCAAACCCAGATTGAGGAAAACTGTGTCTCGTTCCGGACTCCTCCGTGCCGCCGCCCTCCTCGCCGCCGGTGCGGCCCCGCTGCTCGCGGGTACGGCCAACGCGGCCGAGGCCCCCGTGCTCGACGGTGGTGTGCCCGACGTCGGCGCGGACCAGCTGATCTCCGACGCCAAGCGGCACGTCGACATCCTCGAGGTGGACAAGGCCGTCAAGCTGCCGACCGTGAGCGCGCCGGTGGGCGAGAAGACGGCGACGCTGGCCCTTCCGCGGGAGCGCAGCGCCGCGAACCCGGTCGCGCCCGAGCTGGGTTCGCTGCCCGGCACCCCGAGCGCGGAGACGCTGCTCGCCGGTTCGCAGTTCGGCGGCCTGCAGACCCCGCAGCTGTCGGACCTGCCCACCAACACCGTGCTGTCCGGCATCCTGCCGACGATCAACGGCTGAGCAGCGCCCGAAGCGGACGGGCCCGTGCCGGAGTCGTCACGGGCCCGTTTCGTGCACCAGCAGCGCCACGTGGAGCGACAGCACCGACTCCGGGTCCTCCAGCGAGACCCCGAGCACCTGTTCGATCCGGGCCAGCTGCTGGTAGTAGGCGGTGCGGGAGAGGTGGGCCGCCGCGGCGGCCGCCGACTTGTTGCCGCCGTTCTCGCACAGGCACCGCAGCAGCTCCACCAGCCGTGAGCCCTGCGCCGCGTCGCGGGCGAGCAACGGGCCCAGCTCGCGGTCCGCGAACGCGCGCACCCGTTCGTCCTCGCGCAGCAGGTGCAGCAGACCGCGCAACCGCACGTCGTCCAGCCGGTGGTACAGCTGGGTTCCCGGCGCACGCAACGCCGCACCGGCCACGTGTGCTGCCTCGCCCAGCGAGCGGCGAACGTCCGCTGTGGACGACACGGTCGTGCCCACGGCGATCACCACCGCGCCCGCCGCCGTCCGGTGGACCTCGCGTGCGACCTTGCGCAGCACACCTTCCACCCCGACGGTCACGGGCACCGACAGCAGGGCCCGCACGGACGTGTCGTCCACGACGCCGACCAGTGCCGCGACCGTCACCCGCCGCCCCGCCAGCGCCGTGGCCTCGGCGAGGTCGCGCAGGACCTCCTGCGTCGCAAGCGTTTGCCCGTGCCCGCCGGACACCGGCCGGACCGCCACGCCGATCAGCTGCCGGCGTTCCAGCGGCACCCCCAGCGCCGCCGCCCGCGCGCCCAGGTCGGGTGCGGCGGGGGACTGGCCCAGCAGCTGCGCCAGCAACGTCCGGTGCGTCTGGCGTTCCAGCGACTCCCGGTCGCGTGCCACCAGGCGGTGCACGGCCAGCGCGGACGCCGCCCGCTCGGCCACCACGACGTGCCGGTGCGGCGGCGGTTCCGGTGACACCAGCACCAGCCGGCCCCAGTCCGCGCCGCGCGCGCCGACGATCGTCACGAGCCAGCCGGAGGCCGCGTGGTAGGCCGTCCGCTCGGCCACCGCCACCGCGCGCGAGCGCGCAGCCCAGTCGTCCAGCAGCAGCACCGGGTCGTGCCCGGCCGCGTCGTAGGCCAGCACGTCGTGGCCGAGCGTCTCCAGCACGACCGCGAGCCCCGACGTGCGCGCCACCTCGCGCAGCACCTCGGACGGCTCGGCACCCGCGACCGTCAGCGCCGTGAACGTCTCGTGCACCTGCTCCGCGGCCCGCAGCTCGGCCAGCTGGGCGTCCACGATCAACGCCACCACCGCCTCCGTCACGGCCACGTACCGCGTCTCGGCGGCGAGGGTGACCAGCGGCAACCCGTGCTGCTCCGCCGCGGTGACCAGGGCGGCGGGCACGTCGTCGCGCCACCGCCGCCCCAGCTCCACGACCAGGCCCGCGCACCCCACCGCGGCCAGCTCCCCGACGTAGCGGGCGAGGCCCGAGTCGGGCAGCATCACGCCGGTCGTCAGCACCAGCTCACCGCCGCGCAGCAACGGCGCGATGTCCGCGATCTCCGCCACGTGCACCCAGCGGACCCGCCGCGACAACCCCGCCGACCCGGCCACCAGGCGCGGCTTTCCCTGCCGGATCACCGGGAGGGCGACGACTTCGGCGACCGTCGGGTACATGGACACAACGTAATGCCAACCAGCCGATCCGGGTACAGGTTGTGCATGGCGGCGGACCCGTCACCCCAGCAGACTCGCGAGCAGGTGGAGACCCCTGGAGGACGTGATGGCCCACAAGGAGCTGCTGGCACGACACCGCGCGGTGATGCCGAAGTGGCTGGCCCTCTACTACGACGAGCCCATCGAGATCGCGAGCGCCGACGGGCGGCGGGTGACCGACAGCGAGGGCACGACCTACCTCGACTTCTTCGCGGGCATCCTGACCAACGCCATCGGCTACGACGTGGCCGAGATCAGCGACGCGATCCGCTCACAGCTCGACACCGGCGTGCTGCACAGCTCCACGCTCTACCTGATCAGGTCGCAGGTCGAGCTGGCGGAGAAGGTCGCGGAGCTGAGCGGCATCCCGGACGCCAAGGTGTTCTTCACGAACTCCGGCACCGAGGCCAACGAGACGGCGCTCATGCTCGCCACGCAGGCCCGCCGCAGCGAGCAGGTCCTGGCGCTGCGCAACAGCTACCACGGCCGCGCGTTCGCCACGACCGCGATCACCGGCAACCGCGGCTGGTCGGCCTCCGCGCTGTCGCCGATCAAGGTCAGCTGGGTGCACGGCGGCTACCGCTACCGCAGCCCGTTCAGGTCGCTGTCCGACGCCGACTACGTCAAGGCCTGCGTCGACGACCTGCGCGAGGTCATCGAGACCACCACGTCCGGTGACGTCGCGTGCATGATCGCCGAGCCGATCCAGGGCGTCGGCGGGTTCACCTCCCCGCCCGACGGCCTGTTCCGCGCGTTCAAGGACGTGCTGGACGAGTACGGGATCCTCTTCGTCTCCGACGAGGTGCAGACCGGCTGGGGCCGCACCGGCGAGCACTTCTGGGGCATCCAGGCGCACGACGTCGTGCCGGACGCGATGACGTTCGCCAAGGGTCTCGGCAACGGCCTCGCGATCGGCGGCGTGGTCGCCCGCGGCGACCTGATGGACACCATCACCGCCAACTCGATCTCCACCTTCGGCGGCAACCCGGTCTCCACCGCCGGCGCGCTGGCGACGCTGAACTACCTGCTCGACCACGACCTGCAGGCCAACGCGGCCAAGCTCGGCTCCCGGCTGATCGGCGGCCTGCGCGAGCTCGCGGAGCGGCACCCGGTGATCGGCGACGTGCGCGGCAAGGGCCTGATGGTCGGCGTCGAGCTGGTCGGTCCCGAGGGCGAGCCCAACCCCGGTGCGGCCACGACCGTGCTGAACGAGACCAGGGCGCTGGGCCTGCTCGTCGGCAAGGGCGGCCTCTACGGCAACGTCATCCGCCTCGCCCCGCCGATGACCCTCACCGAGGACGAGCTGGACGAGGCGCTGGGCATCCTCGCGCAGGCGGTGGCGCGCGCATGACCGGGCCCGGGATGATCAGGCACTGGATCGGCGGCAAGAGCTGGGCCGAGACGCCGGAGCGCACCGGCGACGTCTACGACCCGGCCACCGGCAAGGTGGCGAACCAGGTCGCGTTCGCGTCGGTGTCCGAAGTGGACACAGCGGCCGACACCGCCGCGAAAGCGTTTGCGCAGTGGCGCAACGCGTCGCTGGCGCAGCGTTCGACGGTGATGTTCAAGTTCCGCGAGCTGCTCAACGCGCGCAAGGGCGAACTGGCCGTGCTCGTCAGCTCCGAGCACGGCAAGGTGGTGTCCGACGCGGGCGGCGAGGTCCAGCGCGCCCTGGAGTCCGTCGAGTACGCGTGCGGCATCCCCACGTTGCTGCGGGGCGGTTTCAGCGAGAACGCCTCCACGAAGGTCGACGTCTACTCGATCCAGCAGCCGGTGGGCGTGGTCGGCGTGATCTCGCCGTTCAACTTCCCCGCGATGGTGCCGCTGTGGTTCGTGCCCACCGCAATCGCTTGCGGCAACACGGTGGTGCTCAAACCGTCCGAAAAGGACCCGAGTGCCTCGGTGTTCATCGCCGAGCTGTTCGCCGAGGCGGGGTTGCCCGACGGCGTGCTGAACGTCGTGCACGGCGACAAGGTGGCCGTTGATCGGCTGCTGGAACACCCGGTGGTCAGGGCGATCTCGTTCGTCGGCTCCACGCCGATCGCGAAGTACGTCTACGAGACCGGCACCGCGCACGGCAAGCGGGTGCAGGCGCTGGGCGGGGCCAAGAACCACATGGTGGTGCTGCCCGACGCCGACCTCGACCTGGCCGCCGACGCCGCGGTCTCGGCGGGCTTCGGCTCGGCGGGGGAGCGCTGCATGGCCGTCTCGGTGGTCGTGGCGGTCGGCCCGGTCGGCGACGAGCTGGTCGAGAAGATCAAGTCCAGGATCGCCGACGTCCAGGTCGGCTCCGGGCCGTCGTGCGAGATGGGACCGCTGGTCACCGGCGCCCACCGGGACAAGGTGACGTCCTACCTGGACGCCGGGGTCGAGGCGGGCGCGGTGCTCGCGGTCGACGGCCGCGACCACCCGATCGACGGCGACGCGAGCGGTTTCTGGCTCGGCCCGACCCTGTTCGACCACGTCGGCACGGACATGTCGGTCTACACCGACGAGATCTTCGGCCCGGTGCTGTCCGTCGTGCGCACCTCGACCTACGAGGAGGCGCTGGAGCTGGTGAACGCCAACCGGTACGGCAACGGCACCGCCATCTTCACCAACGACGGTGGCGCCGCGCGCCGGTTCCAGAACGAGGTGGAGGTCGGCATGGTCGGCGTGAACGTGCCGATCCCCGTGCCGGTCGCCTACTACTCCTTCGGCGGCTGGAAGGAGTCGCTGTTCGGGGACGCGCACGCCTACGGACCGCACGGCGTGCACTTCTTCACCCGCTCCAAGGTGGTCACCTCGCGCTGGCTGGACCCGTCGCACGGCGGGGTCAACCTCGGGTTCCCGCAGAACACCTAGCCCGGCGGGAAGCCGCGGGACGCGGCGGCGTCGGCGGAGGCGGGTCTCGTGCAGACGGCCCGCCTCCGCCGCGTGCCCGATCCGCGCGTCGGACACGCGGATCGACCGGGCCTACCGGCTCGTGCGCGCCGCCAGCGCCTCCGGGACCGGGTCGTAGCGGCAGAACCGGCGGGTGAACGTGCCGGTGCCCGAGGTCAGCGCGCGCAGCTCGACGGCGTAGCGCAGCAGCTCGCTCGACGGCACCTCCGCGCGGATCACCGTGCGGCCACCTTCGCCCGCCTCGGTGCCGAGCACCCGCCCGCGCCGCCCGGACAGGTCGCCCAGCACCGTGCCGAGGTGTTCGTCGGGCAAGCGGATCGCGAGCTCGTCCATCGGTTCGAGCAGCTGCGTGCGCCCGGTGGCGGCGGCCTCCTTCAACGCCAGCGCGCCGGCGGTCTGGAACGCCGCGTCCGACGAGTCGACCGAGTGCGCCTTGCCGTCGACGAGGGTCACCCGGACGTCCACCACCGGCGTGCCGTCGTGCAGGCCCTTCTCCAGCTGCGCGCGCACGCCCTTCTCGACGGAGGGGATGAACTGGTGGGGGACCGCGCCGCCGATGATCTTGTCGACGAACTCGAAGCCGGAGCCGCGCGGCAGCGGCTCGACGACGATGTCGCACACCGCGTACTGGCCGTGGCCCCCGGACTGCTTGACGTGCCGGCCGTGGCCCTTCGCCGGTCCCGCGAAGGTCTCCCGCAGCGGCACGCGCACCGGCTCGGTGTCGATCTCCGCGCCGCCCGCCCGCAGCCGTGCCAGCACGACGTCCGCGTGCGCCTCGCCCATGCACCACAGCACCAGCTGGTGCGTCTCGGCGTTGCGGTCCAGCCGCAGCGTGGGGTCGCCGGCGACGAGGCGGTTGAGGTTGCGCGCCAGGTTGTCCTCGTCGCTGCGGGTGCGCGGCACGACGGCAACGGGCAGCAACGGTTCCGGCATGTCCCACGGCGCCATGAGCAGCGGCTGCTCGGGCGCGGACACGGTGTCACCGGTCTCGGCGGTGGTCAGCTTGGTCAACGCGCACATGTCACCCGCCACGCAGTACGGCACCTCGCGCAGGTTCGACCCCAGCGGCGAGTAGATGTGCGCGACGCGTTCGTCGGTGTCGTGGTCCTCGTGCCCGCGGTCGGCCATGCCGTGCCCGGAGACGTGCACCGGCCGTTCGGGTCGCAGCGTGCCCGAGAAGACGCGGACCAGCGACACGCGGCCGACGTAGGAGTCCACGGCGGTGCGGACCACCTCGGCGACGAGTGGCCCGTCCGGGTCGGCGGCCATGCGGGGCTGCGGGATGCCGTCGACGGAGGTCACGTCGGGCACCGCGTGCTCCAGCGGTGACGGGAACGCCCGCGCGATGCCGTCGAGCAGCTCGGTCAGGCCCAGGCCGGTCGCGGCGCACACGGGCATCACGGGGTGGAACGACCCGCGCGAGACGGCGGTCTCCAGGTCGGCGATCAGCGTGTCCTGGTCGATGTCCTCCCCGGCCAGGTACCGGTCCATGAGGGTCTCGTCCTCGCTCTCGGCGATGATCCCCTCGATCAGCGCGGCCCGTTCCTCCGGGTAGTCGCCGCCCTGGGTCAGGAGCCCGACGAGCCGGTCGCCCTCCTGCACGTACAACGGCACCACGCCCGCGCCGAACGCCGCCTGGCACGCGAGCACCTCGGTGGTGAGATCGGCGCGATGGTGGTCCGTGCGCGTGACGACGACCGCACGCGGCATGCCCACCGACGCACACTCTTCCCACAACGCCACCGTTGCCGCGTCCACGCCCTCGAAGGCGTTGACGACGAAAAGGGCCGCGTCCGCGGCCCGCAGTCCTGCCCTGAGCTCCCCCACGAAGTCGACGTAGCCGGGGGTGTCGATCAGGTTGATCTTGATGTCCCCGTGCCGGACCGGTGCCACCGCGAGGCCGACCGACCGCTGTTGCCGCACCGCCGCCGGGTCGTGGTCGCAGACCGTCGTCCCCTCCGTGACCGATCCCGCGCGGCTGACCACGCCGGTGGCGGCGAGCAGGGCCTCGGTGAGCGTCGTCTTGCCAGAGCCGGACGGGCCGACGAGCACGACGTTGCGGACCTTGGCCGGGTCGTCCACAGCGACCGCGCCTGCCGAGGTGGTGTTGTCGGAGCCCTTGCTTCCCATGGCGACCTCCGTCAAGTCGTAGTGTCCGATCTCACACCCGTTCACCGGTGGTCACAAGCCCGGAAACCCGACCGGGTGCCGCCCGGTGCGCGAAGACAGTTCACAGCGGCGGTGGAGTGAGCAGCGTCACCACCTGCGGTTGACCGGAAAGTGGCCTTCTGTTTCGTGGCTCCAGTGGCTTGGGTCAGGGGGCCACGTCGGACGTAGCCTCTGGGGACCGACTTCCCCTCGTGAAAGGGTCCCCAGGGTGAGCACTGACCAGGTCACGGGCACTGCCCGCGTCAAGCGCGGCATGGCCGAGATGCTCAAGGGCGGCGTCATCATGGACGTGGTCGACGCCACCCAGGCGAAGATCGCGGAGGACGCCGGCGCCGTCGCCGTCATGGCGCTCGAACGCGTGCCCGCGGACATCCGCGCGCAGGGCGGCGTGGCCAGGATGAGCGACCCCGACCTGATCGACGGCATCATCAACGCCGTCTCGATCCCGGTGATGGCCAAGGCCCGCATCGGCCACTTCGTCGAGGCGCAGGTGCTCGCGTCGCTCGGTGTCGACTACATCGACGAGTCCGAGGTGCTCACGCCGGCCGACTACGCCAACCACATCGACAAGTGGGCGTTCACCGTCCCCTTCGTGTGCGGTGCGACGAACCTGGGCGAGGCGCTGCGCCGCATCACCGAGGGCGCGGCGATGATCCGCTCCAAGGGCGAGGCCGGCACGGGCGACGTCTCGAACGCCACCACGCACATGCGCAAGATCCGCCAGGAGATCCGCCGCCTGCAGAACCTGCCGGAGGACGAGCTGTACGTGGCCGCCAAGGAGCTCCAGGCGCCGTACGAGCTCGTGAAGGAGGTCGCGCAGAACGGCAAGCTGCCCGTGGTGCTGTTCACCGCCGGCGGCATCGCGACCCCGGCCGACGCCGCGATGATGATGCAGCTCGGCGCCGAGGGCGTGTTCGTCGGCTCCGGCATCTTCAAGTCCGGCAACCCGGCCCAGCGCGCCGAGGCCATCGTGAAGGCCACCACCTTCCACGACGACCCCGACGTCATCGCGAAGGTCTCGCGCGGCCTGGGCGAGGCCATGGTCGGCATCAACGTCGAGGACGTCCCGGAGCCGCACCGCCTGGCCGAGCGCGGCTGGTAACCGGTCCCGCGAGGAACGCCGAGGGGCCGCACCCACTCCGGGTGCGGCCCCTCCTCGCGTCCGTCAGCCCACCGGCCGCAACGAGCTCAACACCTCCGGCAACGGGCCGTGGTGCAGCACGCCGAGCCGTTGCGTGGCACGGGTCAGCGCCACGTACAGCTCCGCCGCCCCGCGCGGGCCGTCCGCGAGGATCCGCTCCGGCTCCACCACGAGCACCGAGTCGAACTCCAGGCCCTTCGTCTCCGCGGCGGGCACCGTGCCGGGCACGCCGGGCGGGCCGATCACGACGCTCGTGCCCTCCAGGGCCGCCTCCGCCGCGACGAACTCCTCGATCGCCGCCGGCAGCTCCGCGGTGCTCACCTGGCGGGCCCACGGCTGGACACCGTTGGCGCGCACCGACTCCGGGGCCTGCACGGCGGGTGCGAACTCGGCGAGCACGCGGGCGGCGACGGCCATGATCTCGGCCGGGGTGCGGTAGTTGACCGTCAGCGAGCGGTAGACCCAGCGGTCCTTCACGTACGGGTCGAGCATGTCGCCCCACGTCACGGCACCGGCGGCGGTGCGGCGCTGGGCCAGGTCACCGACGACGGTGAACGACCGGCCGGGGCAGCGCCGCATCAGCACCCGCCAGTCCATCTCGGACAGTTCCTGCGCCTCGTCGACGACGACGTGGCGGTAGGTCCAGTCGCGGTCGGCGGTGGCGCGTTCGGCGAGGGTGCGGGTGTCGTGCTCCACGAACCGGACGGCCAGGTCCTCCGCCCGCAGCAGGTCGGTGGCGAAGAGGTGGTCCTCGTCGTCCATGTGGTCCTGGCGGTTGGTCATGCTGTCCAGCACGGCCTCGGCGTAGGCGGTCTCGGCCTTGCGCTCCTCCAGCGCCGCCCGCTCGCGGGTCATCTCGGTGATCTTGTCGCGGCCCAGCAGGTCGTGCAGCTCGTCGAGCAGCGGCACGTCCGAGACCGTCCACGCGGCACCGTCGGCGCGCAGCAGCGCCGGGTCGCCGCCGGCCGCGGCCAGCAGGTCGGGTGAGGACAGCAGCGACGACAGCAGGGACTGCGGCGTCAGCACCGGCCACAGCTCGTCCACCGCGGCCAGGAACCGGTCGTCCTCCGCCAGGTCCTTCAGCAGGCCGGACCGCATGTCCTCCCAGCCCTGCTTGTCCTCGCGCGACAGCCAGCCCTTGCCGATGCGGGCGATCGCGCGCTCGGTCAGCACGTAGGTGACGATCTCCACGAACGTCGCGCGCGCCTCGTTGTGCGGCAGCCCGGTGTCGCGGGCCTCCTGGCGGGCCCACTCGGCGGTCTCGGCGTTGATGTGGACGGTGACGTCCTTCAGGCCGACGGGGATCGGCTCCTCCGGCAGGCGCTGGCGGCCGGCGATCGCGGCCGCGAGCACGTCGAGCATCTTCAGCGACCCCTTGAGCCGCGCGGCGTCCGCCGGGTCCTCCGCGGTGACCTTCAGGCCGGGCACGAAGTCGCCGGTGGTCATGAACACCACGTCGGACTCGCCCAGCGACGGCAGCACCCGCCCGATGTGGGTGAGGAACGCCGGGTTCGGGCCCACGACGAGCACGCCGTGGCGTTCCATCCGCTCCCGCTGCGTGTAGAGCAGGTACGCGACGCGGTGCAGCGCCACGACCGTCTTGCCGGTGCCGGGCCCGCCCTCGATCACCAGCACACCGGGGTGCTCGAGCCGGATGATCGCGTCCTGCTCGGCCTGGATCGTCGCCACGATGTCGCGCATGCCCTCGCCGCGCGGCGCGTTGACCGCCGCCAGCAGTGCCGCGTCCCCGCGCTCGCCGGCGTCGGGCCGGCCGAAGACCTCGTCGGTGAAGCCGACCAGCGCGCGCCGGTTCGTGTGGAACTGGCGCCGCCGCCGCATGCCCTCGGAGTTCGCGCCCGTGGCCGTGTAGAACGGCCGCGCGGACGGCGCCCGCCAGTCCAGCAGCACCGGCTCGAAGTCGCTCTCCTCGTCGAAGATGCCGATGCGGCCGATGTAGGACACCTCGCCGTCGAGGCTGTCGAGCCGCCCGAAGCACAGGCCGTCGTCGGCCACCTCCAGCCGCTTCATCTCCTTGTGCCGGGCGCGCACCTCCTGGTCGCGCTCCATGACCGTGCCGCCGGTGCCGCGCAACGCGCTGGTGAACGCCCCCTTCACGCGCGCACGGTCGGCATCCAGCCGTGCGTACAGATCAGCAACGTAGGCGCGCTCGGACTGCAGTTCTGCTTCGTACCCCTGGTTTGACACGTGTTCCCCAAGCGCCTGGTTGTGGCTTAGCGCGATGAGTTTGAGGGATGAACGGGGGCTTGTGGCAAGGGCCCCTGTCTGCTATATGGTTAAGTGGGCCGGGAGAAGCAGTAGGTCGTCCTGGTCTCCGGGTAGACCAGCGCCTGCCGGACGTCCGTCCCGCACGCGGCCCCGTCGGCGGTGTTCGCCAGCACCCTCACCCGCAAGCCCACCCCGGTGCACTCGACCGCCGCCAGGTCGGTCTTGAGCGTGAAGAACTCGTAGCACCGGCCGTCGGCGAACACCGGCACGAGGCACACGCCCAGCCGGCCGCTGTAGCGGTACCGCGCGTAGTTGTCCTTCTTCGAGCCGCTCGCCGCACCGCAGTCCTCGCCCTGGCGCTGCAGGCTGCCGACCACGTAGTTGTGGACGCCCGCCGCGCAGTCGACCGGCGTGTAGGTCGAGTCGAGCATGCCGCCCGCCACCCGCGCACAGTCGCCGAGGCGCGGCTCGTTCACGTCCTGCGGCGGCGTCCACGGCGTCGTGCTCGTCGGCGCGGCTTGGGTCTCGGGTGCCGGTTTCGTTGCCACGTAGTAGAAGGCGACGCCCAGCACGACGACGAGCGCGGCACCGGCGACCAGTGCGGCGCGGGCGATCCTGGCCGAACGCCGCTCCGGCGCCAGGTCGGGTTCCTCGGGCGAGAAGCTCGCGAACGGATCAGACATGTGTCCCCCCAGACGGTTTCCGGGGCGGAGTGTAGTTCGCGGACCGCGCCGCCACGGCGCTGCCGGGCTACGCGGTGTGCTCCATCACCATCACGGCCGTCGTGCCCGGCTCCAGCGCCTTGCAGATGTGCGGCAGGTCTCCCGGGTACACGATGTAGTCGCCCGGCCCGAGCTCGACCGGGTCGCTGGCGAGGCCCGCGAGGCAGCGGCCGGTCGCCACGATCATGTGCTCGACGCTGCCCGGCACGTGCGGCTCCGACTCGCGGGCGCCGCCCGGTTCGAGCGCCAGCCAGTAGAGGTCGTGCTTGGTGCCGGGGCGGCAGGCGGCGAGCAGCGTCGCGGAGTAGTGCGCGCGCTCGGAGTGGATGACCGGCCCTTGGCCCGCGCGGATCACCTGGACGCGGGGGACGCCGGGTTCGACGAGCTGGCTGAACGGCACGCCCAGCGCGACGCCGAGCGCCCACAGGGTCTCCACGCTGGGGTTGCCGGCGCCGGACTCCAGCTGCGACAGCGTCGACTTCGCGATGCCCGCCTTCTTGGCCAGCTCGCTCAGGGACATGCCGCTGCGGTCGCGCTCCCGCCGGAGGTTGGCCGCGATGAGGTCGAGTGGTGCGTTCGACACAGAAGTCCATCCGTTCGTCTTGACGAACACCGATCCCGGGTGTTCATCTTATCGGGTGGTCCGTTCGATTTGGCGAACTCTGGATGCAGTCCTCCTGCGCGACGTGACCGCGGTGGCCCTCGGCGCCGCGGTGACCGGCGCCAGCTTCGGTGCGATCTCGGTGGGCTCCGGCCTGGCGTGGTGGGTGCCGGTGCTGATGTCGCTGCTGGTCTTCGCGGGTGGCTCGCAGTTCATGGCGGTGGGCGTGGTCGCCGCCGGCGGCAGCCCCGCCGCCGCGGTGCTGGCCGGTCTCGTGCTGAACGCTCGGCACCTGCCATTCGGCCTCGCGGTCGGGGACGTGCTCGGCAAGAGCCCGCTCGCCCGCGTCGTCGGCAGCCACCTGCTGATCGACGAGTCCACCGCGTTCGCCATGGCGCAGAAGGACCCCGCACGCGCACGGGCTGCCTACTGGGCGTGCGGCGTGGCGTTGTTCTTCAGCTGGAACACCGGCGTGCTCATCGGCGCGCTCGTGGGGCAGGCGATCGGGGACACGGCGGCGTTCGGCCTGGACGCGGCCTTCCCGGCGGCGCTGCTCGCCCTCACGCTCCCGGCCCTGAAGGACGCGGCGACGCGCAACGCGGCACTCGCCGGCGCCGTCATCGCGCTGGCGACGACGCCGTTCCTGCCCGCCGGTGTGCCCGTGCTGCTCGCGCTGGCAGGGCTCTTCGCGTTCCGCGCCCCGAAGAAGAAGACACCGACGAAGGAGGAGCCGTGCCCGTCACCGCGATCCTGATCCTGGCCGCCGGCACCTTCGCCATCCGCTTCGCCGGGCCGGTGCTGCGCGACCGCGTGACGCTGCCGGAGCGGGTCCGCGAGCTGATGTCCGCCTCCGCCACCGTGCTGCTGGTCGCCTTGGTGGCGATCTCGGCGCTGACGAGCGGAAAGCAGTTCGGCGGCTGGGCGCTCGCCGCCGGAGTGGCGGTCGGCGGTCTCGCGGCGTGGCGGAAACTGCCTTTTGTCGCAGTAATCGTCCTGGCCGCCGCGACCACCGCGGGACTGCGGTGGCTCGGCGTGGCCTAATGCTTTCTGATGTGCGAGAAAAGCAGGTTCGTGTGCACTTCGGTCACCTCTCGCCGACTGGTGAACTTGTCGAGCACGAGCCGTTGCAGATGAGCGACGTCGGACACCGCGACGTGCACCAGGAAATCCTCCGGACCCGTCACGTGGGAGAGCGCGAGCGTTTCCGGCAGGCCCAGCACGTACGCCATGAACGGGTCGACGATCTCCTTCGTGTGCGGCCGGATCTTCACCGCGAGCATCGCCTGGACGTGCTGCCCGACCGCGCTCGGGTCGACCTCGGCGTGGTAGCCGGTGATCACGCCGCGCTCCCGCAGCGCCCGGTGCCGGACCACGGCCGTGGACTGCGCGACGTTCACGCGTTCGGCCAGGTCCTTGTTCTGCAGCCGCGCGTCCTTCCGCAGCTCCCGCACGATGGCCTCGTCGATCGAATCCAGCACGGCGAATCGCCCTTCTGCCGAAACGGGTGCGGTTCCGTGCCCGCTGTGCCGAGGAAGTCTCCACCATTCCGGCCATGACGCGCATGGAGACCATCGCAGTGCACGGCGGCCGCGACGACCTCGCCGAGCTGGGCGTGCACGCTCCTCCCATCGACCTGTCCACCACCTACCCCGTGCCCGACCAGGCGCTCGGCGGGGCGGCGCTGGGGGAGTGGGCCACCGGCGCGGCGCACGCCGCGTCACCGGTGTACGCCCGGTTGCACAACCCGACCGTGGCGCGGTTCGAACAGGCGCTGGCCGCTCTGGAGCACACCGAGGCCGCCGTGGCCTTCGGCAGTGGCATGGCCGCGGTGACCGCCGTCGTCCAGGCCGCCTGCGTGATGGCGGGAAAACCGCACGTCGTGGCCGTGCGTCCGCTCTACGGCGGCACCGACCACCTGCTGTCGTCGGGTCTGCTGGGCGTCACCACGACGTACGTGGAGGCGGGCCTGGTGGCGTCTGCGATCCGGCCGGACACCGGCCTCGTCGTTGTCGAGACGCCGGCCAACCCCAACCTCGACCTCGTCGACATCGAGCACGTCGTGCGGCAGGCCGGCGCCGTCCCGGTCATGGTCGACAACACCTTCGCCACGCCCGTGCTGCAGAACCCGGCGCTGCACGGGGCGTCGTACGTGCTGCACTCCGGCACCAAGTACCTGGGCGGGCACGGTGACGTGCTCGGTGGCGTCGTGGCCTGCTCCGAGGAGCGCGCGGCGGCGTTGCGGCAGGTCAGGATCATCACCGGCGCCGTGCTGCACCCGCTGGGCGGCTACCTGCTGCACCGCGGGCTCGCCACGCTGCCGCTGCGGGTCGAGGCGGCGTCGCGGTCGGCGGCCGTCCTCGCCGCACGGCTGGCCGAGCACGACGCGGTGGAGTTCGTGCGCTACCCCGGCAGGACGGCGCAGATGCGCGGGACCGGCGCGATGATCGCGTTCGGCGTGCACGGCGACCCGGTCGAGGTGGTGCGGCGGCTGAAGCTGGTCACGCCCGCCGTCTCGCTGGGATCGGTCGACACCCTGATCGAGCACCCCTCGGCATTGACGCACCGGCTCGTTCCGGGAGAAGAACTGCGTGCTTCTGGCGTTCCGGACAATTTGCTGCGCATTTCCGTGGGACTCGAACACGTCGAGGACATTTGGGAAGACCTCGACGCGGCGTTGTGTGACGTCGCTTACGTTAAGCCTTCCCCAACTGATTTCTTGGTGATGACCGCCACTCACTAAGGTCCGGACGCATCAGCGCGTCGGGGCGCGGGAGGTTCCGACGCGGGCATTTTCCGTTTTCGGAAGGAACCTCCTCGTGAGTTCTGTGGAAACTGATGCGGACGGCTACACCAAGGCGCTGACCAAGCGCCAGGTGCAGATGATCGCAATCGGTGGCGCGATCGGCGTCGGCCTCTTCCTGGGCGCGGGCGGACGCCTCGCCGCGGCGGGGCCGTCGCTGATCCTGTCCTATGCGGTGTGCGGCCTCGCGGCGTTCTTCGTCATGCGCGCGCTGGGCGAGCTCGTCCTGCACCGCCCGGTGGCCGGCAGCTTCGTGGAGTACGCCCGCGAGTTCATCGGCCCGTGGGCGGGCTTCACCTCCGGCTGGATGTACTGGGTCAACTGGGCGATGACCGGCATCGCCGAGATCACCGCCGTCGCGATCTACATGCACAAGTGGTTCCCGGACATGCCGCAGTGGATCACCGCGCTGGTGGCGCTGGTCGTCCTCGTCGCGATCAACATGCTGTCGGTGAAGCTGTTCGGTGAGCTGGAGTTCTGGTTCAGCGTCATCAAGGTGACGGCGATCCTCGTCTTCCTGGTCACCGGCATCGCCCTGGTGATCAGCGCCGCGGACATCGGCGGCACCACGGCGTCGGTCTCCAACACCCTGGGTCACGGCGGCCTGTTCCCCGCCGGGTTCGGCGTCGCGCTGATGACCCTGCAGGCCGTGATCTTCGCCTACTCGGCCATCGAGCTGGTCGGCATCGCGGCCGGCGAGACCAAGAACCCCGAGAAGATCATGCCGCGCGCCATCAACGGCGTGGTCTACCGCATCGCCATCTTCTACGTCGGTTCCGTGCTGCTGCTGACGATGCTGCTGCCGTGGGACCACTACACCGGCACCGAGTCGCCGTTCGTGACCGTGTTCTCGGCGCTGGGCATCCCCGCGGTCGGCGACATCATGAACGCCGTGGTGCTCACCGCCGCGCTGTCCTCGTGCAACTCCGGCCTCTACTCCACCGGCCGCATCCTGCGGTCGCTGGCGCAGAAGGGCGAGGCACCGGCGTTCACCGGCAAGATGAACTCCCGGCACGTGCCCTACGGCGGCATCCTGTTCACCGGCGCCGCCTACCTGTTCGGCGTGGTGCTCAACTACACCGTCCCGAAGGACGCGTTCGACATCGCGATCGCCGTCGCCTCGCTCGGTGTGGTGTCCACGTGGGCCACGCTGATCGTCTGCCAGATGAAGCTGCGGCAGAAGGCGCTGCGGGGTGAGGTCGAACGGCCCTCCTACCGGATGCCCGGCGCGCCGTACACGTCGTGGCTGACGCTCGGGTTCCTCGCGCTCGTCGTCGGGCAGATGGCGTTCTCGTCCGGGCACGCGGAGCGGATCGCGTTCTGGTCCATCCCCGTCCTGGCGCTGGTGCTGTTCCTCGGCTGGCGGTTCGTGAAGTCGCGGCAGGCGCAGCAGGAGCCCGTGCCCGTCGACTGACCCTCCTCGGCTCAGCTCCTGCTCGGCTCAGGGCACGCGGGGACCTTTCGTACTCTCTGAGAGTACGAAAGGTCCCCGCGTGCGTTCAGGGAACGGGCAGGTGGGCCGCTGTGATGGGGGAGACGGCGGTCCAGCCGAGGGTCAGGTAGAGGGCGCGACCGGCTTCGGAGGCGACGAGGACGGCGCGGGTCGCACCCCGGGTCACGGCGGTGCGGGTCAGCTCCGACATCACCACGCTGCCCAGGCCACGCCTGCGGTGCGCGGGGCCGGTCTCCACCACGTCGACCACGGCGGCGCGCCCGTGCACCGCGACCCGGCCCTTCGCCGCGACCTCGCTCCCGGCGAGCACCACGGCCTCGGCCACGTCACCGGTGCCGCGCACCTCCACGGTGTAGGGGGCCGGCGGGGTCACCGGCGGCCGCGTCCCCAGCTCGACGCTCATCAGGTGCTCCGGCGCGCTGACCACCCACGCCGGGCCGAGCTCGACCTGGTCGCGCGCACCGCAGACCTTCAGCCACGTGCCGGGCTCGGACAACCCGGCGGCACGCGGGCCGGCCGCGGCCGGGTCCGGCAGGACGTAGCGCACCCGGTGCCCCGGCAGCCCGACGTCGATGCGGTAGCCGTCGGGCTCCTCGACGGGCGCAGGGGTGCCGCGGGACAGCGCCCAGCCCCTGACCCAGTCCTCGACGACGGCGGTGAGGTGCGAACCGGTCATGCGCCGATCCTGCCCCACGCGGGCGGCGGACCGGCGAGGTGTGCGCTGACCACCTCGAATAAGCTGGCAGGCATGGTTGCTGCCCCTCCCGTCATCGGCGTGCTCGCCCTCCAGGGTGACGTCCAGGAACACCTCGTGTCGCTCGCGAAGTGCGATGTCACCGCACGGCCCGTGCGGCGCGCCGAGGAGCTGGACGAGCTGGACGGGATCGTGCTCCCCGGCGGCGAGTCGACGACCATGAGCAAGCTGCTCGACAACTTCGAGCTGCTGGAGCCGCTGCGGGCCAAGATCAAGGCGGGCTTCCCCGCGTACGGGTCGTGCGCGGGCATGATCCTGCTCGCCAACACCGTCCTGGACGGCCGCGAGGACCAGCACCAGCTCGGCGGCCTGGACGTCACGGTCCGGCGCAACGCCTTCGGCCGGCAGGCCGACTCGTTCGAGACCGATCTCGACCTGGAGGGCGAGACGGTTCACGCCGTGTTCATCCGGGCACCTTGGGTGGAGGCGGTGCACAGCGGTGTCGAGGTGCTCGCTACGGTGCCCGTCACGGCTGAGGCGGGTGACGCCGCCGGTAGGATCGTCGCGGTCAGGCAGGGCAACGTGCTAGCCACGGCGTTCCACCCGGAGCTCACGGGGGACGAGCGCGTTCACCGACTGTTCGTTGACATGGTCCGAAGTTCGACGGAGGAGAAATGAGCGGCCACTCCAAGTGGGCGACCACCAAGCACAAGAAGGCCGCTATTGACGCCAAGCGCGGCAAGCTGTTCGCGCGGCTGATCAAGAACATCGAGGTGGCCGCCCGCACCGGTGGTGGCGACCCCGACGGCAACCCGACGCTCTTCGACGCGATCCAGAAGGCCCGCAAGAACTCGGTGCCGCTGGACAACATCGAACGGGCCCGCAAGCGCGGCGGCGGCGAGGAGGCCGGCGGCGCCGACTGGCAGACCATCATGTACGAGGGCTACGGGCCCAACGGTGTCGCGGTGCTCATCGAGTGCCTCACCGACAACCGCAACCGCGCCGCCACCGAGGTCCGCACGGCCATGACCCGCAACGGCGGTTCGATGGCCGACCCCGGTTCGGTGTCGTACATGTTCAGCCGCAAGGGCGTCGTCATCGTGCCGAAGGCGGGCACGACCGAGGACGACGTGATGATGGCGGTGCTCGAAGCGGGTGCCGAGGAGGTCAACGACCTGGGGGAGGCCTTCGAGGTCGTCTCCGAGGCCGGCGACCTGATCCCGGTGCGCAAGGCGCTGCAGGACGCGGGCATCGACTACGAGTCGGCCGAGTCGAGCTTCCTGCCGTCGGTGTCCGTCGCGCTCGAGGCGGAGGGCGCCAAGAAGATCTTCAAGCTGATCGACGCGCTGGAGGACTGCGACGACGTGCAGAACGTCTTCGCGAACTTCGACGTGTCCGACGAGGTCATGGCCGAGGTCGGCTGACCTCTTCCGGCGGTGGGCGGGCGGGTGAGCCGGACGGCTCACCCGCCCGTTCCGTGTGCGTAGGGTGGGTTTCGTGCTTTCCGACGAGGACATCGAGTTGCGTGCCCGGCTGCTCTCCCTGGCCGACCGGCACGGTCACGCCACCATCGTCGTGCCACCGGACGCCGAGGGAGCGGGCTACGTCTTCTCGGTCGGCGCGTGGCGGCGGTTCGGGGTGGCCGAGGCGGTCGTGATCGGACTCGACCAGGGCATGGGCGAGACGCTCGTCAACGCGTACGTCAAGCGGGCGAGCGCCGGGGAGCGGTTCGTGCCGGGGCAGCTGTACTTCGACTTCTTCAACGGCGTGCCGATCACGTTCGAACGCGTCTACAAGGGCTTCTACCCGGAGTTCCTCGGCAGTGCCTACCTGCTCTACGACGGCTCCGAGTTCGCCGCCGTGCAGATCATCGTGCCGACACCGCAGGGCCACTGGCCGTGGCAGCCCGACGCGCCCGCCGGGTTCGGCGACCACCAGCTCGTCCTCACCGAGAGCGGTGTGCCGGAGAGCTGGACGCCGGGGGTCAACGGGCCGTGAGCATCCGGATCAGGGCACTCGACGCCGACCGGGCGGGTGAGGTCATGACCGTGCAGCGGGCCGCCTACCTGGTCGAGGCCCGCCGGTACGGCGCGTGGGACCTGCCGCCGCTGGTGGAGACGCTCGCGCAGGTGCGGGACCACATCTCCTCCGGGCAGCCCGCGCTCGGCGCGTTCGACGGGCACCGGCTCGTCGGCAGCGTGCGCGGCAACGTCGACGGGGACCGCATGGAGGTCGCCCGCCTGTTCGTGGCGCCCGACCAGCAGGGCAGGGGGATCGGCAGGAAGCTCCTCGACGCGGCCGCCGGTGCCGCGCCGAGCGGGGTCGACGTCCTGTGGCTGTTCACCGGTGCCCGCAGCGAGGAGAACATCCGGCTGTACGAGAGCGCCGGGTTCGTGAAGATCAGCGAGCGCGTCGACGGGCTGGGCATCACACTCGTCACGTTGGAGCGGAAGGTCATCTGAGGTTCAGGTGCCGGTCACGGGCGGCTGGCAGAGTCCTGGGCGGTCCACCCACGACCACACACCGGTGCGGACGTCGATCACACGTCGGCTGATCCGTCCGGCACCCCGCGCCCCCTGGCACATCCGGTGCCAGGGGGCGCGTCGCGTCGTGGCGGCGGGTTGTCCGGAGGTCGTTGTCCGGTGGTCGTGCGCCGACACCGGACAACGCCGCGGGCGGTAGAACTTGCGGTGCGGCCGGAACCGGGGGGTCACCGGCCGCGCAGTGGGGGATGAGCGCCCCGCCTCGCAGGAGGCGAGGGGGATGCGGGGCGGGGCGCTTGCACACCGGAAGGGCTACGGCTTGCGTCCCAGCAGTCCGATCAGGCGGGTCTGGTCGTCCGCGTCCCGAGCGACCGGGACGGCCGAGTCGAACATCGGCGTCGCACTCCACTCGTCGGCGTTGCGCTCCACGTACGCGAGCACCGTCGCGGCCAGGTCCGGGTCTATGCGCTCGTCGGCGCCGATCGAGCGCGCCAGGTCCCACGCGTGCACCGCGAGGTCCGTCGTCATCTGCCAGCAGTACTCGGCGGCGTCCAGCAGCCCGCTCGACACGTGCACCGGCCGCGACAGCGCGTCGGGCTCCAGCCACGCCTCGCGCGCCGCCGCCGCGGCCACCACCCAGGACACCAGCGGGTCGTCGCCGAGGTTGCCGTGGTCGAACCGGTCACCGACCTGCTCGGTGGTGCAGCCCGCCAGCAGCTCCGGCGCCCAGAGCTGCTCGTGGACCAGATGGCCCACCAGATCTCTGACCGACCACTCCCGGCAGGGGGTACCCAGCTCCCACTGGTCGGGGGCGATTTCCCGCACCCGACGGTCGAACTCCGTCATTGCGAGGCCGTGCGCCTGGATCAAGTCCACCCCAGCAGTGCATCAAACACCGCCCGACCCCGCACGACGGCCTGAGAGTTGGGCCACTTGGACGCAACCCCGATTGCAAACAGTACGAGCGTTCGGCGTAATGTGCACCGGATCCGCCGTGACATCGTTGACACGAGAGGACGATGACGTGAGCGCCCCTAGCGCCAGCATCCCCGGCAAGCAGGACACGGGCTTCTTCGGCCACCCCCGAGGCCTGTCCACGCTCTTCTTCACCGAACTGTGGGAGCGGTTCTCGTTCTACGGGATGAAGGCCATCCTCGGCCTCTACCTGTGGACGGCCGTGTCCGAGGGCGGTCTCGGCGTCGACAAGGCGCTGGCGTTGTCCGTCGTGGCCATCTACGGCACCGCGGTCTACATGTCCGGCGTCGCCGGCGGCTGGCTCGCCGACCGCGTGTGGGGTGGCCAGCGCGCCACCTTCTACGGCGGCGTCCTGATCATGTGCGGCCACATCGCACTGGCGCTGCCGATCGGCATCACCGGCGTGTACGTCGGCCTGATCTTCATCGTGTTCGGCACCGGCCTGCTCAAGCCGAACATCTCGACGGTCGTCGGCGGCCTGTACGACAAGACCGACACCCGCCGCGACGCCGGCTTCACGATCTTCTACATGGCGATCAACATCGGTGGCTTCGTGTCGCCGCTGATCACCGGCGCGCTCGCGGACGGCATCGGCTTCCACGCCGGGTTCGCCGTCGCCGCGGTCGGCATGGCGCTGGGCCTCGTCCAGTACCGCCTGGGCCGCAAGCACCTGCGCGGGTCCGCGGCCGTGGCGCCGAACCCGCTGCCGCACCAGGAGAAGGGCCGCGTCTACGGCCTCATCGCCGGTGTCGCCGTCGCCATCGCCGCGCTCGGTGTGGTCTCCTACCTCCTCGGTGACGTCGAGGGCGTCATCCTGATGATCAGCATCATGTCGATCGTCCTGCCGATCGCGTACTTCACCGTCATGCTGCGCAGCCCGAAGACGCTGCCGGAGGAGAAGCCGCGGGTCGTCGCCTACATCCCGCTGTTCGTCGCGGCCGCCATGTTCTGGCTGATCTTCGAGCAGAGCGCCTCGGTCATCGCCGAGTTCGCCGACTCCCGCGTCGACAACCACGTGTTCGGCTGGGAGTT
This sequence comes from Lentzea sp. NPDC037011, assembly GCF_055607425.1. Classification (NCBI taxonomy): domain Bacteria; kingdom Bacillati; phylum Actinomycetota; class Actinomycetes; order Pseudonocardiales; family Pseudonocardiaceae; genus Lentzea; species Lentzea sp. NPDC037011. The sequence continues at coordinate 93,980 of NZ_JBVJRT010000006.1, read as the reverse complement.
CCCGGTCGCGTGGTTCCAGTCGATCAACCCGATCATGATCATCGCCCTGGCGCCGCTGTTCGCGCTGCTGTGGGTGAAGCTCGGCAAGCGGGCGCCGTCCACGCCCCGCAAGTTCGCCGGTGCGCTCGTGCTCGTCGGCCTGTCGTTCGTGCTCATGTACTTCGCGAGCAACTCGGCGGCCGACGGCAAGGTGACGCCGCTGTGGCTGGTGCTGATGTTCCTGATCATGACCGCCGGTGAGCTCATGCTGTCGCCGGTCGGCCTGTCGGTGACGACGAAGCTGGCGCCGCGCGCGTTCGCCTCGCAGACGATGAGCCTGTGGTTCCTCGCGACCTCGGCCGGCACCGGTGTGGCCGCGCAGCTCGTGAAGTTCTACACGACGAGCCCGTCGGCGTACTTCCTCACGCTGGGCGGTGCGGCCGTGGTCTTCGGCATCGCGCTGGCCGTGGCGGCCCCTGCCATCAGGAAGCTGATGTCGGGCGTCGAGTGAGGCGCACAAGGCGAGAGGGAGGCCCGTCGCGGCGGCGGTGCGGCGGGTCTCCCTCTCGCCTTCAAGCATGCACTACGGAGATGTGTCATTGGGGCACGAACATTGCTCCGGACAGGTGAAGTAGGGCACGTGCGCCCGCGAATTTCGCCCCACGTCAGGTCTGCTTCACCGCCAGTGATCGTTTGGGCTCGTTCGCACGAACCGGAAGTCGCAACGCGCCGCGGATGAGCTTCGACCTGCGCCGCGCCATCGGGCCGTCCTGCGCGAGGTTCGGGAAGCGCTTGAAGAGCTCGTGCAACGCGACCGCGCCCTCGATGCGCGACAGGCCCGCGCCGATGCAGTAGTGGATGCCCGCGGAGAACGCGAGGTGCTCACGCGCGTTGGACCGCGTCGGGTCGAACGTGAGCGGGTCGGAGAACACCCGCGGGTCGCGGTTGGCCGCCGCGAGCAGCAGCATCACCGGCATGCCCTTCGGCAGGGAGGCGCCGGCCAGCTCAAGGCGTTCCTTCGGCCAGCGGATCGTGTACTGCACCGGCGGGTCGAGCCGCAGCACCTCCTCGACGAACCCCTCCGCGTACTCCGGGCTCTGCGCGAGCGGCGCGACCGTGTGCGGGTTCTCGAACGCCTTCAGCACGCCGTTGCCGATCAGGTTGACCGTCGTCTCGAACCCGGCGAACAGCAGCAACCCGGTGGTGGCGACCAGGTCCTCGCGGCTGAGGTCCGCGTGCCGGGTCACCAGGTGGCTGACGATGTCGTCCTGCGGGTTGCGCCGCCGCTCGTCCATCAGCCCGTCGATGAAGTCGTTGTACTCGACGATCGTGGCGTGCAGGTCCCTGAGCTGCTTGTGCGACCAGACGCCGTCGAGCGTCTCGGCCAGCGACGAACCCCAGCGGGCGAACAGCGCCCTGTCGTCGTCCGGCACGCCCAGCAGGTCCGCGATCACCTGGATCGGCACCTGGGACGCGAACTCCGCCACCACGTCGAACCGGTCGTCCAGCCGGTCGAGGTGGTCCGTGACGATCTTCTGGATCGACGCGGTGCGGTCCTTCAGCGCACGAGGGGTGAAGAACGGCTGCACCAGCCTGCGCAGCCGGGTGTGGTCCGGCGGGTTCTTCATCAGGAACGAGTCCTGCACCGGGTTCACGACCTTGTGGCCGTCCTTGACCAGCGTGATCGGGATCATCGACGCCTCGTCGAACGTCGCCGTGACGAACCGCGGGTCACGCAGCACCGAGTCGCACAACGCACGCGACGGCGTGACGTAGGCGCCCATCTTGCTGCGCACCATGTCGCCCTTGGCGCGCACCTTCTCGTACATCGAGTACGGGTCGCGGTCCGGCGGTGATGCCATGACACCGGCGTACGGGTCACCGATCAGCGCATAGCCGCGCACGAGAGAGCGGAGCGCGAAGAACTGGACGGTGGTCTTCAGCGAGGACGGCATGCGTCCACAGTGGGGTTTACGTGAAAAACCTTCAAGAGCTGCGGCGGTGGCGGCGCACGGTTTCTTCGACGAGGTCGAGCACCGGCTCCATGTCGTCGGCCGGCAGCCCCATCGCCAGGTGCGACACCAGGCCCTCCAGCACCAGCTCCAGGAAGCTCGTCAGCACCGTCACGTCGACGTCGTCGCGCAGGTTGCCGGCCTCCCGCTGCCGGAGCAGGCGCTGCCGGGTCGCGGCCGTCAGCTGCTCGGACCGCTCGGCCCACCGCGCGCGGAAGTCGGGGTCGGTGCGCAGCCGCCGGGAGACCTCCAGGCGCGTGCCCAGCCAGTCCGCCGCGTGGCCCTCGTCGCGCTTCTCCGGCTCGTCGAGCAGGTCGCGCATGACCTGGACCAGGCCCTGCTCGGCCACGACGTCGGCCATCCGCAGCGCGTCGTCCTCCGCGAGGGCGAGGAAGAGCGACTCCTTGTCCCGGAAGTGGTGGAAGATCGCACCGCGGGACAGTCCCGTGGCCTCTTCGAGACGGCGTACCGTGGCACCCTCGTAGCCGTGGCGCGCAAAGCAAGCACGCGCACCGTCGAGGATCTGGCGACGGCGGGCGTCTAGGTGGTCCTGGCTGACCCTGGGCACCGGTAGATGGTCCCAGGACGGGGACCGGAAATCCAATCCGTACGTACGGATTGGACAGCTCCATCCGTGTGATCCTTTCGAGTGGATCTCCGGCCTGGCCTGTCCCGGTGGCGGCGTGAGCGCCAATATCCTCCTGCGCCATGGAGACGCACGAGTTCGTCAAGCTGTCGGCGCTCGCCGAGCGCCTCGGGTGGCGGCGGCGCGTCTCGACCGGCGTCCACGTGGTCGACCTCCTGCTCAGCCGCACGACCACCGACCTCATCGCGGCGCTCGCGGAGAACCGGGACCGGGAACGGTCCGGCTGACCTCGGCCGACCGCGGACGGCACCGCCACCTCGTCGACCAGCAGGTCTACGGCCGCCTGCGCACGGTGGAGGTCGACATCTGGCTGACTCCACCGCCAGTAGAAGCAGCGGGGGAGGCGCGGGGCGTGAACGTGAACGAAGCGGGCAACTCGACACATCCGCCATGCAAACCCCCTGGGCACACGCGTGTGCGCACGCCACGTCGTTGATCTGTAAGGATTTGCACGTCCGCGAGAGCGTGCGAGCCACAATGCCCGCGTGTAGCGTCGAATGCGCTTATCCGATCACGGGGAGTGTGTAGTGACGACTGCGCTGCGTGACCAACCGGCGCCGGTCAGGTTCGCTGACCGCGCCGAGGCCGAGGCTTACGTCGCCTCGGTCTGCTTCAAGCACGGGCCTCCGAGGTTGTTCGGCGTGGAACTGGAGTTCACCGTCCACCACGCAGAAGACCCCGCGTTACCCCTGGACCAGCGAAGGTTGGCCGCGGCGCTCGGAGACCACGCGCCGCCGACCCTCGTTCCGGACAGCCCGCAGAGGCCGCTTCCCAGCGGCACGCCGCTGACCGTCGAACCGGGCGGGCAGGTCGAGATCTCCACACCTCCCTGCACCTCCCTCCCCACGCTCTTCACCACCGTCGAAACGGACGTCGAGCAGCTCACCGCGTTGCTCGCGGACCAGGGCCTCGTCCTCGGCGACAGGGGTGCCGACGCGCACCGGACGCCGAGCCGGGTGCTGCGGGTGCCGCGCTACGCCGCGATGGAGCACGAGTTCGGCCGCCTCGGCCACGACGGCATCTCCATGATGTGCAGCACCGCCGGGCTGCAGGTGTGCCTCGACTTCGGCGAACAGCAGGACCTGCGGGCCAGGTGGGCCGCCGTGCACCAGCTCGGGCCGGTGATGGTCGCGTTGTTCGCGAACTCACCGGGGCTCGGCGGGCAGCGGCAGGACTGGGCCTCCGCGCGGATGCGGACGTTGTACGGCACGGATCCCGTGCGCACCAGGCCGAGTGCCGTGTGCGCCGATCCGGCCGCGGCCTACGCGCGGCGGGTGGTCGACACGCCCGTCATCGTCGTCAGGGGACCGGGTCCGAACTGGGTCCCGCCCAGGAGGCTCACGTTCGCCGACTGGATCGACGGGGCGCTCGACCGCAGCCCCACCAGCGACGACCTCGACTACCACATGTCGTTGATGTTCCCGCCGGTGCGGCCGCGCGGGTACATCGAGATCCGGTACCTGGACACGCCGCCGCCGGGCGGCTGGATCGCGCCGAGTGCGCTGCTCGTCGCGCTGTTCAGCGACCAGTCCGTTGTGGACGGTGTGCTGGCGGCGACGGAACGGGCGGCCGGGCGGTGGCTCGTCGCCGCACGGCACGGGATGGCGGACGACCGCATCGCGCGGGCGGCGAAGGACGTCGTCGCCCTCGGCATCGAGGCGTTGCCCCGCACCGGTCTCTCCGACGAGCAGATCAGCACCATCAGCCGGGAGCTGGAGGGGAAGCTGTGACCGAAGAACTCCGCGAGCGGGTGGCGGAGGAACTGTTGCGTTCTCGCGCGCGTTCCACCGCCCTGACCGATGCCGTCGACGAGCACGACCTCGTGCGGCAGCACTCCAAGCTCATGTCGCCGCTGGTCTGGGACCTCGCGCACATCGGCAACCAGGAGGAGCTCTGGCTCGTCCGCGACGTCGGCGGGCGTGAACCGGTGCGCAGCGACATCGACGAGTACTACGACGCGTTCAAGTACGGGCGCAGCGTGCGGCCGGAGCTGCCGCTGCTCAACCCCGCCGAGGCCCGCCGGTACGTCGGTGACGTGCGCGGCAAGGTGTTCGACGTGCTGGAGGAGGTCCCGCTGGAGGGCCGCAGGCTCGTCGAGAACGCCTTCGCGTTCGGCATGATCGTGCAGCACGAGCAGCAGCACGACGAGACGATGCTCGCCACCCACCAGCTGCGCACCGGCGAACCGGTGCTGCACGCGCCCCCTCCGCCGAAGGGGAACCTGGTCGCCGCGACGGAGGTGTTCATCCCGGGCGGACCGTTCGAGATGGGCACCTCGGACGAACCGTGGGCCCTGGACAACGAACGCCCCGCGCACACCGTCCACGTCGACCCGTTCTTCATCGACACCACCCCGGTCACCAACGGCGAGTACGCCGAGTTCGTCCTCGCCGGCGGGTACTCCGACCGTCGGCTGTGGACGGACGAGGGATGGGTGCACCGCACGCGCGCCAAGCTCACCGCACCCCGGTTCTGGCACCGCGAGGGCACGAGCTTCAGCCGCACCGCGTTCGGTGTGACGGAGCCGATCGTGCCGGACGAACCCGTTGTGCACGTGTGCTTCCACGAGGCCCAGGCCTACGCGACGTGGGCGGGCAAGCGGCTGCCGACCGAGGCCGAGTGGGAGAAGGCCGCACGGCACGACCCGGCGACCGGTACCAGCCGCCGCTACCCGTGGGGTGACGCGGCACCGGACGAACGGCACGCGAACCTCGGTCAGCGACACCTGCGCCCCGCACCGGCCGGCGCGTACCCGGACGGGGTCTCCGCGCACGGCGTGCACCAGCTGATCGGTGACGTCTGGGAGTGGACCTCGACGGACTTCCACGGCTACCCGGGCTTCGAGGTCTTCCCGTACCCCGAGTACTCGGAGGTCTTCTTCGGACCCGACTACAAGGTGCTGCGCGGCGGTTCGTTCGGCACCGACTCCTCCGCGGTCCGTGCGACGTTCCGCAACTGGGACTACCCGGTCCGGCGGCAGATCTTCGCCGGTTTCCGCTGCGCCAGGGACGCCTAGGCGATGTGCCGCCACCTGGCGTACCTGGGCCCCGCCGTGCCCTTGTCCGGCCTGCTGTACGACGCACCGCACTCGCTGGAGCACCAGTCGTACGCACCGGGGGACATGCGCGGCGGGGGCTCGGTCAACGTCGACGGCTACGGCGTCGGCTGGTTCCCCGGCCCGGTGCGCTACCGCCGTGCCGGCACGCTGTGGAGCGACGCGAACCTGCGCGCCCTCAGCGGCACCGAGTCCACCGCGGTCCTCGCCGCGGTCCGCAACGCCACGACCGGCATGCCGGTGGCGGACGCGGCGTGCGCGCCGTTCACCGACGGCACGTGGCTGTTCAGCCACAACGGGCGCGTCACGGGCTGGCCGCACAGCGTCGAGGACCTCGCGAGGACGCTGCCGGTGACCGACCTGCTCACCCTCGACGCGCCCACCGACTCGGCACTGCTGTGGGCGCTCGCCGCACGGGCGCTGGCCGCGGGGAAGAACCCCGCCGACGCCCTTGTTGAACTCAGCGACGAGGTCGAGGCCGTGGCCCCGGGGTCACGCCTCAACTTCCTGATGACCGACGGTTCGGTCGTCGTCGGCACCACCTGGACCCACTCGCTGTGGGTCCGCCACGACGGCGTGAGCGTCACGCTCGCCTCCGAACCGCTCGACGCCGACACGGCGTGGCGGGAGATCCCCGACCACCACGTCGTCCTCGCCGATCCATCCACTGTGGAGGTTCGACCCGCATGACCGAGCCGGTGCTGGACGTTCACCTCAAACCGGACGACGCCGTGCACGCCCTGCGCGCCGACGTGCGCGCCGGGCTGACCGCGGACCCGAAGTGGGTGTCGCCGAAGTACTTCTACGACGCGACCGGCAGCGCGTTGTTCGAGGACATCACCCGCCTGCCCGAGTACTACCCGACGCGAGCGGAACGGGAGGTGCTCGCCGCGCGGGCCGGTGAGATCGCGGCGACCACCGGCGCGCACTCGCTGGTCGAGCTGGGCTCCGGCTCGTCGGAGAAGACGCGGCTGCTGCTCAGCGCCCTGCGCGACCACGGCACGCTGACCGAGTTCGTGCCGCAGGACGTCTCGGTGTCCGCGCTCACCGAGGCCGCCCACGCGATCATCGCCGACTACCCCGGCCTGCGGGTGCACGGTGTGGTCGGCGACTTCACCCAGCACCTGGGCCTGCTGCCGGGCGTGTCACCGCGCCTGGTCGCGTTCCTGGGCGGCACGATCGGCAACCTCATCCCCGAGGAGCGGGAGAAGTTCCTGCACACCGTCCGCGACGTGCTGCGGCCGGGGGAGTGGCTGCTGCTCGGCACGGATCTGGTGAAGGACCGCGAGACGCTGGTGCGCGCCTACGACGACGCGCAGGGCGTGACGGCCGCGTTCAACCGCAACGTCCTGAACGTCCTCAACCGCGAGCTCGGCGGCGACTTCGACGTCGCGGCGTTCGAGCACGTGGCGTTGTGGAACAGCGAGCAGGAATGGATCGAGATGCGGCTGCGCGCCACGCGCGCCATGACGGTCACGCTCGCCGGTCTCGGCCTGGCGGTGGAGTTCCGCGAGGGCGAGGAGCTGCGCACCGAGGTGTCGGCGAAGTTCCGGCGGGACGGGGTGCGCGCGGAGCTGGAGGACGCCGGGTTCACCCTGCACCGGTGGTGGACCGACTCGCGGGACCGCTTCGCCGTCTCGCTGGCGCGGGCGATCTGAGCCGACAACCCTCCGATAGGCGGGTACAAACGGTGCGCCCGCAGTGATGGGCTGCACCGGTGACGTCTTCCCTTGCCACCCGTGCCGGCCGCGCGGCGCTCGCTTCGGCGCTCGCGCTCGGCACCATCGCCTCCGGTCTGGGCGCGAGCACCGCCTCCGCCCAGCCCGGCGCCGCAGCAGTCAGACCCGCCGCTTGGGGGCCGTGCGCGGCGGATGTGCTCGCTTCGATCCCTGCTGCCGAACGCACCAGGGTCAGCTGTGCCATCCAGGAAGTTCCCGTCGACCACTCGCGTCCGCGCGGTGACAAGACGGGCATCATCATGATGAAGCGGCCGGCGACCGACCCGGCGAAGAAGATCGGCTCGCTGTTCATCAACCCCGGCGGCCCCGGTGGCGCCGGTCTGATCTACGGCGCGTTCGGCGCGAGCTTCTTCAGCCAGGAGGTCCTCGAGAAGTTCGACCTCATCGGCTTCGACCCGCGCGGTGTCGGCCGCAGCGCCCCGCTGCGCTGCTTCCGCACCCAGGAGGAGGCCGACGCGGTCAACGAGGGCTGGTTCGCCCTGCCGACGACCAAGGCGGAGATCGAGAGCTCGATCCGCCAGTCGAAGGCCTACACGGACTACTGCGGGATCAACGCCGGTCCGCTGCTCGACCACATGTCGACCGAGGCCGTCGCCCGCGACCTCGACGTGCTGCGCGAGTCGGTCGGCGACCGGCAGCTGACCTACGTCGGCTTCTCCTACGGCACGCTGCTCGGCGCCACCTACGCGAACATCTTCCCGGAGCGGTCGCGTGCGCTCGTGCTCGACGGCAACGTCGACCCGAAGCTGCGCCTGACCAACGGCGCCGAGTACGACCGCCAGCGCGCCAAGGGCTTCGAGATCGCGCTCGACGCGTTCCTCAAGCGCTGCGACGCCGAGGGCACCGCCAAGTGCGCGTTCGCCGGTGACGCCCGCAAGAAGTTCGACGGCATCCGCGAGACCCTGCGCAAGGGCCCGACGACGCTGCCGGACGGCACGCAGGTGACGCTGACGGACGTCGTCGGCCGCACCGCGAGCAACCTGTACAACCCGGCCACGTTCAAGGCGCTCGCCACGTGGCTGCAGTCGATCCACGCGGCGCAGAACCCGGCCGCGGCGACGGCCACCGCGCAGACGATGAGCGTCCAGTCCGTTGTGGACGTTCCCGCGCTGAACAACAACGGTGGCCTGGCCGACGTGCGCGGCCTGCCGGAGACCCCGTACACGAGCGACGACTCGTACTACGCGGTCAACTGCATCGACAAGCCGTTCGCCAGGACGACCCGCACCTGGGCGTCCACCGCGGCCAAGTGGGAGAAGGAGTCGCCCACGTTCGGCCGCTACCAGGCCGCTTCGGACGCGCTGACCTGCCCGACGTGGCCGGCGCGCAACCCGGACCGCTGGATCGGCCCGTGGCACCGCAAGACCAAGAACCCGGTCGTCGTGGTCGGCAACTACTACGACCCGGCCACGCAGTACGAGTTCGCCCGCCGCATGTCCCAGCAGCTCGGCAACGCGCGGCTGATCAGCGTCGACGCGTTCGGCCACTGCATCCTGGGCGACTCCGCGGGTGCCGACGCGGCGGTGACCAGGTACCTGGTCGACCTCACGGCGCCGGTGAACGGTTCGGTGTACCAGCCCAACACGCAGCCCTTCTGAGCAAAGGCGTTGCGAGCAGCACTCCCGCGGTGAGGAACGGCGTCACCGGGGCCACCGCCAGCGCGACCACGGCGATGGCCCCGTCGGCGCCGTTCTTCCGCGCGCAGGACCAGAAGCCGAGCCCGAGGCCGGCCGTGATGGCGATGATCGTGACGGCCAGCGTCCACGGTTCCTGCCGGTCGGCCAGCGCGAGCGCCAGCACCCCGATGCCCGCCAGGTAGAACGGGTCCCGGCGCGGCCCGAGTGCCGCGGCCGCGGCGGCGAACACCGGGATGGCCGCGTGTTCGGGAGCGGCCTGCAGCACGGCGCCGAACGCCACGCCCGCGACGGCGACCCGCCAGCTGCGGCGCCTGATCGCCCAGACGAGCACCGCGGCCACGACGAACCACACGGGCGTGTAGGTCAGCATGTCGTCGCGGCCCAGGCTGCCGATCCCGGTGGCTCCGCTGGACACGACGACCTGTGCCGGGCGTTCGTCAGAGGAGTACCAGCCGGGCGCACTGCCGCACACGGCTCCGGGCAGGGTGCACGGGTTGGTGAGGAACATCGGGCTGAGCGTCACCGTGTACGCCGCCAGCGAGCCGAACCCGGCGATCGAGAGCGCCACCCAGGCGGGTCTCGGCGCCACGGCGACGAGCAGCAGGGCCACCCCGAACGCGATCCAGACCACCTCCGGCATGGCCTCGACCACCGGGCGGGCGGGGAGGACACCGAGGAAGGTCAGCCCGAGCGCGACCGCGAGGACCACGATCCCGCCGGAGTGCAGCGGCCTGCGCGGGGCCGCGGCGAGCGCGGCGGCGGTGAAGAGCAGCAGGACCGGGATGAACGCCCGGTCGGTGCAGAGCACGAGCGCGCCGAAAACGACGGCCGCGGCGCCCATCCGCCAGCTGCGGTGCCGGACCGCCCACGCGACGAGCCCGGCGGCGATCACCAGCCGCGGCGAGGCCAGGTCGGGGGCCAGCGCCCCGGAGGTCGCGCCGATCCAGCCGGGGCCGAAGGGCTGCACCGCGATCGTCGCGAGCCCGGCGAGGACGAACGTCACCCACGCGGGCCGGGCGAAGTAGAGGAAGACCGCCGTCGCGGCCGCGAACCAGATCACGACAGCACGCTCCGCACGATCAGCACGACCGAGCTCAGCCCGGCGACGAGGAGCATCGGCGTGCGGATCCCACCCGCGTCGACCCGCTCGCGCAGCGGCCCGGACAGCAGGAAGCCGGCGACGAGGAACGGGATGAGCGCGACCCCTGCCCGGAACTGGTGGGCGGTGACCTGCCCGGCGCCGGCCAGCGCGAGGACCGAGGCGCCGGAGCCGAGCACGAAGAACGCCGCGAGCGTCGCCCTGACCTGCGGACCCGCCTGGTTCTGGTAGAGCAGAGCCACCATCGGCCCGCCCACCGACGTGGCCGTGCCGAACGACCCGCTCGCGAACCCGGCCGTGACGAGCGACCCCGGCCTCGGCGCCGGCCGCCAGGTCGTGGTGGACAGCAGCACGCACGCCAGCACCGACCCGCCGACGACCAGCCCGAACCCCTTCGGGTCGAGCGCGTCGACGACCAGCACGCCCACGACCGTGCCGGGCAGCCGGCCGAGCATCGCCCAGCCCACACCGCGCCAGTCGACGTGGCCGAACTCGCGGGCGAGCGACATCGACGCGTGTGCGGCGGCGACCATCAGCACCGGCACCGGCAGCAGCGCCGGGTCCAGCAGCGCGATCAACGGCACCGCCACGAGCGCCAGCCCGAACCCGATCAACCCCTGTAACAGCCCGCCCACCGCGACGACCGCTCCTGCGACCACAATCCCCCAGCCCATGGGTCGCGATGCTAGCGAGTGGTCCGATCGGCGGAGGGCCCGGTTTCGCCCGGTGTTCTCCTGACGTCGGTCAAGCGCACCCGCGGTCCGCGCCACGACCTCGTCCCGCTGCGGCTTCCTGCTCGGACCTCATGCGGTCGAAGGCAGCCCGAACCGCGGGAACAGGCTGAGGTCGAAGAACGACGAGACGCGCGTGATCCGGTCGTGCCCGACCTCCAGCACCTGGAGGTTGAACGGCCGGTACCCGCCGTCCTCGCCCTCCAGGTACAGGCCGTAGGCGGGCTGGCCGTTCGCCTCCGTCGCGATCATGCGCGCCCTGCCGGGGACGGCCGGGCACTGGTGCACGAGGTGCCACGCGATCATGTCCGGGCCGCGGTACCACTGCGGGTACGGCGGCATCTCCCACACGACGTCCTCGCTGAACAGCGCGACGATCGCCGGGATGTCCTTGGCCACGAACGCCTCGACCCACCGGTCGAGCAGCTCCCGCGCCCCGCCCGGTTCGGTGACCTGGTCCTCGCTGAGGTCCTTGAGCCGGTCGTGGGCGCGTTGCAGGGCGCTGTTGACCGCGGCGACGGTCATGTCCAGCCGGTCGGCGGTCTCTGCGGCGCTGAGCCGCAGGACGTCGCGCAGGATCAGCACCGCGCGTTGCCGTGGTGACACGTGCTGCAGCGCCGCGACGAACGCGAGCCGCGTGCTCTCCCGTTCCGCGACGATCGCCGCCGGGTCGGTCGGGAACGGCTCCAGCCACGGCACCTCGTGGTCCTGGGTGAGCGGGTCGTCCTGCGTGGCGCCGCGGGTGCCGAGCCCGGACGGCAACGGCCGGCGGGCGCGGCTCTCCAGCGCGGTGAGGCAGGCGTTCGTGGCGATCCGGTACAGCCAGGTGCGCACCGACGACCGGCCCTCGAACCGGTCGTAGGACTTCCACGCCCGCAGGTACGTCTCCTGCACCAGGTCCTCGGCGTCGTGCAGCGAGCCGAGCATCCGGTAGCAGTGCGCGAGCAGCTCGCGGCGGTACGGGTCCACCGCGGTGGCGAAGTCGGTCGTGGCCGTCATCCCCGGACCCCGATCGCGGTGCGCATGCGGTCGATGAGCGTGCCGATGTGGTCCCTGAGCTCCGGCGGTTCGTGCACCTCGAAGTCGAAACCCAGGTACAGCAGGAAGAACACCATCCGGTCGAGCGACTCGGCGCCGGTGCGCACGAGGCACGTGTCGTCGTCGATCGCCTCCAGCGACACCGAGGTGGGCGTCGAACGTTCGGCGACCGCCCGCACGGGTGCGTGGACCGTGAGCACGGCCTGGTAGGTGTAGACGCTCGACGCGACCTGGCGCGACACGAACTCGCCGAGCTCGGGGGCAGGCGGTTCGCGCGGCGCGAACCGGGCCGCGAGCGCCGGCTGCTCGGTGATCCGGTCGACCCTGAACGTCCGCCAGTCCTCTTTGGACACATCCCACGCGACCAGGTACCAGCGGCGGCCGGTGTGCACGAGCCCCTGCGGCTCGACGAGCCGTTTCGCGGGCTCGCCGTGCGTGGCGGCGTAGGTGAACCGCAGCTGCTGGTGGTCCCGGCAGGCGGCGGCGATGACCGTGAGCGTCTCCGCGTCGACCACCGGCCCGCCCGCGACCAGGGGAGTGGTGTGGGCCTGCAACGCCTGGACGCGCCTGCGCAACCGGCTCGGCAGGACCTGCTCCAGCTTGGTGAGCGCGCGCACCGACGTCTCCTCGATGCCCGCGACCGTGCCGTTCGCCGCGGTCCTGAGTCCTACGGCGACGGCCACCGCCTCGTCATCGTCCAGCAGCAGCGGCGGCAGCTCGGCACCCGCCCCCAACCGGTACCCGCCCGTGGCGCCGGGAAGCGACGTGACGGGATAGCCGAGACTGCGCAGCTTGTCGACGTCGCGGCGGATCGTGCGCACGTCGACGCTGAGCCGGCCGGCGAGCTCCGGGCCCGTCCAGTCGCGCCGCACCTGCAGCAACGAGAGCAGCTTCAGCAGCCGTGCGGACGTCTCCAGCATGGGCGGAAGTCTAAGTTCCATTGCGGACAACCGCGGGAAGTGGCTAGTCTTCCCGGTATGACTGCCGGGTCGGCCCTGTGCCGTGAGCGGAACGGTTGCCCGGCCCTGACTTGATCAGGGCCCCTCCACCCCCGCGCTTCCTCCGTTCTCAAGGGGAACTGCGCACGGGAGAGGAGGTGATGCGCAATGCTTCCCAACGTTGGTGATGTCTTCTCCGGGAAGGTCGTCTCGACCGTCCCGTTCGGCTCGTTCGTCGAGCACCCCGCCGGGGCACACGGGCTGCTGCACGGTCAGCAGGCCGAGGTCGGTTCGACCGTGCAGGTGAAGGTGCTGGTGGTGGACGACGCGCAGCAGCGGTTCAGCCTCGAACTGGCCTGATCCGCCTGACCGCATGAGCGCGTGACCGGACAGAGGCGCCCTGTCCGGTCCTGTGCTCACGCCCTGCGGTACTCCGCGCACTCGCCGACCAGCCGGTCGTGCAAGGTCCTGCGGTGCCCCTGTTCCCGGGGTGCCGGGCCGAGCGCGTCCGCCGGGCTGTCGACGCCGTGCAACAGCCGGTACAGCACCACGTCCGTTGCCGTGCAGAGCCAGTCGTCCGCACACCCCGGTGGTGCGGCGGGTCCCAGCGCGTTCTCGAACCACGCCGGGAACAGCAGGTCGCGCGCGACCGCGTCCTCGATGCGCTCGCGGATCTGCCGGCGTGCCTCGGCGACCGCCTCGTTGCCCTGCGACCGTGCGGCGGCGTCCCCGGCGTGCGCCTCGTCGTCCGGTGCCGGCGGCCGCCGCCCGAGCTTCCCGAACGCCTGCCACCGCGCGTACTTGGCGCGCCACAACGACTCCGCGTTCGCCGGGAGGTTCGTGAGCCCCTCGGCGGCGTCGATCGCCTCGGCGAGCCGGGCGTCGTACCGCGCGATCAGCTTGCGCGTGTCCTGCGCCTCCTGCGGCGTGAACGTCTTGCGCGCGTAGGCGTCCTGCCCCGCGAGGATCGTGTCGACGAGCGTCTGGTCGATGCCGGGCCAGTCGTCGAAGTCGGCCCTTTCCGCCACCCCCGCCCGCACCTTGCGGTTGAGCGCGACGAGCAGGCGTTCGAGCCGGTGGACGCTCTCGGCGAGCTCGCTCACCCGGTCGTTGGTCCCGGTGAGTCTGCGGTTGTTGTCCCTGATCTGGTTGGTGGCGCTGAGCTGCTGCTGCGCTCCCGCGGTCTCGACGTCGTCGAGGCGCGCGGTGAGGGTGCCGAGGTCCTTCCTGAGCCGTTCGACCTTGTCGCCGAGCGCCTTGACCGGGTCGATGTTCACCGCAGCGTCCTCCACGCCCACCACACGCCACCCGCGACCACGGCCAGTGCCGCCCACCCGCGCAGGACCGGGGTGAGCAGCACCCCCGCGAGCGCGGCGGAGATGGCGGCGGTGCGGGCCCGCGGCTCCCACAGCCGCGTGCCGGTGGGGTCCACGAGCACCGCGGCCGCGACCGCCAGCGCGAGGACGACCGACACCAGCGACCAGGGGTCGAACCACCCGATGACCACGGTCAGCGCCGCGACCGCCGTGACGGCCGCGACGACCCGGTTCGGGACGGTGAGCCTCGCCGACTCGACGTCCCTGCGCGCCTGCACGACGGCCTGGACCTCCCGGTCGGTGTCGGCGAGCAGGGCGGGGAGCTCGGGGCTGCCGGGGTGGGTCGCCTGGAGTGCGCGCAGTGCTGTTCGCAGGGAGTGCTGGCGGTCGGCCAAGCGGGCGAACGGATCGGCTGCCATGTCCCGGAAGCGTGATCAACGGGGGCGGGGTGTGGGTAGGGCTGCGCGACGAGTTGGTCCGGTTGCCGACGAACTTCGCTCAGGTGGCGTAGCGCAACCCCGGGCACGGCCCCACCCCCGTGCTCACGACTTCCTGCGCGCCTCCGGCGGCCACACGACCTCGATCGGCACTCCGGACGCCCGTGCCTGCTCGACCACGTCCGCCGTGCCGCCCCTGCCCTGCGCCGGCACCCCGTCCCACACCGCCACGAGCAGCTCGACCGAGGCCAGCACGCGTTCGTTCGCGGCGACGTAGGCAAGCCGGCCCGACGTCATGTGCGGCAGCACGCTGACGACCGTCGCGGCCGACCGCAGCTCGTCGTACTCGGCGACCTGGTGCGGTTTGAGCCGGTCGCGGTAGTCGAGCGCCGGGAGCACCACCTCCACCTGCCCGCCCAGGTCCAGCACCGCGCGCGCGAACACCTGGTCGGCGCCCGGCGCGAGGCACGTGACGCCGACCAGCGGCCGGCCCAAGCCGGCTAAGACCGCCGACAGCGCGGCGCGGACGGCCGGGACGCACTCGGGGACCAGGTTGCTGTGACCGGTGACACCGACGCGCATCAGGCGGTCCGAATCGCCCTGATCGCGTCGCGCGTGTCCTGCACGGCGGGGATGTGGCGGTGCCGTGCCGCCTCCTTCGCGAAGTCCTCCAGCTTGCGCAGCACCCGGCCCGAGGAGAGCTTCGCCGCCGTCGGCAGGACCTCGTTGATCAACCCGCACGCCGCCTCCGGGTCTCCCGCGACCATCTTGGTGCGCGCCAGTCCGATCACGTCGAAGGCGCGGTTGCGCACCTTCGAGGGGTCCCTCAGCTCCAACGCACGCCGAATGTGCTGCTCGGCGTACACGGCCTGAGAGGGGTCATGCATCGCGAGGTCGCGGCAGCGGGCGCCGATGACGCCCTCCAGCTCGGCCTCGTCGAAGCTGTGCAGGTAGTCCGGCTCGTGCGACGAGTCGCGCTGCGCGAAGCTGTCCTGCGCCATGCCGACGGCCTGGTGGAACTCGCGGACCTTGCCCAGCTGCGCGTAGGCCCAGGCCTCGCGCGTGAGCAACAGGGCCTTCAACGTCGGCGTGCCGGTGCGGCGGGTGCCGTACTGGCCGAGCTGCACGAGCTCCAGACCGTCCTCCGGGCGGCCCAGGTCGAACATCTGCCGGGCCATCGCGGCCAGGCACAACGCGGCGAAACCGTCGTTCTGACCGGCCTTCGCCATCCGGATGGCGAGCACGTAGTAGCGCTGGGCCGCGTTGTGCAGGCCCGCGTCGAACGACATGCTCGCGGCCACCTTCGACAGCTCGGCGCCGATGAAGAACGCCCGTTCCGTCAACGGGCCCGCGGGGGCGCGCTGGAGCCGTTCGGCCAGCTCGTCGAGCTGACCCAGCACGGCCTTGCGGGCCAGCCCGAAACCACCGCGGCCGCCCCAGCCGCGCAGGCCGTCCGCGACCTGCTGCAACGCCGCCAGCTCCTCCTCGCTGATCGCCGAGTGCGACGACCACCGCGACAGGTTCTGCAACGGGTGCAGCCAGCGCTGCAACGGCTCGACCAGTGCGGACCCCACCGTCACCGCGGCCGCTCCCGTGAGCGCCGCTCGTCTGCTGATCGCCAAGTCGCTCCTCGCCGTCTCCTCGACCGAACGGGCAATGCTCGTCGCCTCCCACGGGGCGGCGAGCACATCCGGTGGGCCCGAACCGGGGGAACCCACCTGAGCTGGGGTGACGACCCGGTCGAACCACAGCCGCTCGCCCGGCACGCCGAGCACCAGCGCGAAGTGGCGCAACCGGTCGAGGCGGTCGATCGGGTTCTCACCCGACTCGTAGCGCGAGAGCTGGGCCTGGCTGATGCCGAGCCACGCCGCCATGCGGTCCTGGGACACCCGGCTGAGGTGGTGCGGGTGGTGGCGGTACGCGGAGATCAACGCGCCCATGTCGCGGTCGGTGCAGGCGGCCGCGACCGAGGGGTGGTCCCAGAAGTCGTCGGGGACCGCGGGAGGGCCGTGCACGCCGGAACGGGCGTTGCGGCGGCACCGGTGGCACAACCGGTCGGTGTTGTCGGCGGCGATGAACGCCCCACACGGGCAGGCGCGCCTGGACTTGGGTCTCGCGGCATCCATCGGCATCGCTCCCGTCACTGAGCGATTACCAAGTGTACGGAGCCGTGATCGTCAGTCCATCCATCTCATGCATAAGACGTAATGGGTACGCGTGTCGCACCCCCGGTACCCCCGCCCGGCGGATGAGCTTCATGCGTCCGCTGCATGAAGCCCATGCACCGGGCGAGTGGTGCTGACGCGAAGTGCGAAGCACCCTGCACATCGTCGGGTCGCGGGTCGATCCCCGTGACCGAGTGCCTGACCCACCCGAAGGGGAGGACGACCGCCGATGAGCCTCACGACCGCGGAGACCGGCAAAGCCGGTGTCCCACAGAACAGGGCACACGACCGGGCGATCGGGGAGGCCGTCGCCGGCTACCGGTTGCTCGGCTGGCAGGTGCAGGTCACCGAACAGGGCGTGTTCCTGCCCCTCGGGCCCGCCACCACCGCGCTCGCCATGCCGGCCCGCATCGGGTCGCGCGTGCTGGCCGACCTGAAGTCGCGCATGCTCGCCGGACCGGTCACCGTCATCCCCGGCCCCCGCGAGCACTGGATCTTCCTCGCCGAGCTGGTCGCGTTGCTCCCGACGCACCTCAAGGCCCCGGCCGAGGTCCAGTTCGTGCGCTCGCCCCACCGGATCGCGCTGCCACCCACGATGACCAGGTACGGCTCCCTGCGGTGGGCGAACCCGCCGTCGCACTCGCGGCACTGGTTCCCGCCGTTCACCGCAGTGCTCGCCCTGGCCCGGACGGCCGTCGCGGAGGACCAGCGCCGATAATCGGCACCCGTGGACCGTCGTTCAGTGTTGTTGTGCGGGCTCGTCGCGGCTTTGAGTGCGTGTGGCGAGCCTGCGCCGCGCAAGACGGGCGGTGTCGGAACCGCCCGTGCGGGGGACCGGGTCACCCCCGCGTCGTCCGTGCCCGAGGGCAGCGGCGTGCTGGTGGACATGCCCGGCAACGCCCAGCTCCTCGTCGTGCAGCCCCGGCCGGGTGAGTACCGGGCGTTCAACCCCTCGTGCCCGCACGTGGGCTCCCTGGTGAACCCGCCCGCCGCCGGCGTGATCACCTGCCCGCTGCACGGGAGCACCTTCGACCCGGCCACCGGCGCCGTCCGCAGAGGACCCGCGACGTCCGGCCTGACCGAGGTCGGCATCACCCTGTCCGGTGATGACCTGCTGCTCGCCTGAGACCTGTGGAATTGCTGTGCATCCGGCCCGTCGCTGAACTCCCGCCGCCCGGATCGCGTACTGCTGTGGTGTGACCCCGAACACCACCCACCACGGAGGATCGGTCGTGACCACCGAAAGCCCAGTCAGCAGGCGGGCTGCCCTGTGCGGAATCGCGGTTGCCCTCGCCGTGCCCAGCGGCCTCGTGGCCTGCAGCTCACCCGGCACGTCGTCTGGCACCGCACCGACCCAGCAGGGGAGCGGCAACACCGGCTCCACCGGCTCCACCGGCTCCACCGGCTCCACCGGCTCCACCGGCTCGACCGGTGCGGCGGGAGGTGCGCTGGTCGCGCTGGCCGACGTGCCCGAGGGCGGCGGCGCCGTCGTGGACGCACCCGGCGGCAAGAAGATCGTCGTCGCCCGCATCTCGGCCACCGAGGTCAAGGCCTACGACGCCACCTGCCCGCACCAGGGCTCGATGGTCGCGGAACCGTCCGCCGGCACCATCACCTGCCCCTCCCACGGCAGCCAGTTCGCCGCTGCGGACGGCAAGGTCAAGAAGGGCCCCGCCACCTCCGGCCTGCGCGCCGTGCAGGTCCGCGTCGACGGCGACCAGGTGGTCCTGGCCTGACCCTTTCCACTTTTGTCAGACCCCGTCGTTAGGCTGGGTCACGTGGCAGATCCTTCGACGTACCGCCCTTCTCCGGGCTCGATCCCCGAGGCCCCCGGCGTCTACAGGTTCCGCGACGCCGGTGGCCGGGTCGTGTACGTCGGCAAGGCGAAGAGCTTGCGCAGCAGGCTGAACTCCTACTTCGCGGACCTGTCCGGGCTGCACCCGCGCACGCGGCAGATGGTGACCACGGCCGCGTCGGTCGAGTGGACCGTCGTGACCACCGAGGTCGAGGCGCTGCAGCTGGAGTACAACTGGATCAAGGAGTACGACCCCCGGTTCAACGTCCGGTACCGCGACGACAAGTCGTACCCGGTGCTGGCCGTCACGCTGTTCGAGGACTACCCGCGGCTGCACGTCTACCGCGGCCCGCGCAAGAAGGGCGTGCGCTACTTCGGCCCGTTCGCCCACGCGTGGGCGATCCGCGAGACGCTGGACCTGCTGCTGCGCGTGTTCCCCGCGCGCACCTGCTCGGCCGGTGTGTTCAAGCGCCACAACCAGATCGGCCGCCCGTGCCTGCTCGGGTACATCGACAAGTGCTCCGCGCCGTGCGTGGGCAAGGTGTCCGCGGACGAGCACCGCGACATCGTCGACGACTTCTGCGACTTCCTGGCCGGCAAGACCGACCACATGGTCCGCCGCCTCGAACGCGAGATGCTGCAGGCGTCGGAGGAGCTGGAGTTCGAGCGCGCGGCCCGGCTGCGCGACGACCTGGGAGCACTCCGCCGCGCGATGGAGAAGCAGGCCGTGGTCCTCGGCGACGGCACGGACGCCGACGTGATGGCGTTCGCCCAGGACGAGCTCGAGGTCTCCGTCCAGGTGTTCCACGTGCGCGGCGGCCGGGTCCGCGGCCAGCGCGGCTGGGTGCTCGACAAGGTCGAGGCCGTCGACGACGGCGCCATCGTCGACCAGTTCATCATGCAGTTCTACGGCGACAACACGGAGAGCACACCGCGCGAGGTCCTCGTGCCGGTGCTGCCCGACGACGCCTCCGCCCTGGAGGACCTGCTCTCCGAACAGCGCGGCTCCCGCGTCGCCCTGCGCGTCCCGCAACGCGGCGACAAACGCGCACTGCTGGAAACCGTGGCGCGCAACGCCTCCGAGGCGTTCGCCCAGCACAAGCTCCGCCGCGCCGGCGACCTCACCGCGCGCTCGGCCGCGTTGCAGGAGCTGCAGGACGCCCTGGCCCTCGACACCGCGCCGCTGCGCATCGAGTGCATCGACATCAGCCACGTCCAGGGCACCGACGTGGTCGCGTCGCTGGTGGTGTTCGAGGACGGCCTGGCCCGCAAGTCCGAGTACCGCCGCTTCGCCCTGCGCGAAGCCGCCACCGAGGGCGACGTCGCCTCCATCGCCGAGGTCGTCCGCCGCCGCTTCCAGGCCATGCTCCGCGAAACCGCCTCCGGCGGCCCCAACCCCGGCATCGACCCGGACACCGGCAAACCCCGCAAGTTCGCCTACCCGCCCAACCTCCTGGTCGTCGACGGCGCCGCCCCCCAAGCCGCCGCAGCCGCCGACGTCCTCGCCGAGCTCGGCATCACCGACGTGGCCGTGGTCGGCCTCGCCAAACGCCTGGAGGAGGTCTGGGTCCCCGGCGAACCCGACCCGGTGATCCTCCCGCGCACCAGCGACGCCCTCTACCTCCTGCAACGCATCCGCGACGAGGCCCACCGCTTCGCCATCGCCTACCACCGCCAAAAGCGCTCCAAGCGCATGATCGCCTCCGAGCTCGACAACGTCCCCGGCCTGGGCGAAACCCGCAAAGCCGCCCTGCTCCGCCACTTCGGCTCGGTCCGCAAACTCAAACAGGCCACAGTGGACGAAATCAGCGACCTCCCCGGCTTCGGCCGCCGCACCGCCGAGGCCGTGGTCGTGGCCCTGTCCGCCCCCGCCCCCTCCACCCCGGCACCCCACCCCGACCCAGCCCCATGACCCCCGCTCCCACCGACCCACCCCAGCCACCCACACCGGCGGCTTGCTCACACACCCCGACTCCGCCGGACGCTCCGGCTCCGTCAGCTGCTTCGGCTCCGCCGGGCACTCCGGTTCCGGAGCAGCCGCTCGCACCAGTTCAGCCGCCTGGTCCGGCTGCTGCACCCGCCGCGGCCCAGCCACCCGCCGACGCGGAGCCATCCACGCCGGTCGTGCCGTCCACCCCAGGTGCGCCGCGCACTCCAGCCGCGTCGCGCGCCTTGGCAGTGCCGCGCATCCCAGCCGCGTCACCTGCCCTGGCCGCGTCGCGCACCTCGGCGGTGCCGCGCATCCCGGCCGCGTCGTCGCCCGCCCTGGCCGGATCGCTGGCCCCAGCCACATCGCGCACCTCGGTCGTGCCACACACCTTGGCCGCGACGCCCGCCCCAGTCGTGCCGCGCACCCCAGCCGCATCGCCGGCCACAGCCACATCACGCACCTTGACCGGTCCGCACACCCTGGCCGCGTCGTCCGCCCCAACCGCGCCGCGTACCCCGGCCGAGTCACGTGTCCCGTCTCCGTCGCCCACGCCCTCACCGCGACTGCCGACACCCTCGCCCCCGCCACTCACCGCAGCGATGACCCGCGCCCTGACCGAAGCCGACTGGCTCTCCCCGTTGCCCGCCCAGGCCGCCGACCTCCTGATCACCCTGCAGGCTCCACCCCGGTTGATCGCCCACCTGCGCGCGGTGCACGACGTGGCCCGCCAACTGTCCGACTGGGTCGCCCAACACCACCCCGAAGTGCCGTTCGACCGTGAGGCGGTCCTGTTCGGCGCCGCCACCCACGACATCGGCAAGGTCGAACACCCCGCAGAACTCTCCGCTCCGGGCTCCTCCCACGAGCCGGCGGGCCACGCCCTCCTCCTCCGCCACGGCGTGCCGGACCACCTGGCCCGCTTCGCCAGCACCCACGGCTCCTGGACCGCCCCCGGCACGACCTTCGAGGACCACCTGGTGAGCCTCGCCGACAAGGCCTGGAAGGCCAAACGCGTCGAAGACCTCGAACAACTGGTGACCACCCACCTCGCCACGGCCAGCGCCCGCGAGCCCTGGGACGTCTTCCTCGCCCTCGACGACGAGCTCGACCGCATCGCCTCCACCGCGGACGCCCGCCTGGCCTTCCAGTCGAGCCACCCCATCGCAGGCTGACCCCGATGCTCGCCACACACCCGCCCGTCACGCACACTCGGCTGGCCACGCACACTCGGCTGGCCACGCACACCCGGCTGGCCACGCATGCCCGCCCGCCATGCACACCTGCCCGTCACGGGCACCCGGTCGGCCACGCACGCCCGCCTGCCACGCATGCCCGGCCAGCCATGCACACCCACCTGCCATGCACACCGGCCCGCCACGTACGTCCGGTCGCCACGCACCCGCCCGCCGTTCCGACTCAGCCACCGCTCTGGCTCAGCCACCGTTGCTCCCGCCCAACTGCCACTGCTCCCGCCCGGCGGCCCACCACTCCGCCCCCCGCCCCCTTCCTTCTCGGCGCGGCGAAGACGACCATGGTGTTGAGACATCTGAAAGACGGCGCCAGGCGCAGATCCGGACAAGCTTCACCCGTCCGAGTGACGGCCACCGCAGTCGGGAGCACAACCAGCCCCGAAGCGCCCAACCAAGTGGGCCAAGCGCGCACCCTCACCGTGACGCGCGCGTCACCGTGGCCCGAACCTGCCGCGCGCGGAGGGCCTCGCAGTGGAGACTGCACCCGGCGCGGTGGAAGAACGGAAGGCGCGCCGAACTGGCACACCTGTCCAGAACCGGCAGACCTGCCCGAACCGCAGAGCTGCCCACAACCGGCAGACCTGCCCCAACCGCAGAGCTGCCCACCAACCCCAGAACCGCCCAGAACTGCCCGAACCCCAGAACCGCCCACAGCACAGCCCACCGAGAAGCGGAAGCTGACGCTCCCGCTCATGAACAGGTAACGGAGTCGTAGTCGTGAACGCGGAGAAGTCCGGCATCGAAGTCGCCGTGGTGACCGGGCTGTCCGGTGCGGGTCGCAGCACCGCGGCCAAGTGCCTGGAGGACCTCGGCTGGTTCGTCGTGGACAACCTGCCCCCGGAGCTCATCGCCACGATGGTCGAGCTCGGCGCGCAGGCGCGAGGGGCGATCACCAGGGTCGCCGTCGTCATGGACGTGCGCAGTCGTGCGTTCACCGAGGACCTCGCGTCGATCATCAAGGACCTGGACGCGCGCGGGTACAAGCCCCGCGTCCTCTTCCTCGAAGCCACCGACGCCGTGCTGATCCGGCGGTTCGAGGCGGTGCGGCGCGGTCACCCGATGCAGGGGGACGGGCGGTTGCAGGACGGCATCGAGGCGGAGCGGGTCCTGCTCACGCCGCTCAAGCAGGAGGCCGACCTGGTGCTGGACACGTCAGCGCTCAGCGTCCACCAGCTGCGGGCCAAGATCGAGGACACGTTCGGCACGGAGGCCGCCACCAGGACGCGGGTCACGGTGCTGAGCTTCGGTTACAAGTACGGGCTGCCGATGGACGCCGACCTCGTCATGGACGTGCGGTTCCTGCCGAACCCGTTCTGGATCCCGGAGCTGCGCGAGCAGACGGGACTGGACGGCGAGGTGCGCAACTACGTGCTGTCGCAGGAGGGGGCCGAGGAATTTCTGGACCGGTACCACGAGTTGCTCAGGCTGGTCGGCGCCGGATACCGGCGTGAGGGCAAGCGGTACCTGACGCTCGCGATCGGGTGCACGGGTGGCAAGCACCGCAGTGTCGCCCTGTCCGAGGAGCTGTCGGCGCGGCTGGCGAGTGAGGACGGCATGGCGGTCAAGGTTGTGCACAGGGATCTGGGACGCGAGTGACGGAGTTGAAGGCAGTTGCTCTGGGCGGCGGGCGCGGGCTGCACGCGACGCTGTCGGCGTTGCGGCGGGTGACCGGGGACGTGACGGCCGTGGTGACCGTCGCGGACGACGGGGGCTCGTCGGGGCGGTTGCGGCGTGAGCTGTCCGACCTGCTGCCGCCCGGTGACCTGCGCAAGGCGCTGGCGGCGCTGGCGGGGGAGGACGAGCACAGCGTGCTGTGGACCTCGCTCTTCAAGCACCGCTTCGGTGGCACGGGTGCGCTGGCCGGTCACGCGATCGGCAACCTGGTGCTCGCCGGGCTGCTCGAACAGCTCGGCGACCCGGTGGCGGTGCTCGACGTGGCCGGGCGGCTGCTGGGCGTGCGGGGGCGGGTGCTGCCCATGTCGAACGACCCGCTCGACATCGAGGCCGACGTCACCGGGCTCGACGAGGACGAGACCGACGTGCGCCGGATTCGCGGGCAGGTCGCCATCGCCACCACGCCCGGACTGGTGCGGCGCATCCGGCTGACTGCCCCGAACGGGCGACCTGCCGGCTGCCCCCAGGCGGTGGAGGCTGTACTTGCCGCCGATCTCGTGCTACTCGGCCCGGGATCGTGGTTCACCAGCGTGTTGCCGCACCTGCTGGTCCCCGAGCTGCACGACGCGCTGGTGCGGACGGGTGCCAAGAAGGTCCTCGTGCTCAACCTCGTCCCCCAACCGGGCGAAACCGCCGGTTTCTCACCGGAGCGGCATCTGGACGTAGTCTGCGAGCACGCACCCGAGCTGAAGGTGGACGCGGTCATCGCCGACGTCGACTCGGTCCCGACGCCGGACCGGTTGACGCGAGCCGCCTCGGCACTGGGTGCGCGAACGCACCTGGCCAGGATCGCCGCACCGGACGCCGCCGACCGGCACGATCCGGAGGCACTGGCAGGCTGCCTGAGGCAAGTGGTCGAGGAGACCGGAGTGGGAGGGACAGACCCGTGGCGATGACGTCGGCGGTCAAGGACGAGCTGAGCAGGCTCGCGGTATCCAAGACCTGTTGCCGCCGCGCGGAGGTCTCGTCCCTGCTGCGGTTCGCCGGTGGCCTGCACATCGTGTCCGGCCGGGTGGTCGTCGAGGCCGAGCTCGACCTCGGCTCCGCGGCCCGCAGGCTCCTCAAGGAGATCCAGGCGCTCTACGGCCACCACGCCGAGGTGTTCACGATCCAGTCGAACGGCCTGCGCAAGGGCACCCGCTACGTCGTCCGCGTGGTCAAGGACGGCGAGGGCCTCGCCCGCCAGACCGGTCTGCTCGACCCGCGCGGCCGACCCGTGCGCGGCCTGCCGGCCCCCGTGGTGTCCGGTGGCGTGTGCGACGCCGAGGCGGCGTGGCGCGGCGCGTTCCTGGCGCACGGCTCGCTGACCGAACCCGGCCGCAGCTCCTCCCTGGAGATCACCTGCCCTGGCCCGGAGGCGGCGCTGGCCCTGGTCGGCGCGGCCCGCAGGATGGGCATCGCCTCCAAGCAGCGCGAGGTCCGCGGCGCCGAACGCGTGGTCATCCGCGACGGCGACGCCATCGGCGCCATGCTCACCCGCCTCGGCGCCCACGACAGCGTGCTGGCCTGGGAGGAACGCCGCATGCGCCGCGAGGTCCGCGCCACCGCCAACCGGCTGGCGAACTTCGACGACGCCAACCTGCGCCGCTCGGCCCGCGCCGCGGTCGCCGCGGCCGCACGGGTCGCCCGCGCGCTGGAGATCCTCGGCCCGGAGGCCCCCGACCACCTCGCCGCCGCGGGCCAGCTCCGGCTGGCGCACCGGCAGGCGTCGCTGGAGGAGCTCGGCCAGCTGTCCGAGCCGCAGATGACGAAGGATGCCGTCGCCGGGCGCATAAGGCGTCTGCTGGCGATGGCCGACAAGCGCGCGAAGGACCTGGGCCTGCCAGACACCGAGTCGGCGGTCACGGCGGAGATGCTTGAAGCAGAGGTCTGACCATGGGCCGAACGGCCTAGTCAGGGCCTGTTTTTCTGGCTCGATCCAGAGATACTCACTATCCCTGTGACCAGCGACGCAGTTCGGCAGATAGGGTGGGCTTGTTCCTAGTCAGCTGAACGCAAGGAGTCCGTCGTGACGGTTCGTGTAGGTGTCAACGGGTTCGGTCGCATCGGCCGAAACTTCTTCCGCGCGGTGCGTGCCGGCGGCCACGACATCGAGATCGTCGCGTTCAACGACCTCGGTGACGTCGCCACCATGGCCCACCTGCTGAAGTACGACAGCATCCTCGGTCGCCTGGACGCCGACGTGCAGGTCACCGACGAGGGCATCTCCGTCGACGGCAAGGTCATCAAGGCCCTCGCCGAGCGCGAGCCGGGCAAGCTGCCCTGGAAGGACCTCGGCGTCGACGTCGTGGTCGAGTCGACCGGCTTCTTCACCGACGCCACCAAGGCCCGCTCGCACGTCGACGAGGGTGGCGCCAAGAAGGTCATCATCTCCGCGCCGGCCAAGAACGAGGACCTGACGGTCGTCATCGGCGCGAACGAGGAGAAGCTCGACGGGTCGCAGACGATCATCTCGAACGCGTCCTGCACCACGAACTGCCTCGCGCCGCTCGCCAAGGTCCTCAACGACAGCTTCGGCATCGAGCAGGGCCTGATGACCACGATCCACGCGTACACGCAGGACCAGAACCTGCAGGACGCGCCGCACAAGGACCTGCGCCGCGCCCGCGCCGCCGCGCTGAACATCGTGCCGACCTCCACGGGTGCCGCGAAGGCCATCGGCCTGGTGCTGCCGGAGCTGCAGGGCAAGCTCGACGGCTACGCGCTGCGCGTGCCGATCCCCACCGGCTCGGCCACCGACCTGACCGTCACGCTCAAGCGCGAGGTCACCGTCGACGAGGTCAACGCCGCGTACAAGGCCGCCGCCGAGGGCCCCCTGGCCGGCATCCTCAAGTACTCGACGGACCCGATCGTGTCGGCCGACATCGTCACCGACCCGCACTCGTGCATCTACGACGCGCCGCTCACCAAGGTCATCGGCAACCAGGTCAAGGTCGTCGGCTGGTACGACAACGAGTGGGGCTACTCCAACCGCCTCGCGGACCTGGTCAAGCTCGTCGCCTCCAAGATCTGAGCAGCGGGAACGGACAGTCAGTGAAGACTCTCAGCGACCTGCTCGCGGAGGGTGTCGCAGGTCGGCGCGTGCTCGTGCGCGCCGACCTGAACGTCCCCCTCGACGGCGACAAGATCACCGACGACGGCCGCGTCCGCGCGTCGGTGCCGACGATCAAGGCACTGGCCGGCGCCGGTGCCCGCGTGGTCGTCACCGCCCACCTCGGCCGCCCCAAGGGCGAGCCGGACCCCAAGTTCTCCCTGGCACCGGCCGCCGCTCGCCTCGGTGAGCTGCTCGGCACCGAGGTGGTGCTCGCGGAGGACCTGGTCGGCCCGTCCGCGACCGCCGCGGTCGGCGCGCTGACCGACGGTGGCGTCGTGATGCTGGAGAACGTCCGCTTCGACGCCCGCGAGACCTCGAAGGACGACGCGGAGCGCGCGGCACTGGCCGACGAGCTCGCCGCGTTCGCCGACGCGTTCGTGTCCGACGGCTTCGGTGTCGTGCACCGCAAGCAGGCCTCGGTCTACGACGTCGCGCAGAAGCTGCCCGCCTACGTCGGCGGTCTCGTCGAGGCCGAGCTGGGTGTGCTCAAGAAGCTCACCGACGACCTGGAGCGCCCGTACGTCGTGGTCCTCGGCGGCGCGAAGGTCTCCGACAAGCTCGGCGTCATCGCGAACCTGCTGAGCAAGGTCGACCGGCTGCTCATCGGCGGCGGCATGGCGTACACGTTCCTCAAGGCCCAGGGCCACGAGGTCGGCACGTCGCTGCTGCAGGAAGACCAGCTCGACCAGGTCAAGGGCTTCCTCGCCGAGGCGGAGAAGCGCGGCGTCGAGCTCGTGCTGCCGGTCGACGTGCTGGTCACCGCCGAGTTCGGCAGCACGGAGCACGACGTCGTCGGCACCGACTCGATCCCCGCCGACCGGATGGGCCTCGACATCGGCCCGAAGTCGCGCGAGCTGTTCGCGTCGAAGCTCGCCGACGCCAAGACCGTGTTCTGGAACGGCCCGATGGGCGTCTTCGAGATCGAGACCTACGCCGGCGGCACCCGTGCCGTGGCCGAGGCGCTCGTGGCCTCCGGCGCGTTCACCGTCGTCGGCGGTGGCGACTCCGCGGCGGCCGTCCGCGCACTGGGTCTGCCCGAGGACGGGTTCTCGCACATCTCCACCGGTGGTGGTGCGTCCCTGGAGTTCCTCGAAGGCAAGGAACTCCCCGGCATCAGCGTCCTGGAGGACTGAGGTGGCAGCGCGCACCCCGCTCATCGCGGGCAACTGGAAGATGAACCTGAACCACCTCGAAGCGATCGGCCTCGTGCAGAAGATCGCCTTCGCCCTGCCGGAGAAGTACTTCGCCAAGGTCGAGGTGGCCGTCCTCCCGCCGTTCGTCGACATCCGCAGCATCCAGACGCTGGTCGACGGCGACAAGCTGCTGCTCAAGTACGGCGCGCAGGACATCTCGCAGCACGACTCCGGCGCCTACACCGGCGAGGTGTCGGGCCTGATGCTCAAGAAGCTCGGCTGCCACTACGTCGTGGTCGGGCACTCCGAGCGCCGCGAGTACCACGGCGAGACCGACGCACTGGTCAACGCCAAGATCGCCGCCGCCCTCAAGCACGAGGTCACGCCGATCTTCTGCTTCGGCGAGAAGCTCGACGTCCGCGAGGCGAAGGGCCACCTGGAGCTCGTCCGCCGGCAGCTGGAGGCCGGTCTCAAGGGCTTCACCGCCGAGCAGGTCGCGAAGATCGTGTTCGCCTACGAACCGGTCTGGGCGATCGGCACCGGCAAGACCGCGTCCTCGGCCGACGCGCAGGAGGTGTGCTCGCTGGTCCGCTCGTTCGTGGCGGAGTCCTACGGCGAGGAGACCGCCGCGGTCGTCCGCGTGCTCTACGGCGGCTCGGTGAAGTCGTCCAACATCGGTGAGCTCATCGGGCAGAAGGACGTCGACGGCGCCCTGGTCGGCGGCGCGAGCCTCCAGGCCGACGAGTTCACCAAGCTCTGCGCTCTGGCTGCCGGCGGGCCTCTACCCTAGGTTGATCTGGACAAACCCTTAATCCCACTGGTTGCACACGTTCGGCAGTCGAACAGGTACTCTATGGCGTCGGCTGCCTGACAGCGAGGAAGAAATGATCCTGTTCCTGCAGATCCTGTTGATCGTCTCCAGCGTGCTGCTGGTGCTGCTCGTGCTTCTGCACCGCGGCCGTGGTGGCGGCCTTTCTTCGCTGTTCGGCGGCGGTATGCAGTCGAGTCTGTCCGGTTCCTCCGTTGTCGAGAAGAACCTCGACCGCCTGACGCTGTTCGTCGGCGCGGTCTGGATCATCGCGATCGTGGGCATCGGACTGCTGATCAAGCTGCCCGGCGCGGGCAGCTGATCAACCGTTCAGCGGCAGAAGCCCTCCGGGGCTTGGGGTAACCACTTGGTGGGGGTGTAACGGTCGATGTCCGGTGGTAACGCGATTCGCGGTACCCGCGTCGGCGCAGGACCGATGGGTGAGTCGGAGCGCGGCGAGTCCGCGCCCCGCCGTCGGGTGTCGTACTGGTGCGCGAACGGTCACGAGTCCCGGCCGTCTTTCGCGGTCGACGCGGAGATTCCGGAGAACTGGGACTGCCCGCGCTGCGGCCTGCCGGCAGGTCGTGACGAGCAGACGCCACCCGCGCCTCCGCGCAACGAGCCGTACAAGACGCACCTCGCGTACGTGAAGGAGCGGCGCTCCGACGCGGACGGTGAGGCGATCCTCGAAGAGGCTCTCGCCAAGCTGCGCCGTCAGCGCGAGGAGCCGTAGGGCTCACGGAGTTCCCGATCAACGCGAAAGGCCCCCTCATCTGCGGAGAGGGGGCCTTTCGCGTGTTCAGGCACTACCTGGGGGTGCCGGAGGGTCACCGCCGCAGGCCGGAGAACTGGCGGCGCAGCATCGCGGCACCGACCAGCAGGAAGAACACCAGCACCACGAGCGTGCTGCTGCTCCCGCCGGACGAGCTGGACAGCGTCACGTCGACGTTGCCGACGAGCGTGATGCCGCACTCGGCGCGCACCTTGTGCCGGCCGGGTTCGATGTTCGTGAACCGCACCGGGGCGGTGAAGCCGCCGTTGTCGTCGGCGGTGGCCTTGCCGACGTCCTGGCCGAGCGACTTCAGCGTCACGCCGGCGCCCTTCGGACAGCCGGTGCCGGTCGCGGTCAGGTCCTCACCGGGCTGGATGTTCTCCTTGTCCAGCACCAGGACGCCGTCACCGGAGGAGCCGAACGGGTCGGTGGACGACGACGTGCCCGACGACGACGGTGTGGTGGTCGTCGTCGTGGTGGTGGTCGTCGTGACCGGGGGAGTGGTCGTGGTGGTCGTGGTGACCGGCGGGCGTGTGACGGGCGGGTCGGTGGCCGGCGGGTTCGTCACCGGGGGGATGGTGACCGGCGGCTGCGTCGTCGTCGTGGCCGGCCGCGGGGTGACGACGAAGGTGTTGCGGGCCATCCGGTTGCACTCGTCGGTCGCGGTGAAGACGTACTGACCGGCCTTGGCGCCGGCCGGGATGGTCGCGGTGACCGAACCGTTAGCCACCCACGGCGCGGTGGCCAGTACGCTTCCGCCCGGCCAGTTGATGCGCATCGTGCCCTTGCACCTGTAGAAGCCCGTCCAGGTGAAGGTCGCGCTCGACCCCGCGGGTCCGGTGCCGGGGTTCGCGGACACGGTCAGCTGCTGCTGGGCGGCTGCCGGTGTGGCGACCAGCACCGTAACACCGGCCGTCAAGGCCGCGAGTAAGACTGAAGACCGCATTCCCTCTCCCCGGATCAGAACCGAAGGTGCGCTAGTGAGACGTCGTACGACCGGTGCAGGTTTACTGCTGTGGTGCGGAATTATGCTGCTGCCGTCAACCGCGTCCGCACAGGGCGGGTCGGTGACGCTCGAAGCCACAGTGGACAGCACCCCGGTGGGCGCGACGGTCATGGTGCTCGACCCGGACCGCACCGCCAGGGTCTCGGTCACGGTCCGCAACGACACGGACACGGTGCAGCACGTGAAGACGGTGCGGATCAGCGGGTCCGTGCTGGCGCTGACCTTCTTCGCCTACGACACAACGGTTCCGTTCGACGTGCCGGCGGGGGAGACCGAGACGCGGTCGTTCCCGCTGGAGCCCGCTGACCTGGGGGCGCAGGCCATCGGGTTGCTGCCGGTGTCGGTGGAGGCGATCGGCCCGCAGCGCGAGGTGCTCGCCTCGATCGACGCCACCGGTGACATCCGGGGCTCGCTGTGGTCGGTCTACGGCGCGTTCGGGCTGGGCGTGCTGGCGCTGACGGCGTTGTCGTGGCTGGGCGCGCTGATCGCGCTGGCGCGGCGGCGGCTGCCCGCGAACCGGTGGCAGCGGGCGATGCGGTTCCTGCCGGCCGGCATCGGGACCGGGCTGATCGCGGTGTTCACGCTGTCGGTGCTGCGCCTCGTGGCACCGTCACCCTCCGCCGAGATCCCGTTCGTCGTCGGCGCGGCCGCGGTGGCACTGCTCCTCGGCTACGTGACGCCGCATCCGGGCGAACAGCAACAGCAACAGCAACTGTCCGAAGTGGATACCGTGAGGATCCCGAGACCGTGAGGACTGCCCGGTGACATTGTCCAGTGTGGTCGCCGCGCTCCCGCAGTACGCCGTCGGCGAGCAGATCGGCGAGGGCGGGATGGGCGTCGTGTACGGCGGCGTGCACCGGCAGCTCGGCCGTCCCGTGGCGATCAAGCGGTTGCCGGCCGCGGTCGCGGAGGACCCGCGGATGAGCGAGCGGTTCGAGCACGAGGCACGGCTGCTCGCCCGGCTCGACCACCCGCACATCGTGCCCGTGTACGACTACGTCCGGCAGCACGGCGAGCACCTGCTCGTCATGGAACGCCTCGACGGCGGCACGGTCTGGTCCCGGTTCGCCTCCGCCGGTCTCACCGCCCAGCAGTCCTGCGGCATCGTGCTGGCGGCGCTCTCCGGGCTGCACGCCGCGCACGAGGCCGGGGTGCTGCACCTCGACGTGAAGCCGAAGAACCTGCTGTTCACCTCGAACGGCCTGGTCAAGGTCGCGGACTTCGGCATCTCGCAGGTGGTGTCCGAGGGCGCCACGCTCGTCACGCACGCCGGCGCGGTGCTCGGCACACCCGCCTACATCGCGCCGGAGCAGGCGCTGGGCAACGCGCTCACACCCGCCGCGGACGTCTACGCCACGGGCACGGTGCTGTACGAGCTGCTGAGCGGCGACCTGCCGTTCGAGCGCGGCGGCGGAGCGCTCGCCATGATCCAGAAGCGGGTCCACCAGGACCCGCGGCCGTTGACGAACGTTCCCGGTCCACTGGCCGGCGTGGTCATGCGCAGCCTGGCCCGCGACCCGTCGGCCCGCTACCGCAACGCGGAGACGTTCGCCGTGGACCTCGCCGGTGCGGCGGGCCACCTGTTCGGCCCGGACTGGCTGATGCGCCTCGGCATGCCCGTGCACCTGGCGCCACAGGTGTCCGCCGCACGGCCGTCCGCGCGGCCCACCCAGCCGCGCGACACGATCTCGATCACCCAGCAGCCGGTCCGCGCCACGCTCACCGACCCGGTGCCCGCCGCCCGGCTGAGCGGCAGCGGCACCCTGGTGCCCGCCGCGCAGGTGATCACGCCGGCGGCCCGTCCGTGGTGGCTGTGGCTGGTGGCCGCGGCTGCGTTGATCGCGCTGGTGGCGGTGCCGTTCGCGGTGTCCGGGCGGGACCTGCCGTCGTACCCGGCGAACCTGTCCGAGCCGGTGGCGGTCGAGGGGCAGCGGCTGACGGTGTCGCTGGCGGGTCTCCCGCTCGCGGACGTGGTGAGTGGACAGGAGGGGTTCGAGCTGCCCGGTGCGGCGCGGTGGGTCGTCGGCGGCGCGGTCACGGCGGCGGTGGACGGGCGCGAGTTCCTGCTCGTGTCGAACCAGACGCCGTGGCTGAGCATCATGGGCACGGGGTCCGCGCTGCTGCTGCTGTTCACGCTGGCGTACCTGGAGTCGAACTTGCGGGCGTTGCGGCGCCGGCAGACCGGGGTGGGCGCGGTGGTCGCGTCGGTGCCCCTCGGGTTCGGCCTGGGGCTCGCGGTGTGGCTGCTCGTGTCGGTGCTGCTGGACAGGGAACCGGTGCTGCCGATCGCGATCACCTGCGGCGTGCTGGGCGCGGCAGCCGGCCTCTCCGCGGCGCTGGCCTCCAAGCGCTGACCGCACTCGAACAGTTCCGCGATCTCCCGCGCCTGCCTCTCAAGGCGTCTGCAAGTACTACCACCTCAACATCAAACGGCTAGTTGTCGGCGGCGGTGCGCTGGGTCGGGAACGACGCCGTCACCAGGTAGCCGCCCTCCTCGGTGGGGCCCGCGGAGAACTCGCCGCCGAGCAGCGTGGCGCGCTCCCGCAGGCCGACCAGGCCGTGACCGCCGCTGGGCAGCGACTGGCCGGGCTCGGGTGACGCCGCGTTGCGCACCTCCACGCGCACGGCCTCGTCGCCCGCGTCCACCACCACCTGCGCCGTGGCACCGGGTGCGTGCTTGCGGACATTGGTCAGCGCCTCCTGCACGGTCCGGTAGACCGCGCCGGACACCGGGGCCGCCACGTCGTTCACCGGCCCGTTGACCTGCAGCTCCACCTCGAAACCGGCGTCGGCGGCGAGCTCGGGCAGCTCACCGACACCGGGCTGGGTCACGTCGTCGCCGTCGGCGGTGCGCAGCACGGACACGAGCTGGCGCAGCTCGTCCAGGGTCCTGGTCGACAACGTGCGGATCGTCGCGGCCACCTGCTTGTGCTCGGCGTTCGCCACGGCCATCCGCAGCGCGCCCGCCTGCATGGCGATCAAGCTGACCTGGTGCGACACGACGTCGTGCATCTCACGGGCCAAGCGCGCGCGTTCGTCGGCACGGACGGCGTGCGCGTTCAGGACCCGTTCGCGTTCACGGGACTCGGCGAGCTCGGCGATGCGGTCGGCGAGCTGCTGGCGGGCGTGGGCGAGCAGGGCCAGCGCGATCGGCAGGCCCGCGATCATCACGCCGCGGATCGCCGAGTGCAGGTGGGCGTACCAGGGGAACTTGAGGAAGTCCTCCGGCGGCCACAGCGCCGAGCGGCTGAGCCACACCAGCACACCCGCGGCCAGCGTCTGCCAGCCCCACACGTACCGGCGCGCGACCGCGTACAGGGCGATCATCGCGGCCATCTGCGCCCAGCCGAAGAAGAAACCGGGGATGGTCAGCAGCGCCACCACGAACGGGAACCGGCGGCGCAGCAGCAGCACCGCGGCCGCGATCCAGGACAGCCACAGCGAGTAGGCCGGCGGGTGCTCGTCGGCCAGCCACGACATGCCGAGCCACACGTCGAGCACCCCGACGAGCACGAGCCCCAGGTCGGCCGCGACCTGCCGGACGCCACCGGTCAGCGGCCAGAGCGACCCGGCCCCGGTCGCCGTCGACCGCCGGGCCGGAAGCAGCGTCGTGGTCAGGATCCGACCTCCCCTGTGAGCGGTGCGATCCTCACCGTACTGCGCGTATGCGGCGGTTGGCATGGCTGCCCCTTCACCCCGACCTGCTCCGTCACGAGTTAAGGACGGCCCCGCTCGCGGATCGGTACGCCGCTGTCCCCACTAATGTGCTACCGCACACGCACGGGGCGTGTGCGGCAGCTCCGGGGGAGGTCAGCCGCCCGCGGGCAGCGCTTCCACGAGAACCGACGTGGCGGCGGCAACCGCGTTGAGCACGGGACACCTTTCCGGCGCAGCTCGCGAGGCGGACCGGCGGCGAATTGTCAGAAAATCGTCAGGTTCAGTCGCAGCGCTTCCACGAGAACTGGAACAACGTGCGCACCTCGCCCCGCGAGTAGTCCATCGTCATGAAACTGTTCGCATTCGGGTCGGCGGAACCTTTGTCGACGCGCAACGAGCTGTTGACGTTGAGATTGCGCTTCTCACCGCACGGCGCGTAGACGATGTCCGCGAACTCGGTGCGGTGGGTGACCCGCCAGTTGTCGTCGACCGGCCCGGTGAACGAGTGCTTCTTCACGGTGCCGGCCGGCTGGCCCTGGAAGTAGTAGTTCACCCACTGGTGGCCCGTCGCGCCCCGTTCGAGGTGCGCGAAACCGCCGTAGGTGGCTTCCGCGATGCCGTAGGTGAAGCCCTGCGGAATGTTGATCTGCAGGTTGAGCTGGCAGTTCTTCCTGAAGTCGGTGGCGCCCGCGCCCTTGCCCGCCTGGGCCAGGTAGTCGCTGTAGAGCACCCAGAACGACGTGTTGTCCGGCGCCACGACCACGTCCGCGGTGCCCTGTTCGCACCCGGACCCGTTGATCGTGACCACGTCGATCGTCACCCGCTCCGCAGGAGTCACAGCGGCTTGCGCGGGCGTGGACGACAATGTGAACAGCACGGCCAGACAGGCTGCTGCCGTCGCTTTGCGCATGGAGGTCGCCTTTCCTGGAGCCTCTTTCTCAGCGTGGAGCGGCAGCGGTGCACGGAGGCTAGCGCAGAAACAGATCCGACGATGTAGCCCGAACGGCCGTGGTCACACCGGTGGGGCAGCAGGTGGACAATTTTCGGTGATAGTCGCGCACCTGGTGCTGAGGACACGAATGGTTTCCGGCATAATGACGCGCATGCAGCAAGCCGGTCTGGTGCTCGTGGTCGAGGACGAGGACCCCGTGCGGAGGTACACCGTCAGCCTGCTCGAGGAGCTGGGCTACCGCGTCCTGCAGGCGGCGGACGGCGCGGAGGCGATCGCGGTCCTGCGCGCGCGCCATGCGGAGATCAGCGCGATGCTGCTCGACCACAGCATGCCCGGCCTGTCCGGCGGCGAGGTGCTGGCCGAGCTGGAGCGCGAGGGGCTGTCCGTGCCCGTCGTGCTGACCAGCGGCCACGACCGCACGGTCCTGGAACACCGGTTCGCGGGCCACGCCGTGGCGGGCTACCTGCAGAAACCGTTCCGGATCGAAGCGCTCGACGAGACCGTGCGGCTCGCGGTCGCCCAGCGCGCTCAGACGTCCTGATCGAGGACCTGGCGGACCGCCTCCAGCAGCTCCGACTCCACGTACGGCTTGCTGATCAGCACCTCGGAGGTCATCGGCTCGTCGGTGGTGTAGCCGGACATGTAGATCACGGCCGGCGCCGCCCCCGCTGACCGCAGCAGCGCCACGAGCTCCGGTCCGCCCATCTTCGGCATGACGACGTCGGTGAGCACCAGGTCGATCGTGCTGCGGTGCTCGGTCGCGAGCTGCAGCGCCTCCTGGCCGTCACCCGCCTCGACCACCACGTACCCGGCGGCCTCCAGCGAACGGCGGGTCATGGCCCGCACCTGGGCGTCGTCCTCCACCAGCAGCACCGTGCCCGCGCCCAGCTGGGTGGTGACACGACGCGTGAACGGCGCCGTGGGCGTGCCCTCTCTCTCGTACGGCACCGGTAGGTACACCTCGATGGTCGTGCCCTCGCCGGGGGCGCTGATCACCTCGATCTGGCCGCCGCTCTGCTGCACGATGCCGAACACCGTGGACAGTCCCAGCCCGGTGCCCTTGCCGACCGGTTTCGTCGTGAAGTACGGCTCGAACACCTGCGCCAGCACGGACTTGTCCATGCCCGCACCGGTGTCGCGCACCCGCATCACCACGTACGCGCCCGGCCGCACGCCCACGATCCGGCCGGTGTCACCGGGCCCGAGCGTGGCGTCGCCGATCTGCACGGTCAGCCTGCCGCCCTGGGGCATCGCGTCGCGCGAGTTCACCGCGAGGTTGAACAGGATCTGCTCGATCTGGCCCGCGTCCGCCCACACCCGCGAGACGCCGCCGGGCAGGTCGAGCTCCAGCTCGATCCCCTCGCCCACGAGCGTGCGCAGCATCGAGCCGACCTTCGTGAGGTTCTCCCTGAGGTCGAGCGACTCGGGGTGCAGCACCTGCTGGCGGGTGAACGCGAGCAGCTGCCGGGTCAGGTTCGCCGCCCGCTCACCGGCGTGGCGGATGTCCTCGATCGCCGCGCGCCGCGGGTCGTCGGGCAGGGTGCGCCGCAGCAGCATCTCGCTGTTGCCGTTCACCACGGTCAGGATGTTGTTGAAGTCGTGCGCGATGCCACCGGTCAACCGGCCGATGGCCTCCATCTTCTGCGCGTGCCGCAGCTGCGCCTCGGTCTCGCCGACGCGTTCCTCGAGCCGGGCGCGCGCGTCCTTCAGCTCCTGCATCAGCCGGATGCCGCGCAGGGCGCTGCTGAGCTGCTGCTGCACGGCCTCGTAGATCCAGCCCTGCTCCGGGCCCTCCTCGAAGATCACGTACCCGAGCTGCTCGTCGTCGGCGTGGAGCGGGGCGACCAGCGCGCTGAACGGCTCATCGCGGCGGAACGGGTACGGCGTCAGCGCGATGGCGGGGAACGGCCTGGCCGGAGCGGTCCGCACCGCGCCCCGCTCGTAGCGGACGAGCACACGGGCTATGCCGGGCGCCTCGTACGCCATGACGTGGCAACCGGGGATGCCCAGCCGCGGCAGCTCCTCGACCAGCGCGTCGGTGAGCTCGCTGACCGTCCTCGACGCGATGAGCCGTTGCCCGGCTTCGCGCACCGTCTGGTCGTGGCGCTCGTGCGACAGGTACGCGAACTTCGCGTCTGTGCGGAACGCGTCGCCCACCAGCAGCTGCACGCGCAACCACAGCTCCTGGAACACGGCGGCGTCGGTGACCCGTGCGGTGACGAACCGGTAGAGGTCGAACAGCGGCGCCCACCAGCTCTCCGGCGAACACCCGGCGCGCGCGCTCGCCCGGATGTACTCGGCGAGCAGCTTGAGGAACTCCGCCCCCTCGACCTCCCCGCGTCCGGCGGCCATCAGCTCGACGACGAGCTGTTCGGCCCAGCCCTCCGGCAGCGCCTCCGCCGACGGGCCGAGCGAGGACCGCAGGTGCCCGGCCACGGTGTGCGCGCTCGCCGACTCGGCGAGGTTCAGCCGGCCGTGCGCGGGCGCGTGCTCGCCCAGCCCGGTGGGCAGGCAGCCGCACGACCGGCGCACCACCAGCTCGGTGCGCATCGTCTGCACCGGCGGCGTGGGCCGCTTGCGCGCCAGCGCCAGCGCCAGCTCCGCCGCCCGGACCCCCATCTGGTGGAAGGGGGCGCGGACCGTGGTGAACGCGGGCATCGCCGCGTCGATGTCGACCTTGCGGTGCACCCGGACCTGGTGACCGGAACCGGACGTCGTGGCGTACCCGAGGTCGTGGGTGCGGACGTTGGTGTGGTTGTCGTAGCCGACGACCGCGATGTCCTCCGGGATGCGGAACCCCAGGGCCTCCAGCGCGGACACGACACCGATCGCGTAGTCGTCGTTGGCGGCGGCGACCGCGTCCGGCGGCCGGTCCACCGACGCGAGCACGGCGCGCACCGCGTCCGCAGCGGTGCTCGGCTCCCAGACGAACGAACCGGGCACCGTCACCAGCCGCGGGTCGAGCGGAATCCCGTGCTTGCGCAACGAGTCCGCGTACCCCTGGTACCGCTCCTGCGCCCCGGCGTGCGACCGCGGCCCGCGCACGAACGCGATGCGCCTGCGGCCGTGCACCTCGATGAGGTGGTCGACGGCCTGTTCCATGCCTTTGCGGTTGTCCATCAAGATGGCCGGCCACTGCGCGAGGGAGGTCTCCACACTCACGATCGGCGTCGGTGCGTACCGCTTCACGTACTCCTGCATGCCCTCGGAGCCGATGAGCTGCCCCACGCGCGTGGTCCACACGACGAGCGCGTCGACCCGGTCCGGTGACACGAGCTCGTACACGGAGTTGGCCTGGCGCTTGTGCGGGTCCGGGTGGCCGAGCTCGGTGCCCACGAAGCACACCAGGTCGCACCCGAGCCGCTGCGCACCCTCGCTGACACCGCGCCACTGCTCGCCCGCGAGCTCGATCAGCGGGCCAGCGGTGATCATCCCGATGGTGGGCCGCCGCTCCGCACTGCCGTTCGCCACAAAACCCCCGCTGCCTCAACGCGATTCGAAATGATACGCGCAGCCGGGGGAATGCCCGGACTGTTGCGAGGGGGAACTCTTCGGTGGATTTGGCCGTACTGCACGGAGTTCACGGTCTGGCGGCCCGATCTGCCCACGCGCTGTACGACCATGTTCCCCCCCGACGAAAAAGGCCCCCGGTGCGAACCGGGGGCCCTCGTCATGCCAGCGGGGGTGTGAACAAGGCGGGCACCTTCGAGGCCGCCGCCGTGTCCAGCAGCCACAGCGTGCGGCGGCGTCCGGTGGCACCGGCGGCCGGCAGCTGCACCTCGCCCGCACCGGTCAGGCTCATCGCGACCGCGGCGGCCTTGGCCTCCCCGGTGGTCATCAGCCAGACCTCCTGCGAGTTCCGCACGGCCCCCAGCGTCAGCGACACGCGGGTCGGCGGCGGCTTGGGGCAGTTGCGGACGGCCACGACCGACCGCTCCTCCTCGTACACCGCAGGGGAAGCGGGGAAGACCGACGCCACGTGGCCCTCCTCGCCGACGCCCAGCATGCAGACGTCGAACGACGGCACGTCGCCGTGGTCCTCCGGGCGGGCCAGCGCGGCCAGCACCGCCGCGTACGCCTCGGCGGCGGCCTCCGGGTCGTCGCCGAACTCGCCGTCGGAGGGCGCCATGACGTGCACGCGCGCCGGGTCGACCGGCACGTGGTCGAGCAGGGCCGCGCGGGCCTGCGTCTCGTTGCGCTCCGGGTGACCGGACGGCAGGAAGCGCTCGTCGCCCCAGAACAGGTCCACGCGGGACCAGTCCACGGCGTCACGGGCGCCGTTGCGGTTGAGGTGCTCCAGGACCGCGGTGCCGGTGCGGCCGCCGGTGAGCACGACCGACGCGGAGCCGCGGGCGGCCTGAGCGTCGACCACGCGGGTCACCAGGCGGGCCGCCGCGGCGGCGGCCAGGAGGTCGCCGTCGCGGTGGACCACTACTTGCGGACTGCTCACGAACCCGCCTTCGCCTTGGGCTTCTTCGCGGCCGCCTTGCCGTTGGGCGCGGGCAGGTCCGCTGCGGCCTCCGGTTCACCGGCCGCCGCCGCGGCCGCGGCCGACTCGGGCTTCGCCGCCGGCGTGCGACCCCGGGAGATCTTCGACAGCGACTTCAGCGCCGCCGCGTAGACCTCGTCCGGGTCGAGCCTGCGCAGCTCCTCCGCGAGGCAGTCGCGCACCGAACGCCGCTGCAGCGCCACCCGCCGCGACGGCTGGCCGGGCTGGGTCAGCGTGCCCACCTTGCCGTCCGGGCGGTGCAGGTCGACGTGACCGGACGCCCGGTTCAGCGTGACCTGGACGATGCCCTCGCCCGAGGTCGCCTTGAAGCGCTTCGCGGGCACCTTCAGCCGGTCGGTCAGCCACGCGGCCAGCAGGTCGGTGGACGGCGAGTCGGCCTCACCGGTCACCTCGGCGTCGACGACCTTCTCGTACGGCGGCAGGTCGAGCGACGAGGCGAGCATGGCGCGCCACAACGTGAGCCGCGTCCACGCCAGGTCCGTGTCGCCGGGCGCGTAGTGCGCCCGCCGGGTCTCCAGGGCCTTGATCGGGTTCTTCTCGGCGGCGGCGTCGGTGATGCGCCGCTGCGCGAGCTGGCCGATCGGGTCCTTCGACGGCGAGATCGGCGCGTCGAACGGCCACCACGCCACGACCGGGGTGTCCGGCAGCAGCAGCGGCATCACGCAGGACGCGCCCTCCTTGGCCAGCTCGCCGTACAGGCGCAGCACCACGACCTCGGACGCGCCCGCGTCACCGCCGACGCGGATCTGGGCGTCCAGCCGGGGAGCCGCCTGCCGGGCACCGCGCGCCACGACGATCACGCGGCAGGGGTGCTCGCGCGAGGCGTCGTTCGCCGCGTCGATCGCGGCGTCGGTGCGCTGGCCGTCCTCGGTCACGATGACCAGGGTCAGCACGCGGCCCAGCGTCGTCGCACCGCCCTCGTCGCGCAGCCGGACGAGCCGGGAGTTGATCTGCGAGGTGGTGGTCGAGGGAAGGTCGATGATCACGGACGCCTCCAGTGCCTTCCGGTCCTGGCGGTCATCGCGTCCGCCGACGGCGGTCCCCAGGTGCCGGCCTTGTACTTCTCGAGAGCCGGTTCGTCCTTGCGGGCCCAGAACTCGAGGATCGGGTCGAGGATCTCCCAGGAGAGCTCGACCTCGTCGTTCTTCGGGAACAGCGACGGCTCGCCGAGCAGCACGTCGAGCAGCAGCCGCTCGTAGGCCTCCGGCGACGACTCGGTGAACGAGTGGCCGTAGCCGAAGTCCATCGTGACGTCGCGGACCTCCATCGTGTTGCCCGGCACCTTCGAGCCGAACCGGATGGTCACGCCCTCGTCCGGCTGCACCCGCACGACGAGCGCGTTCTGGCCGAGCTCCTCGGTCGCGGTGTCGTCGAACGGCAGGTGCGGCGCCCGCTTGAACACGACGGCCACCTCGGTGACGCGGCGGCCCAGGCGCTTGCCGGTACGCAGGTAGAACGGTACCCCGGCCCACCGGCGGGTGTTGACCTCGCAGGTGATCGCGCCGAACGTCTCGGTCTTCGACTCGGGCGAGAAACCGCCCTCCTCCAGCAGACCGGGCACCTTCTGGCCGCCCTGCCAGCCACCGGTGTACTGGCCGCGCGCGGTGGTCTCCTCGAACGGCTCCGCCGGACGCGTCGCCGAGAGGATCTTCACCTTCTCCGCCCGCAGGTCCGACGGCTTGAAGGAGACGGGCTCCTCCATCGCGATCAGCGCGAGCAGCTGCAGCAGGTGGTTCTGGATGACGTCACGCGTGGCGCCGATGCCGTCGTAGTACCCGGCGCGGCCACCGAGACCGATGTCCTCGGCCATGGTGATCTGCACGTGGTCGACGTAGTTCGAGTTCCAGATGGGTTCGTACAGCTGGTTCGCGAACCGCAGCGCCAGGATGTTCTGCACGGTCTCCTTGCCGAGGTAGTGGTCGATGCGGAACACCGACTCCTCGGGGAAGACCTCGTTGACCGTGCGGTTGAGCTCCTTGGCCGAGGCCAGGTCGTGGCCGAACGGCTTCTCGATGACGA
This sequence comes from Lentzea sp. NPDC037011, assembly GCF_055607425.1. Taxonomy (NCBI): domain Bacteria; kingdom Bacillati; phylum Actinomycetota; class Actinomycetes; order Pseudonocardiales; family Pseudonocardiaceae; genus Lentzea; species Lentzea sp. NPDC037011. The sequence continues at coordinate 52,588 of NZ_JBVJRT010000006.1, read as the reverse complement.
CGCGGCGCCACTGGTCGTTCTGCGCCTGCGCCAGACCCGCGCGCTTGAGCTGGTTGATCACCGTCGGGAACGCGCCCGGCGGGATCGACAGGTAGAACGCGTGGTTGCCGCCCGTGCCGCGCTCGGTGTCGAGCGCCGCGAGGCAGGAGGCCAGGTTGTCGAACGCCTCGTTGTCGTCGAACGTGCCCTGCACGAACCGGATGCCCTCGGCGAGCTGCTGCCACACGGCCTCGTTGAACGGCGTGCGCGCGTGCTCCTTCACCGCGTCGTGGACGACCTTCATGAAGTCCTGGTCGGCCCAGTCGCGGCGGGCGAAGCCGACGAGACCGAAGCCCGGCGGCAGCAGACCCCGGTTCGCGAGGTCGTAGATCGCGGGCATGAGCTTCTTGCGCGACAGGTCACCGGTGACACCGAAGATGACCAGCGCGCTCGGCCCCGCGATGCGCGGCATGCGCTTGTCGCGCGCGTCCCGCAGCGGGTTGCGCCACTTGGCGGCGGATGTGGTCACGAACCGTCCTCCTGGACTGCCTCGACGAGCTGGGCCAGACCTGCGATGCGGTCCTGCAGGTGCAGCCGCAGCACCGGGCGGCCGTGTTCGACGAGGACCTGCCCGTCACCGGCCGCCTGCGCGAGCTGCAGCTGCGCCAGCGTGTAGGGACGGCCGGGCACCTCCAGGTCGTCACCGGACTCGCCGGTGATCTGGATGAACACGCCGTTCTGGTGACCGCCCTTGTGGTACTGGCCGGTCGAGTGCAGGAACCGCGGACCCCAGCCGAACGTGGTCTGCAGGTGCGTCCTCTTCGCGATCTCCGCGCGGAGCAGCTCGAAGGACGCGTCGTCGATCCTGTCCAGGTACGCCTGAACGGAGATGTAGCCGTGCTCGGGCGCCACCTCGACCAGGGCGGCGAGCGCCTCGGCGACGGTGTGGACCTCCCGCGGGGCCCAGTCGGTGCCGTGGCCCTCGACCGGACCGTCCACGAAGGACGGAGCGGTGGCCGAGACCGCCGGCGCGTCGAGCAGCGCCCGCGCGGCCTTTTTCGCGGCCTCGACGTCGGGCTGGTCGAACGGGTTGATGCCGAGCACCCGGCCGACGAGCGCGGTCGCGTACTCCCACAGCAGGAACTGCGCGCCGAGCGGGCCCTCCACGGCCACGTGCGCCGACCCGGTGGCCGGTCCGATCGCGACGGTGGTGGCGTCGGAGCGGGCGTCGACGAAGCCGGGGGCACCGGGGCCCTCGACGACGACGGGCAGCAGGCCGGTGCCGTTCTTGCCGGTGGACTCGGCGATCAGCTGCTCGGCCCAGTCGCCGAAGCCCTTGATGCCCGAGCCGGTGTCGGCGAACACGACCTTCTCCGCGCCGTTGGCGTGCGCGGCACCGAAGATCGCGGCCAGCCGCACCGCGGGGTTGTCGACCGAGTCCTGGGAGAGGACCTTCGCCTCGGCGGCGGCGTCGTCGAGCAGGGACTCGACGTCGGCGCCCGCGAGGTAGGACGGCACCAGGCCGAACGCGGTCAGCGCGGAGTAGCGGCCACCCACGTGCGGGTCGGCCAGGAACACCTTGCGGTAGCCCGCCTCCTCGGACGCCTTCTGCAGCGGCGAGCCGGGGTCGGTGACCACCACGATGCGCGACGCGGCGTCGATGCCCGCGTCCGCGAAGGCCTTCTCGAAGATCCGCCGGTGGCTGTCGGTCTCGACGGTGCCACCGGACTTGGACGACACCACGATCACCGTGCGCTCGAGGTCACCGGCGAGCGCGTCGGCGACCTGGGCGGGATCGGTGGTGTCCAGCACGACCAGCGGGACGCCCGCGGTGCGCGTGATCACCTCGGGGGCCAGCGACGAGCCGCCCATCCCGGCGAGCACGACGCGGTCGACGCCTTCGGCGTGCAGTGCGGAGCGCAGGGCCACGAGGTCGGGGAGCAGCGCACGGGACGACTCGTGCAGCGTGGTCCAGGAGAGGCGGATGCCCGCCTCGGACTCGGCTTCCGGCCCCCACAGGGTCGGGTCCTGCGCGGTCAGCTTGCTCGGCACCGAATCCGCGACCAGGTCAGCAGCGATCGTGCTGACCTGGTCGGCGTTCGGTGACCTCACGATGTCGACGGAGGTCACTTGATGATCAGCCCTTCAGCTTCGCCAGTTGGTTCGTCACCGTCTCGAGCAACTCTTCCCAGGACTTCTCGAACTTCTCGACGCCCTCGGTCTCCAGCGCGACGAACACGTCCTGGAGGTCGATGCCGACGGCGCTGAGCCGGTCGAACACCTCCTGGCCCTCCGCGGCGCGCCCGGTGACCGTGTCACCGGTGATCTCGCCCGCGTCGGCGACGGCCTGCAGCGTCTTCTCCGGCATCGTGTTCACGACGTCGTTCACGACGAGCTGGTCGACGTAGAGGGTGGGGGAGTAGCTCGGGTCCTTCACACCGGTCGAGGCCCACAGCGGGCGCTGCGCGTTCGCGCCGTCCGCCTTGAGGGCCTCCCAGCGCTCGCCCTGGAAGGTCTGCTCGAACGCGCCGTAGGCGATCCACGCGTTGGCCAGCGCGGCCTTGCCCAGCAGCGCGGTGGCCTCGTCCGTGCCGATCGCCTTCAGCCGCTTGTCGATCTCGGTGTCCACCCGGGACACGAAGAACGACGCGACCGAGTGGATCGAGCGCAGGTCGTGGCCGTTCGCCTTGGCCTGCTCCAGGCCGGCGATGTACGCCTCCATGACCTTCTCGTACCGCTCGACCGAGAAGATCAGCGTGACGTTGACGGAGATGCCCTCGGCGATCACCTTCGTGATCGCGGGGATGCCCGCCTCGGTGGCCGGGATCTTCACCAGCAGGTTCGGCCGGTCCACGGTCTTCCACAGGTCCTGCGCCTCGGCGACGGTCTTGTCCGTCTCGAACGCCAGGCGCGGGTCGACCTCGATGGAGACGCGGCCGTCCACACCGTTCGTGCTGTTGTAGACGTCGCGGAACTTGTCGCACGCGTTGCGCACGTCGGTCGTGGTGACCTCGCGGATGGTCGCCTCGGTGTCGGCGCCCCGGTTCGCGAGCTCGCGGACCTGCTCGTCGTAGGACTCGCCCTTCGACAGGGCGCCCGCGAAGATCGTCGGGTTCGTCGTGACACCGACGACGTTCCAGTCGCGGATCAGCTCGTCCAGGTTGCCGCTGGTCAGGCGCTCGCGGGACAGGTCGTCCAGCCAGATGGAGACACCGGCGCCGGACAGTGCGTCGAGATGCGGCTTGCTCACTTGTTACCCCTCACGTTGTCAAGGGAACGGCGGGCGGCGGCGACGACGTCTTCCGTCGTGAAGCCGAACTCCTTGAACAGGACCTGGTAGTCGGCCGAGGCACCGAAGTGCTCGATCGAGACGATCTCGCCGGCGTCGCCGACGTAGCGGTACCACGGCTGTGCGATACCGGCTTCCACCGCGACGCGCGCCTTGACCGCCTTCGGCAGGACCGACTCGCGGTACTCGGCGTCCTGCTTCTCGAACCACTCGACGGACGGCATGGAGACCACGCGCACCGCAACGCCCTCGCCCTGCAGGACCTTTCCGGCCTCCAGGGCGACCTGCAGCTCGGAGCCGGTGCCGATGATCACGACCTCCGGGTTGTCGTCACCGAGGAGCACGTAACCGCCGCGCTTGACGCCCTCCGCGGAGGTGCCTTCGAGGATCGGGAGGTTCTGCCGGCTCAGCGCGAGGCCCACCGGGCCGAGCTGCTCGACGACGGCCTTCCACGCGTACGCGGTCTCGTTGGCGTCGCCGGGGCGCACGACCGCGAAGTCCGGGATCGCGCGCAGGGCCGCGAGGTGCTCGATCGGCTGGTGCGTCGGGCCGTCCTCACCCAGGCCGATGGAGTCGTGCGTCCAGACGTAGGTGACGGCGGCCTGCATGATCGCGGCCAGGCGCACCGCGGGGCGCATGTAGTCGGAGAACACGAGGAACGTGCCACCGAACGGGCGCGTCGGGCCGTGCAGCGCGATGCCGTTGAGGATCATGCCCATGGCGTTCTCGCGGACACCGAAGTGCAGCACGCGGCCGTACGGGTCGGCGCTCCACATCTCGGTCGAGATCGAGGCCGGGCCGAAGGACTTGGCGTCCTTGATCGTGGTCAGGTTCGACTCGGCGAGGTCGGCGGAACCGCCCCACAGCTCGGGCAGGTGCTTCGCCAGCCCGTTGATCGCCTCACCGGAGGCCTTGCGGGTCGAGATCTCCTTGCCGCCCGGCTCGTAGGAGGGCAGGTCGGCGTCCCAGCCCTGCGGCAGCTCGCGGGCGACGAGCCGGTCGAGCAGCGCCTTGTTCTCGCCGTTGGCCGAGGCCCACGCGTCGAAGGACTTCTGCCACTCGGCCTTGGCGTGCTCGCCGCGCTTGACGACCTCGCGGGCGTGCGCGAGCACCTCGTCGGCGACCTCGAAGGTCTGCTCGGGGTCGAACCCGAGGATCTCTTTCGTGGCCTTGACCTCGTCGACGCCCAGCGCGGCACCGTGCGCGGCACCGGTGTTCTGCTTGTTCGGCGCCGGGTAGCCGATGATCGTGCGCAGCAGGATGAACGACGGCTTGTCGGTGACGGCCTTGGCCTTCTCGACGGCCTCGAGGATGCCCTTGACGTTCTCGCCGGACTCCACGACCTGGACGTGCCAGCCGTAGGCCTCGTAGCGCTTCGCGGTGTCCTCGGACAGCGCGATCGTCGTGTCGTCCTCGATGGAGATCTTGTTGTCGTCGTAGAAGACGACCAGGTTGCCCAGCTGCTGCGTGCCCGCGAGCGACGAGGCCTCGGAGGTGACGCCCTCCTCGATGTCACCGTCGGAGGCGATCACGTAGACGTGGTGGTCGAACGGGCTCTCGCCCGGCGCGGCCGACGGGTCGAAGAGACCACGCTCGCGGCGGGCGGCCATGGCCATGCCGACGGCGGCGGCCAGACCGGAGCCCAGCGGGCCGGTCGTGATCTCGACACCGCGGGTGTGGCCGTGCTCGGGGTGGCCCGGCGTCTTCGAGCCCCACTTGCGCAGGTGCTTGAGGTCGTCGAGCTCCAGGCCGTAGCCCGACAGGAACAGCTGGACGTACAGCGTCAGGCTGGAGTGGCCCGCAGACAGCACGAACCGGTCGCGGCCGATCCAGTCCGGGTCGGCGGGGTCGTGCCGCAGCACCCGCTGGAACAGCGTGTAAGCGAGGGGCGCGAGGCTCATCGCGGTGCCGGGATGACCGTTGCCGACGTTCTGCACGGCGTCCGCCGCGAGCACCCGAGCGGTGTCGACGGCGCGCTTGTCGAGCTCCGTCCAGTCATCAGGCAGATCGGCCTTGGTGAGCCGGGTGATGTCGTCGGTGACGCTCACGGACTTACAGCTCCACTCTGTCGGTTGGGCGGGTCCCGACCTGTCTGCAGACGACCTTGGTGGATCGATCCCGAAAGGCCTGACCCGCGTGTGTCCCTCGTCCTGCGGCCAGCCTAGTCCTGACACTTGCCGAAGGTGCTCTGAAAGGTCCCGGGCCGGTGTGTGCCCAGGCACACCAGCACCCGAACGGGCTGTGAATCCTGCGCGCGGTTACCATCAGTTGCTGGATTTCCCCCCACTCGCGACATGAGGAGCGTTCCCGCGATGAGTGCCGACAGTCTCGTTGCCGAGGCCCCGGGCAGGTCGCCTCGCCAGGTTGTCGGCGCCTACGTGGCGCTCACCAAGCCGCGGGTCATCGAGCTCCTGCTGATCACCACGATCCCCGCGATGCTGCTGGCCCAGCACGGTCTGCCACCGCTGTGGCTGATCGCCTGCACCCTCACCGGCGGTACCCTCGCCGCGGGGTCGGCAAACGCCCTCAACTGCTTCGTGGACGCCGACATCGACTCGGTCATGAAGCGGACCGCGGGCCGGCCCCTCGCGCACAACGCCATCCCGCCGCGCAACGCCCTGATCTTCGGCATCGTGCTCGGGGTCGTCTCGTTCGCGTTCCTGTGGATCTTCGTCAACCTCATGTCGGCCGCGTTCGCGGTGGCGACGATCCTCTTCTACATCTTCGTGTACACGCTCGTGCTCAAGCGCCGCACCTCCCAGAACATCATCTGGGGCGGCATGGCGGGCTGCATGCCGGTGATCATCGGCTGGAGCGCGGTGACGGGCACGGTCGAGTGGCCCGCCCTCGTGATGTTCGGCGTCATCTTCTTCTGGACCCCGCCGCACACCTGGGCCCTCGCGATGAAGTTCAAGGACGACTACGCCAGGGCAGGCGTGCCGATGCTGCCGGTGGTGGCCACAGCCGCGCAGGTGACGCGGCAGATCGTCATCTACAGCTGGATCACCGTGGTCTGCACGCTCGCACTCGCCCCGGTCACCTCGTGGATCTACGTCGCCGTGGCGGCGCTGTCGGGCGTGTGGTTCGCCGTGTTCGCCCACAAGCTGCACAACGTCGTGCGCCGCGGTGGTTCCACGAACACCATGAAGTTCTTCCACATGTCGAACCTCTACCTGATGCTGGTGTTCTGCGGGCTCGCCGTGGACGCCGTGGTCGGGTTGCCGGTGCTGGGCTGGCCGTTCTAGCTGCACCTCCAGGCGTACGGCTGTGGCGCCCGTCGAGTTCACCGTCTCCGGCGGCGAAGGCTCGCCGCTGGAGCACGTCGCCGCGCTCGCGGACCGGGTGTCGCTGTTCGTCGTGACCGATCCGGGCGGGTGGGCGCAGGTCAGCCGGGGGCTGGCGGTCGGTCGGGCCGGCTCGGCCGCCGTGCGGACCCGCCTGCGGACGCTGCGGTTCGCGGTGCTCGACCTCCGGCACTTCGCCTCGGCCGACGGCCTGCCTCCGATCTCGGACGTGCCCGGCGACGTGGTCGCGCTGCACGACACCCGGACGTGGGACTCGGCGCCGGTCGTCGCCGCGCTGCGCGGGCTCGGGCGGCCGGTCGTGCTGTTCACCGCCGTGCACGCGTGGGTGTCCGGAGTGGATCCGGCGACCGTGGTCCTGGGCTGGAGCACGCCGCACGTGGTGCTGGCCGCGCCGGTGCGGGCGGGCGAGGTGCGGGTCGAGGACGTCCTGTGGCAGTTCCGCGAGCTGGAACGGCGGGGGCGGGCCGGGTTCGTCCCGCTGCCGCAGCCACCTGTGCCCGACGACCGCGCGGTCACCGTCGTGGTCGCGCTGCCCGGTGCGACCGAGGGCGTCGCGGGAACGTTGCGGCCGGGTGCCGACTACGAGGTGTGGGTGCACGTCGGGGCGCACGCCACGCCGTTGCCCGGTGACCTGGAGCTGCGGGCGGTGCTCGCCATGTCCGGGCGCGCGGTGCGGACCGAGACGTTCGTGCTGCCCGCCGACGGGGCGGGCCCGTGGGTGAGCTTCCCGGTGACCACGCCGTACGCCGCGGCGCGGTGGACCGGGGAGCTGGTCCTCTACCGCGGTGCGGTGCCGGTGCACGTCCAGCAGGTCGTGCTGCCGGTCGGTGGTGGTGAGTGGCGTGCGGTGCCGCGGTACCGGCTGTCGCGGACGTTCGCCGACGTGGCACCGCTGGCGTCGCGGGTGGCGTCGATCCTGGTGGTGGGGGAGCGGGCGCTGGTCGCGGCCGGTGACGGGGCGCCCTCGTGGGTCGGCCTGGCCGGCTGCGGGCACCCGGTGCTGCCCGTGGCGGGGCTGGACCCCTGGTACGGCAAGGACTTCCCGGCGTACTGCGCGGACCTGGCGGCGTTGGCGCGCGAGGGTGCGGCGTTGTACGCGCGGCTGTTCGCCGGGTCCGCGTTGCCGGAGCTGCTCCGGCGGTCGGCGCGTGCCTCCGGTCGCCCGGCCGGGGTGCTGGTGGCCGAGGTGACCGAGTCGCCGGTGCCGTGGTCGCTGGTCTACGACCTGCCGTTCGCCGATGGGCCCTATCGGCTGTGCGCGTCGGTGGGGCGGTTCGGCCCGTTCGGGCCCGGCGGTGAGGTGCCCGCGCACTGCCCGGTGTCCGACCACAGCGGGAACGTGCTGTGCCCCTTCGGTTTCTGGGGCCTGTCCACTGTGCTGGAACAGCCGGTCGGACCGCTCGTGCGGCAGGTGTCGCAGACCCCGCGGCCGTTCGAGGTGATGATGGCGGTCGACCCCGGGATGGACCGGGCGCTGACCGAACGGCACGCCGCCGAGCTGATGTCGATGCTTCCGCCGGAGGCCGTGTCGTCGGCGTACGTCAGCCCGTCGGAGCTGGGGCACGCGCTGGCCGATGAGTCGGCGGACATCGTGCACCTGCACTTCCGCGAGGGGTCCCTCGACGCGGAGGAGGTCGAACGGTGGAGCCACGACGGTGTGTGGCCGCAGCCGCACTGGCCCACCCGCAAGCCCTTGGTGGTGGCCACCTCCCCGCTGAGCGCGCTGGTCCGGCCGCTCGTCCGGCACGGCGCGTCCGGCGTCATCAGCCCCGCGGTGGCGGTGCCGCAGGACATGGCCGGGTGGGTGACCGGCATGGTGCTGGCCCGGCTCGCGGCCGGGTTCGGCGCGGGCGAGGCGCTGCGGCTGACCCGGTGGGAGATGCTCGGCCGGGGCAACGTGCTGGGCCTCGCCCACGCCCTGAACGCGTCAGCCGACCTGCGGCTGCGGGCCGGCGGCTGAGGTCACGAAGCCACCTTCGCGAGCAGGTCCTCGACGCACGGGTCGTCGAGCGACTCCACGATGCACCGCCATAGCGACAGGTTCGCCTCGGCCCACCGGGTGTAGGTCGCGGCGGCCTCCTCGTCGTAGAAGTAGTAGCCCTCGTCGGCCTTGCCCACCTGCTCGCCGACGATCTTGTGCGCGAGCTCCCGCAGCGTGATGCCGTTCTCCTGCAGGTACTTGTGGGCGAGGACGACCGGTGTGACCGGCAGCGCCTTGAACAGGGTGTCCGCGTCGGACAGCGCCTGCGCCTCCGGTGAGATGTCGCGGTGGCGGGTCCGCATCTCCGCCTCGACCACGATCCGCTCGATCCAGTCGATGTCGCCGACGCACACCCCCGCGACGAACAGCGTCTTGCGGCGCAGCGCCGCGCCGTCGGTCGGCAGCGAGTTGCGCCGGACCATGTAGTTGAGGTCGTGCACCAGCGCGGCCACCTCGACGACGTCGGCGGCGGCGCCGTTGCGGCCGGCGAAGTGCACGGCCTTGTCGCGGACGAAGCTCACGTGGTGCCAGCCGTGGAACTGCAGCTTGGCGGCCAGGTCCTCGCACAGCCGCCGCACCCGTTGCTCCACGTCCGCTATGACAGATCTCGGAATCATCGTGCGCGTACGCATCATCAGCCCTCCTGGCAGGTGGGCTGATGGTAGGCGCGCGCCGAACCCGGCCGCAGAGGCTTCAGAGGTTGTTCGTCAGATCCTCCAGCCGCTCCTCGACCGGCACGTGCCGGTGGCTGACGCCGGTGTCCGGGTCGTAGCTGAGGCTCCACGGCGTGACGGCCCGCGACTTGACGAGGAACGTCATCGTGCCGTCCGCCGCGCGGGGGATCCGGTGGAACTCGTGCGCGAGCAGCGTGCCCGTGGTGCCCGCGGCGCACTGCGTGCGCTTGGTCAGCTCGGTGCTGATGATCGAACGTCCGCCGACGCCCAGCCGTGCGTCGAAGCGTTCGTGCAGGTAGGCGCCGCTGAGGATGGTCGTGCAGAAGTGGTAGCGGTGGTTGTGCACCGAGTCCGCGTAGCCCGTGCGCCAGTCGGCGAGCGGTTTGTACTCGTGCAGCCAGAACGTGAACGGCTCACCCGGCTCGTCGCGCAGGCACCACGCGAAGTGCGTCGTCGTCTCCCGCGAGTGCGCGATCACCCACGTCGCCTGCTGCGGTGTGAGCCCGTCGATGTGCGCGCGCAGCTCCTTGCGCAGCTCCGGCCGTGCCGCCCACTCGCGGAACCACCCGCCGACCTCGGCCCAGTGCTCGACCACGGGAGGGTCGGCGCGCTTGACCCGAGCGGTGAGCTCGTCGAGCGCGGACACCCCGGTGAACTCGGCTAGCAAGATCGATCAGCTCCTCAACTGAGCGGAAGCGGAGAATTCGCGGCGAAATGCGTGGAACTTCTCTTCGAGCTCGGTGAACCCGTCGTCGCCGAGGGGTGTTCCGGTGATCTTCTCGAACAACGCCAGGAAGTCGGCGCGGGAGGTGCCCGGCGTGATGACGAAGTGGTATCCGGCCCTGGAGTTGCTGATCCGCAGGAACTCCGCGCGTTCCATTGCGTACAGGAACGAACTCTCCGTGAACCGCAGCGTCCGCGGATATGGCCTGAGCACTCCGGCCGTGTTGCTGTACAACGTGAGCCAGGCGCTGTCGTCGAACAGTTCGAGCCGGTCGAGCGGTGGATCGGAAACGATGGTGACGTCGATTCTGCTGCACCTGCTCCTGGCCGCGTACAGCCCGACGAGACCGATTCTGATCTGTTCCTTGAGCCGGCGCTGGATCTCCTCGTAGTCGCCGTCGGCGCCCTCGTTGCGCAACAGGTACCGCGCCCGACCGCTGAGGGCGTTGTCGTCGCGCGGGTCCGCCAGCACCGCCCTGAGCTCGCACTCCGTCTGCGACAGCAGCACCCGGCCCGCCGCGTACCGCCCCGCGAACCCGCGGAAGCAGTACAGCCGCGTCCGCTCCAGGTCCTGCATCATGAGCTGGTTGAACACCGGGTCCGGCGTGGCCGTCGGCTCGAACACGTGGCTGGGGAAGAACTCCCGGTCGAGCGCCCGGTACTCCTCGCTCAGCTCCTTCAGCGCCTTGCGGCTTTCCTCGACCACGGGTGTGAGCAGCGCCGTGTGCGCCGCCCTGGACGTGATCAGCGTCTGCGTGAAGCTCACGACAGCGGAAATGAGCGTTCCGGTGCCGACCGACGTCAAGAAGTTCCGCGCCGTCCCCACGTCCATTTGACTGGAAATGGCGAGCGACACCCCGGACGTGACGACGAGTACGAGGAGTAGCAACCCGGTCCGGGTCCAGAACAACTCCTGGATCAGGTTGCTGCGGATGCCTCCGGCCTCCGCGGACACAAGTCCCACCTCCTGGATCACCTCAATGGTCGCTACCCGATCGGACGAATGCTCTCAGTGTCCGATCAAGTGCGCGGAGTTACTGTACGCGTCGGTCAAAAGATAAGGAAGCTGCTGATCGTGCGATATTCCCGGCCGGAATAGTCATCTTCCGGCGCACCCGCTCGTTCGCACCCGTGCGCTCCGGTGACGCGGCGTCGCGAAGTTCCGCCCTCGTGTCGGATGAGGGTGACCCACCCACCCGAACGCACCCGTGGCCTGTGTTCGCCCGGATTGGACCCGCTCCAAGTGGCGGACTCCTTTCACCCGCTCGGCACGTAATTCCGAGTCAGGTGGAATCGGGGTGGCGGCGTCCCGCGACCGGCCTGCTACACCCCGCTCACACCGCCGCCCATAAGCTGCCCGGTCATGCGCACCGTCCTGCTCATCGCTTCTCTCGCCCTGGCCACCACCGCACTCGCGGCGTGCGGCACCGAGGAGAAGCCCGCCGCCGACGCCTCCGCCCCCTGCAAGGCGGAGGACTTCAAGGTCACCGGGGACTTCGGCAAGGCGCCGAAGGTCGAGATCCCGGCCTGCAAGCCCACCGGCGAGCTCATCGTCAAGGACCTCGTGACCGGCACCGGTGCCGAGGTGAAGCCGGGTACGACGGCGTCGGTGAACTACCAGCTCACGACGTTCAGCGACAAGAAGGTGCTGGACAGCTCGTTCGAGCGCGGCGAGCCGTTCGACGTGGAGAACGTCGGGCAGGCGCAGGTCATCGACGGCTGGAACGAGGGCATCGTCGGCCTGAAGGAGAAGGGGCGCCGGCTGCTGGTCGTGCCGCCCGCCAAGGGCTACGGGCAGGGTGGCGGCGGCATCAAGCCGAACGAGACGCTCGTCTTCGTGATCGACGGCGTGAAGGTCACCGCCGCGCAGTAGCCGTTGACCGCACGCGGGGACCTTCCGTGCACTCCAAGTGCACGAAAGCTCCCCGCGTGCACTTGTGGTGCACGAAGGTCCCCGCGTGCGCCACAAGTGCACGAAAGCTCCCCGCGTGCACTGCAAGTGCACGGAAGGTCCCCGCGTGCACCTCGGTCAGGGCCAGGGCAGGAGCAGCAGCTTGCCGGTCGTGCGGCGCGACTGCAGGTCCGTGTGCGCCTGCGCGGCCTCGGCCAGCCGGTAGCGGCCACCGACGCGCACCGACAGCGTGCCCGAGGAGATCGCCGAGAACAGGTCCGCCGCGCGCCACTCGAACTCGGCGCGGTCCAGCAGGTACGCGCCGGTCGACGGCCGGGTCAGGAACACCGAGCCGGCGGCGTTGAGCCGCTGCGGGTCCACCGGCGGCACCGGGCCCGACGACGCGCCGAACAGGGCCAGCAGGCCCCGCGGCTTGAGCGAGGCCAGTGACTGGTCGAACGTGTCCGCGCCGACGCCGTCGTAGACCACGTCGACCTTGTCGATCTGCGCGGCGAAGTCCCCGTAGCGCAGCACCTCGTCCGCGCCGGCCTCGCGGGCCAGCGCCTCCTTCTCGTCGGTCGACACGGTGCCGATCACGTGCGCGCCGTACGACTTGGCCCACTGGGTCAGCAGCAGGCCGACACCCCCGGCCGCCGCGTGCACGAGCACCCGGTCACCGGCCTTCACCCGGTACGTCGAGTGCACGAGGTAGTGCGCGGTGATGCCCTGCAGCAGCGCGGCGGCCGCGAGCTCCACGTCCAGCCCGTCGGGCACCTTCACGGCGGCCGCGGCCGGCACCACGACCTCGGTCGCGTAGCTGCCCAGCACCGACATCCACGCCACCCGGTCGCCCACCGCGAAGTCCGGCGAGCGGGACTCGACGACCTCGCCCGCGCCCTCCAGGCCCAGTGCGGTCGGCAGCGGCACGGGGTAGAGCCCGCTGCGCTGGTAGGTGTCGATGTAGTTCACGCCCGCGGCGCTCACCCGCACCAGCAGCTCGCCGTCACCGGGTGTGCGCGCGTCCACGTCCGCGTGCTCCAGCACCTCCGGACCACCGGCCGCGCGCACCACCACTGCCTTGGGCATCTGTCCTCCTAGATCGGCTCACCCCGGACAACTGCGGCCCGCCACCCGATGTTCCCGGTCCCACCACGCGGGAGCACGGGGCGGTCCACCCCGTGGCCGCTACTCCTCGCCGAGCGCCACGCGCCGCGCGAGCCCCAGCGGCAGGGCACCCGACCCGGCGATGCGGTCGTGGAAGTCGCGCAGCGACCCCAGCCCCGCGGCCAGGTAGTCCTCGCGGATCAGGTCGATCTCCAGCGCACCGGTCAGGTAGGACGGTGCCTGCGTCGGCCACGAGCAGTACCGGCGCACCTCACCCGCCGCCGTGCCGGGCGTCAGCGCCGTGCGCTCCACCATGAACGACTCGGCCTCGTCCGGGGTCATGTCGCCGCAGTGCAACGCCGTGTCGACGACCATCCGCGCCGCGCGGAACAGCCGCGCCTCGACGTGACCCATCACCGCGCCCGGTGTCGTGTAGTGGCCGACCGAGCGCAGCAGCTTCTCCGCGTACAGCGCCCAGCCCTCGGAGAAGTACGGCGTCCGGAACACCCAGCGCAGCGGGTGCGCGTCCCCCTGCGCCGCGACCCACGACGCGTGCCAGTGGTGGCCGGGGTAGGCCTCGTGCACGGAGATCGTCGGGAGCTGCGAACGGGCGTTGGTGCGCAGCCGCTGGGTGACGTCGACGTCGGAGGCGCCGTCCGGGGTGAACGGCACGAAGAAGTGCCCGAGCCGGCCCGCGGTCATCGGCGGCGGGCCGACGTAGCTCGCCACGGCCATCACCGCGCGGTGGAACGGCGGCGACGGCATGACCCGGCACTCCTCGCCCTCCGGCAGCGTCACCAGCCGGTGCTCGACCAGCGCCGCCCGCGCCCGCGCCGTCTCGGCCTCGTACTCCGCGCGCATCGCCGCCAGCGTCGGCGGGTGGTCGTCCTGCAGCGAGCTCATCACCGCGCGCCAGTCCGGTGTGCCCGCGAGCTCGACCAGCTCGGCCTCCAGCCCCGCGTACGCGTCCTGCCCGCGGCGGTGCAGCTCCGGCGCCCCGTACCCGAGCATCTCCTTGTCCTGCAAGAGGGTCGAGTACAGCTTCTCGCCCATCCGCCAGTCGCCGGTGGCGCGCAGGGCCAGGTCCTCCAGGAACACCGCGAACCGGTCGAACGCCTCCGCGGCGGGCAGCGCGGCCTCCACGAGCTCCGCGCGCAGCTCCGGTGCGGACACCTCCAGCGGCAGCGTGTCGAGGACGAACGACCGCCCGGTGCGCACCTGGCCGAGGGCGCGCCGCACGACCAGCGGCGCCGCGAGCGCCGGGTCGAGGTTGTGCTGGGCCGCCGCCAGCACCGACGGCACCTCCCGCAGCTTCGCGGCGATGGCGGTGACGAGCTCCGCCTCGGGCAGCAGGCGGTGCAGGAACGGTGCGAGCAGCCCGAAGAACAACATGCCCGTGTACGCGTGCGGGTCGCGCCGCCACGCGGGCCACGTCTCCGCGGCCAGCTCACCGCGCAGCACCGACAGCACGAGGTCGCGGTCCACCGACGCCGGCTCCGCCTCCAGCTTCGCGAGCCACGCCGCGTTCTCCCTCGCCCGGTTCTCGAAGGCAGAGGAGGAGAAGTCGCCGAACGTCGCGTAGTGCGGGAGGGAACCGACCTGCGCCGCGTGCGCGGGGTGCTGGTCGAAGTACCAGGCGAGGTAGGACGTGAGCGTGTCGGTGGTCACCCGTCCGAAGTTACCTGCTGGTTTTAGAGTGTGGGACGTGTCTGATCAAACCGCGCAGAAGCGCATCGCCGAGTTCGTGAAGGCCCACGGCAAGCCGGACCAGGCCGTTCGCGCGGTCGTCGAGCCGATCGGCCGGGCCGGTGCCCGGATCGTGCTCGTCGGTGCGGACGGTGCCATGGGCGACGTGATGATCGAGGACGTGGAGTCCGCGACCGCCGCCGTCGAGGCCGCCCCCGGCGTCGAGCCGGCCGAGTGGGACCGCGAGACCACCGCCGCGACCAAGATCGGTGCCGAGCACCGCCGCAAGATGGCCAAGATGCAGTCGTGAGGGTCGTCCTGATCTCCTGCGCGGAGCTGCCCAAGGGCGACGGTGACGACGACGCGCTGTTCGACGCGCTGGCCCGCGACGGCGTGGACGTCACGTGGCAGGTGTGGGGCGGTCCGGTCGACGCCGACCTCGCGGTGCTGCGGGCGCCGTGGGACTACCCCGAGCGGTTCGACGAGTTCCTGGCGTGGTGCGACACGGTGCCGGTGCTCGCGAACCCGGCCGCGGTGGTCCGCTGGAACACCGACAAGTCCTACCTGGTCGAGCTGGCCGGCCGCGGGGTGCCGGTGGTGCCGACGTTCGTCGTGCGGCCCGATGAGACGCCCGAGTGGCCGTCCGGCGAGTTCGTGGTGAAGCCGGCGGTCGGCGCGGGCTCGCGCGGCGCGGGCCGGTTCACCGACCACGACCTGGCGCTGGCACACCTGCGCTCGCTGGGGAAGACGGCGCTCGTGCAGCCCTACCAGTCCAGTGTGGACGCCAACGGGGAGACGGCGCTGGTGTACTTCGCCGGCGAGTACTCGCACTCGTTCCACAAGGGACCGATGCTCGCCAGGGGCGGTGCCGGGTCCGACAACGGCCTGTACCTGGAGGAGAAGCTGGCGGGCGTCGAACCGTCGGCGGCGCAGCGCGCACTCGGTGACGCGGTGCTGGACGCGACCGCGGACCTGCTCGCGGTGCCGCGCGAGGAGCTGCTGTACGCCCGCGTCGACGTCGTCGAGGACGCGGACGGGGCACCGCTGCTGCTGGAGCTGGAGCTGACCGAGCCGACGCTCGGGTTCCGGTACACCGGTGAGGAGGCGGCTGCCCGGATGAGCGCGGCGATCAGGGCGGCGGCCACCCGGTAGTCGTTCCACACCACCTCGGGGGGATTCGGTGAAGGCGGACGTCAACGGCATCACGATCGGCTACGACGACGAGGGCGTGAGCGACCACGTGCTCGTCCTGGTGCACGGCCACCCGTTCGACCGCACGATGTGGCGCCCGCAGGTCGAGCACTTCGGCCGGCGGGGCTGGCGGGTGGTCGCGGCCGACCTGCGCGGCTACGGCGAGACGACCGTCGTGCCCGGTGTCACGCCGCTGTCGGCGTTCGCCCAGGACGTCGCGGGCCTGCTCGACCACCTCGGCGTCGACCGGTTCGTGCTCGGCGGCCTGTCCATGGGCGGCCAGGTCGTCCTGGAGTGCCAGCGGCTGTTCGGCGAGCGCATCCGCGGTCTCGTGCTCGCGGACACCTTCGCCCAGGCGGAGACGCCGGAGGGCAAGGTCCACCGCAACGCCATGGCCGACCGGCTGCTGCGCGAGGGCATGTCCGGCTACGCCGGCGAGGTGCTCACGAAGATGGTGGCGCCGCACAACGCCGAGGCGCTGCCCGAGGTCGCGGCCCACGTCAGCCGGATGATGCACGACGCGCCGCCGGAGGGTGCCGCGGCGGCGTTGCGCGGCAGGGCCGAACGCCCCGACTACACCGACCTGCTGGGCACGATCGAGGTGCCGACCCTGGTGGTGGTCGGCAGCGACGACGAGTACACGCCGGTGCGCGACGCGGAGTACATGCACGAACGCGTCCCCGGCTCGACCCTCGTCGTCGTGCACGGGGCCGCGCACATGCCCAACCTCGAACGCCCCGAGGTCTTCAACGAGGCGCTCGGCTCCCTGCTAGCGGAGGTCTGACCCGATCCCGGTCAGCCCGCGGACCTCCATCTCCGCCTGCTTCTCCCGGTCGGCCGGCTCGCCGCCGAACACCGTGCCCAGGTACCCGGCCAGGAACGACAGCGGGATCGACACGATGCCGGGGTTGCTGAGCGGGAAGAAGGCGAAGTCGACGTCGGGGAACACCGACGACGGCGAACCGGAGATGGCGGGGGAGAACACGATGAGCAGCACGCACGACGTGAGGCCGCCGTACATGCTCCACAGCGTGCCGCGGGTGTTGAACCGCTTCCAGAACATGGAGTAGAGCAGCGTCGGCAGGTTCGCCGAGGCCGCCAGCGCGAACGCGAGCGCGACCAGGAAGGCGACGTTCTGGCCGTTCGCCGCGATGCCACCGGCGATCGCGAGCACGCCGACGCCGACCGCGGTGTAGCGGGCGACCCTGACCTCGTCGCGCGGGTCGGCCTCACCGCGCTTGATCACGTTGGCGTACACGTCGTGCGCGAAGGAGGCCGACGCGGTCAGCGTCAGACCGGCGACCACCGCGAGGATCGTCGCGAACGCCACCGCGCACACGACGCCGAGCAGCACCGCCCCGCCGATCTGGAACGCCAGCAGCGGGGCCGCCGAGTTCTCGCCGCCGGGAGCGCTGGTGATCTTGTCCGAGCCCACCAGCGCCATCGCGCCGAAGCCGATGACCAGGGTGCACGAGTAGAAGATCGCCATCATCCACGTCGCCCACACGACCGAACGACGCGCCTCGCGCGCGTTGGGCACCGTGTAGAAGCGCATCAGCACGTGGGGGAGTGCCGCCGTGCCGAGCACGAGGGCCAGCGCCAGCGACAGGAAGTCGATCTTGGACAGGTCGGTGGCGCCGTACTTCACGCCCGGCGACAGCACGGCCTCACCGCGCGGCGACCGCTGGGTGGCGCGGTCGAGCATCGAGGACAGGTCGAAGCCGAACTTGCCGATCAGGAAGATGGTCAGCAGCGACACGGTCAGCAGGAGCAGGACGGCCTTGATGATCTGCACCCACGTGGTGCCCTTCATGCCGCCGACCAGCACGTACAGCACCATGACGATGCCCACGACGGCGATGATGACGGCCTGGCCGACCTTGCTGTGCACGTCGAGCAGCAGCGCCATGAGACCGCCGGCGCCCGCCATCTGGGCGATCATGTAGAAGATCGAGATGACCAGCGTCGAGTTGGCGGCCGCGGCGCGCACCGGGCGCTGGCGCATCCGGAACGCCATGACGTCGCCCATGGTGTAGCGGCCGGTGTTGCGCAGGCGCTCGGCGATCAGCATCAGGCCGATCAGCCAGGCGACGACCCACCCGATCGAGTACAGGAACCCGTCGTAGCCGTTGACGGCGATGGCACCGGAGATGCCCAGGAACGACGCGGCGGACAGGAAGTCACCCGACAGTGCGATGCCGTTCTGCGTCCCGGTGAAGCTGCTGCCCGCGGCGTAGTAGTCCGACGCGCTCACGTTCCTGGTCGACGCCCGGTAGACGACGTAGAGCGTGAGCAGGACGAAGATGCCGAAGACGGACAGGTTGATCGCGGTGTTCGCCCCGGTCACGCGAGCTCCTCATCAGCGCCGGCGAGCGCACGGACCCGGTCGACCTGGGGGTCGAGCCGCTTCTTGGAGTAGCGCGCGTACGCCATTGTGATGACGACGGTCGTGACGATCTGGAGGAATCCGAGCGTCAGGCCGACGTTCACCGTTCCGAACAGCGGAGTGCGCATGAAATCGGCGGCGTAAGCCGAAAGCAACACGAACGTGACGTACCACGTGAGGAACAAACCGGTTGCGGGAAGAATGAAACGTGTCACCCGGCGCTTCAGGACGAGGAAATCCTCACTCGTTTGGATGGCACTGAAATCCGGCTCACCGTCACCGTCTATGAGCAATGAGTGACGGGAGTCGTCAAAGGTCGCGAAACCGGGCGTCGCCGGGCGTGACACGGAGGGCAGCGCCTTCGTCATCAACCGCTCGTTTCGTTACGGGGAGTACCCGGCGGGCGCGTGCGCGGACGCCGCTGCCGTGCCGGAGGTGGAGGGCGCCAGCGTAACCACGCGTGGCGGCGAGTCAATCCCTTGCGCGTGCAACACCACCCCAAGAGGTTGCTCGTGACAGCCGGTGATCAATCGTGCACGCCTGAGGTCGTTGTAGCCGCACGCTCTCTGGCCTACTATCCGCACACACCCGATGCGGCGGATCTCGATATCGAACCCCCGGGTGACTCAACTCGTGGGGATTCACCGGCCAGGAGGTAGCCGATAGTGGGGCACTTCGAGCGCGCCGTGGGGATCATTTCGTGAATGTCGAGTGGAGAAAGATCAGCGACTGGCGCAACTGGAGGCTGCCGGTCAAGCTCGGCGTCGTGCTGCTGGTCCCCGTGGCCGTGGCCGTCGGTGCGGGCGCACTGCAGATCAACGGGTACGTCGACCGGTCGAACTCGTACGTGCGGATGCAGGGCCTGGTCAAGCTGAGGGCCGACCTCGCGCCGCTGATCTCCAGCGTCCAGCAGGAACGCACGCTCGCCGCGCAGAGCGCCACGAGCGGCTCCGGCGTGGGCGCCTACCAGAACCAGATCAGCGCCACGGACAACGCCGCCGCGACCGTGCGCCGCCGCGTCGAGCGCACCGCCGGCCTGAGCGACGTCGCCCGCAGCCGCTTCACGGAGATGGGCGACCAGATCGGTCAGCTCAAGACCTTCCGCGAGAAGGTGACCACCGGCAACGGCGACTCGGCGGAGGCCACCGCCGGCTACACCGGTGTCGTGAAGTCGCTGCTGGACTTCGAGCAGGCGCTGATCAGCCAGTTCGGCGACCAGGCCATCTCCGGCACCGCCATCGGCCTGCACAACATGGTCATCGCGCAGGAACAGGTCTCGCAGCAGCACGCGATCGTGCTCGCGGGCATCGGCCGCGGCAAGCTGCTCGGCACCGAGGTCCGCTCGCTGGAGCAGTCCGACATCCGCCTGCAGGACCGCCTCGGCGACTTCCAGGCCGTCGCCACCGGCGGCCAGCGCCGCGACTACGACCAGACCGTCACCGGCGCCGAGGTCGCCGCCCGCGGCAAGCTCGTCGAGCGCGCGCTCACCCAGCCCGACGGCACCCCGATCCCGGTCAGGCCCGGTCAGCCCCGGCCCGACCCCGCCTCGACGCTCGGCATCGCCGTCGACGAGTGGAACAAGGCCTCCGGCACCACCGCGCGGCTCATGGAGCAGGTCACCCGCGGCCTGCAGGACGAGCTCGCGAGCTCGTCGGCCGCGCTGCAGGACGACACGTCCGACAAGGCCGGTGCCGCCGCGGTGGTCCTGCTGGCGATGCTGCTCGTCGCCGTGACGCTCGGCTTCGTCATCGGCCGCTACCTGCTGCGCTCGCTGTCGGAGCTGCGGCACTCCGCGCTCGACGTGGCGCACCACCACCTGCCCCAGGTCGTCGCCGCGATCCGCGCCGACCGCCAGCCGGACACCACGATCGAACCGGTGCCCGTGCACACCAGCGAGGAGTTCGGCCAGCTCGCCCGCGCGTTCGACGCGGTGCACGAGCAGGCCATCCGCTCCGCCGTCGAGCAGTCGTCGATGCGGTCGGGCATGAAGAACATCTTCGTCAACCTGTCGCGCCGCTCGCAGGGCCTCGTCGAACGCCAGCTCAAGCTCATGGAGGAGCTGGAGCGCCACGAGGAGAACCCCGAGCAGCTCGCGAACCTGTTCAAGCTCGACCACCTCGCGACGCGCATGCGCCGCAACAACGAGAACCTGATGGTCCTCTCCGGCACCGACGTCGCACGCCGCTTCCACCAGCCCGTCGCGCTGGCCGACGTGCTGCGCGCCGCCGCGTCGGAGATCGAGCACTACCAGCGCGTCGTCGTGAAGTCGACGCCGTCGGTCGAGATCGTCGGCTACGCGGCGAGCGACCTCGTCCGGCTCGTGGCCGAGCTGCTGGACAACGCCACCGCGTTCTCCGCGCCCAGCACCCAGGTCGTCATCGGCTCCCGGCTCGACCAGCAGGGAGCGGTCCTCGTCGAGGTCGCCGACCAGGGCATCGGCATGGGCCCCGCCGAGCTGGCCGAGGCCAACGACCGGTTGTCCTCCGGCACCGAGGAGGACGTGCCGGTCTCCCGCCAGATGGGTCTCTTCGTCGTCGGCCGCCTCGCCGGACGGCACGGCATCACCGTGCGCCTGCGTTCGGCGGGAGAGGGCGGGGAGGGGCTGCGGGCGTTCGTGCTCGTGCCCGCCGAGCTCGTGCGCTCCCACCAGGAGGCCGAGGTCCCCGCCGCACCGCGCCACGCCGCGCTGCCCCAGCCCAAGCAGGTCCCCAAGCAGGCCCAGAAGCCACCGCACGTGGTCGTGAAGACGCCGAACCTGGCCCCGGCCCCGGTCGCCCCCGCGATCGAGGAGCAGCGCCAGTCACCGGAGTGGACCTCGTTCCGCGGCGCGGCGATCGACGAGACGCCGCTGCCGAGCCGGCCGACCGCCAACGGCACCGCCCACGGCGCCCGCAACGGCAACGGCGGCTCGAACGGGCACGGCACCGGCGCCCGCCCGGCGGTGCCGCCGGCCGCACCGGCCGAGACGACGTCCTCGTGGTTCGCCGGGGGCAGCTCGGGCGGCCCGGCCGGCGACGACAGCTCCCCGCAGGTGCCCGGCCCGGCTTCGTCACCGTCCGTGACGGGTTCGTGGTTCGGCAAGAAGGCCCCCGGCACGGTGTGGGAGCAGCCGGGCGACCCCGCGGCCGACGCGGGGGAGACGAATGCCGGGTTGCCGAAACGCGCGCCGCGTAAGAACCTGCTCCCCGACCTCGTGGAACGTCCCGAGAACGGGGTGCGGCCGGCCGGTGGGCCCAAGCGCGATCCGGAACGCGCGCGGGGCTTCCTGGCCAGCTACCAGACAGGCCTTCGCCAGGCCCCGCTGGGGGACAAGGGCAACGGGAACGGCCAGTGGAACGGGCAGGAGAAGGCATGAGCACGCCTCAGTCGCGGCAGGTGGACCAGTTCGGTTGGCTGATCACGAACTTCACCGACCGCGTGCCCGGTGTCGCGCACGCGATCGTCATCTCGGTGGACGGGCTGCTCCTGACGAAGTCGTCAGGTCTGCCGCCGGACCGAGGGGAGCAGCTGGCCGCGATCGCGTCGGGCGTGACGGCGCTGACGATGAGCGCCTCCCGCTGTTTCGAGGGCGGCGGAGTGTTGCGCACCGTGATCGAGATGGACTACGGGATCATGCTCCTCATGTCCATTCGAGACGGGTCCTGTCTGGCGGTGCTCGCCGCGCCCGACAGCGACGTCGGCCAGGTCGCCTACGAGATGACCGTGGTCGTCGACCAGGTGGGCCAGATCCTCACCCCCGAACTGCGAGCTCAGCTGCACAGCGTGAGGTGATCATGAGTTCGGCCGCTGACGCGCCCCGGCGGCGCAGGCGGGCGGAGACGCCCGCGGAGCAGACCTTCGCCGACCTGATGAACGGGTTCACGCTGAACTCGTCGCGGCGGCGGTCGCGCTCGGCCTCCGACGGGCCCGAGCGGGACGCCCCCGCGTCCGGCGCCGCTGTTCCCCTTGCGCCACAGGAGGAACAGCCCGCCTTCGAGGTGCCCGCGGTGGAGCCGCAGGACGCCTTGATCGTGCGCGCGTACGCCTGGACGGGCGGGCGCACCCGGTCCGCCGTGCACCTCGAGATCGAGACACTCGTCTCCGCGAATGATCAGAGCCGGCAGTCTGCGGGTATCTTGCAGGCTGAGCACCAACACGTCGTCGAGCTGTGCCGCTCACCGCGATCCGTCGCGGAGGTGGCCGCACTGATGCGGCTCCCGCTGGGAGTCGCGAAGGTGTTGCTCGGCGACCTGGCGGAACGAGGTCTGGTGGACGTGCACCAGACTGTTTCCGCGGGCGGTGACACGCCGGACCTCGGGTTGATGGAGAGAGTGCTGAGTGGACTACGTCGGCTCTAGATTTCCCGACCTCGGGCCCCCTGGGCCTCCCGGTCGGGAGCTGACTTCGGCCAAGGTTGTGGTCGCCGGTGGCTTCGGCGTCGGCAAGAGCACCTTCATCCGGTCGATCCTCGAACACGACCTGCTGACGATGACCGCGCTGCCGCCGGAGCGGGGCCTGGTCACGGAGCTGGTGCGCATCCAGTTCGGCAAGGTGTGGCTCGACCCCGGGCTGGCGCTGCACCTGTTCGTGGCCCCGCAGTGGCAGAACCCGCGCGCGGGCTGGTCCGACGTGGTGCGCGGTGCCGTCGGCGCGGTCGTGCTCTTCGACGTGATGCGCCCGGCCGACTCGGTCGACGCCATGCGCTACTTCGAGGACCACAAGATCCCGTACGTGATCGCGTTGAACAACGTGCACGTGTCCGTCCGCTCGGACGTGCAGGCCGTCATCCGCGGCATGGGCATCGCGCCCCAGGTGCCGGTGGTGGACTGCGACCCGCGCCTGCGCGTCTCGGTGCGGGAGACGCTGATCTCGCTGGCCGAGCACGCGAAGCTGGACCGGTGGCGCCGCCGTCCCGGCCCGGACGAGACGACGCCGCTCGCGCCCGTCTGCTGACGAACCACGCGGGGGCCTTCGCACGACACGTGCGAAGGCCCCCGCGTGGCGTTTCACCGGCCGGAAGGCGTGCTCAGGCGGCGCCGGCGGCCACCACGTACGGCGAGCCCCACACGGCCTTGCCGGAGCGGCACTGCGCCTTGTCGACCGTGGCGACGGACGACCTCAGGGTCAGCGCGAACACGTTCGGCGGCAGGTCGGCCTTGAGCGGCTTCGCCTCACCGGGGTTGACCACGACCTCGGCGACCGGCTTGACCAGGTCGCTGTTGACGAACACCTGGAACTTCACCACCAGCTGCGGGTCGGACGTCGCGTCGGTGCCGACCGCCGCGACCTCCAGCCGCGTGAAGTTCTTCAGCCTGACCTGCTGGTCGCTGCTGGTCGTGTAGCACGAGTCGAGGCTCGTGAACGCGGAGTTCTGGTGCTGCGTCAGCTGCACGTCGTGGTCGCCGCGGGTGAAGGACCAGCTGTTGCCCGGCACCGGCAGCTCGACGAGCCACACCGGCGCGTCCGCGGACAGCGAGCTGCCGTCACCGGGCACCGCCGAGGCCGGCAGCGACCCGGTCGGCAGCGCGTTCGACGAGGACGGCCTGGCCGTGGTGGTGCTCGTCGTCGCGGTCGTGGTGGTCACCGCCGCGGTCGTCGTGGCCGGCAGTGCCGTCGGCGGGGCGGGCTGACCGGACGAGAACGCCTTCGCGGCGATGAACCCGAGCAGCAGCAGCACGACCGCCGCCGCCGCACCCGCCGCGATCTTCCACCGCCCGCGCTTCGGTGCCGTCACGACCCTGCCTCCCAGGTCTGCGTAGAGCCGGCGGCCGAAGCCGGGGTCCTGGCGCAGCTCGCGCGCCAGGTGCAGGCGCAGCGTCTCCACCTCGACCGGGTCGGCCGGGTTCGCGAGGAAGCGCGCCAGGATCTCCTGCGGATACGGGCCGGACAGCTTCGCCTCCAGGTGCCCGAGCAGGCCTTCCAGTCGCGCGTCGTACGCGGCCGGGCCCACCTCGTTCTTGCGGATGACGTACTGCGACAAGGCGTGTACGGCGGAGCTGGCGAGAACGTCGTCATCCATCCTGCTGGTCCCCCTTCTCCCGCTGCTGTGCTGTGTAGAGGTCGCGCAGCACCCCCATCACCTGCGGCGGCAGGAGCGGTTTGCCGTCCGGACCCCGCGGGGCGCGGCCGGACCCCGGGTCGACGAACGACACCGCGAAGTCCTCCGCGAGCTTCGTGAGGCCGGTGAGGATGCGGCCGAGCGGTTCCGGCGGTGGCGCGACGGGCGTTCCGCTGTGCGACCGAATCTGGTCGGTGAACCCGTTCCACGCCTTGAGCAGCGCCTCCATCGCGGCGCCGCGCAACGGGTCGTGCGCGGTGCCGCCGGTGGACACGTTCTGCAGCAACGACATGACGTCCTGCATCGACCAGTCGAGCTTGCCCATCTCGTTCGCGATGGCGCGGGCGAACGGCTCCGGTTCGTCGAGCCGGGTGAGCGCGACGCTCACCAGCGGTTCGAGCCGGCGCGGTGCGGCGTGGAACAGCGCCGTGACCGCGTCCAGCAGCCCGGGGTGCCGCGGCAGCGCCCGGCCGAGGACGGTGAGCGCCGTGGTCAGCCACTCGTCCGGGAACGCCACGGCCACGGTCGTGACCAGTGCCGGGTGCTCGGCCAGGGTCGCGGCGACGAGGTGCTCGCCGAGCGCGTCCGGGCGCAGCGCGGTGAGCGGGTAGGGGCCGGGGTGCAGGCGCGACCACGCCGCCACCTGCGTGCGCACGGCGTCCGGGTCCTGGCCGAGGAAGTCGGGCAGGCGGACGACCAGCGCCTCGGCCTCCTCCGCCGACGCCGGGGCGCACAGCGTCGCCAGGGTCCCGATGATCGCGAGCGAGGGGGAACCGGCACGCAGCGCGGCGTCGTGGCGATGCAGCGCCGCGAGGGGGTCGGGGCCGGTCTCGCCGAGCACGGCGGTGAGCGCGCGTGCCTGGAGGTCCAGGACCGTTCCCGGCGGGGCGGCGACGGCGACCGGCTCCACGCCGAGGGCACCGGCGAACGCGGTCACGGCGGTGGTGATCGACAGACCGGGCGGGCAGGGCTGCAACGTCACCGTGCCGGACCGGCCCGCGGTGCGGAACAACGCGGCCACCCGGTCGTCGCGGTGCTCCCGCAGCGCGGTCAGCCAGCTGCCGTCGGACCGGCCGAGCAGCAGCAGGCGGGTCGGGGCGTCGTGCACCGCCGACCGCGCCGCGACCGCCTCCGCCAGCGCCACCAGCTGCTCGGAGCGCTGCTCGGCGTCGTCCACGACGGCGAGCAGCGGCCGGTCGACCGCGCTGGTGCGCCGGATCTGGGCGGCGGGCGCCTGCCCGGCGAGCAGACCGGCGAGCCACCCGTCGGCCGTCATCCGCCGGCACAGCTCGACCGCGAGCCGGGTCCGGCCGCAGCCGGCCGGGCCGACGACCAGCCTGGCCGCGTTGGGAGCGGAGGCGTGCGCCCATGCGACCAGGTCGGCCAGCTCGCGGTCCCGGCCGTGGAACGGCACCACGGCGCGCTCGGGCAGCAACAGGGTGCTGGGAGCGGCACCGGGCTCGAACGGCTGCGGCGGCTGGGCGAACAGGCTCGGCACCACGAGCGACGGGACCAGGCCGACCAGCCTCGCCACGAGCTCGGCCATGTCCTGGTGGAACCGTCGGTGGCTGAGCGCCTGCGCCTGGATGCTCGCGAACCCGCGGATGCCCGCCGGGAGGTCCCCGTGCTTCGGTCGCGGCGCGTCCTCCAGCAGGACGGGCACGATCGGGATGCCGTTCGCCAGCGCGTGGGCGATCTCGTCGTGCACCCAGTCGCCCGGTGACTCGAGGCGCGGGCGACCGGTGCCGGGGTCGGGCACGAGCCAGTGCGGCCCGACGACGGCGACCAGGACGTCGGCCTCGTGCAACGCCCTGCGGATCTCGCTGGGGTAGTGGGTGCCCGGCTCCATCGACACGGCGTCGCGGAAGACCAGGTCGGCGCCGAAGTGGTCGCGCAGCACCTGCGTGATCGACGCCGCGCCGTAGGGGTTGTCCTTCACGCGGTAGTTGACGAACACACCGGCCATGCGACGAGAAAAGCACGCGGCACCGCCGAACGGAGCACCCCGCCGCGCATTGACCTTGAAGTGTCCAGCGGATGTCCAGTTCGCGGGGCCCACCTGTGTCCACAATGGTCCATGGGTGTCGTCTTCATCAACTTCCGCGGTGGTGACGGCCAGGACAGCGCCGTCCTGATCGACCAGAAGCTCAGCCGGGTGCTCGGCCGCGACCGGGTGTTCCGCTCCAGCGCGAGCATCGAGCCGGGTGTCCCGTTCGACCCGGAGCTCGTCCGCGCGGCCTCCTCGTGCGCGGTGCTGCTGGCGGTGATCGGCCCGCGCTGGCTCACCGTCGCCGACGGGGGCGTGCCGCGGATCGCCGCGCCGGGCGACTGGGTGCGCTTCGAGATCGAGCTGGCGCTGCGGGCGGGCGCGCGGGTCGTACCGGTCCTGGTGGGGGACACGGCGATGCCGTCGGCCGCGGACCTGCCGCCGACGATCGCGGCGATCGCAGGGCACCAGTACCTGCGCCTGCACCACCGGTCCGCCGACTACGACCTGATGCAGATCCTCGACGCCGTGCGGCCGTTCGCGGGCTCCGACGGCAGCGTTCCGCCCCCTCCGCCGGCCGACACCACCCGCCTCACGTCGTTGCCGGTGGCCGCCCGTTCGCCGGACGTGGTGCTGGGCGGCGCGAACCTCAACGGCCGACACTACGGCGAGAGCGTCGTCTACCGCTGCTCGGGCTTCTGCCACGAGCCGAAGGGGCAGGTCGAGTTCAACCTGGGCCGCCGGTTCCGCCGCTTCGAGGCCACGGTCGGCGTCCTCGACGACGCCGTGGACGCGGGCCAGACCGGTGTGTTCGAGGTGGTCGTCGACGGGGTGCCGCGCGAGCAGCGCTCGGCGGGCCAGGGCGGGCCGCGCCTGCTGAGCCTCGACGTCACCGACGCGCTGCGGCTGCGGCTGGTCGCCTACCGGCCGGGCACGACGGTGCACCCGCTGCTGGCCGGCGCGAACATCGCCGGCGGGCGGTCGAACCACCTGCCCGAGCTCGCCTGGGGCAACCCCACCCTGTACGCCTGAACCACACCGCCACCCCCTGGGTCGTTGACAAGATCGCTACGATGATTTCAGTGTCGACCGAAGGGGAACATCGATGAGCGTCGGCAGGGAAACCCGCCTGTCCGCCTGGATCGAGCGGTTCGCGGCCCACTTCGCCGAGGAGGGCATCCCGCTGATCGGCGGGCGCATCCTCGGCTACCTGCTGGTCTGCCAGCCCGTGGAGCGCACCGCCGCCGAGCTGTCGCAGGAGCTGGAGGCGAGCAGCGGCTCGATCAGCACGAACCTCAAGTTCCTGGTCAACTCGGGGCTCGTGACCAAGCGGACCCGGCGGGGTCGGCAGGCCGCGGAGTACCGGATCAACGAGAAGGCCTGGTCGGACTTCGTGCAGCGCAAGCTCCACGCCATCGCGAGCGTGCAGACGCTGACCGACGACGGCATGCGGCTGCTCAGCGGCGATCCGGAGCGGGCGATGCGGCTGAAGACCGTCGACCACCTCTACGGTTGGCTCTCAGCGGAAATCCCGGCCCTGTGGGAGCGCAGGCCCGCGTCGCCCAAGTAGCTTGGGTGCATGTGGCACCCGTTCCGCGACGACATCGAGTACTACGAGGAACGGGCGCGCGGACTGCTCGCCTCCGCGTGGGACGGCGTGCCGGGTGCGCTGGAGGTCTTCGACGGTGTGCCGCTGACGGACGAGGGCGCGCACATCGTGCTCGCGCAGGCACACGGGTGCGAGGACTGGAAGACGCTCAAGGCGCACATCCGCAACCCGCGCCCGTTCGCCCGCGCCTACCAGGCGGTCGAGCTGCAGCACCCGGCCGAGCTGGCGGCGCTGCTCGCGCGTGACCCGTGGCTGGTGAAGGCCAGCGGCACCAACGGGAACGACCTGCTCGGCATGGCCACCGCCAAACACGACGAACGCCTCGTGCGGGTGCTGCTCGACGACGGCGCCGACGTGAACCACCGCAACGTCCACGGCTGGACCGCGTTGCACCAGGCGGCGTACGCCAACCAGCCGCACCTGGCCGAGGTGCTGCTCGCCGCGGGCGCCCGCACCGACCTCGAAGCGCGCGGGGCGGGCGGCACCCCGTTGACGGTCGCGTTGTTCTGGGGCCACCGGGAGACCGCGGAACTGCTGGCACGGCACGGGATCCACCCACCGAACCTGCGCACCGCCGCCGGACTGGGCGACCTGGACCTGGCGGTGGAACCCGAGGCGGGCCGCGGCTACTACCGGCCGCACAGCGGTTTCCCGCGCTGGTGGCCGACGGCCGACCCGCAGGAGGTGCTGGACGAAGCGCTCGCGTGGGCGGCGCGCAACGACCGCACCGAGGTGTTCGGCGAGCTGCTCCAGCGCGGTGCCCGCGTCGACGCGGACGTCTACCGCGGCACGGCGCTGGCGTGGGCGGCGTGGTGCGGTCTGGAGAACGCCACCCGCACGTTGCTCGACCTGGGCGCGAACCCGGACCAGCGCACCGGTTTCGGCGGTCCGATGCACGGCGAGGGCGTCACCGCGCTGCACCTGGCGGCCGAACGCGGGCACCTCGGCGTCATCCGGGTCCTGCTCGGCGCGGGCGCCGACCGGACCGCCACCGACGCGAACTTCGAGGCGACCCCCGCCCACTGGGCGAGGCACAACGGGCAGACCGAGGCTCAGGCCTTGCTGAGCGCCTGATCGGTGGCCGCGGGCACCTCGACCTCGACGGTGCGTTCACGTGAGGACGTCCACAGCATCGCCGTGGCGACGACGACGGCACCGGCGCCCAGGACGTGGATCGACACGAGCACCTCGGGCACCCCGGTCCAGTACTGGACCATGCCCAGCGCGCCCTGGGCGAGCACGACGCCCACCAGGACCCAGTAGGAGCGGTTGCGGACGAAGAAGCCCATCGCGATCAGCATGCCCAGGAACAGGAACAGCAGGTCGGCGTGGATCTGCGCGAGCGTCGGCACCGGCACGTCCAGGCGCGGCGTCTTCGAGTCGCCCGCGTGCGGGCCGGCGGCGGTGACGAAGGTGCCCGCGATCAGCAGCAGGTACATCACGACGGCCATCACGACCTGCAGCCCCCGCGCGCCGGCGGGGACCAGCCAGCGGGCGGGTCCGTCGCCCTCGCTCAGCGACCGCAGGAGCAGCACGGCGAACCACACCAGCACCATCGAGACCATGAAGTGGACGGAGACGCTCCACCACACCAGTCCGAGCCGGACGGTCAGGCCGCCGATCACGGCCTGGGCGAGCACGCCACCGACCTGGACCGCGGCGAGCACGATCACGCGGCGGCGGCGCGGCTTGTTCAGCACCGCGGCGACCAGGCACAGGCCCGTGATGATGCCGATGACGCCGAACAGGGTGCGGTTGCCGAACTCGACCCACTGGTGCAGGGCGGCGACGTCGGGGTGCTCGACCGGGACGATGCTGCCGGGCACGCACTCCGGCCACGTCGGGCAGCCGAGCCCGGAGCCGGTGACGCGCACGATCGACCCGGTGACCGCGATGCCGCCCTGCGCGATGATGGCGGCGATCGCGAGGGCGCGTTGCAACGGAACGATGAAAGCGGTCAATCGAGACACGGACCGATGGTATGCCGGGTCAGGTGAGCCGCGTCGTCCGGGTCGCCAGTGCCCCGGCGGCAACGCCCCAGGCCACGAGCACCGCGACGGGGCCCGCACCCGGTGCCGTGCCGTGCACCACAGCGGCTTCGAGCGCCTCGGCGAGCGCGGCGGACGGCAGCAGGTGCACGAACCCGACCGGCACCGACAGCGCGACGCCGCCGGCCATCAGCAGCACGAACCAGATGATGTTCGCGAGCGCCAGCACGACCTCCGCGCGCAGCGACCCGCCGAGCAGGACGCCCAGCGCGCCGAACGTCAGCGTGCCCAGGACGACCATCAGCACCAGCCACGGCAGCCCGGCGGGCTGCACGTCCCAGCCGAGGAACAGCGCCGTCACGGCGAGCAGCGCGATCTGCAGCGCCACCACGACGAGCGCGCCGCAGACCCGTCCGGCGACGAGCAGCCAGCGGGGCAGTGCGGAGGCCGACAGCCGCTTCAGCACGCCGTAGCGGCGGTCGAACCCGAGTGCGATGGCCTGGCCGGTGAACGCCGACGAGATGATCGCCAGCGCGAAGATCCGGGCGGTGGCCGACCCGACGCGCGGCTCGGGCATCGGGATGACCGACATGAGGCTGAGGGCGACGAGCAGCGCCAGCGGGATGAGCACCGTGAGCAGGATCTGCTCGCCGTTGCGCAACGTCAGCATCGCCTCGGTGCGGGCGTGCGTGAACAGCATGCGGCCGAGCGAGCCGCGGCCGGGCTTGGGCGTGAAGGTGCCGGGAGCGAAGGTGGTCATGAGCGCAGCTCCCTGCCGGTCAGCTCCAGGAACACGTCTTCGAGGCTGCGCCTGGCCACGGTCAGCTCCTCGGCCAGCACGCCCTGCTGGGCGCACCACGACGTGACCGTGGACACGACCTGCGGGTCGATCAGGCCTTCGACGACGTAGCCGCCGCGGGTGGCCTCGCGCACCTTCAGGCCCTCGGGCAGCGCGGCCGACAGCAGCGACGTGTCGAGGCCGGGCCGTGCGCGGAACCGCAGCCGCTGGTCGTCGGCCCGGTTCGCGGTCAGCTCGGCGGGCGTGCCCTGCGCGACGACACGGCCCTGGTCGATGATGACGACCTGGTCGGCCAACGCCTCGGCCTCGTCCATGAGGTGCGTCGTCAGCAGCACGGACACGCCGTCGTCGCGGAGGGCGCCCACGAGGTCCCACACCAGACGGCGGGCCTGCGGGTCCATGCCCGCGGTCGGTTCGTCGAGGAACACCAGCTCGGGGCGCCCGATCAACGCGCACGCGAGCGACAGCCGTTGCTGCTGGCCGCCCGACAGCCTCTTGTAGGGGGTCTTCACCGCGCCGGACAGCCCGAGCACCTCGATCAGCCACCGGGGGTCGAGCGGGTGCGCCGCGCAGGCCGCCACGAGGTTCAGCATCTCCTCGGCGCGGATGCCGGGGTAACCGCCGCCGCCCTGCGGCATCACGCCGATGCGCGGGCGCAGCGCCTCACTGCCGGGCTCCAGCCCGAGAACGCGCACGGACCCGCCGTCCGCGGAACGGAAGCCCTCGCAGACCTCGACGGTCGTCGTCTTGCCGGCGCCGTTGGGCCCGAGCAGGGCGAGAACGGTGCCGGTCGGCTGCACGAGGTCCAGGCCGTCGACGGCGGTCTTCGAGCCGTACCTCTTGACCAGCCCCGACACTTCCACCGCAGGCTGGGGATTCGGGCTCACGAGCGCTCACCCTATTCGGTCGCCCCCGCTCCTGGTGCACGCGGGGCGCCCGCGTGCACCAGGAGCGCACGAAAGCTCCCCGCGTGCACTCCGCACACGTGCACGCGGGGGCCCCGAGTGCCGCTGAGGGGAACGCGGGGCCCCCGCGTGACCTCCGCAGGGGTGGCGCAAACGTTCGCGGGGCGCCCTTGGCGAAGGCGGACGAGAAAGGTGGGGCTGGCCCTACCCCGGGAAGTCAGGGACACCTCAGGGTCCGCTCGGGGGAGTTCCCCATTGGTTGACCACCGCCGTCACAAGAGACTTTTCACGTGATCGAGGTGGGGGACAGAAGACGGGGACTGGTGCTCGGGGGACTGGTGTTCTCACTGGTTCCGATTTTTTACCTGCACGTGGTGTCGGCGGGGCAGCTCGACCCGGTCAGCGACGTCGTCAGCGACTACGTGTTCGTCCGCAACGGCACCGAATGGCTGGCGGCGACGTCCCTCAGCCTCGCGGCCGTGTCGGCGTTGCTGGCCATCAGCCTGCGGGGTGCGGGCAGGTCAGCGCAGTGGCTGATCGGTGTCTGGTCGGCCGGTCTGACCGTCTCGACGATCTTCCCGACCGATCCGACGGGGGCACCGACGTCGCTGTCGGGCTACGTCCACCGCTACGCCGGCGCCGTCATGTTCGCCGCGTTGCCGGTCGCCGGACTGCTCATCGCGCGCAAATTTCCGGCTCTGCTCGGTATCGCAATAACGGCCACGGTGTCCAGTGCGGCATTCATGGTCAGCCACGTTTCCTTCGCCGGTTTCGAGGCGCGCGGGCTCACCGAACGCGTTTTGTTCGCCGCCCTTTACGGACTTCTCTTCGCAATCGCGGCCACCCAGCTCAGGCGGACGACATGACCCTGCTCGCCATCACCCTCGCCGTGCTCGGCGCCGTGTGCTTCGCCCTCGCGGCACGCCTGCAGCACGACGCGGTCGCCGAGACCGGTGCCCGCGCGAGCGTGCTGCGGCAACCCCGCTGGCTGGGCGGGCTCGCCCTGCTCGTCGCCGGTGCCGGGGTGCACGCGGCGGCGCTCGGCATGGCGCCGCTCACGGTCGTGCAGCCGATCGGCGTGGTCGCGATCGGCCTGACCGCGCTGCTGGACCGGCGGCTGAGCGAGCTGCCCGCGATCCTGCTCACCACGGTGGGCGTGGGCGCGTTCGTGTTCCTCGCGTCCGGCAGCGCGACCGCCACCGAGGTCGTGCCCGACGCCGAGCTCACGGCCGGACTGGTGTGCCTCGGCCTGATCGCCATCCCCGGTGTGACAGCCGCGCTCACGACGAACGCGCGCGTTCGCGCCGTGGCGTTCGCATCAGCCGGTGGTGTCGCCTACGGCTACGTGTCAGTGCTCATGCGCGCCGTCTCCCAGTCGGTGCAGCAGGGCGGTTTCGGCCTTTCGCACGTGGCGTCCGTGCTCGGCATCGCCCTTTCGCTCGCGGTCGGCGGCTGGCTCGTCCAGCACGCCTACGCGGGAGGACCCCCTCATCTCGCCGTCGCCTGCCTGACCGTGGTGGACCCGCTGGTCGCCGTGGGCATCGGCGCCTTCCTCCTCGGC
Source organism: Lentzea sp. NPDC037011 (assembly GCF_055607425.1). Classification (NCBI taxonomy): domain Bacteria; kingdom Bacillati; phylum Actinomycetota; class Actinomycetes; order Pseudonocardiales; family Pseudonocardiaceae; genus Lentzea; species Lentzea sp. NPDC037011. Next base: position 19,493 of record NZ_JBVJRT010000006.1, on the reverse strand, counting down.
GAAGCCGCGCACCTGTCCGCGTGGACCGGTGCCCTGCTGCTCGCCTGCGCGCTCGCCGCAGCCAGTGGTGTGTTCGCCCTCGCCCGTCACCCTCGTGTCCCTCTTCGAACGGAGCTTCCCGTGAACACCTCCAGCGCGCTGCGCGTCGTCATCGCCGCCGACACGTTCCCGCCGGACGTCAACGGAGCCGCGCGGTTCGCCCAGCGCCTCGCCGTCGGTCTCGCCTCCCGCGGGCACGACGTCCACGTCATCGCACCCGACTCGCCCAAGGCCACCGAGATCGAGGGCGTGACCGTGCACCGCCTGCGTTCGCACCGGCTGCCGTTCTACCCGGACTTCCGCTTCTGCCTGCCGTGGCAGGCGAAGGAGGAGGCCGACGCGCTCGTCCAGGCGCTCAAGCCGGACGTCGTGCACGTCCAGGCGCACTTCGTGGTCGGCCGGTACGTCCTCGGCTCCGCCGCCGCGCAGGGCATCCCGACGCTCGCCACGAACCACTTCATGCCGGAGAACCTGTTCAGCCACGCGCACGTGCCGGCGTTCCTGCAGGGCCTGTCCCGCAGATGGGCCTACCGCGACCTCGCACGGGTCTTCGGCCGCGCCGACATCGTCACCGCACCGACACCGCGCGCCGTGCAGCTGCTGCACGACAGCGGGTTCCCCGAACGCGCCATGCCCGTGTCGTGCGGCATCGACATCGCCCGCTACCAGCGCGAGGTCACCCGCAACGACCGGCCCACCGCGTTGTTCGTCGGCCGGCTCGACGAGGAGAAGCGCGTCGACGAGTTCCTGCGCGCCCTCGCACGCGTGCCCGGCGCGCTCGGTGAGGTCGTCGGCGACGGCACGTGCCGCGCGGAGTGGGAGCTGCTGGCCCGCGACCTCGGCATCACCGACCGGGTGCGGTTCCACGGGTTCGTGTCCGAGGACGAGCTGCTCGACGCCTACGCCCGCGCCGACCTGTTCGTGATGCCCGGTGTCGCCGAGCTGCAGAGCCTCGCCACCATGGAGGCGATGGCCGCGGGCAAGCCGGTGATCGCCGCGAACGCCATGGCGCTGCCGCACCTCGTGCACCCCGGCCGCAACGGCTGGCTGTTCGAACCCGGTGACGTGACCGCACTGGCCCAGCGCCTGCACGCGCTCGTGCACGACGCGCCCACGCGGGCCCGCATGGGCGCCGCCAGCAGCGAGATCATCTCGCACCACGCGCTGGCGGCGACCCTGGAGCGGTTCGAAGGTCTCTACGCACGGGCGATGGGCCGCCCGGCGCCGGTCATCGCGCTGGCGGCCTGAGCTTCCGCTCGATCCGCTGCGCGACGACCTGCCCGGTGCGGGAGAGGGTGAGCCCTGCGGGGTGCTCACCCTCCCCGTCGATCAGGAACCGGTACAGCGAGGCGTGGCCCTCCAGCCGCTCCCGCAGCACCGCCGCGACGTCGCAGCCGCCGGGGTAGATCGCCGGGATCGCCTCGGTGACCAGTTGCTCGCGGATGCGCCGCCGTTCCGCCCTCGGCACGTACCAGGACGTGATCAGCAGCAACGTCAGCCCGAACACCAGCGCCGTGCCGATCACCGCCCGCCAGCCCCAGCCGCCCGGCCGCACCAGCAGCAGCACGTCCGCGGCCGCGAGGTAGGCGATGCCGTAGACCACCGCCCAGCCCGCGGTCGCCGCAGCGGGCGGTTCGGCGCGTTCGGTGCCCCACACGCCCTCCACCCGGCGCCACCGCTGCAACGACTTGCCGCCCGACAGCGCCATCCACACCCCGAACGCTCCACACAGGACGGACGTCGGGATCACCAGCCACGGCCGGGTGTGCAGCTCGAACTGCCACACCGACCACACCAGCCCGGCCGCCACGGCCACGACGGCGGCCTGCTTCCAGCGCCGCCGCAGCACCTCCAGCGGCCGGAAGTCGGCGAGCACCGCCAGCGGGGTGCGGATCGGCGCCGGCAGCGACCCCAGCAACAGCAGTGCCGCCACCACCACGACCACACCGCCGACGGTGACCGTGCCGGTGGTGAGCTGCGAGCGGTCGTTCGGCACCCGGTCGACCGCGACCGCCACCAGCGGGATCACCGGCGACAGCAGCACCAGCCCGTGCAGCAGCGTGCCGGACCGCAGCGCGGCGTACCCGAAAGCGGCCAGCAGCGACGCGGCACCGACCGCCGCGCCGGGCCCGGCCGCCCACGACGGCAGCAACCCGAACAACGCCATCACGACCAGCGCCCCGCCGACCGCGAGCCCGAGCAGACCGAGGAACTGCGCGAGGTTCCCGCCCCTGGTCAGCCCGGTGATCGTCCAGTACGGCAACAGCGCGCCGCCGCGCATGACCCTGGTGACCGGCCGCACCGCCCTGAGCCCGGCGCGTTCCGAGTCGGCCACCGTGACCGCCACCGCCGCCGCGGTCGCCGCCGTGCGGATCATCTGGTCCGACGCCGCCTCCTGGGTGAGCGGCTCGCGGCCGATACCCGCGCGGTCGAACGCCGTCAGCGCCGCCATGCCCAGGGTGACCGTGTGCTCCTGCGGGAACTCCAGGCGCCGCAACAGGTCCGCGTGCTCCTCCAGGAACAGCTCGCCACGCGACCGCGCGTCCGCCCCGTCCCCGCGGTCGGCGATGATCGCCGCCCGCAGCCGGGGCAGCTCCTCGCAGATGATCCGCCAGTGCAGGCCCCACGCGGCCAGCTCGGCGAGCTTCAGCGACGACGGCGACAGCTCACCCTCCGCCTCGTAGATGCCCTGCAGCTCCTTCGCGGCCTCGTTCGCGCACGCCGCGACCCGCACCGGCAGCTCGGGACCGAACATGTGCCCGATCACGTTCTGCACCACCGCTTCCGCGCGTTGCGCGGCGGTGCGGGTGTCACCCTCGGGACGGCCGAGGAGGTCCATCCGCCGCAGCCGGCGCGGGTCGAACAGCACCCGGCACAGCATCGTGGCACCGTCGAGCCGCCCCCAGATCCAGTCGTTGACCCGCCAGGACCTCTTGAGGAACCCGGAGAACCGCGACAGCGACGCCCCGCCCGCCTTGTCGTCGGCGGTGAGCGACTGCTGCGCGAACGCGTTGCGCGTCTGCAGCGACACCTGCACCAGCTCGACCGGCGTGTCCAGCCCCGTCGACGCGTCGTCGGACAGGCACGTGCCCGCGACCTCCAGCGCCAGCAACCGGCTCAGCCACCGCTCCGCCTCCGACAGCCCCGCCTCCTGCGCGGTGGCCGCCGTGCCGAGCAACGCGTGCCACGCGCTCAGCCCACCCAGCTTGAGCCGGTGCTCGTCGAGGTCGCGCACGACCTCCTGCGCCGCCCCGACGACCCGCCCGATCTCGGCGACCTGCGCCTTGACCTCCAGCCCGAGGTGCCCGTCGACCATGAGCTCGTGGTAGCTCGCCAGCCGCCCGGTCCAGTACTCCTCGCCCAGCGAGTCCGACGGCTGCCAGGCGAACAGCTCCTCGCGCAGCCGCCGCAGCTCCGCCCTCACCTGGTGCAGCTCCCCGCGGGCCCGCGCGATCCGTTCCGCCTGCCCGTCCGGCGCCACCCACACGAGCCGCTTGAGCAGGTCGAGCGCCGAGGCCCCGAGCCGCTCGGCCATCGTGATGCCCCACTCCCAGCCCAGGTCCGCGCGGCACACCGTGCTCGGCAACCGCACCCCCGGCACGTACGGCAGCACACCGTGCTTCCTCTTCCACGCCCGCTGCGCGTTCTCCGCGGCCCGCCGCGCCCGCTCGAACGACCAGTTCGCCGGGTTCCCCTTGGGCAACGCGAACTGCTGCGCGGCCACCTGCCGCGCCGCGAGCCGGATCTCCACGTCCTCGTAGTGCCCGAACAGCTTGTCCGCCAGCGAGTACACCTCGCCGACCACGTCCTGCCCCCCGGCGTGCAACCGTTCGAGCAACGCCATCCGCCCGCCCCTGCTGCCCGCCGCGCGCCGGTTGTGCTCCTCGATCTTCTCGACGTAGGTCCGGTTCGCCTGGCTCGACATGGCGCTCAGCAACCGCGCCCCGGCCGCCACCGTCGTCGGCCCCGCCCCTGCCACGTCCGCCCGCGGCTCCGACCCGAGCGGCTCGGCGTGCGGGAACACCAGCAACATCACCCGCCGCACCGGCCCGTCCGCCGGCATCCGGTCGATCGCCTCCAGCGCCTCCCTGGTCGGCGTGTTGACGAGCACCCCGCCGTCCACGGCGAACCGGCTCCGGTCCCCGCCGTTCGCCCAGCTCGCCACGTCCGCCATGTCCGGCCGGCCCGGCGAGGGCTGCCCGCCGACGGGGATGAAGCTCGGCTCGAACGCGAACGGGAAACTCGCACTGCTGCGCGCGGCCAACGCCAACTGCAGCACCCGCTCGTCGATCCCCCCGGCCGCGAAGTCGTCCCTGGTGACCTCGCTGACCCACGAGTAGGGATCACGCCGGAACGAGAAGCTGCCCTGGTGCACCGACTGCGTCAACGGCTGCCCGAGGTCGTCGTAGCTCGTGGTCGGCACACCCCCGAGCAGGGTGGTCGTGATCCGCAGGTCGATCGGCCGCTCGTCCGGCGCGGTGGGCTCGAAGTCGCTGGTGAGCCGCGCCAACGCCTCCTGCAACCTCGGCAGGAAGAACTCGTCCCCCTGCAACAGCGACGCCGGCGCCCCCTTGAACGGCGTCCTGAGCAGCTGCTCCATCCGCCCCTGCTCCGCCCACAGGTCCCGCAGCCTGCTCAGGTCCGCGTTCTTGTTGACCTGCGACAACGCGAGCGCGGCCCCGTTGATCCCCCCGGCGGACGTGCCGGCGATGACATCGGCCCTGGCCGTGCACCCCACCAGGTCGAGCAGCGGCTGGTAGACCGACCCCGGCCTGGTCAGCCGGTCCAGTTCGAGCACCGTGCCGCCCATCCAGACGGCGAGACTGACGCCGCCGTTGAGGACGACGGCGAAGCGGACCTCCTCGCGGAACATGGGCTGTCCGGCGTGGGCGGGCTGTCCGGGCTTTTCTGGCTTTTCGGGCTGTTCCGGCTTTTCGGGCTGTTCGGCTGGCGCGGCCTGCGTTGGCTGCGCGGCTTGCTCGGTCTGTTCGGCTCGTGCGGTCTCCTCGGACATGCCGCACCACCCCCTCCAGCTTCGATCTTCCCCTCTGCCGGGTAGTCGTCCGCTGGAGTTGTGTGGTTACTGCTGCTTTCGCCGCAGCCGACAGTCCACGGCGCCACCCGGACGGGTGAATCGTGTCCGGATCCACGGCCGGCTGCGTCTTGTGGATGTCCGGAACCACCCCCTTGCCGCGCCCCGGAGGAAAGGAGGAACGCGGGCCCGGCCCGGCCTGACCCCGCCGTCAGCCCGCCGAGTCGACACCGTCCCAGCACACCCTGACCAGACCCCGGCACACCCGGTCAGGCCCGCCAGATCGGTCAGGTCCGCGGTCGAACGCACCGGCCCGCCGCCCGCCCTGCGCGAGCACGCGCGCCGGGTGTGAGCCCCGGATGCGAGCGGCAGCCCCGCCAAGGCGGCATCGAACAGGCCGCTTCGGCCCCACGCCCACCCGCGCCGCCCTCACCCCCGAGCTAGCCGCACCCCCACCTCACACCGCATCAGACTTCAAAAACGGCCCAACCCGCTTCCGCGCGATCAACACACAAACCGCGAACGTGATCACGGCCCCCGCCACCGCCTGCGGCACCGTGTACGCCCGCCCGTCGAACGCAGACCCGGTCGGCGGCAGGATCACCGCGATCACCGCGCTGGTCACCATCGCGAACCCGCGGAACCGCGGCCCGATCACGGCCGTCGCCATCGGCAGCACCGCCCACAGCACGTACCAGGGTTGCAGCACCGGCCCGAGCACCAGGATCGCTCCCAGGGCCGCTCCCAGGGCGTTCATCGCCTTCAGCCGGCCCTTGAACGTCCGCCACAGCAGCACCACGGTGATCACGATCGAGATGCCCTGGCTGAGCAGGCGGGCGAGCGCGATCATCGAGTCGGTGTGGTTGCCGAGGCTCAGCAGGATGCCCAGGCCGCCGCCCATGAAGCCGAGCGCGGTCGGCGGTGACATCCACGACTTCACGACCGAGGCGACGTTCAGCGTCTCGATCCACCCGAACCCGAAGCCGGTGCCGAGGCAGATCGCGACCACCCCCACGCCGGCTATCGCGGCCATGACCGCGGCCACCACCAGCAGGTGTTTGAAGCTGCCGCCGAGCTTGCGCGCCACCAGCACGCCCACGAAACCAAGGGCGGCCATCGCGGGGATCTTCACCATGGCCGCGCACACGATCGTGGCCGCGCCGAACGTGATCCACCACCACCGCAGCGGTTCCAGACCGCGCAGCGCGAACTCGATGCCGACCAGCATCATGCCCAGTGCCAGGCCGTCGTTGTGCACGCCGATGACGATGTGGAACAGCACCAGCGGGTTCAGCGCGCCCAGCCACAGCGCCCCGACCGGCGACACGCCGAAGCGGGCGGCCAGCCGCGGCAGCGCCCACACGATCATCACCAGGCCGCACAGCACGAGCAGCCGGTGCACGAACACGCCCGACACGACGTGGTCGCCGGTGACCATCGCCAGCAGCCGGCCGACCGCGAGGAACAGCGGCCCGTACGGCGCCGGGGTCTCCCGCCAGATGTTCGGCACACCGCGGGTCAGCACGTGGTCCACGCCCAGCGCCGAGGCCGGGCCGAGCTCGTACGGGTCCAGGCCGCGGGCCGCGATCTCGCTCTGCGCCAGGTAGGAGTACACGTCGCGGGAGAACATCGGCACGCAGAACACCAGCGGCACGGTCCACATCAGCAGCGTGCGGTCCATCTGGCTGCGCGACACGATCCGCACCCGCCCCGGCCGCACGAACCGGCCCAGCGCGAGCCACGCCGACACGATCATGAAGATGCCGGTCCAGACGACCCCCATCGCGACCGAGGGCATCCTCGAGAAGAGCCCGAGGACGGGCACGCCGTACAGCGGCGAGTAGATGGGGGCGGCGCCACCGCCCAGGGACCCGACGGTGAGCAGCAGCGCGCCGATGGTCCCCCAACGGCGGACGATGTCCAGCTGACGACGCTCTCGACCGTTCAAGAGGTCGCTCTCCGGAGTCACGGCTCCGCCGGAAGTGGGCATGCCAGCAGCGTATCCAGCCCCGCTCAGCCGTGAGTCAGGTCACCCTGTGACCGCGATCTTTGCGACCTCCGGCGAAATACGCAACACTGGTGTTGTGAAAAACGCCGAGACCCACCTTGACGCCGTGTCGCAGCACGACGGCAAGACTCGGCGCGCTGTCGCCAGGCTCCTGCTGGAGCAGGGTCCGGTCACCGCGGCCGCTGTTGCCGAGGAACTGGGCATCAGCCCCACGGCCGTGCGCCGTCACATCGACGCACTGCTCGCGGACGGCGAGGCGACGACGAGGGACGCACCCCGCCAGACCCAGCGGGGCCGGGGCCGTCCGGCGAAGCTCTTCCTGCTGACCGACACCGGGCGCGCCCGGTTCGGCCACGCCTACGACGACCTCGCGGTCGCCGCGATCCGGTTCCTCGCCCAAACGGGTGGCGAAGAGGCGGTCAGGGCGTTCGCGCAAAGTCGGGTCGACGCGCTCGTGGACCGGCACCGGACGGCGATCGTGGCGCAGGCCACACCCGCCGAACGGGCGAAGGCCCTCGCTGCCGCGTTGACCAGGGAGGGTTACGCTGCGGCGACCCGCACCGCGGGGGCGGGTGAGCAGTTGTGCCAGCACCACTGCCCGGTCGCCCACGTGGCTGCCGAGTTCCCCCAGCTGTGCGAGACCGAGACGGAGACGTTCGCGAACCTCCTCGGAACCCACGTGCAGCGCCTCGCGACGATCGCCCGCGGCCACGCCGTGTGCACGACGCACATCCCGAACATTTCACGGATCCCAGATGATGGAGGGGAGCCCGCATGACTGCCGCTGCCGAGCAGCGCACGCCCACCACGGTGCAGTCTCCGCTCACGCAGGAAGAGACCATCGCGTCTCTCGGCAACTACGAGTTCGGCTGGGCCGACTCGGACGTTGCCGGCGCGAGCGCCCGCCGAGGCCTCAGCGAGGACGTCGTCCGCGACATCTCGGCCAAGAAGGACGAGCCCGAGTGGATGCTCGAGTACCGGTTGAAGGCGCTCAAGCTCTTCGACCTCAAGCCGATGCCGAACTGGGGCGCTGACCTCTCTGGGATCGACTTCGACTCGATCAAGTACTTCGTGCGGTCCACGGAGAAGCAGGCCACCTCCTGGGAGGACCTGCCCGAGGAGATCAAGAACACCTACGACCGCCTGGGCATCCCCGAGGCCGAGAAGCAGCGCCTCGTCGCCGGCGTCGCGGCCCAGTACGAGTCCGAGGTCGTGTACCACCAGATCCGCGAGGACCTGGAGCAGCAGGGTGTCCTCTTCCTCGACACCGACACCGCCCTCAAGGAGCAGCCGGAGCTCTTCAAGGAGTACTTCGGCTCCGTCATCCCCGCGGGTGACAACAAGTTCTCGGCGCTCAACGCCGCGACGTGGTCCGGCGGCTCGTTCATCTACGTGCCGAAGGGTGTCCACGTGGACATCCCGCTGCAGGCCTACTTCCGGATCAACACCGAGAACATGGGCCAGTTCGAGCGCACGCTGATCATCGTCGACGAGGGTGCGTACGTGCACTACGTCGAGGGCTGCACGGCGCCGATCTACTCCTCGGACTCGCTGCACTCGGCCGTCGTCGAGATCATCGTGAAGAAGGGCGGCCGCTGCCGCTACACGACGATCCAGAACTGGTCGAACAACGTCTACAACCTGGTCACCAAGCGCGCCAAGGCCGAAGAGGGCGCGACCATGGAGTGGGTCGACGGCAACATCGGCTCCAAGGTGACCATGAAGTACCCGGCCGTCTTCCTGATGGGCGAGCACGCCAAGGGCGAGGTCCTCTCGATCGCGTTCGCGGGCGAGGGCCAGCACCAGGACGCCGGCGCCAAGATGGTCCACATGGCCCCGCACACCTCCTCGACCATCGTGTCGAAGTCGGTGGCGCGCGGCGGTGGCCGCACGTCCTACCGCGGCCTGGTCCAGGTCAACAAGCGGGCGCACCACTCGAAGTCCACGGTGAAGTGCGACGCGCTGCTGGTCGACACCATCAGCCGCTCGGACACCTACCCGTACGTCGACGTCCGCGAGGACGACGTCGCGATGGGCCACGAGGCCACGGTCTCGAAGGTCTCCGAGGACCAGCTGTTCTACCTGATGTCGCGCGGCCTCAACGAGGACGAGGCCATGGCCATGATCGTGCGCGGGTTCGTCGAGCCCATCGCGCGCGAGCTGCCCATGGAGTACGCCCTCGAACTGAACCGCCTGATCGAACTGCAGATGGAAGGGGCCGTCGGCTGACATGGCCGCCCTGTCGACTCAACCTCACTCCCACGGCGCCGTCGTCCCGGTCGCCTCGCGCGCGGAGCACTTCACGTCCTACGACGTGGACGCGTTCGAGGTCCCGGGCGGCCGTGAGGAGATCTGGCGCTTCACGCCTCTCAAGCGTCTTGCCGGTCTGCACTCCGGCGCTGCGGCAACGGGTTCCGCTGCCGTCGAGGTGAACGCCGCCGCCGGTGTCACCGTCGAGACGGTCGGTCGTGACGACGACCGCCTCGGCGGGGCCGGTGTCCCCGGTGACCGCATCGCGGCCCAGGCGTACACGTCCTTCGAGAACGCCACCGTCGTGACGCTGCCCGGCGACGCGAAGTCCGAGCCCACGACCGTCACCGTCACCGGTGCCGGCGAGGGCCAGGTCGCCTACGGCCACCTGCTGGTCAAGGCGTCGCAGTTCGCCGAGGGCACCGTCGTCCTCGACTACCGGGGTTCCGGCGCGTACGCCGAGAACGTCGAGTTCCTCGTCGCGGACGGCGCGCACCTCCAGGTGATCGCGATCCACGACTGGGCCGACGACGCGGTGCACGTCTCGCAGCACCACGTGAAGCTCGGCCGCGACGCGTCGATCAAGCACACCGTGGTGACGCTGGGCGGCGACGCCGTCCGCATCACGCCGGTCGTGCAGTACGCGGGCAAGGGCGGCGACGCGGACCTGGCCGGTCTGTACTTCGCCGACGCGGGCCAGCACCAGGAGCACCGCCCGTTCATCGACCACTCGCAGCCCAACTGCCGCAGCAACGTCGTCTACAAGGGCGCGCTGCAGGGCGAGGGCGCGCACACCGTGTGGATCGGCGACGTGCTGATCCGCGCGGCGGCCGAGGGCACCGAGACCTACGAGCTCAACCGCAACCTGGTGCTCACCGACGGCGCACGCGCCGACTCGGTGCCGAACCTGGAGATCGAGACCGGTGAGATCGAGGGTGCGGGCCACGCCAGCGCCACCGGCCGGTTCGACGACGAGCAGCTGTTCTACCTGCAGGCGCGCGGCATCCCGGAGCACCAGGCGCGGCGGCTCGTCGTGCGCGGCTTCTTCCAGGAGCTGATCGCGAAGATCTCGGTCCCCGAGGTGCGCGAGCGCCTCGAGGCCGCCATCGAGGCAGAGCTCGAGGCGGTCGGGGCGTGATCAAGGTGTGTGCACTGTCCGACCTGGACGACCGCAAGCCCTTCGCCGCCACCGTGGACGACGTCGACGTCGTCCTGGTGCGCGAGGGCGAGCGGGTGCACGCCCTCGCGGACCTGTGCTCGCACGCCGCGGTGTCGCTGAGCGAGGGCGAGGTCTCCCGCAAGGGGATCGAGTGCTGGCTGCACGGGTCGTGCTTCGACCTGCAGACCGGCAAGCCCTCGTCGCCGCCCGCCAGCGAACCGGTCGACGTCTACGCCGTCGACATCCGTGACGGCGACGTCTTCGTCGACGTCACCGCCACCACGAACTGACTTCTAGCTACACCACCAGGAGAACGGCAAGTCATGGCCACCCTTGAGATCAAGGACCTGCACGTCTCGGTCGTCAGCGAGGACGCTCCCAAGGAGATCCTCAAGGGCGTCGACCTGACGATCAAGGCCGGCGAGACGCACGCCATCATGGGCCCCAACGGCTCCGGCAAGTCCACGCTGTCCTACGCGATCGCCGGGCACCCGAAGTACACGATCACCTCGGGCACCGTCACGCTCGACGGTGAGGACGTCCTGGAGATGTCCGTCGACGAGCGCGCCCGCGCGGGCCTCTTCCTCGCCATGCAGTACCCGGTCGAGGTCCCCGGCGTCTCGATGTCGAACTTCCTGCGCACCGCCGCCACCGCCGTCCGCGGCGAGGCCCCGAACCTCCGCCACTGGGTCAAGGAGGTCAAGGGCGCGATGGCCGACCTCGACATCGACCCGGCGTTCGCAGAGCGCTCGGTGAACGAGGGCTTCTCCGGCGGTGAGAAGAAGCGCCACGAGATCCTGCAGCTGGGCCTGCTCCAGCCGAAGGTCGCGATCCTCGACGAGACCGACTCCGGCCTCGACGTCGACGCGCTGCGCGTCGTGTCCGAGGGCGTCAACCGGTACAAGGCCTCCGGTGAGGTCGGCGTCATGCTGATCACGCACTACACCCGGATCCTCAAGTACATCCAGCCCGACTTCGTGCACGTCTTCGCGAACGGCCGCATCGTCGAGTCCGGTGGCCGCGAGCTGGCCGACGTCCTCGAGTCCGAGGGTTACGTGAAGTACACCGGGAAGACGGAAGCAGCAGCCCTTTCCTGACGTTGTAGCGGTTGAGAGGAGGCGCTGTGACCACCACCGCAGCACCACTGGACGTCACCGCCCTCAGGGCGGACTTCCCGATCCTGTCTCGCACCGTTCGTGACGGGAAGCGCCTGGTCTACCTGGACTCCGGCGCCACCTCGCAACGCCCGACGCAGGTTCTGGACGCGGAACGCGCGTTCCTGGAGCGGCACAACGCCGCCGTGCACAGGGGCGCGCACCAGCTGGCCGAGGAAGCGACCGATGAGTACGAGGGTGCGCGTCAGCGCATCGCGGACTTCGTCGGCGCCGACTTCGGCGAGCTGGTGTTCACCAAGAACGCCACCGAGGGCTTCAACCTCGTGGCGTACGCGATGGGCAACGCCGTGACCTCGGGTCCCGAGGCCGCGCGGTTCCGCATCGGCCCCGGCGACGAGATCGTCGTGACCGAGATGGAGCACCACGCGAACCTCGTCCCGTGGCAGCAGCTCGCTGCCCGGACCGGCGCCACGCTCAAGTGGTTCGGACTCGACGCGGACGGCAGGCTCGACCTGTCCGACGTGGACAGCGTGATCACGCCCAGGGCGAAGGTCGTGGCGTTCACGCACCAGTCCAACGTCACCGGCGTGATCAACCCGGTCGACGTGCTCGTCGCGGCCGCGCGGAAGGCCGGCGCGCTGACCGTGCTGGACGCGTGCCAGTCCGTGCCGCACGGACCGGTGAACTTCCACGAGCTCGGCGTCGACTTCGCGTCGTTCTCCGGCCACAAGATGCTCGGCCCGTCCGGCATCGGTGTCCTCTACGGACGCCGTGAGCTGCTGGAGGCACTGCCCCCCTTCATCACCGGCGGCTCGATGATCGAGCTGGTGAAGATGGAGGGCTCGACGTTCGCCCCGCCGCCGCAGCGCTTCGAGGCGGGCTCGCCGATGACGTCCCAGGCCGTCGGTCTGGGTGCCGCCGTCGACTACCTGAGCGTCGTGGGCGTGGAACGCGTCCACGCGCACGAGCACCTGCTGACCGTGGCGGCGCTGGAAGGCCTGTCGGCCGTCAAGGGCGTCCGCCTGATCGGCCCGCGCGACGCGGTCAACCGCGGCGGTGCCGTGCCGTTCGAGATCGAGGGCGTCCACCCGCACGACGCCGGCCAGGTGCTCGACAGCCTGGGCATCGCCGTGCGCGTCGGGCACCACTGCGCGTGGCCGCTGCACCGCTGCCTGAACGCGCAGTCCTCGGTGCGGGCGACGTTCTACCTGTACAACACGCTGGACGAGGTCGACGCGCTCGTCGACGGCGTCCGCGAGGCGCAGAAGTTCTTCGGGGTGGCCTGAGATGCAGCTCCAGCAGATGTACCAGGAGATCATCCTGGACCACTACAAGAACCCGCACGGCCGCGGCCTGCGCGACCCCTACGACGCCGAGTCGTTCCAGGTCAACCCGACCTGCGGCGACGAGGTGACGTTGCGCGTGCACGTCGTGGACGACGTGGTGAAGGACGTGTCCTACGACGGCCAGGGCTGCTCGATCAGCCAGGCCTCGACGTCGGTGCTGACCGACCTCGTCGTGGGCAAGCCGGTGAGCGAGGCGTTCGGGAAGATGGACGCGTTCGTCGAGCTCATGCAGGGCCGCGGCCAGGTCGAGCCCGACGAGGACGTCCTGGAGGACGGCATCGCCTTCGCCGGCGTCGCGAAGTACCCGGCGCGCGTGAAGTGCGCGCTGCTGGGCTGGATGGCGTTCAAGGACGCAGTCGCACGAAGCCAGGGAGCAGCATGAGCACCGAAGAAGTGGTCCGGGGAGCCGAAGGCATGCCGGTCTTCGAGCCCAAGGCTGACGTCGCCGCCCTCGACGACGTGGAAGAGGCCATGCGCGACGTCGTCGACCCGGAGCTCGGCATCAACGTCGTCGACCTCGGTCTCGTCTACGACATCCACGTCGACGACAAGAACGTGGCCACCATCGACATGACGCTCACGTCCGCGGCCTGCCCGCTGACCGACGTCATCGAGGACCAGACCCGCGCCGCCCTCACCGGCGGCGGCCTCGTGTCGGACTTCCGCATCAACTGGGTGTGGATGCCGCCGTGGGGCCCGGAGAAGATCACCGACGACGGCCGCGAACAGCTGCGCGCGCTGGGCTTCACCGTCTGACCTCACCAGCAGTGGAACGGCGCGCACCCACCCGGTGCGCGCCGTTTTCCGTTGGTTCAACAAATGCGTTGCACGGCTTCACCACCGTCGCTTAACTTGGTCCCGACAACGAACAAGAGATCAACCGGAGGAAGACATGATTGCCAGCTTCGAGCTCGCGGGGTGGCGGATTCTCGCTGCGATCGCCGGGGGTCTCCTGGCGCTGGCGTGGGGCTCCACGCCATGACCTGACACACCAGGTCATGACCTCGGAGCCGCCCACGGGAAACCATGGGCGGTTTTCTTTTCGCTAATTCCCGCCGGCGAGCTTCGGAAGCGGAACGGATTCCAAACCCGTTTCCCGGGGGTTCGACTCCTTCCGCCGGTGCTGCCCGGAAGAACAACCGCACGACAACCGAACAACGGGGGACGCGCCGGCGCGCAGGTGATCCTTGCACGATCGCCCCGGTGGGTTCGACACCCACGTCTTCCACCCGTCCCGTAGCTCAGTCCGGTGAGAGCGTCCGTCTGATACGCGGTAGGTCCCAGGTTCAAGTCCTGGCGGGACGACCAACCCACCCCGAGCGGCCCGCCGGATACCCGGCGGGCCGCTCACCCGCACCCGGCGCCCGTGCTCCGAACGGCCTAGTGTTGCGCTCCCGGGGTGCCGCGACGGCGCCGCTGACCCGATGGTGGCCACGTGACGGCGTTGACGCACCTGCACCGCCTCGACACCCCGTCCGGGGTCCTCGCCGCGTGCTGCGCCGCCTGGGGTGCCTGCTACGCGACCGGGCCGGACCTCGGTGTCGTGGTCGCGGTCCTCGCGAACTTCACGGCGACCCTCTCCGGCACCCTGCTCGACTCCTCCCGCACGCAACCGGTCGCGGTGCGCGAGGTGGGGACCGGTCAGGTCCGTGCCCTGGTGGTCGCCGAGATGGTCGTCGCACTGGCACTGGCGACCGCCGTGTCGTGGCGGGTCGCCGCCGGCGTCGCACTGGCCCTGCTGCTCCACCTGGCCCGGACCCGGTTGCCACGCCACGGGTTCGCCGGTCCGGTGGCGCTGGCGACGGCCACGGTCCTGCTGCCCGCCGTCACCGCCTACTCCGCCGCCGGGGGACAGGCCGACCCCGCCGTGTGGCTCGTGTTCTCCGGCGCCACCGCGCTCGCGACCGGCCGTGCGCTGCGGTGGCCGGCCGACGACCAGCCGCGTGACACGACCGTGCGCACCCGGTCCGCGGTCGGCGCCGCCCTCCAGCTGACCGCGGGTGGCCTGCTGATGACCGGCGCCGGCCTGTGGTTCCGCTTCGGCTGGTCCTGGGCGGTCGCCGGGGTCGTCGCGTGCTCGGCGTTCCTGCTCGCGGTCCGCGACAGGCCGGACCACGGCGAGTCCGCGGCAGCCGCGTCGACCGTCGTGCTGGCCGTGATCCCGTTGCTGGCCAAGATCCCGCCATCGGTCTGAGGGTCAGGCCGGCGCGGTCTGGTCCACGAGGAACCCCACCACGTCGTCGAGCCGCCCCCTCCGCGCGAACGCCCGCCGCTGCCGCACCGCACCCGTCCCGTCGAGCAGCACCCGGTCGATGCCGTCGCTCACCAGCTCGTAGTCGCCCGTGAGCTCCAGCGCCGGGCGCACCCAGCGCACCAGCGACGCCACGAGCGTGGCCGCCGGCGTCAGCGCCCCCGTCACGGGGTCGATCCCGAACCCCTCCAGCCCGTCCCTGGCCGCACGCCACAACGCCACCCTCAACAGGTGCGGCGGAACCGGCGCCGGCGCCGCACCCGACGTCAGCGCGGTCGCGGCGATCCCGCGCACCAGGGCCGCCATCAGCACGGCCTCCTCGACCGTCGGCGCCACGTCGCTCACCCGCAGCTCCAGCGTCGGGTGCCGGGCCGACAGCCGCACGTCCCAGTAGAGCATCCCCGCGTCCAGCGCCGCCCCGCTCGCGACGATGTCCTCCCGTGCCGCGAAGTACTGCGCCGCCGACTCGAAGTGCGGCGGCGCACCCGAGGTGGGCCACCGGTTCCACACCACGTACCGCCAGCTCGCGTAACCGGTGTCGTCGTCCAGCCAGTACGGCGAGTTCGCGCCCAGCGCCAGCAACGTCGGCAGCCACGGCCGCAGGTGGTTGCTCACGAACACCTTCGACTCGTCGTCGGGCAGCCCGACGTGCACGTGCAGGCCGCAGATCGCGAGGTCGTTGGTCAGCGCGCCCATCTCCTGCGCCATCCGGTGGTAGCGCGGGGCGTTCGTCAACGGCGTCGGCATCGTCAGCCCCAGCACCGGCGTCCCGGTCGCGGCCAGCCGGGCGTCGTGGCGCGCGGCCCGCTCCATCAACGCACGGCGCGCCACGGCCAGCTCCTCGCGCAGCACGGCCATGTCCGTGCAGATGCCCGTGGCCGACTCGACCTGGTACTGCGCGATCTCCGGCTGGAGGTCCACCTCGTAGCGGTCGGCACCGGCCAGCACCTCGGCGGCGCGGTTGGCCAGATGCCCCGTCGACGCCTCGACGAGCACGAACTCCTCTTCCACCCCAACAGTGAGGAGACCGTCCACGGCCGTGCGCTGCGCTGGTACAGATTGCGTTCCGCTGCCGACCTGCACGACGAACCTCCGATGCGCTGAGTAGCGACCTCGATGCTATGAGTGATCAGGTCGTCGCACAGGAGGCGTTCGGTTGTACTTGTCAACTCACCGCGCGTTGCCCGACACCACGCAGCACATCGCGCCGTTCGGTACCCGGCCGGCCCATGACCCAGCTCGACCCGGCGAGCGACTTCGCGTGCTCCTTGACCGGTGCCAGCAACCGCGACACCTCGCGATACGACCCCACTGACCCCGCGGCACAGATAAGGGTCGCAAGAGAGACGGTGACGTGTCGTCCTTCTGCCGTGTACGCCTTGTCCAGCAAACGGGCGGACAACGGCACCGTTTCGTCGAGACCGGCCATGATGAGGAAGTCGTCGCCGCCCACGTGCCCCACCTGCACACCGGGGAACGTCGTCGCGAGGTCTGCCAGGTCGTGCCCGATCTCGCGGATCAGGTCGTCCCCCGCCGCGAACCCGACCGTGTCGTTGACCAGCTTGAAACCGTCGACGTCCAGCCACGACACCGCGAAGATCTCCCCGCCCCCGATCCGCCGGTCGACCTCCCGCGCGATCGCGTCGCTGCCCGGCAGCCGGGTCAGCGGGCTCAGCGCGGCCGCCTGCTCCACCTTGAGCTCGGCGACACCGCGGACCACGTCCGCGACCCGCACCACGCCCATGCACCTCTCGTTGTGGTCGACCACGATCAGGTCGTCGTTCGTGCGCTCACGGTTGGCATGCGCCACCACGTCCAGCAGGTCGAGCGCCGACGCATCAGTACCGATGACGTGCGGCCTGTCCGCCAGCCGAGCCGCCTCCCGCTTCGCGTGCAGCGCGTGCCCGTACGGACCGGTCACCGCCAGCAGGAACCGGTTGCGGTCCACCGACCACCGCGGCCGGCCCTCGACGTCGACCAGCACCACACCGGTGACCGTCGGCTGCGTTGCCAGCACCTCGCGCACCTCCTCCGAGGTCGCGCTCTCCGGCAACGTCGTGGCCGGGTGCAGGAAGTCGGTCACCCGCGGACCACTGCTGCGCCGGATCTCCCCGGTCTGCGTCACGGCCTCGGGCGCAATGCGCGCGTTGACCACCGGTCGGCGCTGAGGGGGAGCAAGGAGATGCCCTTGTGCGTGCGCCACACCGAGCTTGCGCACGACCGCGAGCTGTTCCTCGGTCTCGATACCCTCCGCCACGACCTGACCACCGGTGTACTCACCGAGGTGCACCAACGACCGCACGAGCGAACAACGCGCCGCATCGTCCGGAAGGGTGCGCACGATCTCACGGTCGAGCTTGATGTAGTCCGGCGCCGAGCTCGTCAACAGCCCCAGCGGGACGTCACCCTCGCCCACGCAGTCCAGCGCGATGCGGAAACCGTGGTCCCGCAACGTCTGCAACCCGCGCGCCAGCCGCACGCGGTTCGCCCGCGAGTACGGCTCGCCCACCTCGATGACGACACCGTCCGGGCTCCGCCCGGTCTCCCGCAACGCGCCGTACAGCGGCGAGAGCGTCTCCGGCCGGTCCGCCACCGTGAGCGCCAGCAGGTTCACGTGCAACGGGAGCAGCAGCTCGAAGTCGGCCGCGGCGCGGAGGGCGCGGCACGCGAGTCCGACGTCGGCGTTCGTCAGGAGCCGCGCCTGATGAGCCGCCTGCAGCAGGTCCTGCACGGTGCCGTCGTGGGGCCGCGCGAGCGCCTCCACCGCGACGACGCCGCCGGTGTTGAGGTTGAACAGCGGCTGGAAGGCGAACCTGACGTCATCCAGCAATGCGGGCACGCACCCGATCGTGCCGGTGCGAACGACCCCCACCAAGGGGGTTCACCAGGAGTTCACGGAGTTGGCGGCGACTCGCCACGGTACCGCTGCGCACCGTGACCCGCCCCTCACACGGGGAGCACCAGCTTGAGCTTGAACCGCGCCGGAGCCGTGCCGAACAGCCGCACCATCGCGGCCGAGACCCCCGCCAGGTCCTCGCGACCGGACAGGTACGCCCGCTGCGACTCGGCCGGGAGCCGGAAGAACAGCTCGAAGAAGTCCCGCGTCTCGTCGGCGTCCATGCGCAGCAGGGTCTCCAGCCCGAACCGCCGCAGGGCGTGAACCGCACGGGCCTTCTTCGACCAGATCACCTGATGCGGGTCTTCACCGGCCTTGACGGCCGCCGCCACCCTTGGAGCGAGCGCGAGAGAGGTGGCCACGCTGTAGCCCGTCGCAGGATGGATGAACCCCGCCGCCGCACCGAACGCGCCCTTGTGCCGTGGAGCGTCCAACGGGAAACGGACGCGCTCCTCTCTCACACCCGGCAACTGGCGAGCATCAAGCCGTCGGCGCAACTCGTTCAACGGCATGCCCGGCCGGCGCGCGAGGCAGGTCTCCTCCACGAGCACCTGGTTGTCGCCGAGCGGCACCGTGTAGAGGAACGTGTCGCCGCCCCGCCAGTCCATCAACGTCGTGTCGGTGTCGTCCGACTCGATGACCACACCGACCGCTGTCTGCTCCGCACGACCCTTACGCGCACCCGTTGCGTTGAACGTGTGCCTGGCCGGTGCCGGCCGATCGAGCACCGTGACGTCGCCAGGCAGCTCGTGCAGACGCACGTTGTCGAGCACCACATAGGTGCGGTCGATCTTGTGCTCCTCACGCGCGAAGGCACGCACCGTCGTACTCGTCGCCGTAACCGGTGTGTCTGGTGGGAGCTCATCCGCCCACGCGCCATAAGTCGCCGTCCACACGCGATGCGGGTGCCTGTCGACGATGGCCGTGTGCAGGCCCTCCCGTGCACACGCGCGCGCAAGGGCACGTCCGGCCGGTCCGCCACCGATCACGAGCACGTCGTACATGCGTCCATGATTGACGTTATGCGCCCGGAGCACCTGATGGCGACGCAGGTCACTTCAAGTCGTTTCGCGCCGCTGCGCGCTCCGTCCCGGGTCGTCGCCGGAGAACCCGCAGGTCAGGGCGCTGCCGATGGCGGGTGACCCCCCGATTTGGAGATCGAAACACCCCCGTGTAATGTTCTCCATGTCAGAGCGAAGCGGGCCGGAAATCAAAACCGGAACGGGCCTGGCAAAAGCCGGATAAGAAGGGCCTCTGAGAGGCGGATTTGACACCGGCGGGCAAGACCAAATAAGCTTCAGCAACACAAGCCCCGAGAGAAACTCTCCGGAAACGGAGATGGACCCGGTGAGCGCGTGTTCTTTGAGAACTCAACAGCGTGCCGATAACACAGCCAG